>NZ_CP040813.1:1785000-2385000 GCF_009498295.1 Oceanihabitans sp. IOP_32 | reverse complement strand
TAATTAAACCAATAATAAAAACACTGCCTACCGCCATTAAAATGGTCGATACACTAAAAGTGTTATTAATTACCCCGTAACCTACATTTGCCGAACTAAAAGCAATATGCCTAATGTCTATATTAAAAGGTGTTACGTAAGATAGTAAAAAAGCAGAACCAAGAAAAAACCCCAGACTAATATTACCAGCATAAACTCCAAGATTACGCTCTACAGCAGCTGCGATTTTTCTAATTTTAGCTCCCGACAAAAAGCCTGTTAGAAATTCATTATGTTGAATTCGATATGCTAGGTTTAATGTTTTAACTTTATTATCGAAATAGCCTGAAATAAACCCAGATACAGATAAAAACACTCCAGCAATAGCAGCATAATAAATGGCACCACCAGAAAACGGGAAAACTTGTTCAATAAGTTTAATCGATTTTTCAGTACTCACAGGATTTAAATCGGCAATTAATGTAAATAAAAATGCGATTAAACACGAAAAAGAAAAGGCCATAACAAAATTACCCAAAAGGGAAATAAACTGACTCCGCGAGATTTTTCTGAGCAATAAAATGATACTATTTAAACTATGGAATTTATTATCTCCATCTTTGTCAATATGTTTTGCAATGGTCGAGGCCGTCATAGCGGGCTGTTTTGTTGCAATTGTTCCACCAAGAAAATAGACAATTACAAAACACAGTGCATAGTTAATACTATATAAAAAAGCAAGTGGCAATGGTTCTGAGAGATTAGAATCAATAATGATTTTAAAGAGCGTAAAAATAGAAATGATAAGACCACCTAGTAAGCCTTTCTTGAAAAAAGAAAAATACTCTTTCGTGTTTTCAGCAACATATTTCTCGCCTTTTTGTGCCGTATGCTCGACAATTTCAAAGGCCAAAAGATCGGTATTAGAAGCTAACAAATCGCGTAAACTATTTTTTGACTTATTATAGGCCAAATAATCGTTAATAAGGTACTCCCATTTTTTCTTCGAGCCAATATCGTTTTTTAAATCTAGTAATATTTTAATCCGCTTTACGTAATTAAGAAGGTTTTTAATAACAACCGTTAAATGTAAGGAGGTACCCGTAATGTTTTTATAATCGCGTAATTTTTCTATAGTATTGGAGACTTCATCTAATATATTTTGAAATTTTTTTATTTCAATCGTTTCATTTTTAGAGAGCGCATTTGCTTGGTTTAATAATTCTTTATAGCATTGAGAATTAATATCAAGCTTATCAAAAAAGGCCTGGAACTCATAATCAAAACCATAAGAAATAATTTGAGAAGACAGTCCCGATATAGCATTGTCCAAATCTTTTGTAACGCCAATTTTATATTCTGGTATGGCGAGTGATTGGGTTAAGGTATCTACAACATCAATAACGTGGACTCGGTTTAATTCTGAGTTTAAATAAAACTCAAAAGTATGTTGTTCGGGAATTTGTGGTATAAATTTTCTGAATATCCGAATAAAAAAACCAGCGAAAAACCCATGGTTTTCCATAATGGAATACTTGGTGAAAAAAGAATAAAATTTATAATTAACAATTTTTTTGTGGTCTTCCAATACGCTAAATTCTTTAATATGAATTTGTTAAAATCTGCAACAAAACATAATTTTAAGCACCAATAAAACTCAAGTTCCAAAAGTGGCTAAAAGTCATGATAAAGTTACCTAAAATTATAACGACTTAAAAATTTGAGTTGTTTTTAACTTTATGTTTCTTTTTATTTCGAAGACTTAAGTTATTCACTTCTATATTGCTATTAGTAAATGTCAGATTTCTTAATAAATCCATCTACTTTCATTTTAACTCCATAATTTAAGTGTGAAGTTAAAACAACCCGCCCAAAATTTAAGCAAAACCCTAATCCGGAAACTTCGCTCTTATAGCTTCCAAACTCAAATTATGAATACTCCCAATATGGGAATGCTCCTTGCTCATATCCGGTTTATAAGTTCCGGCTTGCACTTGGCCGCCAATTTCTTTGTAAGCTTCTCTAAAACTCATACCATCAACCACAAGATTATTAATATTATCTACGGTAAATAGGTATTTGTATTTATCGTCGTTTAAATCAATTTCATTTACAATAATTTGCTGAATGGCGTAATTAAATATATCTAAAATGGCTTTTAACTCTTCAAAAGCAGCTATAGTATTTTCTTTTAATAACTGAAAATCTCTATGGTAACCACTTGGTAAATTATTGGTGATTAAAACCATTTCGGTTTGTAGGGCTTGTATCTTATTGCACTTGCCTCGAATGAGTTCGAACACATCTGGATTTTTTTTATGCGGCATGATACTACTACCTGTGGTTAGCTCGTCTGGAAAGGTGATAAATCCGAAATTCTGACTCATATACAAACAGACATCCATAGCAAAACGCGACATGGTATTGGCTAAACTTCCTAAAGTAGCGGCAATAGTGCGCTCGCTTTTACCGCGACTCATTTGTGCGGCAACCACATTGTATTTTAAGGTTTCAAAACCCATTTCTTGGGTTGTGAAGGCTCTATCTATAGGGAAAGAACTACCGTAACCCGCTGCAGAGCCTAAGGGGTTTTGATCTACCGTTTTTATGGCAGCGTTTAATAAATAAACATCGTCAATTAATAACTCGGCATAGGCCGAAAACCACAAACCAAACGAGGATGGCATGGCCACTTGTAAATGCGTATAGCCTGGTAATAATTTATCTTTATGTGTGTTGGCCAATTGCAATAAGGTGTCGAAAAACGTTTTGGTTTTCGATTTTATATCTATTAAATTAGCTTTAAAATACAAATGGAGTGCCACTAGAACCTGATCGTTTCTTGAACGTGCCGTGTGGATTTTTTTACCCACTTCGCCAAGTTGTTTAGTCAATTCGAATTCTATTTTAGAATGCACATCTTCAAATTGTGCATCAATAACAAAGCTGCCGTTTTCAATTTGATTTTCTAACGCTTTTAAGCCGCTTAACAGGTCTTCTAATTCCTTATTGGTTATAATCCCAATTTTTTTAAGCATTTTAGCATGTGCTTTCGAAGCGATAACATCGTATTTTGCTATGTGAATATCGATTTCCCTATCGTTACCAACCGTAAATTGTTCAATTTGTTTGTCTATTGTAAATCCTTTATCCCAAAGTTTCATTTTGTAAAAGTTTATTTGTTTATGTGTTGATTTGTTAATCTGTTGATTCGTTTGTTTGTAACCGTCATTGCGAACGTAGTGCAGCAATCTTTTGATAATTACTGCTACTATCATGAGATAACCACGTCGCTTCTCTCCTCGTTATGACGTTAGCTAACAGCTCTATTCATTACCGTCATTGCGAACGCAGTGCGGCAATCTTTTAATTATTACTGCCTCTATCATGAGATAACCACGTCGTTTCTCTCCTCGTTATGACGTTAGCTAACAGCTCTATTCATAACCGTCATTGCGAACGTAGTGCAGCAATCTTTTAATTAATACCGTCATTGCGAACGTAGTGCAGCAATCTTTTAATTATTACTGCTAATATCATAAGATAACCACGTCGTTTCTCTCCTCGTTATGACGTTAGCTAACAGCTCTATTCATAACCGTCATTGCGAACGTAGTGCGGCAATCTTTTAATTAATACCGTCATTGCGAACGAAGTGCGGCAATCTTTTAATTATTACTGCCTCTATCATGAGATAACCACGTCGTTTCTCTCCTCGTTATGACGTTAGCTAACAGCTCTCTATTCATAACCGTCATTGCGAACGCAGTGCGACAATCTTTTAATTAATACCGTCATTGCGAACGTAGTGCAGCAATCTTTTAATTATTACTGCTAATATCATGAGATAACCACGTCGCTTCTCTCCTCGTTATGACGTTAGCTAACAGCTCTATTCATAACCGTCATTGCGAACGTAGTGCGGCAATCTTTTAATCAATACCGTCATTGCGAACGCAGTGCAGCAATCTTTTAATTATTACTGCCTCTATCATGAGATAACCGCGTCGTTTCTCTCCTCGTTATGACGTTAGCTAATAACTCTATTTATAACCGTCATTGCGAGCGTAGTGCAGCAATCTTTTAATTAATACCGTCATTGCGAACGTAGTGCAGCAATCTTTTAATTATTACTGCTAATATCATGAGATAACCACGTCGCTTCTCTCCTCGTTATGACGTTAGCTAACAGCTCTATTCATTACCGTCATTGCGAACGCAGTGCGGCAATCTTTTGATTAATACCGTCATTGCGAACGAAGTGCGGCAATCTTTTAATTATTACTGCCTCTATCATGAGATAACCACGTCGTTTCTCTCCTCGTTATGACGTTAGCTAACAGCTCTATTTATAACCGTCATTGCGAGCGTAGTGCAGCAATCTTTTAATTAATACCGTCATTGCGAACGCAGTGCGGCAATCTTTTGATTAATACCGTCATTGCGAACGAAGTGCGGCAATCTTTTAATTATTACTGCCTCTATCATGAGATAACCGCGTCGTTTCTCTCCTCGTTATGACGTTAAATAATCACTTTATTCAACAAATCAATATAAATTTGCACACCTTCTTCAATTTCATTCAAATATATAAATTCATCTGCCGAGTGCGAACGCGTGCTATCCCCCGGTCCTAATTTCAAACTCGGACAGCTTAATACCGCTTGATCCGATAATGTTGGCGACCCGTAAGTTGTTCTACCTAAAGCGATGCCCGCTTGCACCAACTCGTGATCTATGGGAATAGACGATGAGTTTAAACGCAAACTTCGTGGCACAATACTATCGCATGGTGCGTTTGCCACTAATAAATCGGCAATCTCTTGATTGGAATATTTATCGTTTACACGCACATCAATCACCAATTTCACATTGGCAGGAACGGCATTGTGCTGCACGCCAGCATTAATTTGAGTCACCGTCATTTTCACATCGCCTAAGGCTTCAGAGGTTTCTCTAAATCTAAAATCTTTAAACCATTTTAAAACGGGTATAGCTTTATATATGGCATTATCGTCGTTGGGGTGTGCGGCATGACTTGGCGTACCTTTTATTACGGCATCAAAAACCACCAAACCTTTTTCGGCAACAGCTAAATGCATTAAAGTGGGTTCGCCCACAATGGCCACATCTACTTTCGGAATGATGGATAGCATGCTATTTAGACCGTTTGGACCACTGTTTTCTTCTTCCGCGGAAGCGACCAAAACCAAATTATATTTTAAGTGCTCTTGGTTATAAAAATAAGTGAAAGTTGCGATTAAAGACACCAAACAGCCCCCAGCATCATTACTACCCAAACCGTATAATTTACCGTTTTCTTCTATGGCTTTAAACGGGTTTTTGGTATAACCGTTATTGGGTTTTACCGTATCGTGATGCGAGTTTAAAAGCAGTGTTGGTTTACTTTTATCAAAATGTTTATTAATAGCCCAGACGTTATTTTTAGTACGTGTATAGTCTATATTTTTAGCCGCCAACCAATTCTCGATAAGTGCCGCTGTTTGGTCTTCTTCTGTAGAAAAAGATTGGGTTTCAATAAGACTTTTAAGCAAGTTTATAGCGTCGTTTGTTAATTTTTTTATAGCATCCATTAGGCTTGAATTGTGGTGTGTTTGTTATTTAAATTAAAAAGCATTTCTGGTTTTCCAATACATACTTTATACACGTTATTTTCTATAGCGTGAAAGCAATTATTAAGCTTTGGCAACATCCCATCTGCAATTACGCCATCGCTAATTAGTGTTTTGTAATTGTCTGAATTGATATTTTCTATAACAGAGTCCGCATCATTTACATCTTGCAACACGCCGTTTTTCTCGAAACAGTAATACAATTCGGTTTGATAAATTTTAGCAAAACCTATGGCTAATGCCGATGCAATAGTATCGGCATTGGTGTTGAGAAGCTGACCGTTTTCATCGTGAGTAATCGCACAAAAAACAGGCGTTATTTTATTGTTTAGCAATACTTCTAATGCATCTGTATTTACCCTTACTACATCGCCAGCAAAACCGTAATCAATATCTTTTATTGGTCGTTTTTTAGATACAATGGTATTTCCATCGGCACCAGAAAATCCAATCGCGTTGCATTTGTTGGCTTGTAATTTTGCAATTAGGTTTTTATTGATTTTACCCGCATATACCATGGTAATAATATCTAGAGTAACCGCATCGGTAAGGCGTCTGCCAGCATCCATTTTAACAGTAACGCCCATTTGCTCGGCTAATTTTGTGGCCAATTTGCCGCCTCCATGCACCAAAATCTTTGGGCCTTCAATTTTAGAGAACGCTTCAATAAAAGCATCTAACGCTTGCTCGTTATCAATAATATTACCGCCTATTTTTATAACTTTTAGTGTTTGCATGTTACGATTTTAAACCTTCTAAAATACTTTTCAAAACCCATTGTGCCGCATACGTTCTATTGTTGGCCTGCTCGATTACCAGTGAATTATCACTATCTAAAACAGCATCTTCAACCACTACATTTCGTCTTACCGGTAAACAGTGCATAAATTTAGCGTCGCCTAATTTTTCTTTAGTTACCATCCAATCCAAATCTGTTTTTAGTATTTTACCATAGTCATGATAAGCGCTCCAATTTTTTGCATACACAAAATCGGCATCTTTTAAAGCGTCTTCTTGATTATACATTACCGGGGTTTGCCCAACAATCTCAGGATTTAAATCGTAATGTTCAGGGTGTGTAATTACAAAATCGACATCCATATTTTGCATGGCATTTATAAAGCTATTGGCTACGGCATGTGGCAAAGCTTTTACATGCGGTGCCCACGTTAAAACAACTTTTGGTTTGGCTGTTTTTTTATGCTCGGTTATCGTGATAGCATCAGTAAACCCTTGTAACGGATGCGCTGTGGCACTTTCCATACTTACAACAGGAATTGTGGCGTATTTTGTAAAGGCTTTAAGTACGTGTTCACTTTCGTCTTTACTTTTATCCGTTAAGGTTGGAAACGCCCTAACTGCAATAATATCGCAGTATTGCGATACCACAGCTGCGGCTTCTTTAATATGCTCTGCAGTAGAGCCATTCATCACACGGCCATCTTCAAACTCAATGCCCCATGCATCACCAGAAACATTCATCACTATAGGATCCATACCTAAATTTAGAGCTGCTTTTTGCGTGCTTAATCGTGTGCGTAAACTCGAATTAAAGAATAACAATCCTAATGTTTTGTGTTTTCCTAATGCTGAAAACTTTAGCGGATTTTTTTTAAGCTGAATAGCCTCTTCAATGGCTTGAGAGAAGTTTTTAATGTCGGATATGTTGGTGTACTTTTTCATTGGTTTTGCCTTTAGATCAAACTGAAGCCTTCTAGTTTGTCATCACTAATTTTTAGTTTTTCTGAAGCTATAATGCTTTTTTAAGAGCTTCAAAAAACAGATCTACATGTTCTTTTTTAATGGTTAATGGCGGAAGAATTCTTAATAAATTAGGGTTTTTAGCACTTCCTGTAAAGATATGATGTTTATAAATTAAATCCTTTCGCAAATCGGCTATCGGAAAATCAAATTCCAATCCTAACATGAGCCCTCTGCCTTTTACCGCTTTTATTTGTGGTATTGCTTTGGCTTTTTCTGCAAAATAATTGGAAACTGTTTTGGCATTCTCCATTAAATTTTCACATCGCAACACCTTTAAAACGGCTAAAGATGCGGCGCAGGCTAAATGGTTGCCGCCAAAAGTAGTTCCTAATAAGCCATAAGAGGCTTTTATAGACGGATGAATTAAAATACCACCAATGGGAAACCCGTTACCCATACCTTTTGCCATCGAGATAATATCTGGTGTTATCCCATGTTTTTGAAAGGCAAAAAAATCGCCAGTTCTTCCAAATCCGCATTGAATTTCGTCTGCAATTAGCATGGTGTTATACTTTTTAGAAAGGGTTTCTAAACCTTTGAAAAATTCGGTAGAAACCTCATCTAAACCTCCAATACCTTGGATGGTTTCAATAATTATGGCGCAAACATCGTTTTTTGCTAAGGCGTTTTCAACACCTTTTAAATCACCCAACTCAAAACGTTCCACTTCTTGTTGCGCATTAATTGGAGCTATAATTTTAGTATTATCGGTCGCGGCTACGGCTGCCGATGTACGTCCGTGAAACCCATTTTTAAAAGCAATAACTTTAGACTTTCCTGTTTGGAAGGATGCCAATTTTAAAGCATTCTCATTAGCTTCGGCTCCAGAGTTACATAAAAACAACTGATAATCTTTACAAGCAGAAAGCGTCTCAATGTCTTGAGCCAATTCTACCTGTAAGGGGTTTTGTATCGAGTTGCTATAAAACCCAATATGGTTTAATTGATTGCTTAACGAACTCACATATTCTGGGTGCGAATGCCCAATTGAAATTACAGCATGCCCACCGTAAAGATCTAAATATTCTATACCGTTTTTATCGTAAACAAAAACATCTTTTGCTTTAACGGGTGTAATATCGAACAACGGATATACATCAAATAAACTCATAATTGTTCTGTTTTTATAGTGTTAATTTTATTAAACGAGGCGATCATACCTTGAATTAAAGACGAACTTAAGCCTTTATGTTCCATTTCATTTAAGCCCTCAATAGTACAGCCTTTAGGCGTGGTTACTTTATCAATTTCTTGCTCGGGATGATTACCAGTGGCTATTAATAAACTAGCCGCACCTTCGCAGGTATGCATGGCTAATTCTTGAGCAATATCGGCTTCAAAACCCAATTGAATGGCTGCCTGAGTACTCGCTCTAATTAATCGCATCCAAAAGGCAATACCACTTGCACACACCACGGTTGCCGCTTGCATTTTGTTCTCAGGAATACTAACGGAAGTCCCCAAACGGTTAAAAATAGCTTCGGCAATTTTAATGCGCTCTGCACCTTTTTCGTTGCTGCACAAACAGGTAATCGATTTCCCCACAGCGATTGCCGTGTTGGGCATGGCACGAATAATAAATTGGTCTTCGCCAACAACACTTTCCATTCTTGATGTTAAAAACCCAGTAATGGTAGAAATTAACACGTGTTTTTCGGTTAATAAGGGTTTTATACTGTGTAAGATTGTTTCAAAATGTGCGGGTTGAACAGCGAAAATAATAATGTCTGATTGCTTCACAGCTTCAGCATTATCACTGGTTAAATACACGTTTTTATAACCCTCAAACTCTTTAATTGATTCTAAATGCCGTCGTGTTAAATATAGGGTTGTAATCGCATTGCTGGTAATTAAACCCTTCGCAATAGATTTCCCTAAGTTACCTGTTCCTATAATGGCTATTTTCATATAGATTTATTTTTTGTTATTCCCTCGAAGGAGGGAATCCTTTAATTTTGATGCTGTGGGCATGAGATTTCCGTCTTTGCGGAAATAAAAACATATCTATTAAAAGAAATTTGCTTTTAACTGCAATCCTTCGGTCTCTTCTAAACCAAACATTAAATTCATATTTTGAACCGCTTGACCTGAGGCCCCTTTTAATAAATTATCAATACAACTTGTAATGAGTAATTTGTTTTCGTGTTTATGTAAATGAATTAAACAATTATTCGTGTTTACCACTTGCTTTAAATGAATATCACGATCTGATATGATCGTATATTTGGCATCTTTATAAAAATTCTTAAAAAGTGTTTTAGCCTCTTCTAAACTGCCATTGTATTGGGTGTAAAGCGTAGCGAAAATACCTCTTGAAAAATCACCTCGATTAGGCATAAATACAAGCTCTGACGAAAAATTATTTTGCAATTGTTTTACCGATTGATTAATTTCTGCCAAATGCTGATGCGTAAAAGGTTTGTAATAGGAGAAATTATTGTCGCGCCATGCAAAATGAGTTGTTTTAGATAAGGATGTTCCGGCGCCAGTCGCTCCCGTTACGGCATTAATGTGTACATCGCTTTGTAATAATCCGTTTTCTGCCAATGGTAATAATGCCAATTGGATGGCGGTTGCAAAACACCCCGGGTTTGCAATATAATGGGCTTTTTTAATGGCTTCTTTTTGTAATTCTGGCAAACCGTAAACAAAAGTTTTTCCATTGAAAACTTTATCGGCTTCCAATCTAAAATCGTTTCCTAAATCAATAATTTTCGTGTCCTCTGAAAACCTGTTATTTTCTAAAAATTTTACAGAATTACCATGACCTAAGCACAAGAATAACACATCGATATTGGGGTTGATGGTATCTGTAAATTTCAAATCTAAAATCCCCACCAAATCTTGGTGAATATCGCTAATACTGTTGCCGGCGTTCGAGGTGCTAAACACAAAATTAATTTCGGCTTTGCTGTGATGCATTAACACCCTTATCAACTCGCCCGCCGTGTATCCTGCGCCTCCAATAATTCCTACTTGTAGCATAATTAATGATTTACTTGTTGATATATTTTATTAGGATTGCCAAGAATTTTAATAAAACCTTTAGCATCATCGGCAGTCCACGCTTTATTTTCTTCACCGTAACTTCCAAACTTCGCATGCATTAAATCGTGCTTAGAATTTATGCCATCTAAAGAAAAATGATAAGGCTTTAGAGTCACCACCACATCGCCACTTACATTATTTTGGCTGTTCTGCAAAAAGGCTTCAATATCTCGCATTACGGGATCTAAATACTGGCCTTCGTGCAAATGCATACCGTAAAAGCTAGACAAATATTCTTTGTGTTGTAACTGCCATTTGGTTAGCGTATGTTTTTCTAGTAAATGGTGAGCTTTTATGGTAATTAAGGCAGCCGCTGCTTCAAAACCAACACGACCTTTTATACCTACAATAGTATCGCCTACATGAATATCTCTACCAATAGCGTAAGGCGATGCTAACTCATTTAATAGTTCTATGTTAATCTCTGGTTGGTTTTCTTTATCGTTTAAGGCCACCAACTCGCCCTTTACAAAGGTTAATGTCACTTTTTGCGGGTCGGTTTGTTTTAATTGCGACGGGTAGGCTTCTTCTGGTAATGGTTTTTCTGATGTTAGCGTTTCTTCACCTCCCACGCTGGTACCCCAAAGTCCTTTATTAACCGAATATTTGGCTTTTTCCCAAGACATATCGATACCGTTGTTCTTAAGGTAATCGATTTCTTCTTGTCGCGTTAGTTTTTTATCTCTTATGGGAGTTATGATTTTTATATGTGGTGCTAAGGTTTGAAAAATCATATCGAAACGCACTTGGTCGTTTCCAGCACCCGTACTGCCGTGAGCGATATATTCTGCATCGATACTTTTAGCATATTCTACAATCTCAATAGCTTGAATAATACGTTCTGCACTTACAGATAAGGGATAAGTATTATTTTTTAATACATTCCCAAAAATTAAATACTTCACTACTTTTTGGTAAAAGGTGTTTACGGCATCGATGTTTTTATAGGTGGTCACCCCCATTTTGTAGGCGTTACTTTCAATGTCTTTTATTTCTTGTTCTGTAAATCCGCCAGTGTTTACACTTACGGCATGCACATCAAATTCTTTCGATAAACTAACGGCACAATACGATGTATCTAGACCGCCACTATAGGCTATTACTAATTTTTTCATTTGAATACTTATGTTTTTACGGCTTTCGTCTACCGTTTAAAATTAACTTATACAATTATTTATTTTTTTGTTTTTTCAAGAATAAACTTTCTTTAATACGTTTTAATCTATTAAAAGTTTTTTCCTTGACTTGCTTAACCCCTTTAGCCTTAACCTTTTCAGGATCGTACAACATACCTGTACATAGGCAAAGTTTCCCGTTAGTTCTGGTTAGCACGTCGTAATTTTTACAGGTTTTACAACCGTCCCAAAATGCTTTATCGTCTGTAAGTTCTGAAAAAGGGACGGGTTTATAACCTAAATTGGTATTTAATTTCATAACCGCTAATCCCGTAGTAATACTAAATACTTTAGCATTTGGAAACTTAGTTCTAGAGTGCTCAAAAATCTTATCTTTAATTTTTTTAGCTAAGCCTAGCCCCCTATAATCGGGGTGAACGATTAATCCAGAATTGGCCACATATTTACCATGGCCCCACTGTTCGATGTAACAAAATCCAGCAAACTTGTTATCGTCTAAGGCAATAACGGCATTACCGTTTTCCATTTTGGTCATAACATATTGTGGTGTACGTTTTGCTATACCCGTACCACGAACGTTTGCAGAATCTGCAATAGTATCGCATATAACTTGCGCGTAAATACTGTGTGATTTATCAGCAATAATGATTTTCATTAGTTATGTGTGATTTTCAAAAAATCTATTACCATCTAAGCGTTGTAGTGTTTAGATTTTGTTGATTGAACTTTAATTTATTTAATTTTGAGAAGCTGAACCGGACACACCTAAGTTCTAAATATATACCGTACCCTTACGGGCGACGAGTGAAGAAATAGCGTACAGAATACCTACTATTTGTGAACATAGTAAGGTTTTTGATCTGATTTGTAAGCTGTGATGTAAACATGATTAAAAAAATAAAATGAAACGTGACGATTTATAGGCTAAGTAGAAGAATTAGCGGCGGCGCATGCGAAAGCGCATGGCGGGAAAAAACGTACGTATTTTACTTTTAATTGTTTTCATGGTTGTAAATTTATTAATTAAATTGATTTTAACTTCATAAAAAGCTTAATTAATTTCAATAATTATTAAAATCTTACAAAAAACCCTCTTTTCATCTACAATTATGCAATAAAAAGAGGGTGATTTTTAAGTGTTTTTAAAATGAAACCTATAAAATATAATCTGTACTTATAAAATTAGAGGCTTTTTTCTCTAATAAGCCTTTTAAGATCTCGTTGTTATAAGCGTTATCTTTTGAGGCTACAAAGGTTCTTATTGAGAACGAACGCAGCGCATCGTGTACACTTAGCGTACCATAAGCCGAGTCTTTTCTACCTGTAAAAGGATAGACGTCTGGCCCACGTTGGCAAGAGCTATTTAAGTTTACGCGGCACACTAAGTTAACCAGGGTATCGATTAAAGGAGAAAGCGTTTCTATATTTGTACCAAACAGACTTACCTGCTGCCCGTAATTAGACTGCGCCATATCATCTAAAGGTGTATTTATATCTTTAAAAGGCACGATAGGAATTACAGGGCCAAATTGCTCTTCTTGAAAGACCCTCATATCTTTTGATACTGGATAAAGTACCGCAGGAAATATATAATTAGGAGTTGTTTTACCACCTTTTTCATTCAATTTTTTTGCGCCTTTGTTTAGGGCATCGTCAATTAATTCTTGAATATAGGCTGGTTTGTTAGCCTCCGGAAGTGGAGTTAATTTAGCACCCGCTTCCCAAGGATTTCCAAATTTAAGCGCGTCTACTTTTTCGGTAAAACGTTTATTAAACTCGTCTACTATAGACTCGTGAACGTATAATACTTTAAGTGCTGTACAGCGTTGCCCGTTAAAAGACAATGTTCCTGCAATACACTCTTCTACAGCCAAATCTAAATCGGCATCGGGTAAAATAATGGCTGGATTTTTAGCTTCTAAACCTAAAACCATTCGCAGTCGATTTCCTTTAGGATGCACGGCCTGTAGTGCATTGGCAGAGGCACTACCCCCTATTAAGGCTAATACGTCTATTTTACCAGAGGCCATGATAGGATTAGCTAAAACGCGTCCGCGGCCAAATACAATATTCACCACCCCTTTTGGGAAACTATTTTGAAAAGCCTCCATTAAAGGCGAAATTAATAAAACGCCAATTTTTGCAGGTTTAAAGATAACAGCATTACCCATAATGAGGGCTGGAATAAGCAAAGTAAAGGTTTCGTTAAGTGGATAGTTGTAAGGTCCTAAACACAAAACTACACCCAAGGGACCTCGACGAATATGCGCATTAACCCCAGCGTGTTTTTCGAATTTTGCCGAGTTTCTATCAATTTGCTTATAAGCTTCAATCGTGTCGTAAATATAGTCTATCGTTCTATCAAATTCCTTCTCGGAATCTGGGAGGTTTTTACCTATTTCCCACATTAAAAGTTTAACCACCTCATCGCGCTTAGTTTTCATTTGTTCAACAAACTTCTCCATGCAGGCAATTCTGTCTATCACCTTCATGGTTGGCCATAAACCTTGACCATTATTATAGGCAGAACTGGCCGAATTCAAGGCCTCTAAAGCCTCTTTTTCGCCTAACTTCGGAATGGTTCCTAAAAATGTAGGCGCATAGTTTTCTGTAGAAGAAATAGTAGAATATATCTCTTCCATCTCACCGTGCCAAGGTTTTAACTCCCCATCGACTAAATAGCTCTTTTGATGCGTTAAAGATGTTATCTTGTATGGTTCTGGAATTTCTAAAAAAGTCGTTTTCATATCTAAAATATAGTGTTTTGTACTCTCTAAAGTATGAGTTTTCACTAAAACTATTTTTAAAATACTAGAATTTATTTTCATTTATATGATATTCCTAAACTTCTAATAATGTGTTATTACGATATTCAATACTAAAACGTTTTCGATTGTTAATTTTATGTCGTTAATTTTAAACTTAAGAATTGCTCTACGATTTAAAAAGCAATGTTTAAGACATACATTTAACATCTATGCTTATAACATAACACCAATCTAATTTTGAAATGTCGTATTGTTAATTTGAGCTATTTTTTGTTCAGAAGAGATAGAAATCACAGATTCACGAACTCGTTATTTTACTATAATATGGGCGTGAGCTAAAATCAAAGCATAGCCAAAGTTATGGTTTTATGATATACCGAAATACGAGCGAAACAGAACTGCGAAGCACATCATGAACACCTATTTATAACATAGAAAGATGTGAGTAAACGTATTATAGGCGACACGACATGGTTAATTTGGTATAATTAGGTTAGTTGGAAAAAGACTGAGGTTTTTAAAACACTGCGTAGTTATATTTTAATCACCGTAATTTTACTGCACAAAAAAAGCTACCGACCTTTTAAGGCAGTAGCTTAAATAAAAATTCGTGGATGTCGCTTTAGCTTGAGATAAGGACTAAACCCTAGGTTGTTCTAACAGTCTATTCCTCCAGACAAGAAATTATCGTTTTTTTTACCATTACACCAAAAATTGAAACAAGTCTGGCTTATTGTTCAAGTAATCGCCATAAAAATTACGCTTTTTCATTTTTGTAATTAGGGGTTCTAAGTCGTCCGCAGATTTTAAACGAATACCAACAACGGCTGCTCCATTTTCGCGATTGGTTTTTTTAGCGTATTGAAAATAGGTAATGTCGTCGTTCTCTCCCAGAATATCCACCACAAATTCTTTTAAAGCACCAGCACGTTGAGGGAATTTAACAATAAAATAATGCTTTAAATTAGCATATAACAAGGCCCGTTCTTTAATTTCGGAGGTTCTCGTGATATCGTTATTACTGCCACTTATAACACAAACCACGTTTTTACCTTTTATTTCATCAGCATAAAAATCTAATGCCGAAATACTTAAAGCTCCCGCAGGCTCGACCACAATAGCATCTTTATTATACAGATCTAAAATGGTTTGGCACACTTTTCCTTCGGGAATGCTTATGGTTTCATCTAGATTTTGCTGACAGATAGCAAATGTTAAATCGCCAACGCGTTTCACTGCAGCACCATCGACAAACTTCTCGATGTGTTCTAAAGTTGTATTTTTATTGTTTTTAATAGACACAGACATAGAAGGTGCGCCTTCTGGCTCAACACCAATAATTTTAGTTTTTGGGGAAAGCTGTTTAAAAACAGTAGATAAACCAGACGCTAATCCGCCACCACCAATAGCCACAAAAACATAATCGATAGGTTCGGTGGCCTGTTCTAAAATTTCTAAGGCAATAGTGGCTTGTCCTTCTATAACCTTCTTATCATCAAAAGGATGAATAAATGTTTTATGTGTTTTTTCGCATTCATTTACTGCGAGATGGTAAGCATCGTCGAACGTATCGCCTTCCAAAACAATGGTAACATAGTCGCCACCAAAAAGCTTTACTTGCTCTACTTTTTGATTTGGTGTAGGTGCTGGCATAAAAATAACACCTTTAATTTTTAACAACTTACAAGACAAGGCCACACCCTGAGCATGATTTCCAGCACTGGCACAAACCACACCTTTTTGCGCTTGTTCTTTTGATAAAGAACTTATTTTGTTGTAGGCACCTCTAATTTTGTACGACCGTACTTGTTGTAAATCTTCGCGCTTAAAATAAATATGGGCTTGATGCGCATCTGAATATCTTAAACTATGGCTTAAAGGTGTAACTGTCGATATTTTTTTAATATTATCGGCCGCTAGCTTGATATCACTAATATTAGGAAAATAAGTGGTTTTTTCCTTATTCATTCAATGTGTTTTTAGTGAACTGCAAGGTTTTAAATCTAACAATAGTAATTAAAACCTTGCAGCGTCATATTATATTTTAAACTATTGGTTTCATGGCTGTCATTGAAGCTCTTAAAAACGCCCCAACCTTTTCAACGGGGTGGTTTCTTAAGGCTTCATTAACTTCAATTAACCTTGCATTATCTACGCCTTCGCCATTATCGGCCGCATAGGTTTTACCTATAACGCTCGTATCAACCGTTTTCATGAAATCTGCTAATAGAGGTTTACAAGCATGATCAAATAAATAGCAACCGTACTCGGCGGTATCTGAAATCACACTATTCATTTCGTATAATTTCTTTCTAGCAATCGTGTTCGCAATTAGCGGGGTTTCGTGCAATGATTCGTAGTATGCAGAGGCATCAATAATTCCAGAATCGGTCATGGCTTCAAAAGCCAATTCTACTCCTGCTCTTACCATAGCCATCATTAAAACGCCGTTATCGTAGTACTCCTGTTCTGAAATTTCCATATTTCCAGCAGGTGTTTTTTCAAACGCTGTTTCAGCAGTTTCAGCTCTCCAAGTTAATAAGTCTTTATCGTCATTGGCCCAATCTTCCATCATACCCTTAGAGAAACGACCTTCAATAATGTCGTCCATGTGTTTTTGGAATAACGGACGCATAATATCTTTTAATTCCTCAGATAATTCAAAGGCTTTAATTTTAGCAGGATTAGACAAACGATCCATCATGTTTGTAATCCCACCATATTTAAGACCTTCGGTAATGGTTTCCCATCCGTATTGAATTAATTTTGAAGCATAACCTGGTTCTATACCTTCTTGAGTCATTTTATCGAAGCACAATATGGAACCTGTTTGTAACAAGCCGCAAAGAATGGTTTGCTCTCCCATTAAATCACTTTTTACCTCAGCAATAAAAGAAGACTCTAAAACACCAGCTTTATCTCCTCCAGTGGCTACGGCATAGGCTTTTGCTTGTGCCCAACCTTTACCTTCTGGATCGTTTTCTTCGTGCACTGCAATAAGCGTTGGCACTCCAAAACCTCTTTTATACTCCTCTCTAACCTCGGTACCTGGGCACTTAGGCGCTACCATAATTACGGTGAGATCTTCACGAATTTGAATACCTTCTTCAACAATATTAAAGCCGTGAGAATACGATAAGGTGGCCCCTTTTTTCATGAGTGGCATCACGGTATTTACAACATTAGTATGCTGTTTATCTGGTGTTAAATTTAAGACTAAATCTGCTGTTGGGATAAGCTCTTGATAAGTTCCTACAGTAAAACCATTTTCGGTAGCATTAACATAAGACGCTCGTTTTTCTGCAATAGCAGCATCACGCAGGGCGTAAGCAATATCTAATCCTGAATCGCGCATGTTTAAACCTTGATTTAAGCCTTGCGCACCACAACCAATAACAACTATTTTTTTTCCTTTTAAAACATTTACGCCATCTTCAAACTCTGAAGCGTCCATAAATCTACATTTTCCTAATTGTTTTAATTTATCTCTTAATGAAAGGGTGTTAAAATAATTTCCCATATTATATTTAATTGTTTTTATTAGTTAGAAAATGCCTGAAGCATTTCGGTTATTTTCATCTCTTCTTTAGTTACTGCAATACGACCAGAACGCACAAACTGCATAATTCCAAAAGCACTTAATTCGCGCCTTAGCAACTCTATTTCATCGCGCCTACCCGATTTCTCAAGCACAAAAAACTTTTTATTTACAGTAACTATTCGCGCATTACTGTCTTTGATAATATTTTGAATTTGAGGCTCTTCGAACAATAAACCGGACTTTATTTTAAACATGCCCGATTCTTGATAAATCGTCTCAGATTCCTCATGATAGTAAGCGCGAATAACTTCGACCTGTTTTTCAAATTGCCCAACTATTTTCTTGGCTTGATGCTCGTTGATTTTCACAACAATTACAAAGCGGTTTACACCTTCTATCTCCGACTGCGATGTGGTTAAGCTTTCAATATTAATGTGTCTGCGTTGAAAAATAGCAGAAATACGATTTAGTAAACCGATGTTGTTCTCGGTATAAATTGAAATCGTGTATGTTTTTATATTTTCGTTCATTGTTAATGAATTTTCAAACTATGATTTTCTTTTTTTTATATGGTCTCCGGTGCTTGTTTTAAAATGAAACAGGCCGATTAAAACCAAATGTCTAGCTTAAACGTATGTCTGAAACCGATGCCCCTGAAGGTACCATTGGAAACACATTGTCTTCTTTCTCTACACGCACTTCTAAGAAGTATGATTCTTTAGAAGCCATCATTTCTTTAACAGCATCGGCCAATTCGTCGCGCTTTACAACTTTTCTGGCTTTTATACCGTAACCTTCGGCAATAGCAATAAAATTAGGATTTGTCATTTCGGTAGATGCGTAACGTTTATCGAAAAACAACTGTTGCCATTGGCGTACCATTCCTAAAAACTCATTATTTAAAACCACGATTTTAACTGCCGCTTTTTGCTGAAAAATAGTACCCAATTCTTGAATATTCATTTGAAAACCACCATCTCCTACAATAGCCACCACTTCGCGATCTGGTGCGCCCATTTTAGCGCCAATGGCCGCTGGTAATCCAAAACCCATAGTACCCAAACCTCCAGATGTAATATTACTTTTGCTTTTATTAAATTCAGAATAACGGCAAGAAATCATTTGGTGCTGCCCTACATCTGTTACAATAGCCGCATTACCACCACTCTGGGTATTAATTTCTTTTAAAACTTCTCCCATGGTTAACCCCTCTTTGGTTGGATGAAGATCGTCTTTGATAACCTTTTCGTATTCGATAGCGTATAAATCGGAAAATGCTTTAAGCCAGGCCTCATGTTTATTCTCATTTAAAAACGGAAGTAGTTTTGCTAAACTGTCTTTCGCGTTTCCTAAAACAGCGACATCGGCAGGTACATTCTTATTTACTTCGGCTGGATCGATTTCAAAATGAATCACTTTTGCCTGTTTTGCATAGGTACTTAAGTCTCCGGTTACACGATCATCAAAACGCATTCCGATGGCAATTAATAAATCGCACTCGTTAGTTAACTTATTAGGCCCATAGTTTCCATGCATACCAACCATTCCTACATTTAAGGGATGTGATGTTGGTAGCGCCGAAGCGCCCATAATAGTCCACGCCGCAGGAATACCAGCTTTCTCTACAACAGCTTTAAGTTCTTGCTCGGCATGACCTAAAATAACACCTTGCCCCCAAACAATCATTGGTTTTTTTGCTTTGTTAATTAGCTCTGCTGCCGCTTTAACAGACTCTATCTTTGTTTCTGGCACAGGATTATAACTACGAATGCCTGTACACTTTTTATACGTAAAATCGAATTCCTCGAACTGTGCATCTTTTGTAATATCGATTAATACAGGACCTGGTCTTCCGCTTCTGGCAATATAGAATGCTTTAGCTAAAACCTCGGGGATTTCTGAAGCTTTGGTTATTTGGCAATTCCATTTTGTTACTGGTGTAGAAATCCCCACAATATCAGTCTCTTGAAAAGCGTCACTGCCCAATAAGTGAGAAGCCACTTGCCCAGTAATACAAACTAAGGGAGTAGAATCTATTTGTGCATCGGCAATTCCCGTGATTAAGTTGGTAGCTCCTGGACCCGAAGTTGCCAAGGCCACTCCAACCCTACCAGAAATTCTAGCAAACCCCTGAGCAGCATGTGCTGCACCTTGTTCGTGACGTGTTAATACATGATGAATTTCGTTTTGGTATTTAAATAGCTCATCGTAAACTGGCATGATAGCGCCACCCGGATACCCATAAAGAATATCGACACCTTCAGCTATTAAACATCTAACTATCGCTTCGCATCCTGTAATACGTGCACTAGGTTGCTCTAAATACTTTGCTTTTGTCATGGTCTCTGTTTCCATATCATTTAGATTAAAACGCATCCGTTACACAGCCTTTGGAAGCCGATGCGACAGTTTTTGCGTATTTGTATAATATTCCTTTGTTATGCTTCAATTTTGGAGCTGTCCATTGTGCTCGCCTTTTTGCTAATTCTTCATCAGAAACAAGTGCGTTTATTGAATTATCTTCGGCACTAATTCTAATCTTATCTCCTGTTTTTAATAAACCTATGGTACCTCCTGCTTGTGCTTCGGGAGAAATATGCCCTACAACAAAACCGTGAGTTCCACCAGAGAAACGACCATCGGTAATAAGTGCCACAGATTTGCCCAAACCAGCTCCCATAATAAGTGAGGTTGGTTTTAACATTTCTGGCATTCCTGGGCCCCCTCTAGGTCCTACATAGCGAATCACAACAACATCGCCTTTTTGCACTTCGCCATTAGAAATCCCGGTATTTGCAGCTTGTTCGCCATCGTACACCACAGCCTTGCCTTCGAAAACCAAACCTTCATTTCCACTAATTTTAGCCACGGCACCTTCTTGGGCGAGATTGCCATATAATATTTGTAAATTCCCAGAAGATTTTAGGGCTTTTTCTTTAGGATGTATAACATCTTGAGCATCATTATCGAAAACAAGAGGCTCAACATCTTTTAAATTTTCTGCTAATGTCTTTCCAGTTACGGTTAAACAATCGCCGTGTAAATACCCGTTATCTAAAAGGTATTTCATAACGGCTGGTGTGCCTCCTACGCCATGGACATCTTCCATAAGATATTTTCCAGAAGGCTTTAAATCTGCTATTAAAGGCGTTCTATCGCTTACACGTTGAAAGTCTGCTAAAGTAAATTCTATATCAGCCGCATGCGCAATCGCTAAAAAGTGTAAAACAGCGTTTGTCGACCCACCAAGCGCATTTACAATGGCAATGGCATTTTCAATAGATTTTTTTGAAATGATATCTAAAGGTTTTAAATCGAGTTCCAATAAATTTTTAATCGCTATGGCTGTTCTTTCGCTTTCTGATAATTTATTAGGATTTTCAGCTGGAATAGACGAGTTATAAGGTAAGGCGAAGCCCATACATTCTATAGCAGAAGCCATAGTATTGGCCGTGTACATACCGCCACAAGCGCCCGCTCCTGGAATAGCTCTTTTTATAATTTCTCGATATTCATCTTCATCTATTTCTCCAGCCACTTTTTGTCCTAGAGCTTCAAAAGCAGATACAATATTTAATTTTTTGCCCTTATAACTTCCTGAAGCAATGGTGCCTCCATACATCATTATAGATGGACGATTTAAACGTAACATAGCAATAACAGCACCTGGCATATTTTTATCGCAACCTACAACAGAAACCAAGGCATCATAACTTTGTGCTTGCATAACCGTTTCTATTGAATCTGCAATAATATCACGAGACACTAAGGAATAGTTCATTCCAGAAGTCCCCATAGAAATACCATCACTAACACCTATAGTATTAAAACCCAGTCCAACTAAGCCCGCAATGTTACACTCTATTTTCACTTCTGCCCCTAAATTGTTTAGATGCATATTACACGGGTTCCCATCGTACCCCGTACTGGCAATACCGACTTGGGCTTTTTTCATATCTTCATCAGACAAACCAACGGCATATAACATGGCTTGTGATGCTGGTTGAGACTCATCTTGTGTTAATCTCTTACTATATTTATTCAGTTCTTTCATGTTTTTTATAAAATCTATTCTATAAGTTTTAAATCCATAAACATACCATTGGTGTTTTAAGAATTTAGTTAAAAAATCAACAGTAATTCCAAAAATGCCTCCAAAAGTAATTTAATACATTTTTACAGCTTCATGACTCCGCGTTTTGTGGTTAAATTCAGCAAGGCTCAAAACACCACAATAACCTAATAATCAATTTTTTACAGCTTTTATTATATGATGTCCAAAAACTTTTAAATTATAAAAACAAAAAAGCCTCCCAGATTTAAGGAAGGCTTTTAAAAGTTATTTATTAAATTTTTTAATATACCATTCCTAATCGTTGTGAAATAATCACAATAATAATTACAGGAATAATATTTAAAATTTGGTTTTTCATATTTAGAAAGCAAAGATTGCAAATAAATTTTGAATAGTTGTTATTTTTTTGAAAAAAAGAAAAAACAGCATACATATTCTTTTATTTTTTTACTTTTGCAACTTAAATTAACAGAGGAAGGATTTGACTGATTGCAACCTCTTTGTTTTGAATGATTTTTTTCGGTTTTAAAACCAATAATTACACAAAACAAGTAAAAATGCTAAAGGCAGTGAGAACTCCCTTCGACGCTATCCGTCAAATCTTTTTATAAAATATTACATATGGCTTATTTATTTACCTCAGAAAGTGTTTCTGAAGGACACCCTGATAAAGTGGCAGACCAAATTAGCGATGCGCTTATTGATAACTTTTTAGCGTTTGATATCGATGCGAAAGTGGCTTGCGAAACTTTAGTAACCACAGGTCAAGTGGTTTTAGCAGGCGAAGTAAAATCGACCACCTATCTAGATGTTCAAAAAATTGCACGAGAAACCATAAATAAAATTGGATACACCAAAGGCGAATACATGTTTGACGGTAATTCTTGCGGTGTTTTATCTGCTATTCACGAACAATCACCAGATATTAACCGTGGTGTAGATAGAGCAACAAAAGAGGAGCAAGGCGCTGGCGACCAAGGTATGATGTTTGGTTATGCCACACGCGAAACCGAGAATTTCATGCCTTTGGCCTTAGATTTATCGCATAGAATTTTAAAAGAACTTACTGAATTACGTAGAGAAAACAAAGACATTACTTACTTAAGACCCGACTCCAAAAGTCAGGTAACTATAGAATATAGCGACGATAACATCCCGCAACGTATTGACTCGATTGTGATCTCTACACAGCATGACGAGTTCGACGAGGATGAAAAAATGCTCGCCACCATAAGAAAAGATATTATTAACATTTTAATACCACGTGTTATTGCCAAATTGCCTAAGGAAATACAAATGTTATTTAATGATAAAATTACATACCATATAAACCCAACTGGCAAATTTGTTATCGGCGGTCCGCACGGCGATACAGGCTTAACAGGCAGAAAAATTATTGTAGACACTTATGGCGGTAAAGGGGCCCATGGTGGTGGTGCTTTTTCTGGAAAAGACCCCAGTAAAGTAGATAGAAGTGCAGCTTATGCCACTCGACATATCGCAAAAAACTTGGTTGCTGCAGGCGTGGCAGACGAGGTTTTAGTTCAAGTAAGTTATGCTATTGGGGTTGTTGAACCTATGGGGGTTTTTATAGACACTTACGGCACATGCCCATTTAATATGACCGATGGAGAAATTGCAGAAAAGGTTTCTGAACTGTTTGATTTACGACCATATGCTATTGAAAAAAATCTAAAATTACGCTCACCAATGTATAGCGAAACCGCAGCTTACGGCCATATGGGACGAGAAAACGAAACTGTTTCCAAAACCTTTACCCAACCAAATGGCGAAAGCATAACGCTTGATGTAGAGCTATTTACTTGGGAAAAACTTAATCGTGTAGACGATATAAAACAAGCTTTTGGTTTGTAGAATTTAAATTTTTAAAGATTTAAGCCTTGTAGTTAATTTTACAAGGCTTTTTTATTGCAAAAAGTCTCGATAGTATAGACTTTAGGTTCTAAAAGGTTAAGACAACCAAAAATTACCAAACTTTGTATTATACCAAATTAGCCATGTCATGCCGCATATAATTCGTTTACTCACATCTTTCTATGTTATAAATAGGTGTTCACGATGTGCTTCGCAGTTCTTTTTTGCCCATATTTCGGTATAACATAAAACCATAACACAGGCTATGTGCTTTGATTTTAGCTCACGCCCATATTATAGTAAAATAACGAGTTCGTGAATCTGCGATTTCTATCTCATCTGAACAAAAAATAAGGATCAAGTCCAAAAGTTGTGTTTAAGCAAATATTGTTATTAATCTATAGAGGAAGAATTCTACGTTTTTCACACCTCTAAACTGCGCTCTAAACGCTTTGATTTTGGTATTAAATGATTCTGCTGATGCGTTTGTACTTCTATTTATGAAGTAGTTTAATATAGATCGATAGTTAATATGTATTGTATTTGCTATTGAATTAAAAGCTCTAAATCCAGTTTTCTCCACATCGTTATACCAATGCGCTAATTTTGTGTATGCTATTTCTACTGATTTTGCTGTATTGAAAATATTTCTTAGTCCCTGTACTAAGTTAAATGCAACCTTGATATCAGGATATTCATTGAAGAGTATTGCACTTCTTTGGTATTGATTTTTTGTCCATTTAGAAGGATTTTTATAAAGTAAATATCTGCTTCTAGCTAAGAGTTGTTTTCTTGTGTCACCATTTTTAAATATTTCAGGATTATACCTTTTATTGCTTGCTCTAGCTTGCTTGATTTTTTCGTTTTCTAGGTCTATGGCCTCCCATCTATGCTTAATTCTAATGTCTTGTAATGCTTCCAAAGCTAGCTTTTGCACGTGAAAACGATCTGTGACTTGTACGGCTTTTGGGAAGCATTTTTTACATATAGTTTTCATTGAGTTTGCCATATCTAGAGTTATTTCCTTGACCTTAGCTCTTTTCTTTGCTGAGATTTTGAGCAGTTGTTCTATAATGGGATCTACTTTGGTTCCAGCAAAAATGGCGACTATACTACCTTTCTTTCCTTTTGCTTTTTTGTTTGTAATTATGGTGTAGAGTTCACCTTTGGAGAGTGCTGTTTCATCAATAGATAGATAAGCACCTATATTCTCTGGAAAAATGAGCCATTGTTTGGCGTGCTTCTTTTGATCCCACTCTTTAAAATCGCTTAAATAGTCTTTATACTGTCGTTGTAATTTTTTCCCATTTACTCCATAGAAGTGTCCAATAGTATGACAGTCTGAGGCTCTAGTATTGACTAATTTCTTTTAAAAAAGCAGCGAACTCGGTGGTCATTCGTGTTCCCTGTGCTACTAAATTCCAATCTCTTTGTACGACTTGCTTAGTGGTTTTATCTAGCCATCTTCGCCGCTTTACATGCAGATAGACCGTGTTTCCTCTCAGCGGAAAATCTTGAATGGTTATTTGTTTATGAAACCCATGAGCAATTAACTCGCGTTTAGACTCTTCTTTAGGGGTGATATTACGTTCTTCGAAGTAAAGATGCATTACTTCACCATTTTTTGTGCTATTTACCAAATCAAAATGATTGATTAAAAATTCAGGTAAAATAAGTTTGAGTAGTTCTAGATAATTGTCCAAAATAATATTTTTAAAAACAAAAATCGCAATCTTATTTCAATTTACACACAACTTTTGAGAATGATCCTAAAATAATTCAAATTAATAGTACGACATTTCAAAACTAAATTGGTATTACAAGCCATTTTATCTAAAAAAGCAATACTTATATTAACTCTTCCAAACAGAGCACAAACTTCAAACTATGACCTTGTTTAACAACGATCCTATACCAAACATCCTTCCTTTTGATGGTGTGACACATTATTACGGTAAAATTTTGAATACGGAAAAATCACAATATTATTTCAATCAATTGCTCCAAAATATAAACTGGGAGAATGATAACATATTCATGTTTGGAAAATTAATAATTACCAAACGCAAAGTCGCCTGGTATGGCGACCAACCTTTTAACTATACCTATTCTAAAACAACTAAACACGCCCTACCTTGGAATAAAACACTTTTAGAATTAAAAAACATAATAGAAAATAAGAGTGGTGAAACATTTAACTCTTGTCTACTAAATTTATATCACAACGGTGAGGAAGGTATGGGATGGCATAGTGATGCTGAAAAGGAATTAAAAAAAGATGGTGCCATAGCTTCGCTAAGCTTAGGAGCAGACCGTAAATTTTTATTTAAACACAAAGAAACTAAGCAAACCATTTCGGTACACCTAGAACACGGCAGCTTATTACTTATGAAAGGGAGCACACAACAAAACTGGGTACACCGCTTACCTCCAACTAAAAAAGTAAATAGTCCTCGAATAAATTTAACCTTTAGAACCATTATAGCATAAAAATACCAGTAGTAGATTTTACGCTTTTTTAATTTCAAGTAAAAATTGGAGACATTAAAATAACCCTTAAGAAAGCCAAATCATGAAAATAATATCCAAAAAAAAAAAGCAAGCCTTGAAATGTGCTTGCTTTTGTAAACGTTTTGTGGGGAGAGCAGGATTCGAACCTGCGAAGACATAGTCAGCAGATTTACAGTCTGCCCTCGTTGGCCGCTTGAGTATCTCCCCAAAACCGATGGCAAATATATCACAGTTTACGTATTATGCAAAATAAATTAGTAATTAATTTACTCTCAAATCTCAAAACTATTAGTCTAAGATAAAAAGCCTACTCAGAATCTCAAAACAAGACTTTATAAGTGGCTCACAATCAAATCCATTAAAGTCTCTCCCAAGAGATTCTATTTAAATACATGACGTTTACAAAGCTTTACTAAGTTTTATTACCGTATGCCTGAGTTGATTATTTTTTGAGTATCACAGTTTCTAAAACATATAAAACCAATAATTTGTTTGATATGTCTCCCAAAAAAACCAGAGCGATTATAACAGCCAAAGTAAACTATAAAATTGTTAATAAGTCGGTTTTCACGAACCAGTGGAAGCTTGTATATTTACCATCGTAAACCCCTTGATGAATACCAAATATTAAAAGATTTAAATTATGCATGTTGCAATTGCAGGAAATATTGGCGCTGGAAAAACAACGCTAACAAAATTATTAGCTAAACACTACAATTGGGAGGCCCAACTTGAAGACGTTGTAGACAATCCGTATTTAGACGATTTTTACAACCAAATGGAACGTTGGAGTTTTAATTTACAAGTGTATTTTTTAAATAGTAGATTCCGACAAGTATCTCAAATTCGCGAAAGCGGTAAAGATATTATTCAAGATAGAACCATTTACGAAGACGCCCATATTTTTGCACCCAATTTGCATGCTATGGGTTTAATGACCAACCGTGATTTCGAAAACTACTCGTCGCTTTTTCAACTTATGGAATCGTTTGTTAAAGGGCCAGATTTACTTATTTATTTACGTAGTTCTATTTCTAATTTGGTTGAACAAATTCATAAACGAGGTCGCGATTATGAAAACTCCATTAGTATTGATTACTTAAGCCGTTTAAACGAACGTTACGAGGCTTGGATTTCGACATACGATAGAGGTAATTTACTGGTTATAGATGTCGATAAACTCGACTTTGTGGCTAATCCTGAAGATTTAGGGAGTATTATTAACAAGGTTGAAGCCGAAATTCACGGTCTTTTTTAACCTGTCTTCATAAAAACAAAAAACAATAAAACATTTAAAAATTAAGTTGTTATGAGACCCTTAATCGAGCATTTGGTACTCTTGCGAAATTACCATCGTTTAAAAGTTCTTGACAACTGAGTTAACGGCCGTGCAATTTCGTTGTTTTAAGCTTTAATGTATACCACCAAACACTTTCTATAAAAAAACACCCACACGATTACGTCTGGGTGTTTAGTTTATAATTTAGCTTTATTTAGCTACGTTCTTCGTTCTTATAATTTAAAACCGCTTTTTCAACTTCTAACTCAGTACCTTCAAAAGTTACGTAGTTCGTATATTTCTCACCATTATCTTCGATAACTGTGGTTACAACAGCTTTAAAAACGCCCTCTGCAACCTCATTCATTTCAACTTTAATTTCTTTTGAAACATTTTGAGTAACCAGTTCAGTTCCTTGTTTTTCATCTGTATAAGCAGCAACACCATCGGCAGTCATCGCGATACTAGGCGCAATAACCAAGGCTACAACACTCATTAATTTTAATAAAATGTTTAATGAAGGTCCCGAGGTGTCTTTAAAAGGATCTCCAACGGTATCTCCTACAACAGCCGCTTTATGAGCATCGGTTCCTTTTCTACCTTCTTCTTCGATAGTTTTTTTTGCATTATCCCAGGCACCACCAGCATTCGATTGAAAAATAGCCATTAATACACCACAAGTAGTAACACCCGCAAGTAAACCGCCAAGCATTTCGGCTCCGCCAATAAAACCAACGGCTACTGGTACCACAATTGCTAATAAACCAGGTAAAACCATTTCTTTAATCGATGCTTTGGTTGAAATATCGATACATTTCCCATAATCTGCAACGCCATCGGCAGCATCAAATATTTTTCTGTCCGCATCTGAAGCCTTTGACATATCAGAATCATATTTTCTCATAACCTCTAAAGCCGCTTTAAGCTCAGGTATATCTCTAAATTGACGACGTACCTCCTCGATCATGGCCATAGCTGCACGACCAACCGCATTCATAGATAATGATGAGAATACAAAAGGTAGCATACCTCCTACTAATAAACCAGCCATAATTCTTGGCTTCGAGACATCAATAGTAAGAACTCCTGCGGTTTGCATAAATGCCGCAAATAAAGCCAAGGCTGTTAAAGCCGCAGACGCAATAGCAAAACCTTTTCCAACCGCTGCCGTAGTATTACCAACGGCATCCAATTTATCGGTGCGTTCGCGCACTTCACTTGGTAATTCTGCCATTTCAGCAATACCTCCAGCGTTATCACATATTGGGCCATAAGCATCGACCGCTAATTGAATACCCGTATTGGCTAACATACCTACGGCTGCAATAGCAATACCGTATAACCCAGCATAATGATGAGATACCATAATCGCAGCAGCAATTAAAAGAATAGGAATCATGGTAGACATCATACCCACACCTAAACCTGCAATAATATTTGTAGCCGCACCTGTTTCAGATTGTTTTACAATAGACATGACAGGTTTTTTACCAGTAGCTGTATAATACTCGGTAATTTTACCAACACCCAAACCTGCAACAAGACCAGCAATGGTCGCCCAAAAGACACCCATAGCTCCATAAGGCAAGCCTTCTACGGTTTCAGGAATTAAGGCATGGATTATAAAGTAAGATGCTATAACCATTAGGCCAGCAGAGCCAAACTCTCCAATGTTTAATGCCGTTTGCGGGTTTCCTCCATCTTTTACTTTTACAAAAAAGGTTCCTAAAATAGACATTACAATTCCTACAGCGCCAAGAACTAAAGGCAAATAGACGGCACCCAAACCATTAAAATCGGGTGTAAATATAAAAGCACCTAAAACCATAGTTCCTATAATGGATCCGACATACGACTCGAATAAATCGGCACCCATTCCAGCAACATCGCCAACATTATCGCCAACATTATCTGCAATAGTTGCTGGGTTTAATGGGTGATCTTCTGGAATACCTGCCTCTACTTTCCCCACTAAATCGGCTCCAACATCGGCAGCTTTCGTATAAATACCACCACCAACACGCGCAAATAAGGCTATAGAAGATGCGCCTAAAGAAAATCCAGAAAGCACATTTAAAACCAAGGTTAAATTATCTGCTCCAGGCCAAATGTTTTGATAGATGATAAATAAGGCGCTTAAGCCCAAAATACCCAAGCCCACAACACCTAAACCCATTACAGCCCCACCAGCGAAAGCCACTTCTAAAGCACGCCCTAAGGATGTTCTTGCCGCTTGAGTCGTTCTTACGTTGGCTTTGGTGGCCACACGCATACCAATAAACCCAGCTAAAGCCGAGCAAATAGCGCCAATAATAAACGACACCGCAACCATACCGCTAGACCCTATCTCTGAACTGCCTTTAAAATACAATAAGATGGCGACAGCTAAAACAAAAACGGCTAAAACTTTATATTCGGCCTTTAAAAATGCCATGGCGCCATCGGCAATATTTTTGGCAATTCGAGCCATCTTTGCATTTCCGACTTCTTGTTTAGAAACCCAGCCACTTTTAATAAATACAAACAATAGCGCTACAATACCAAATACTGGTAAAAATTTTATAATTAAATCCATATTAATACATAAGTTAGTTTAAGTTAACAATTTTTTAACGGAACTAAAAATAGTAAAATATGAGTTATAAAAAAAGCCACCTTAAACATAAGATGGCTTTTTTTTTATATCGATTTTTAAGCTTGACTTAAATCTTAAAATCTCCGTTTTTTTTATGGTCGCTATTTTTATAACGCTCCACACATTTATGATAAATTTCTATTGCTGCGGCTGCATTTCCAAAACCACCAACATCTACTTTTTTCTCTTCTAAGTCCTTATATACTTGAAAAAAGTGCTCAATCTCTTTTAATCTGTGTGGTGTTAAGTCCGACAAATCTTTACTGTCGCACCAAAGCGGATCGGATACAGGAACGCATATAATTTTCTCATCTGGTCCTTTTTCATCTGTCATATGGAAAACCCCAATAGGTCTAACCTCCATGACTACCATAGGATAGGTTGGCTCTGAGCCCAATACTAGCACATCTAATGGGTCTTGATCTAAAGCTAAGGTCTCGGGGATAAAGCCGTAGTCTCCAGGATACATCATTGAAGAAAACAACATTCTATCAAACCTAATTTTGTGTAAATTAAAATCGTATTCGTATTTATTTCTACTCCCTTTTGGTATCTCAATTAATACATCAAAAGTTATTGGTTTTTCCTTACTCATATTTATTCCATTTTGGGCTGCAAATGTACTGAACCCTTTAATATTTAACAACTAAATTTTGGTCGTTTTTAGACATTAAAAATTACCTGTTTTATATTTCGTATTTTAATAGCAGATTTCAGGCCCTTAAATGCCGTAATCACCACCTGAAAAACAGAAACACAACCCGTAAAATCAATATATAATTCTAAAATTTATTATATAAAGTTTTATATCCCTAATCTTGCCTTTGCGACAGACCAAAAATAAAGGCAAATCTATGGTGATCTTTAACAATTACCACCAAAACAAATCCCCTAAAAATAAAAACCAAACGTCCCAGTAACCCCAAACTTACGTGCGTCTGGGTATAAAACTTTATCTTTATAATTGCCCCTAAAATTAAAGTCCACTCTAAAAACTTTAAAAATATTTCCCACACCAAAACCATACTCGTAATACGGTTTATTACTTGGTGCCATTAACGGAATACTATTAGGGTTGCTGGTCGTGTTCAAATCAATATTGGCTTGAGAAATTTCACCCCAAACACCGCGAATACTAACAATTTCACGAAGATTAAATTTACGTAAAAAGGGAATTCTAGAAAATAAGCGGCCGTTAAAATTATGCTCTAAATGAAATGACGCGTAGGTATCGCTTACAAACTCGTAATAATCTAACTGAGAAAACGTATTATAAATTGAAAAGTACGATTGATTTCCCGGAATGGCACTTAACAAACCTAAAGGCACTTCTCCATAGGTTTTACCGGCCTCTACAGTGGTAGTAAGTCTACCAAAACCACCAATTTGCCAAGGTTTTATATATGAAAATTGCAAGTTTAGTATAATCGAAATCACTATTGATCACATTTTCTTCACCACGACTAACTTGGGCAAAAAATCGCGCAAAATCATCGTTTGCTGTACGGCGTTCTACACCATAACCCGTCATTTTTCGCTTTGGGAAATAAGATAAAAGAAAACGTGGTTTCAAATTGGTTTATTTCCGAGAAATAACCTGTAGGCGATTCTAAATCTACATAATCTAAACTAAAAGTTGGTGAGGCCGACTCTAAAGTACGGTAGTTGGCACCCAGTCTAAAAATAACATTCCGCCAAGGCTCTAACTCGGCAGCAAAACTAGTTAAATTAATAGAGGTTAATTTATCGTTTGTTCCTGTACCCACTATAGATGACGATGCTAAACTACGGCCTAAAACATCTGTGCTCGTAGTTAAACTTGCACCAATTTGCTCGACATCTCGCCTGTTTCCGCCAGATATAATAAATCTGCTTTTTTTGTCTAGCAACCATTTCCCAGAAATCCCGTACTTAAATTTATCGTCTTCAAAACCATAAGCCAGAAAACCTTCTAAACGCCATAAATCATTCTGCCCGAAATAAGTACGTAGACCTGTTCTTAATCGCAAACCTTCAACCTCATTATAACCAAACGTAGAGAAAACAGAACCATAATCTAAAGGCAAGGTATTAAACTCGATGTAACCCGAAGCTAAAATACTACCTAAACTATAGAGGCGTTTAAACTTTTTTACTGTTTTTAAGGTGTCTAACATTTTATAAACACCCTGCTCATTTTTATTTAAATCTTCCAATCGTTTTGCCGCCCAAAAAGCATCGTCTCTGTTGTAAATATCTTTATCGTAATTATAAACTTCGCGGTCGTAGAATTTTTTATCCTTTTCAATATCAAACTTATAATTACTGTATAATGTTGTACGCCTGCCGTAAACACCTCGCGATTTTTCTTTTTTACGCAGGGCAAAATCAGACATCATATAATCCCGTTTTACAAGAAATATGGAATCGTTTAAAACCTCAAATTCTTGTTCGATATATATATCTTTTACCCAGTTTATATTGGCACTTTTTGAGGCTTGCAAATTAATTTCTTTTATAGCATAAGTAGTATCGGCCACCCAAAAATCGCCTTTAAATGTCAGTTCGTTTTTACGTCGTGGGTAATACACAATATTATAACACCATTTATTATCTATAAAAGCACTATCGGACAATACGTAGTTATAGGTGTTAATTCCGGTTCTTGAAAGCGGACTTACAAAGCTCTTATCAAAAAATTTGAGGTAATTATCGTAAACATTATAGTCGGAATATAAATCGCCAATAAAATCTATAATAATTTGATTGTTGCTAAACCCAGAGTTCTTGTTGCCTTGTAAATCTGTTTTTTCTTTTTTTAACACATTGTCACCATAAACTTTAGATACGGCTTCGTTAATAAAAATGGGCAAGTAAGTTTTACCTGTAACCCGTGAGGTATCGACCTCTTTAAACACAAATTCCATACCTCTAAAGAGCTTACTTTTAATTAAGGCACTATCGATGGTATTGAGATCAAATTGTACTTTCTCGTATTTATCGTACTCGTATTGCTTAAAAAGATTTAAACCATTTTTGCGTTTATGCGCCCAGATTTTCCGAAGTAAATCGATGGCCGGATTATTTTTTTTAGGCTGTTTTCCAGTAACAATGAGTACGGCGTCAAGTTGAGCAGCTTCTTCTTTTAAAATAAATTTTAAATTATAATTTACTTTTTTGGTTAAAGGCATTTCGATGGTTTCGTACCCCATAAAAGAAACACTTAATACAGACCAAGTCTCGTTAGACTCTAAATAGAATTTACCATTCTCGTCTGTGATCGTACCTTCTGAAGAATTTTTAAATACAACATTAGCAAAGGCCACTGGTTCGTTAAATTCGTCGAATACATGACCACTTACTTTCGTTTGGGCTAGGGCAGAAATAATTCCGAAGCTATAAAGGACAATGACTAATTTTATATTCATAATAAAAAAACTTCATCAACAATCATGCAAATGAAGTTTATATAACGTGTAAATAAATATTTATATGTACATCACCTTCTTAACAGCCTTGATAACAGAGGTGTAATCTGGTAACCATTCTTTTAATAAAACTGGAGAATAAGGTGCTGGCGTATCGGCAGTATTAATTCTTTCAATAGGGGCATCTAAATAATCGAAAGCTTCAGATTGCACCAAATAGGTGATTTCTGTAGCCACATTTCCAAAAGGCCAGGCTTCTTCCAATACCACCAACCTGTTGGTTTTTTTAACCGACTCTATTATGGCCGTTCTGTCCATAGGACGTACGGTACGCAAATCGATAATTTCGCAAGAAATCCCTTCTTTCGCTAACTCATCGGCGGCTTTATAAGCTTCTTTTATAATTTTCCCGAAAGATACTATGGTAACATCTGTTCCTTCGCGCTTAATATCGGCAACCCCAAGAGGTAAAATATATTCGCCATCTGGCACCTCCCCTTTATCGCCATACATTTGCTCACTTTCCATAAAAATAACAGGATCGTCGTCACGAATGGCCGCTTTTAATAAACCTTTCGCATCGTATGGGTTAGACGGTACCACCACTTTTAAACCTGGGGTATTCGCAAACCAACTTTCAAAAGCCTGAGAATGCGTTGCGCCTAATTGCCCTGCAGAGGCCGTTGGGCCACGAAAAACAATAGGACAGTTAAATTGACCACCAGACATTTGCCTAATTTTGGCCGCGTTATTTATAATTTGATCAATCCCCACTAAAGAGAAATTAAAGGTCATAAATTCTACAATTGGCCTATTTCCCGTCATGGTCGAACCTATGGCGACTCCAGAAAAACCCAACTCCGCAATAGGAGTATCGATAACACGTTTTGGGCCAAACTCGTCAAGCATACCTTTAGAGGCCTTGTAAGCCCCGTTGTATTCTGCCACCTCTTCACCCATTAAATAAATGCTTTCGTCTCTACGCATTTCTTCACTCATGGCTTCACAAATGGCCTCTCTAAATTGGATGGTTTTCATGGATATAATTTTTAAATCGAGTTGCAAAAATAACAATAATATAGAACACTTTAATTAAAGCATGGTTTAAAATTTATTATGCATGCATAGCATATATTCAAAATAAAATAATTAACTTCGTAAACTGAAAGAATAATATAGTTAAACATTTAAATATATGAAAATTTTAGTGTGTATAAGTCATGTTCCCGACACGACATCAAAAATTAATTTTACAGATGACCATTCTAATTTTGACACTACTGGTGTGCAATTTGTAATTAACCCAAATGATGAGTTTGGATTAACCAGAGCCATGTGGTTTAAAGAAAAACAAGGCGCTACAGTAGATGTTGTAAGTGTTGGCGGTGCAGAAACCGAACCTACTCTTCGCAAAGCCTTGGCTATTGGTGCCGATAGTGCAATACGAGTAAACACACCGGCCTTAGATGGTTTTCAAGTGGCTAAGCAGTTAGCAAAAGTGGTTCAAGATGGTGCTTACGATTTGGTTATTGCCGGTCGTGAATCTATCGACTATAACGGTGGTATGGTTCCAGGTATGCTTGCCAGTTTAACAGGTGCCAATTTTGTAAACACCTGTATTAATATTGAAGTAGACAACACCACGGTTACGGCAGTTCGAGAGATTGACGGCGGTAAAGAAACAGTAACAACATCCTTTCCGTTAGTTATTGGCGGACAAAAAGGTTTGGTAGAAGAAAGTGATTTACGTATCCCCAATATGCGAGGAATTATGATGGCACGTAAAAAACCCTTAAGCGTTGTTGAACCTGTTGAAGCCAAAGCAAAAACAACTGCGATAAAGTTTGAAAAACCGACACCAAAAGGTGCAGTGACTCTTATAGACCCAGATAATTTAGACGAGCTTATTAACTTGCTTCACAATGAGGCTAAGGTCATTTAAAAGCCTCCCTAACCCCTGCAAACGTGGGTAATAATTGCGGAAGCATACGGTTTAAAAAACCAATTATAATAATTTAAGTAAAACCCAAACAAGCTCAAAGCCCCGCTCAGTAAGATGGGGATTGAGCTGAGGAAAAAAACATATTTATGTCAGTTTTAGTATATACAGAATCGGAAAAAGGTGCTTTTAAAAAAGCAGCTCTAGAAGTCGCCTCTTACGCCAGAGCAGTTGCAAACCAATTAGAAACTACCGTAACAGCAGTCGCTATAAACGTGAATGACACTTCTGCGCTAGGAAAATATGGTGTCGATAAAGTTTTAAATGTAAGCGACTCAAAATTAGATGCTTTTAATGCGAAGAGCTATGCAGATGTTTTAAAGCAGGCTGCAGAAAAAGAAAATGCTCAAGTTGTTATTCTTAGCTCTAGTGCAGATAGCAAATATTTAGCACCACTATTAGCTGTGGGCTTAAACGCAGGTTTTGCCTCTAATGTTATCGAAGCGCCAGAAAGTATAGCGCCATTTACTGTGAAAAGGACAGCCTTTACAAACAAAGCCTTTAGCAGCACCACTATCGATTCTGATGTGAAGCTCATTGCGGTTTCAAATAATGCTTTCGGAATAGTAGAATCTGCTGGTAACGCTTCCGCGGAAGCGTTTTCACCTTCAATTCCAGATCCCGGAGTTATGGTAAAATCGGTAGATAAAGCCACCGATAAAGTTACCATTGCCGACGCCGAGACCGTAGTCTCTGCAGGTCGTGGTTTAAAAGGACCAGAAAACTGGGGAATGATTGAAGAATTGGCGGAAGTTTTAGGTGCGGCAACAGCCTGCTCTAAACCCGTATCAGATTTAGGCTGGAGACCACATGCCGAACATGTTGGACAAACTGGTAAACCCGTAGCAGCAAATCTTTATATTGCTATTGGTATTTCGGGAGCCATCCAACATTTAGCCGGAATCAACGCCTCTAAAGTAAAAGTTGTAATTAACACAGATGCCGAAGCTCCTTTCTTTAAAGCAGCCGATTACGGTGTAGTTGGTGATGCATTTGAGGTTGTACCACAACTTATCGAAAAATTAAAAGCTTTTAAAGCACAACAATAATTTTTCAGTCATAATAGCATAAGCAAAAACTGTTAAAATTAGTATTTCATCGTAAATCTGCTTTCGCAGTTGGTTAAGTCCTAATTTAAACAGTTCTTTGTGTTTTTAAATAGAGTATGAGTCTAGTAAGATTAAATATAAAAGGTATTTCCTATAGTCAAACTCAAAATGGTGCATACGCACTTATTTTAAATGAAGTAGACGGTGAACGCAAACTCCCTATTGTTATTGGCGCTTTCGAGGCACAATCGATTGCAATTGCTTTAGAAAAAGAAATTCGACCTCCGCGCCCTTTAACTCACGATTTATTCAAAAATTTCGCCGAAAGGTTTGATATTATTGTAAAACAAGTTATTATTCACAAACTTGTTGATGGTGTATTCTACTCGAGTTTAATTTGCGAACGCGACAAAATTGAAGAAATTATCGATGCGAGAACGAGCGATGCCATAGCTTTAGCCCTGCGATTTGACGCACCTATTTTTACCTACAAAAACATTCTAGACAAAGCCGGTATTTATCTAAAAGTGAATCCGAAAAAAGAGGCCGAAGAAGGAGATCTAGAAAGTGTGTTAGAAGATGATGTATTAACCGACCCATTGGGAACCGAGACTTCTAAAGAAAGTTATAAAGACAAATCTCTTGAAGAACTCCACAAATTGCTAGAAGAAGCTGTTGTTAATGAAGACTATGAAGCTGCGGCAAATATTCGTGACGAAATCTCTAAACGCTAATTTTAGTTTACTTATGAAACATCCATAACTAAAACTTGAGAACCAAGGATATGATTATATGGATGTCGCATGTGACCAAAGAAAAAACAATAAAAACAAACACATGAAACACTTTTTTTTGTCTTTAGCTGCTATTGTGTTATTCTCGACTTCAACAGTTACAGCCCAAAATATAAATGACAAAAAAACAGATAGTCTTTTTAATACCTTTAAACAGGACATAGAAAAACTATTTGTAGATAAAAAAATAAACAACTGGCAACTTTACGAACACACTATTTACGAGAGTTATCCCGATAGCATTCAGTCTAAATTAGATTTTGAACGGGGCAAAGAGTTTCTTAATTTAAATCGAAACGGAGAATACCTCTCAACATTACGAAATACGTTTAGTAAAGGGGTTTGGCTTCAAAACAACAACCTTATCGTTTTAAAGCAAAAAGTACCAAAAACCATCGATGTTTATTACGAAATATTAAAATTAAACGACAGTACATTACAATTAAAAAAAAATAATAAAGTACTAACCTACGTTTCTAGTGCACATTCAGGTTATTTATCGATTGAAGCTCCTGTAGACACTATTATTCCTAGCCAAGGATTTTCAATACACAGTTTGTGGCGAGGTATTTTAGGCATGATTACTTTAATTTTTATTGCCTTTGTATTCAGTAATAATAGAAAAGCCATTAATTGGAAGATTGTGGGCATTGGTTTAGCATTCCAACTTGTAATTGCCATAGGGGTCTTAAAAGTGAGTTTCATAAAAAATGGTTTTGAAGCCATTGGACAAGTATTTATTAATATCTTAGATTTTACGCGAGCTGGTAGCGAATTTCTTTTTAGTGGCGTCATGGATGTGAGTTCCTACGGTTTTATCTTTGCTTTTCAAGTACTTCCTACCATAATATTTTTTTCAGCTTTAACATCCGTTTTATTTTATTTAGGTATTATTCAAAAAGTCGTGCAAGCCATGGCTTGGTTACTCTCTAAAGCCCTAAAAATTTCTGGAGCAGAAAGTTTAAGTGTTGCCGGAAATATTTTTTTAGGTCAAACCGAAGCCCCATTACTCATAAAGGCTTATTTAGAGAAAATGAATAAGTCTGAAATTCTATTAGTTATGATTGGTGGCATGGCCACGGTGGCGGGTGCAGTACTAGCAGCCTATATTGGTTTTTTAGGTGGCGACGACCCTGAGTTACGTTTATTTTACGCCAAACACTTATTGGCCGCATCGGTTATGGCGGCACCTGGTGCAATCGTCATATCCAAAATATTATATCCGCAAACCGAAAAAGTAAATACAAACGCCAATGTGTCTCAGGAAACCATAGGCTCTAACTTCTTAGACGCCATTGCAAACGGTACAACCGAAGGTTTAAAACTAGCGGTAAATGTTGGTGCCATGCTTTTAGTATTTGTAGCTTTTATTGCCATGTTTAACGGTATTTTAAGTTGGGTTGGCGAGATAAGCCATTTAAATCAATGGATTGCGAACAACACCTCGTACCAAGACCTATCTCTCGAGCTTATTTTAGGCTACCTTTTCGCCCCTTTAATGTGGCTTATTGGAGTAGCTAAAGAAGATATGGCCTTAATGGGACAGCTTTTAGGCATTAAAATTGCAGCAAGCGAATTTATAGGTTACATTCAATTATCTGAACTTAAAAATGTGGCAAATGCCACACATCTTACATACCAAAAATCAATAATTATGGCCACTTACATGCTTTGTGGGTTTGCAAATTTCGCGTCTATAGGCATTCAAATTGGAGGTATTGGCTCTCTAGCTCCAGGACAACGAAAAACCTTATCTAAATTTGGGATGAAAGCTCTTATTGGTGGATCGATTGCCTCTTTAGTATCGGCTACTATTGCGGGAATGATAATTGGATAAAACAGTTTAATACCAATTTAATTTTGAAATGTCGTACGGTTAATTTGGTACAACACCTCAGAAACAGAATTTAAGTTAGAAAAAGAGATGCATTATTGGCATTTTATTATTTTATTCTGAAACAAAGCTTTAGTTTTGAAAAATTTTTTATTTTCAGGGCTCTGCTAAATGGTTACTTTAAAAACTGTATTTAGCTTCGATTCGTGTCGCATTTAAAAAGTAAGTTTAATTTAATAAAATCGCTTCTTTCGCAAAATATAATATGAAACAATATCACGATTTAGTAAAACACGTTTTAGAAAACGGAAACGAAAAAGCAGATAGAACGGGAACAGGAACAAAAAGCGTATTTGGTTATCAAATGCGATTTGATTTGAGTGAGGGTTTCCCTATGGTAACCACTAAGAAGCTACATTTAAAATCCATAATACACGAGCTGTTGTGGTTTTTAAAAGGCGATACCAATATTAACTATTTAACACAGAATGGCGTTAAAATTTGGAACAGCTGGGCCGATGAAAATGGCGACCTCGGTCCCGTTTATGGCCACCAATGGCGCAACTGGAATAACGATGACATCGACCAGATTAAAGACACCATTAACACTCTAAAGACTAATCCGGATAGTAGACGTATGCTGGTTTCTGCCTGGAATCCTTCAGTATTACCAGACACCACAAAAAATTTTAGCGAAAATGTAGCCAATGGTAAAGCGGCTTTACCACCATGCCATGCTTTTTTTCAATTTTATGTCGCCGATGGCAAATTATCTTGTCAGCTTTACCAGCGTAGTGCCGATATCTTTTTGGGGGTGCCTTTTAATATCGCTAGTTATGCACTATTCACCATGATGATGGCTCAAGTTTGCGGCTATCAGCCTGGAGAATTTATTCATACTTTTGGCGATGCTCATATATACAGCAACCACTTAGAGCAGTTAGAATTACAGTTGTCTCGTGATTTAAAACCATTACCAAAAATGATTTTAAATCCGGAAATAAAAGATATTTTCGATTTCACGTACAACGATTTCACTTTAGTTGATTACAATCCGCATCCACATATAAAAGGCAGTGTAGCGGTGTAATGGAAACACATCATAGTATGAATTACAGCATTTAAGAAACCTGTTAGTAACCCCTAATTATGTTTTTCTTTGTAAGCTTAAAAGTTATAACTTTACACAAGCAATATTATTGATATGTTCGGAAATAAAAAACAACAAAAACCCATAGATCCAGATCAATTAGAACTTATTGAAAACGCACAAAGACGTATTAAACAAAAAAAACGTTTATACCTACATTTTGTCATATTTTTAATAGGAGCACTTTTTTTTATAGTCTTAAACACGGTGATAGGCATTGGCAAAGAATTTAGGTTGTTTGGTAAAGAATGGTTCCTTTTTGTTGTCTTACTTTGGTTTTTCATTTTAGTATACCATGCCTTTAATGTTTTTGTTACCCATAAATTTATGGGAAAAACTTGGGAGAAAAATCAATTAGACAAACTGGTGGCGCAACAACAAAACCGTATTGAAAAACTAAAGAAAGGCTTTATAAAAGAAGAAAAAAAACTTGCACAAAGTGAAGTGTACGAGCAGGTAAAACGCGAAGCTAAGCCTGAAGACCTTAGTAGCAAGAAAACAGAGCTCACTATAATAGCCGCTGCGGCCGAAAATAACGCTATTGGAAAAGACAACCAGCTTATTTGGCATTTAAGTAACGACCTAAAACGCTTTAAAAGCTTAACTAACGGGCATTATATTATTATGGGGCGTAAAACTTTTGAAAGTTTTCCAAAACCATTACCAAATAGGACTCATATTGTAATTTCACGACAAGAAAACTATAAAGTACCCAGTGGTGTTATTTTAGTACACAGCTTAGAAGATGCTATCGATGCCGCAAAAAACGATTCGCAACCTTTTATTATTGGTGGCGGCGAAATTTATAAACAAGCTATGGCTTTTGCCGATAAAATTGAGTTAACTCGGGTACATGAAAACTTTGATGCCGATGCCTTTTTCCCTGAGATTGATCGCAGTATTTGGAAAGAAACAGAAAATATTTTTCATAAAAAAGATGAAAACCATGCACATGAATTTTCGTTTTTAACTTACGAACGCATGAAAAAAAATTAAACAACAAACCACCATGTGTTTATTTAACTAAGAATTGGGTGTAATTCCTAGTGCTTCAAACATGTTTTTGAATGTCTATTTATAAACGGTGTCGTCGTTAAAAACCTAATCTTCTAAAAAACAACCTACCCATTTCTCTGTGATTGTATAGCTTTTTACTATTAAAAGAGAAATCAATCATTAAAAACAGCCTCTTGTAACAAAAACAAACACACTACTACAACAACTTGATATGAAAATTACTGGGAAACGCTATTTAGATTACTCATCATTTATTAAATCTACTTTTGGAGAACGGGTTCAAAAAATCTCATTAGACATTGGATTTACTTGTCCGAATAGAGACGGCTCCAAAGGCTACGGCGGTTGTACTTATTGCAACAATAACACCTTTAATCCCGATTATTGTGAGCCCACAAAAAGCATTACCCAACAATTAGAAGAAGGCATTAGTCGGTTTTCTAAAAAATATAAATCACAACACTATTTAGCATATTTTCAAGCCTATACAAATACGTACTCCGATTTAGAATCTCTTAAAGCCATGTACAAAGAGGCGCTAAGCGTTCCAAACGTGGTGGGCTTGGTTATTGGCACCCGTCCAGATTGTATTTCAGAGGAGATTATCGATTATTTATCAATGCTATCGAAAACCTATTTTATTGCTCTGGAGTTTGGTGTAGAGAGTACCTTGAACAAGACTTTAAAAACAGTTAACAGATGCCATACCTTCGAAGATACCAAAGCCACCTATGCCCTATGCGAAAACAAAGGTTTTTATTTGGGCGCACACTTAATTATAGGCTTGCCGGGAGAATCGGAAGCCGATTTGTTAAATCATGCTAAAGCCATTTCTAAACTGCCTATTCATACTTTAAAACTACACCATTTACAAATTGTAAAGCAATCGATAATGGCGTACCAGTATAAAACCAAGCCAGAAAAATTTAATTTATTTACAGCCGAACGTTATATCGATCTCATAACCGATTTTGTGGGCTTATTACGCCCAGACATTATTATTGAACGTTTTGTAAGCGAAGCACCTCAAGACTTATTGATTGCCCCAAAATGGAAGGGCCTTAAAAATTTTGAGATTGTAGCAAAAATCGATAAAAAGCTTGCAGAGAAAAATACTTGGCAAGGGAAGTATTATAACGAGTCGTTTTGAATTTAGATTAAGATTTTAAAATAATTTGCTATCAATAAAAATCATTAATGTCCGACAAAAGACATAAGACCGCTTCGCTAATAGACATAATAACCAAGACTTGATTCTAACTAACTGATAAACAGAAGTACTTTAAATTAACAAAATAGTTCCTTTAAATCTTAATAATTATTTCAAATAAGCAAGGTGACATTTTATAAAACGTGCAAAGTTCTTAATTTTAAAAGGATGGACAGCATTTTAATATTTTTAATCGGACACTAGTGAATAAAAATATAAAAACTAAAAATATAAGCTTTTAAATTTCTTTTACAACACTAGCCCCTATTTTCCGTAATTTTGCAATATGGTAAAAGACATTCAACTACGTATATCGCTTAAAGACGAAGAACAAGCCGATATACTGATTAAAAAAGCGGCACAGTTTTTAGATATTGACAAAACCGATATTAACGGTATAAAAGTATTACGCAAGTCTATTGATGCTAGAAAACCCAAAATCTTTTTTAACTATAAAGTTGCTGTTTACATTAAGGAAGCTTTACCAGAAAAATCAGAATACATCTTTAATTACAAAGATGTCTCGAAAGCCAAACCCATTCATATTATTGGCTTTGGCCCAGCAGGAATGTATGCTGCCTTGCGCTGTATAGAACTCGGTTATAAACCCATTGTTTTAGAACGCGGTAAAAATGTGCAAGATCGCCGTAGGGATTTAAAAGCTATAAATCGAGATCACATTGTTAATGAAGATTCTAATTATTGCTTTGGCGAAGGTGGTGCTGGCACCTATAGCGATGGTAAATTGTACACCCGGAGTTTAAAACGCGGTGACGTGAGGCGCATTTTTGAAAATCTCGTTTTTCATGGTGCCACCGATCAAATTTTAATCGATGCCCACCCACATATTGGAACTAATAAACTACCCAAAGTAGTTCAAAACATTCGTGAAACCATATTACACCACGGCGGCGAGATTCATTTTGAAACCCGTGTGGTTAATTTTACTACGAAAAACAACAAAATACAAGCCATTCAACTACAAAATGGTGAAGAAATGCAGGCCAATCGTGTTATTTTAGCAACAGGACATTCTGCACGAGATATTTATTATTTACTTCATAAGAAGGATATTGCGATAACCGCAAAATCTTTTGCCATGGGAGTTCGCGTAGAGCATCCACAACATATTATTGATTCTATTCAATACCATTGTTCTGGTGATAGGCACGAGCTTCTACCGCCAGCTTCATACGGTTTGGTGCAACAAGTAAACCACCGTGGTGTTTATTCGTTTTGTATGTGCCCTGGCGGTTTTATAGTTCCTGCAGCTACGGCAAATGGCGAGGTTGTTGTTAATGGCATGTCGCCTTCAAAACGAAACAATCTGTATGCGAATTCGGGTATTGTCGTTGAAATTAATGTCGATCAGGATTTAAAAAAATACGAACAGTTTGGGGTTTTAAAAGGGCTGGAATATCAAAAGAATTTAGAACGCCTCGCTTTTACGGCTGGCGGACGTAGCCAAGTGGCACCAGCGCAACGTCTCACCGATTTTGTTGAAGGTCGTTTATCTCAAAATTTAAATGACAGCTCCTACCAACCGGGTTTAAAATCGGCTCCCCTGCATGCTTTATTACCAAAATTAATAGGAAGTAGACTGCGAAAGGGTTTTGAGGCTTTCGGACAAAAAATGAAGGGCTATTATACTGAAGAAGCCAACATTGTTGGGGTAGAATCTAGAACCTCATCCCCTATTAACATTCCTAGAAAAGAGAATTTAGAACATCCAGAAATTGAAGGTTTATTTCCTTGCGGGGAAGGTGCGGGTTATGCGGGTGGAATCGTTTCGGCGGCTATGGATGGCGAACGTTGTGCCGAAGCTGCAATTGTAGGATTGTAACTTGGATTCTGCGTTAGGGATTGATGCGGCATCCTTTTTTTGAAAGACATAAAACATACTTTGATTAGAACTAAAATTTAACAGATAGCCTCGTCGCTCAGTCCTCGCTATAACGTAAAAAAAAAGATATAGCGGAAAGCCCGACCCCTTTTTCGGGGTAACGCCCAAATCATTATTTTTATATGCTTTTCTAAAAGCGAAGTAAGCTATCTTGTTTAAAAGATTTATTCCTATTTTTGCAGCATCAAAATTTTAAGAACATATGAAAGCATATATATTTCCAGGACAAGGTGCGCAATTTTCAGGAATGGGTTTGGACCTTTATGAACAGTCTCCTTTAGCCCAAGAGTTATTTGAGAAAGCCAACCATATTCTAGGTTTCAACATTACCGACATTATGTTTGAAGGTACTGCCGAAGCCCTTAAAGAAACTAAAGTGACGCAACCTGCTATTTTTTTACATTCTGTAATTTTAGCAAAAACCTTAGGCGACAGCTTTAAACCAGATATGGTAGCAGGACATTCGCTAGGTGAATTTTCGGCTTTGGTTGCCAACGGTAGTTTAAATTTTGAAGATGGCTTAAAGTTGGTATCCCAACGTGCACTTGCTATGCAAAAAGCATGCGAATTACAACCGAGTACCATGGCTGCCGTTTTAGGTTTAGATGATGCTGTTGTTGAAAACATATGTAGTAGCACCCCAGGGATCGTAGTTGCTGCCAATTACAACTGTCCAGGTCAACTCGTAATCTCTGGAGAAATTGAGGCGGTTAATCAAGCTTGTGAAAAATTAAAAGATGCAGGCGCCAGACGTGCTTTAATTTTACCTGTTGGTGGTGCTTTTCATTCACCTTTAATGGAGCCCGCTCGCGAACAATTAGCTGCAGCTATAGAAAACACGACATTTAACAAACCGAGCTGTCCTATTTACCAAAATGTAACAGCCCATGCGGTTATTAATGAAGCCGACATTAAAGCAAACTTAATATCGCAATTAACAGCGCCAGTGCGCTGGACACAATCGGTACAACAAATGATTGCCGATGGTGCTACTCTATTTACAGAAGTAGGCCCAGGCAAAGTATTACAAGGTTTAGTAAAGAAAATTAACAGGGCTTCTGAAACGGCTTCTGCAACTTTTGAAAGCAATAATTAAATGAAATTATCTAGACGCTCCATCTTCATCCTGGTTGTTATTATTTTAACTATTGCCGCAGATCAAATATCCAAAATTTGGATTAGAGCTAATGTAGCCCCTGGCAGTCAGTCGAAAATTATTGGTGATTTTTTCACTTTACACAATGTAGAAAATACTGGAGCTTTTTTAGGCATGGGTAGCGACTTAAACGAGACGCTTAGAATCCTTTTGCTTCTTATATTACCCATTGTAGTTTTAGCCTTTGTACTGCGCTATATTTTAAAAGAGAAATCTTTAGATAAGTGGTCTCTTTTTGCCTTTGCCAGTATTATTGGCGGTGGCATTGGCAATGTTTACGATCGTTTTGTGTATGGTTCGGTTACCGATTTTTGGCATATCGATTTAGGTGGTGTCCTTAGAACGGGCATTTTTAATATGGCCGATTTATCGGTTACTACCGGTATGATTATTTTGGTGATTGCTAGTTTTAGGAAGAAAAAGAAATAAAATCATAAAAATTGAATTGATTATCCGTAAAGTATCATAAATCCATAAATTAATATAATATGGTGGCACTTACATATTTTTTTTCTGCGTAAATCAGCGCTATCTGCGGGACAATTCTATAAAGCGCTACTATTTATTTCCCGCAGATTACACAGATAATCGCAGATTTTTTACGATTATGATAAAAAACGGAGATACAAAATTGAATCTAATAAAAAAAGGCTACTCCATTAATCGAGTAGCCTTTTTAAATTTTTCTAATTAACAACAATTATTTCCCTCTAACAACCTGCTCCCATTTCCAAGCAGAACGCATGGCATCGTTAAGAGTAAGCTCTGTTTTCCAACCCAACTCGTTATTGGCTTTGGTGGTATCGGCATAGGCCGAAATAATATCGCCTGCTCTTCTGCCTACTATTTTATAATTTAGTTTTTCTCCAGAAACGTTTTCGAAAGCATGGATTACTTCTAATACAGAACTCCCTTTTCCTGTGCCCAGATTAAAGGTTTCGTAATTCGCTTTATTTTTATTTTGCAACAAGCGATTAAGAGCTACAACATGGGCTTTGGCCAAATCGACCACATGAATATAATCTCGTATACAGGTGCCATCTGGCGTGGGATAATCGTCCCCAAAAACCGATAATTCTTCACGAATTCCTATAGCCGTTTGGGTAATAAACGGTACTAAATTCTGGGGCACACCTATTGGTAACTCGCCAATTTTTCCAGACTCGTGTGCGCCAATCGGGTTAAAATATCTAAGGGCTATCGCCTTTAAGTTTGGGGTTACTTTGCAAGTATCACTAATAATCTCTTCACCAATCTGTTTGGTATTTCCGTAAGGCGATTCGGCTTGTTTTACCGGAGCACTTTCTGTTATTGGCAATTCATCGGCTTGACCGTAAACCGTACAAGATGAGCTAAAAATAAATGCCGCTTCAGGTAAGTTTTTTAATTCTTTAAGCAGGTAAATGAGTGTAGAGATATTGTTCTCGTAGTACAACAATGGCTCTTGCACACTTTCGCCAACAGCCTTACTCGCTGCGAAATGAATAACGCCTTTGATGTCGTTGTAATCTTGAAAAAAACGCTCTACTTTTTGTTTGTCTTTTAAATCTAACTTTTCAAATGTGGGTTTTATGCCCGTTATGGCTGTTATACCGTCTAAAACGGCTTCCGAAGCATTAGATAAATCATCAATAATAACAACCTCGTAACCCTTGTTTTGTAGTTCTACAACAGTATGAGAACCAATAAAACCTAATCCTCCTGTAACTAGTATCTTATCCATTTATAAAGTTTATAAGTGTTGATGTGATATAGGCAATTTGTTCGTCGTCCAATTCGGTATGCATTGGCAAGGAGATTACTTCCTGAATTAACTGGTTGGTAACTGGGAAATCGGCTTCTTGATATCGGGCATCTGCGTAAGCTTTTTGCTTATGTAACGGAATGGGATAATAGACACCACAAGGAATATCGTGTGCATTTAAATGCTTTACTAATGCGTCTCGATCGACACCTTTTACTTTTAATGTGTATTGATGAAACACATGGCAATCGCAAGTATCACAAATATCTTTGCATCCATTTACGGTTATAGGTGTTATTATGTTTTTAACACCTTTAAACGCCTCATTATATTTTCGGGCAGCCTTTCGCCTTGCCTCATTATAACGATCTAAATACGGTAATTTCGCATTTAAAACAGCGGCTTGAATCGTATCTAATCTGGAATTAACACCAACCACATCATGGTGATAACGCTTGTACATACCATGATTAACAATACCTCTTATGCGGTGTGCTAAATCGTCATCGTTAGTGAAAATGGCGCCACCATCGCCATAACAACCTAAGTTTTTTGAAGGAAAAAAGGAAGTAGATGCCACATGCCCAATAGTTCCTGCTTTCGCCTTCGTGCCATCTTTGTAGGTAAAAGTCGCCCCAATGGCTTGTGCATTATCTTCAATGACAAACAAATTATGGGCTTTTGCTATTTCCATAATCGCCTCCATATTGGCACATTGCCCAAATAAATGCACCGGTACAATGGCTTTAGTTTTTGGTGTAATCGCCTTTTTAATAGCTTCAATACTTATATTAAAGTCGTCGGGATTAACATCTACCAATACTGGTGTTAAATTTAACAGTGCGATAACTTCTACAGTCGCCGCAAAAGTGAAATCGGCCGTAATAACCTCATCTCCGGGTTTTAAATCCAGCCCCATCATGGCTATTTGTAAAGCATCGGTGCCGTTTGCACAGGGTATAACATGCTTTACACCCAGATATTGCTCCAAATTCTTCTGAAATTCATGAACTTTTGGACCGTTTATAAATGAGGTCGTGTCTATAACCTCCTGAATTGAAGGATTCACAACATCTTTTATTTGATTGTATTGACCTTTGAGGTCTACCATTTGGATTTTCTTCATCTGAAAAATTTTACGGCTCATTTTTTATTTTCACAGAAAACAAGCTCTGCTTAGTTAACTCGTCTTAATAAAGCGATATAGAGGGCGAAATTACAAAATTCGTAAGCGCTAACCAACGTATTTATTTTAAAGAAATGTATTTTTGTGATAAAAAGTTTTGACTCTACTATATAACTTAGGAATACATTTAGCAAGTATCGGTTTAAAATGTATCGCAGCATTTAACAAAAAAATTAAATTAGGGGTTGCCGGCCGATCCAAAACCTTTGGTATATTAAAAGACAAGCTTCATAGTCAAGATAAAACGCTGTGGTTTCATTGTGCGTCGTTGGGAGAGTACGAACAAGGGCTTCCCGTGTTTCAGGCCCTGCGAAAGCAATACCCAACACATAAAATTGTTCTCACTTTTTTCTCGCCATCTGGATACGAAATTCGTAAAAACTCGCCCATTGCCGATGTTGTCGTGTATTTACCTTTAGACACCAAAAAAAATGCCCATCACTTTTTAAATATCGTAAATCCAGAGCTCACGGTTTTTGTTAAATACGATATTTGGCCTAATTTCCTAAACGCATTAAAGCAACGGCAATTACGCGCTGTATTAATATCGGCGGCCTTTAGAGAAACTCAATCCTTCTTTAAATTCTACGGAAAAACCTTAAGAGAAGCGTTATTCACATTCGAGCATATTTTTACACAAAACGAAACCTCAAAAAAACTACTGCAATCCATAAATTATCATGCGGTTACCGTATCTGGAGACACCCGTTTTGATCGGGTTTCCAATCAATTAGAGGTTAATAACACCCTAGATTTTATAGAAACCTTTAAGAATAATCATTTATGCATTGTTGCAGGAAGTACTTGGCCGATAGACGACAATCTATTTATAAATTACATTAATACTAAAACCAGTAAGGACGTCAAATTTATTATTGCGCCTCATAATATTAACCCGACCCAAATAAAAAGCCTGGCAGATAAATTGGATTCTCCAACAGTTTTATACAGTGAACAGGCCGACAAAGACCTTAAAGACGCGCAAGTATTCATTGTAGATACCATTGGATTATTAACTAAAATATATCATTATGCCGATATAGCTTATGTTGGTGGTGCTATGGGGCATACGGGTTTACACAATACACTAGAGCCTGCCGTTTTCGGGATTCCTATTATTATTGGAAACAAGTACGATAAATTTCCTGAGGCTAAAGCTATGATTGCTAATTGTGGTATGTTTTCTATTGCAAACCAAAAAGAATTCAATTTGGTTCTCGATGAGCTTATTGGTAACGCCGAGAAAAGATTACAAGCTGGCGATAAAAACTTAGCGTATATTAAAAAAAACAAAGGGGCAGTCATCCAAATACTCAACTATCTGCGTATATAAGATAATTTAACCCTTAACGCTAAAGATATCAAGACAGACCTTTATATCCTACAGAATAAGTGTTTAGATTAGAAAATAATTAACACTAAAACAAAAACCAATGAAAAAATTACTTTTAAGTACGGTTCTATTAGCAGTATTTGGCCTATCATTTAATTCTTGTAAAGACACCAAAAAACAAGAAGAAGTAGTAACCGAAGATACTGTAGAAGTTATTGAAGAAGCCGTTGAAGAGGAGAAAGCACCAAACATTGTTGAGGTTGCTGCTGCTAACGAAAACTTCTCTACACTTGTAGCCGCAGTAAAAGCAGCAGACTTAGTTGAAGTATTAAGTGGAACAGGACCTTTTACGGTTTTTGCTCCTACAAACGATGCTTTTGCTAAATTACCTGAAGGCACAGTAGACAATTTATTAAAACCAGAAAACAAAGCTACCTTATCAGGTATTTTAACCTACCATGTTGTTTCTGGAACATTTGATGCCGCGGCTGTAGTTGAAGCCATTAATGCTAATGACGGTGCTTTTGAGGTTACCACAGTACAAGGCAACACATTAGTTGCTACTTTAAATGGTACCGATGTTATAATAAAGGACGCTAAAGGAAATGCCGCCAAAGTTGTTATAGCCGACGTCGCTGCTTCAAACGGTGTGATTCACGCCATCGATACTGTAGTAATGCCAGAATAAATAACCGTTAAAATATTTAAAACTTACTTACCAACTATCTAGTAAGTAAGTTTTTTTACGTTAGTCGATCAATTCTTGCTCAACAAAAAAAGGTGAAAAGCACTGTTATAATAGGTTTATACAAGCAAAAAATTAAGCCTCTACCAGTGGGATATATTCTTATAAAGTAATAAGAATTTTTCTAATAATATCCTTTGAAAATCGTAAAAAATATAATATTTTCACTCACTAATTAAATTAATAAACATTAAAACCAAAACTCATGAAAAAATTACTTTTAAGCACTGCTTTACTGTTAGCTTTAGGCCTAACTTTTACGTCTTGTAGAGACACCAAGAAAGCAGAAGACACTTTAGAAAACGCTGTTGAAGCCACTGAAGAGACTGCAGAAAACGCTGCTGAAGCTTTAGAAGAGGCTGCTGAAAATGCAGGAGAAGCTGTTGATGAAGCTGCTGATAAAACTGGTGAAGCTCTAAATGAAGCTACAGAAAAAGCAGGAGAAGCTATTGATAGCGCTGTTGATGCTGCTGGTGAAGCCGTTGAAAACGTAGAAAGTGCTGCCGATAAAGCTGCTGAAGATGCTAAGAAAAAAGCAAAAGAAGCGACTAGCGGGAAATAAAACTACTAGAACGTACTAAAAAGCCACCTTATGGGTGGTTTTTTTATACCCTCTTTTTTACTACCACGCCACCTTTTTAAATAACCTTTAGATTGTAATTGATTGTCCGTAAAGCATCGTAAACTCAGAATACCAAATTAGCCATGTCATGCCGCATATAATTTGTTTACTCGCATCTTTCTATGTTATAAATAGGTGTTCATGAGGTGCTTCGCAGTTCTTTTTCGCCCCTATTTCGTAATAACATAAAACCCTAACTTTGGCTAAGCGTTGATGTTCTACCTCATTTGAACAAGAAATAATTCGAAACCCTTTTTAGAATCTAAAATTTGTGTCGCAACAAACCTCAGAAAGCGAAAACCACACGTTCCACACCCCCTTTAACGCATAACCAGAAGCTAAGCAAGCTCAAACAAAATGGGGATAGCTCCCATTTAAGCGCTTTATGAATTTCCTATTTCAAGTGTTGGGCTATCCATGCTTTGGCGTGGGCTACCGAGCTTGGTCTCAGCACTATTTTATTGTTAGCATCTAGTAAAAAATAGCTCGGTGTTCCAGAAATATAATAATCCTTTGCGGCTTGTGTGTCCCAGCCTTGATAATCGCAAAAGGTCTTCCAAGGGGCATTATTATAGGCGGTTTTAAACGCCGATTCCTCTGTGTCTAAACTGATGTAGACCACCTCAATATTTTTCGCTTGCCAAGTATCGTATTGTTTTAATAGCTCTAGAGCTTCGTTCTTACAATTTGGACACCAACTGGCACCAAACACCAAGAGTTTATAGGTTTTTATAGCACTTAATTTTTCTGTGCCGTTTAATTGAATATCTGGTCCATAAGCGCCCACTTTTAGTTTGCGGTAACTTTCTAGTTTGGCCAACAAATCGTCTGTTAAAGCACATTGACTGTTGTTTAATAGACTAACCGACAAATATTCTGAGGCTTCAAATAAACTACGCGCTTCTAAATAATGAAACAACTCGCTGGAAACCACATTTAAAACCTCATCGTTATCTTGTAAATTATCGATGAGATACTGTGTGCTTAAATTCATTTGAGTGGCGATACGATCGAGAGGTTGCTCCATACTTTGCAACAAATCGTAATGCCCAGTAATTAAGCCCTCTAAAAGACCACTGTTTTTAAAATTTTTATTATTAAAATCTATGGTTCTAAATTGCGCTATAGCTTCTGGTATGCGCTCGGTTTCTGTTTGCGCCACAACAGGCGTCTCTTGAACCAATTTCCGTAAGGGAATAAACCAACGTAAATAACTATCTTGATCTAAACCGTTTAAAAAATTTGTGTCTTGCTGGTTTAAACGCTCTTTTTCTTGCGTTAATGTTTCAAGAAAAATTTTGCTCGTCGCTAAATCTTGCCGATTGTTATACAAAGACAATAAGTAATTTATGGCCGATAAGGCATTACTTCTCACCCCTTGCGCTTGGGCATAGTTTAAAAACTGTGTGTTCTCTTTGCTATTTATATATTCTAACCGATCTATGGCGTTTAAGTGTGTCCCTTTTAACTGTATGCTATCTTGAGTTAATGCCAATACTAAATTCGCTTGGTCTTGTGCATTTAAAATGGCCATCCCCTTATAACCTTTAGGGTAGTTGATAATAAAAAAACCAGAACTATCTGCTTTAGCCGTTCCTAGCGTGGTGGATTTGTAATAATTAAAACCTGTTAGACTTAATTCTTGCCCAGCGTGCTGTTTGTAATGACCTGTTAGTGTTTGGGCTTGCAGGAGTTGGGTGAAGAATAGTAAAGTTAATAGGAGGTTTGTTTTTTTCATTGTGTAGTTAAAAATAGTTATTTAAACTAAGTTTAAAAGCCCGAATACAATAACTCAGACTTTAAAATTTAATTTACATAAGAATAAAGTGATAATAAATTGTCTTTAATATCAGAATGGTGTAGCAAAGTCATCTGCAATACATAAAAATAAAGCACAAACGAATACAAAAGGACTATTGATTCTCTTTAATACATCGAACTGCAAAACCATCCGAACGTGGATGTGCGTTTTTAGTTGTTCGATTACCGTAAAATGTGAAGTCTCTTCCGCGAGTTGCATCATAAACCTTACTAGACCAATAGTACCCATTGACTCCTGTAGCGTATAAAGTACCCCAAGCATAATGACGACTGCCCGAAAATGGTAGTTTTAAAGGGCTAGCTGAAAAAACCGTGGCATCACTATTTAGCAGAATGTAATCAATATTGTTTTTTTCTTCATTCCACTCTTTCCATGTGGGTACTCTATATCCGATAGGGCAAGGATCATTAACAGTTTTTATAGGGTTTTCTTCTGTACCTGCATTCCAACGAAAATCATCTTTTTCAGAAAGCCAATCATTTTCGTCTTTTATAAAAGCCGACCCTTCGTAGCCTGCGGAAACACGTCCCGATACCACAGCAGCATCTCGTCTTGAGTGTCCATCATTTCCTCTACCCCACTGATACAAATCACCGTAAGCAGCTGCATCAGTAGAGTTTAAAGCAACCCGTGAAGCCCCAAGATTTCTATCCATCCATACGCGTCCTGTTGCCGGCGAATAAACATCGGTCTCTTTCATATCACTAGGTTCGCCATTATCAAGATTAACAAAAGCTTTACCGTCATTATAATAAACCCCTTTAGGCTTACAATCCAAACAATACACCATAAGCCCCTCTTCTGGATTTTTAATCGCTTTTATTTGCGCTTTTTCCATACGTGGTGGTAAAAACCCTTGTGTTGTACTCGAAACCTCTAAAGCGGCAGAGGTCTCTGGGGCATTTGTGCCTATGGCTATTTGGGTGAAAGCTTTAAGGCTTAGTGTTATGAATAGAGCGGTTAGTGTTATTTTTTTCATGTCTTAGTAATTGTTTCAGCTTAAACTATCTTTAATATAAATGTCTAATTAAATTGCATACTTGACTTATAATTCTTTAACTCTTAATGGGGTTACGAATATATTCATTAGTTATTTTAATAGTAAATTAATAACTCAAGTTCATCCATGTAGGATTGAGCATGGATCGAGTAAATGTATCTATTCCTTGATACATCGAACAGAAAAGCCGTAAGCCCGACTGTAACCAGCCATTTTCGAATTAAGATGATTGAATTCCAGAGTTGCTCCACTAGTGCTAGTATTTTCATTAGACCAATAAATACTACGAGTACCCAAACTAATATGTGGTTCTGAACCGCCACCACGGGAGCGGTAACCCGCAAGTGGCCATTTTAAAGGACTAGCAAAAGCTCCTGCAGCATCATTGGATTTCCAGGATTGACGTTCATTATCTAATTCTTTTCTTGATGGTACTCTATAGCCATCAGGGCAAGGGTCATTAGCAGATTTAATAATTGTATTTACATCTCCTAAATTCCATCTCTTGTCGTCACGAGTTATTAACCAATTATAACCATTATTCAATGGGTTCCCCACAAATTTATACCCCTCACTACCAGCTGTTACTGGTCCTGTTACAGAACAACTTCTACGCAGCTGGTGCCCATCCTTTTTGCGACCCCATTGATATAAATCACCGTAAGCCGCTTCGTCTGTACTACTAGTTGCGGCACGTGATGCGCCAAGGTTTCTATCCATCCAAACCCTTCCAGTTTTCGGATTTTTAACTGGTACAACAACAGTAACAGCAACGGAAGAGGAGAGAACAGATAAACAGAAATTTTCGCTATCTATAATACCCTGCAACTCCCTCAATGTTGTAGGTACTGGTGAAGCCCTAGCAATGGCCTCCTCATAAGCGGCTTGGTCTCCCGTCGCATTGGTTACATGAGCTGCTGCCAAATCGGCTAAACTTGGTGTACCCCCAGCGGCTGGAACTGTAGATGCCGCAACAATGGCAGCAATTTTATCTGGCCCATCAAGGTATTCTCCAGTATTTGCATTTATAAAACCACGTCCATTGTAAACATGAAAACCTTTTGGTGTACAATCTAAACAATACACCATAAGCCCTTCTGCAGGGGCTTTAATAGCTTCCATTTGTGCTTTACGCATGCGTGGCATTAAAAAACCCTGCGTTTTGCTATTAACCTCTAAAGCTGCAGAGGCACTTGGTGCGTTTGTACCTATGCCGACTTGTGCATAAGTGGTTAAACATACTGCAATAAGCGACACTGAAAGTAATATTTTTCTCATGTGTTTATATCTATTTTTTTTCATCGGACACATGCGACATCCCATTAATCATTTTCTTGGATATCAAGCTTTAGTGATGGATGTTTCATGCTATTATGTTCATTTTTTATTTTTCAATCTACAAAGTTTTTAACTAGGTTTAACGTGTGTAATTAAAATAGTTACTGCTCTTTAATACAACGAACTGTCAAGCCCCAACTACGAGAAACAGCACGTTTATCGGCCAGTGTATTACTTATACGTATTCCAAGGCGGTAAGCAGAAACACCATTAACCTTACTGTACCAATAGTGACCAACTGTCTCCATGACACCATAAGTACCGTCATTATAACGTCGTTGCCCAGTAAGCGTTAATTTCAATGGGCTTTCAAAAGCTTCTTCAGCACTGCTTTTAGAACCCCAAGAATTTACTTCTCCATCCCATTCGCTTTCTGTAGGTATTCTATAACCCTCTGGACAAGGATCATAAGCTTCATTTTTTTTAGGATTTTTTTCATCTCCCAAATTCCAACGTTTATCATTTGATGGTGCTAACCAATCGCTACTAGAAGTAATAAAAGCAGCCCCCTTATAATCTGCAGAAACAGGCCCTGCCACTACTGTACTATTACGCTTCTCATGCCCATCTGTATTTCTACCCCATTGGTATAAATCGCCATAGGCTGCTTCATCAGTCGGGCTTTTAGCCACCCGACTTGCTCCAAGGTTTCTATCCATCCAAATACGTCCTGTTGCTGGCGAGTACACGTCGGTAGATTTCATATTACTAGGCTTGCTATTTATGGTACTTAAAAAAGTTCTGCCATCGTAATAATACATGCCTTTAGGTTTGCAATCGTAACAATATACCAACAAACCTTCTACAGGGTTTTTAATAGTCCTTAGCTGTACCTCTTTCATTCGTGGGGGTAAAAAGCCTTGTGTTGTGCTACTCACCTCTAGGGCTGCCGAAGGATGTGGTGCGTTTGTACCTATGCCTACTTGTGTAAAACCCGTAAAGCTCGCACCCAATAGCATTAGTATTAATATTACTTTTTTCATGTGTTGATATTCATTGTTTTTTCATCGGTCACATGCGACATCCATGTATTCATTTCCTAGTTATCCAAAGTTTTAGCTATGGATGTTTCATGTTTTTCGCTTTCGTATTTGCGCAGTATGGCTGTTTTCCATTACTGCACTTCTACTTAATCTCTTTATCCTATTAATAACAATTAACCCTATAATGCCGTAATAAATAGCTTCTTTTTCACTTACTTTTCATCAAAAATAATTACCGTAACGATGCTATGCTATTAATTTTTCATTTCAATTAATCAAAAAATAATTCAATTTATTTACACGACATTATAAAGTTAAATGGGTATAGCCTATTTTTTATTTTATTATTATAAATTCACTTCGTCTATTTTTGGCGTGTTGAGCTGCCGTACATTTTACAGCGTTAGAGCAGTGATTTAACAACTGGCTTTCTCCATAGCCCTTCCCAGAAAGCCTATCTCTAGAAATACCCTGCTCGACTAAATAGTGAATTGTAGCTTGGGCACGCTTTTCTGATAAAGCCTTATTGTAAGCATCGTTTGCACGACTATCGGTATGCGAACGCACCTCGAGTTTTAACTGCTTATTTTGCTGCATGAGTACCACCAGTTTTTGTAATTCTACTTCGGCTTTACTTGTTATATCTGACTTATCGAAATCAAAATAAATGGGATTAAGCCAAGTCGCTCCAAGATCAGACCCATCTGCTAACAATAGCATTCTTTTTTCTAAACTAATATCGTAGTGTTCTTGCTGGTTGTTTACAAGAACATTATTGGTAAAATACCCCGCTTTTTCCGCTCGAATAAACCTAATTTGATGACAATATTCCGGTAAAATAAGTGGCTTTTAAACATGCGCTTTCTCGATTGAAAAGACATAAGCTAATCTATCACCTGTACCATAAGCCATAACAAATACCGTGAGGCCTGTATTAATCTTAGCCAAAAAAAGCGAGACAAACTTGATAAGTTACAACGGTTAAATACATCGAAGTTGGTGTTTTTTTTAACCTAAGCCTTATCATTTTAATTTTACCAGAATAAAAAAACACTCTAACCAAGATGGCTAGAGTGTTCTAAAACAAACAAATCTCACTTAAAATCATTGCCTTAACAGCAATTAAACAATGACAGTTTTGAATTAACCTGGATAAATTTACTTTTAAATTGTGGTTTCTTATGAGTTTAAGTAATAAGTGGTCTTAATAAAAAATAGGTGTAAGAAATTAAGAGTTATATAGATTTTAAACCAAAACATCATCAGATACTTACATAACCCCTAAGGCGCAGTGTTTTATAGCTTTTTGTAAGACTAGCCAACCTTAATTTCTCTAGCAGAACTTTACACCTTAAGCTTTAAAAACTTCACCACGACCTCTTGCCTGCGCTTAGACACGGAGATTAACTCGGTACTATCAAACAACTCGAGGTAGTAACCATCTGTTTTATGGATGTTTTTTACACGACTCATGTTTACCAGATACGAGTGATGCACCCGAAGAAAAGTTTCTTTTGGGAGTAATTTTTCATACTCTCCCAGATTTTTAGAAGCGACTTTTTTTGTGCCATCTAACAGATAAAAATGCGAATACCTACCGTCTGCTTTAATGTATACAATATCGTCTGTATTCACAATTTCTATTTTGTCTACAGAAGAAATTCCTAACATTTTATTCTCAGCATTTTCTACAAAACTCTGCTGTTGTAATTCTTTTTTCTCTTTGTAGCGTCTTTTAAATTTATTTATCGCTATGGTTAGATTTTCAAGATTTACGGGTTTTAAAATATAGTCGATAACCTCATGAGATATGGCTTCTAAAGCAAAATTCTCATGAGACGTTGTTAAAATAAAATTATAATTATGAGCTGTTTCAACTTGCGACATGAGTTCAAAAATAGTCTCATCGCCCAGTTGTATATCCGCCAGAATGAAGTCAGGCTGCGTTTTTTCAATTAATGATATACCTGCTTTAACATTAGGTGCGGTTCCTAGAATTTTAATTTCTGGAAAATAAGTCTCAAGTAAATTTTCTAGGGTTAACTGGAACCACTTATCGTCTTCAATAATTACTAATTGCATATTTTGATGTTCAATAAATTTAATTTTTAACCTTTTTAAGATACACTCACCTTAAAAATTACGGGGTTTTGATGCGTCTACTATAGCAACCTAGCTTATTTATTCAACTCAACATTGATAAACGTTCTTATCGCATTAGAAAAACTCTTTCTAAAAATTTAATTTGGCAAAAATACTGTAAGTTTAAACATTAATCGCTTTAATCCTAAAATTAATTTCGGAAAAATCTTATTCAATATTGCTTGGATTGTAAGCATGCCTGAAAATCTCAATCTATTTTATTTTTACTATTCATTTTTGGAAAGGTCCTCACTTACAATTTTTAAAGATGCTCTCATCGTTTTAGAGGTTTCTATCCTTTTAAAAACTAGCGTTTAACACATCTACAACCACTAAATGGACATAAGGCCGCATAAAAGCATCAAAAGCGCGCTGCCTATTTTCCAATTTAACCATCTTAGTGTTTAAATTTTAGGTTTTAACGCCAAGGGCCGTTTTGGATTCCTATTTTAAAGTCCTAGCCACTTTCAATTTAAATTATTGGTATAAACCAAAAGAAAACGTGTGGCTTTTGTATGACACTAATTAACCAAAAGATCGGGATTAAAACCATAAATATGCCAAGGCCTAATTGTTGAGAATATTATAACCTACTTATAGACAAAAAAGACCAAGAGATTTAAGATAAAGAAGCGTGTACAGAGAACTCTCATCACAACGCCTGATCTCTAATCAATATATTTCCATATTTGATACTTCAATCGAAAAAAGAGTATTTTGAGCGCACATCACATGCACACAAAAAGAATAAGAAACAAGGTATTTTAAAATGGCTGACAAGATGTGGACTAGACAAGAAAAAAGAAAGCCGTAAATAACTGATTAAACAATTATATTACGGCTTTTCTAAGTACTGAAGACGGGACTTGAACCCGTACGTCCTAATGGACATTGGATTTTAAGTCCAACGTGTCTACCAATTCCACCACTTCAGCATTGGTATTTTTAAAGAAAGTTTCAGAGCGAAAGACGGGATTTGAACCCGCGACCCTCACCTTGGCAAGGTGATGCTCTACCCCTGAGCTACTTTCGCATTCTTTTAATGAACTTACCAGCGTTTAGCTGACTTGCAATATCGTGATTGCGGTTGCAAATTTAGAACTTTTCTTCGAATTCCAAAGCTTTTTTTAAAAAATTATAAAAATTTATTTAGATTTCTTTTTTAGGCGCCAACATGCGTTTAATTTCATTTAATTTCATGAGCGCTTCTACTGGCGTAAGTGTATCAATATCAATATGTAAAATCTCTTCCTTAATGTTTTCAAGCAATGGGTCGTCTAAATTAAAAAAACTGAGTTGCATGTCGTCTTTTATCGTTTTAACCTTATCTGTAAGCTCTTCGCTAGAATGTGAGCGCTCTAATTTCTTTAAAATACGGTTTGCACGATGTAAAACCTGCTGTGGCATACCCGCCATTTTGGCCACATGAATTCCAAAACTATGTGCACTGCCGCCTTCAACTAATTTTCGCAAAAAAAGCACATTGTCTTTTAATTCTTTTACGGAAACATTATAGTTTTTAATACGCCCAAAGGTTTCACTCATTTCATTCAACTCGTGGTAATGTGTCGCAAATAGTGTTTTGGGTTTGGCGGGATGTTCGTGTAAATATTCGCTAATGGCCCAAGCTATCGAAATACCGTCGTAAGTGCTTGTTCCTCGACCAATTTCATCTAAAAGCACTAAACTTCTATCTGAAATATTATTTAAGATGGAAGCGGTTTCATTCATTTCTACCATAAAGGTCGATTCGCCCATCGAAATATTATCACTTGCCCCTACCCGAGTAAAGATTTTATCTACCAACCCTATTCTAGCCGTTTGTGCCGGCACAAAGCTTCCTATTTGGGCCAATAGTACAATAAGTGCCGTTTGACGTAGAATAGCCGATTTACCAGACATATTTGGCCCAGTAATCATTATTATTTGTTGGGTTTCTCTATCTAAAAACACATCGTTTGCTATATAACTCTCGCCTATTGGTAGCTGTTTCTCGATAACAGGATGACGACCATCTTTTATGTCTAAATCGTAGGATTCGCTAATAATTGGATAGCTGTAATTATTCTCTTTTGCTAATTGTGCAAACCCACATAAACAATCTAATTGTCCAATTAAATAGGCATTTTGCTGCACGGGTTTAATATATTGATGCAACCAAACAATTAATTCTGAAAACAATTGCTGCTCGATAACCAAAATACGTTCTTCGGCACCTAAAATTTTGTTTTCGTATTCTTTTAACTCTTCAGTGATATATCTTTCGGCATTTACCAAAGTTTGTTTTCTTATCCAGGTCTCTGGAACTTTGTCTTTATGTGTGTTTCTAACTTCAATATAATACCCGTATACATTATTAGATCCAATTTTAAGCGAGGTAATTCCTGTGTGCTTAGTTTCTCGCTCCAACATGGCATCTAAATAATCTTTACCAGATTTTGATAAACCTCTTAACTCGTCTAATTCTGATGAAAAACCAGCAGCAATACTGTGTCCCTTTAAAATATTTACTGGTGCATCTTCATTTAGAGTCTCTTTAATTTTTTGTCGCAAGACATCGCAACTTTGTAATTTATCGCCTATAATTTTAAGGGACTCATTACTACAATTTGACGCCAATACTTTTATGGGTACTATGGCTTCTAAAGAATTTTTAAGCTGAATCACCTCTCGCGGATTTATCTTCCCCGTAGCGACTTTAGAAATTAAACGCTCTAAATCGCCAATTTGCTTAATATGGTTTTGAATACTTTGAAGCGTCGAGTCATCTTTCGTTAAAAAATCGACCACCTCGTGACGCTGCTTAATGCTTTCAAGGCGTTTTAAAGGTAAGGCCAACCAACGTTTTAACAGCCGGCCACCCATTGGCGAAATGGTTTTATCAATAACATTTAAAAGCGTTACGGCATTGGTATTTGTAGAATTATAAAGCTCTAAATTTCTAATGGTGAACCTGTCCATCCATACGTAATCATCTTCAGCGATTCGCGCTATTGCAGTAATATGCTGAAGTTTATTGTGTTGAGTTTCGGCCAAATAATGTAGAACAGACCCCGAGGCGATAACACCTTCACTTAACTCCTCGACACCAAAACCTTTTAATGTTTTAGTGTTAAAATGTTTAATTAAAGTTTCGTAAGCATAATCGGTTTGATACACCCAATCCTCTAAATAAAAGGTGTGAAAATCTTCACCAAAAGTCTCTTTAAATAAACTTCGTTTTTGTTTAGACACTAAGACTTCACTCGGACTAAAATTTTGTAATAGCTTGTCAATATACTCAGCATTACCCTGCGAGGTTAAAAATTCGCCCGTAGAAATGTCTAAAAACGAAACACCAATGAGTTTTTTATTAAAATAAACCGAGCATAAAAAGTTATTAGATTTAGACACTAGAACCTCATCGTTTAATGCCACCCCAGGAGTTACTAACTCGGTAACCCCACGTTTTACGATAGTTTTGGTTTGCTTCGGATCTTCAAGCTGATCGCAAATAGCCACCCGCTGTCCAGCCTTAACCAATTTAGGTAAGTAGGTATTTATAGAATGATGCGGAAAACCTGCAAGTTCGGTTTCGCTATCGCTACCCGCACCGCGTTTGGTTAAAATTATACCTAAAATACCAGCTGTTTTTATGGCATCTTCACCAAAGGTTTCGTAAAAATCGCCCACACGAAACAACAACAAAGCATCAGGGTACTTTGCTTTAATAGCGTTGTATTGCTTCATTAACGGCGTTTCTTTTTTTGTTTTTTTCATGTAACGGTTTTCTATTTCCTTGCAGACAGCAATCTTCGAGTATAAAAGCGAATTTTAAATCTTACTTTTGACAAAATTATAACGTGCAATGTACCATTAATTTCATGTTTTTTGAAATTGAATTTATTGAATTTAAAGACAATTATTAACAATTAAATGAGATTCCCGCTTTATTAGGGAATGAAAAATAAAAAAACACGCCATGCGTAAACTTAAAAATAGCGAATTAGATAGATTAAGCATCGATGCTTTTAAAGCTGCCAAAAAAACACCTATTATTATTGTATTAGACCATATTAGAAGCTTAAACAATATCGGCTCTGTTTTTAGAACAAGTGATGCCTTTTTAGTTGAAAAAATTTACTTGTGTGGTATTACCGCAACACCACCACACAAAGACATTCATAAAACAGCTTTAGGAAGTACCGATACGGTAGCTTGGGAATATGCTAAAAACACTATGGATGTGATTACAAAACTGAAAGCCGAAAACGTAAAAATATGTGCCATTGAACAAGCTGAAAACGCCACCATGTTAAACGATTTTAAAGTAAACCCTAACACCAAATACGCGCTAGTTTTTGGCAACGAAGTTAAAGGTGTAGCCCAAGAGGTGGTTAACGCCAGCGATACGGTTATCGAAATACCACAATTTGGCACGAAACATTCTTTAAATATTGCCGTGAGCTGTGGGGTTGTGGTTTGGGATGTTTTCTCGAAGCTAAAAGCCTTAGAATAGTATTTCTCATATGAAAAACAGGAATCGACTGTTTTCAATTTTAATCGATATCAAACTTTACTTATACAACTTAGCGATAAAAGTATTTTATATTGAAGGCATTTACATACAATATTATTTGATTTTTAGTCTGAGAAAACATATGTTTGATCGCAAGTAGATACAGAGAATTTAAACTCAATATTTTTAATCATTTTCGAAAATTTAAAACCAATAACCATTTAAAAACAACCAAATCATGAAAAAATTTACTCCAATTCCCTTTTATGTGTTTTATCTTTGTCTTTTAGCTGTAGTGAAGATTCTGTTACAGACGAATTTACTAACGCCAACGGAAATGTTCAAGAAAAGTTAATTACGTCTATATCTATTACTTCAGCACAAAACAATCTAGAAAACGAAAAAATCGAATTATCGTACACGCAAGACGGGAAATTAAACACTATTACAAACGGTGTTAATACTAACATTTTTGTTTACAATAACAACAATGAATTGACTGACATCGCTGGCAGCGGAATTAACAATTTAAGTCTTGAAGAATTATACCAATCGCCTTATGATGCTTTTGAAGCTGGAGATGTTTTAAATTATGATGACAACGGAAATCCTAAGACTATTGAATTTTACGAAGAATGGTATGAGTACAACTATATAACTGGAAATTACGAATATTTTAAAGAGATCTATACCGCAAATATTTCTTACGACGATGCTCCAAACCCATATTTCTTTACGTTGCAAGCTGGTGGAATTATTGATGTTTTAGATGGTATAGAATTAAACTTTAGTCTAAATCCTCAAGTTCCAGAAATCGTTCAAGCTAAAATGCTTTTCCCTTCAAATAATCCTTCGCAAATTGTTTACAAGAACGAAAATGGGGAAACTATCTACACCATTAATGCGAACTATAGTTATGACAGCGATAATTATCCAACTTCAGGAACTATAACTGCGGTTTCGTCAGGAATAACTACCGAACAAAGCACATATTCAGTTGTTTACGAATATTTAAATTAGTAAACTCTAGTTGACTTTCTTGAGTTAATTAAACACAACCTTTAAAAAGGCTCTCATGATAACGAGAGCTTTTTTTTGAATTAAATTTCCTGTGTAGAAATACAAAATACCGAGAAAGCATATCTTAAACCAAATTAACCATACGACATTTCAAAATTAAATTGGTCTTATAATCACTTAGCACCAATACTCTATAGTATTTAAAACAAAAAACTAAACCCCCGCTAAAACCAAATGTTAATAAAACAATAATTAGAGTTCCATTTAACCATAATATGTTATTTTTAAAAGGTAACTTTAAAAATAAATTAAGATGAAAGCCTTTAAAAACAATCTTATGGTACTTTTTGTTGTCTTAAGCACGGCAACTATAGCTCAAAACGCGCCTACTAAAGAAGACGATTCTAATATAGAAATCACTAAAATATCAGATTTAAAAAAATACACCTCCTCCTACATCCAAGGCTCGGTAATAAAAATAACAGATGTCGATGAGTTTAGAATACAAGACAGCAGTAAAACAATAAAAGTATACACGGGGTGGAGAAATACAAACCTAGTAAAAACTGGACAAAATATCATAGTTAAAGGTGTTCTAGACCCTGGATTTTTCTTTGATGAGTTTTATGCCTCTGAAATTATTTTGGAAAATGGTGAGCTTATAAATCTTGCACCCGATTAAGACCTGTTTGCTTATTTAAATTACCAGAAAATGCTTTAGGCCCCATTTCCCGATAAATTTTTTAATGGGTTTAGAGCTCGAGTTAGCCCAGTTTTAATTTAAAAGTTAAGATTTATTTCTATTTAAAAGCCCTTAGTTTTAACAAAACACAATCTTACAAAGGACACTAAGTTACTCACAAATTTTTTCTAAAACCCACAAATAATCGGCTCGATTATCTACAAAATCCCGATTAGAGATATCAATAATTTTAACGTTAAAATCGTTTTGAGTTTTTAGAAATTCTAAATAGCCTGTATTTATTTTTTCCAGATAATCGTTGGCAATATTTTGCTCGTAATCACGTCCGCGTTTTTTTATATTTTGTTGTAAACGCTCGGTATTTTGGTATAAATACACATATAATTCCGGCTTTTTTAAATCTTTATACATTAAATTAAAAAGCTTTCGGTAGAGATTAAACTCATCATCGGCCAAAGTGATTTTAGAAAATATAAGCGATTTAAACACATCGTAATCACTTACTATAAAATCTTTAAACAAATCGAGCTGCGATAAATCTTCCGAGATTTGCTGGTAGCGGTCTGCTAAAAACGACATTTCTAGTGTAAAGGCATAGCGCTGTGCGTCTTCATAAAATTTTGGTAAAAAGGGATTGTCGGCAAAACGTTCTAAAATTAATTTGGCATTAAAATCGCGTGCTATTTTTGTGGCTAAACTAGTTTTTCCGGCACCGATATTACCTTCGATAGCGATGTAATTATACTTCGAAAAACCGTATTGTTTTGCTGGATTTTTAAGCCAAATATTAACAGGTTCTAAAACCGAATGATCTTGACATTCTTCCAACAAAACAGAAACTTCCTTGTTGTACTTTGGATGTTTAAATTTAGTCGCAATATCGTTTAAGGGTTGCAATACAAAACGGCGTTTCACCATTTCTGGATGCGGTACCTGCAAGGTTTTGGTGCTTATTATTTCATCTTCAACAAACAACACATCTAAATCGATAATTCGATCTTGATACCCCACGCCCTCATTAGGAGTGCGCCCTAAATCTGTTTCTATTGCAAGCAGCTCTTGCAACACCAGCTCTGGAGCGGCATAAGCCTCTAAAATTAAACAAGCATTGAAAAACGTGTCGCCTTCAAACCCAAAAGCTGGCGATTTATAAACTCTAGACAGACTCTTAATATGCCCAATTCTTTTGTGAATAGCATTAACGGCCGTTTGTAAATTTTTAAACTTATCGCCTTTATTGCTGCCTAATGCGATATGATATGTGGTTGGTTTTATCATAGAAAAAGCAAAATAACTAAAAGTAAATGGTTTCGCTGATATTTAAATTAATGAGTTATTCACAATTATTAATTCTTAATACAAGATCACTTCGAATGATTGCGATTTTTATTGGAATTACATCGAGAAGTTCATCAATTGTATCGAGAAGCTTATCTTTGCAAATAAAAAAAGGTATTGTATTTAAGCTTTTAAAGTGTCACAAACAGAAGTTTTAAATGAGCACAATTTTACTATTTCAATAATAAATTCTCGAGTCTAATCCTCCAGAAATAGCTTGACCTTGTTATTTTTTTGCTCAGAATGCTATAGTATTCCTTAAAAGCTCTCGATACAATGCGCCAGCATCGCAACGCTGAAACCAACAAAGTAATATTTAGCTATGACTTTAAAAGACAAACTTGCCGCCCAACGTATTTACCTACTTTTAAGTGCCTTATTTATAACATCGTTAGTGGTATCGAATTTAATTTTTCAAAAGTTTTTCTACTGGTATCCTTTTAACATGGAGGTTTTTGGAACTAAACTTTTTATCATATCAGTTGGTATTTTACCCTATCCAGTTACTTTTTTAATCACCGATTTAATTAGCGAGATATACGGAAAAAAACGTGCAAACCAAGTCGTATTTGCGGGTATATTTGCTTCTTTATTTTCTGTTTTAATTATTTATATTGCCGATAGTGTTCCTGCCTTTAACAACTCCCCCATAAACGATGCCCTTTTTACAAAAGTTTTTGGAAGAACCATTTTAGCCGTTGGAGCTAGCATGATCGCATATTTATTGGCACAGTTTGTAGATATTCAAATATACCATTTCTGGAAAAACCTCACCAAAGGAAAATATCTCTGGCTTCGCAATAACTTCTCGACCTGGCTATCTCAATTTGTCGATACGTTTTCTGTTGTTTTCTTATTGTGCTTTTTCGAAGTTTTGCCATGGAATCTCTTTAAAGGATTACTGCTTAGCGGATTCTTATTTAAAGTTCTAGTTGCCGCTTTCGATACCCCTTTTCTATATCTAGGTGTGTATTTATTTAAAAAACGTTTTAAATTAAAAGTTAATGAAGAAATTAAGTTAATTTAAAACTTACTGTATTAAAAATGAAAAGATTATGCTTTCTTTGTATACCTTTTTTACGTATATTAATTAATTGTACAATTTTATAGACACCAACCCCGAATAATCTATTAACTAAAAACACTAAAAATTGAAAAAAGCTTTAAAAATTTTTGGACTTATACTACTTTTCATCATCGTACTTCTTATTGCAATTCCTTTTGCATTTCAAGGCCAGATTCAAGATGTCGTTAAAAACTTTATCAACAAAAATCTAAACGCCAAGGTAGAGTTTAGCGATATTAGTTTAAGTTTTATTCGCAGTTTCCCAAAAGCTCAAGTTACGGTTAGCGACTTGCTTATTACCAATTTCGCCCCTTTTAAAGACGAGACTTTAGCTACTGCAAAAAGCATCTCGTTTACCATGCCTATTAAAGAAGTGTTTAAAAAAGCTAGCGAAGGCCCTCTTACTGTAAATTCAGTTAAGGCAGATGCGGTTTTATTAACCTTAAAAACGAATAAACTTGGAGATACTAACTACGATATCGTAAAAGGGCAAGAGGCTTCGGTTAACGAAAAAGAAACAGAAACTAGCAACTTTGCTTTTAATCTTGAAAATTACAGCATCAATAACAGTGCTTTTACTTACCTTGATGAAGCCTCGAACATTATAATTCATGTTTCAGAATTAAATCATCAAGGAAACGGTATTTTTTCAGTAGCAAAGTCTGAATTAGACACAAAAAGCGCGGCTAATGTAAGTCTAACCTACAATGGCACCGAATACCTAAGTAATAATCCAGTAAAATTAGATGCTTTAATTGACCTAGATTTAAACAACAACCTCTACACCTTTAAAGAAAACAAAGGTTTTATTAACGATTTACCTATAGCGTTTCAAGGCCATGTTAGACTATTAGAGAACAGCCAAGATATCGATATCAGGTTTACCAATCCGGAGTCCGATTTTAAAAACTTTTTAGCCGTTATTCCTAAAGCCTATTCTAAAAATATCGATAAGGTACAAACCTCGGGCGATTTCAAAATAACTGGGGCGATAAAAGGCATTGTATCCGATAAGACCATACCCCATCTGGATATTAATATGGTCTCGAATAATGCGTCTTTCAAATATCCAGATTTACCAAAACGCGTCAGTCATATTTCTATAAACGCATCCGTAAAAAACACCACTGGTCTAATGGATGACACGTATATAGCTATTGAAAAACTAAATTTTCAAATTGATAATGATGCCTTTAGATCGTCTGCAACCCTAAAAAATTTGACAAAAAATATGTTGGTAAACGCTAACATTAATGGGGTATTAAACCTTGCGAATATCTCTAAAGCTTATCCAATTACATTAGAAAACGATTTAAGCGGCATTTTAAAAGCAAATGTTAGCACCAATTTCGACATGAAAGCGATTGAAACTAATGCCTATTCTCGTATTAAAAACAATGGCGCGGTAAGTCTTACAGATTTTAAGTTTGCCTCAGAAGATCTTGCAAAACCTTTTCATATCTCGAATGCCGATGTTACCTTTAAACCTGGGACAGTAACCCTAAATGGTTTTAAGGCTAAAACGGGTGATAGCGATTTAAGTGCCACAGGGGTTATTAAAAACTTATTAGGATTTTTATTAAAAGACGGCTCATTACAAGGCGATTTCAATTTAAATTCTAATCTGTTTAAAGTGAATGATTTTATGTCGGACGCTACAGAAACCCAACAACAGGAAGACGCCGCTAAAAACAAAACAACATCACCAACCGAATCTCTAAAAATTCCTGCATTTTTAGACTGCAGCATTAACGCCAACGCCAAAACAGTGGTTTACGACAACTTAAATTTAAAAGACGTAAAAGGCACGCTTCTAATAAAAGATCAACAAGTCACGCTAAAAAACATGAGCTCTAATATTTTTGATGGCGCCTTAACCATTAACGGAGATGTCTCCACAAAAACCGAAACCCCTACTTTTAATTTTAATTTAGGAGCCAACGGATTTGATATCGGGAAATCCTTTAAAGGACTAGAGTTACTACAAAATCTAGCACCTATAGTTCGACTTTTTGAAGGAAAACTAAACACAACACTAAATATTTCTGGGGATTTAAACAAAACACTTGCTCCAAATCTTAGCACAATTAAAGGTAACGCTTTCGCGGAATTATTAGCCACTAGAATTGGCAATACCCAAAGTGAATTAATGAGTAAATTACAAGGCGCTTTAAGCTTTATCGATTTTAAGAAATTAGATTTAAAAGATCTAAAAACCAACCTACATTTTGAAGATGGCAAGGTAAGCGTAACGCCATTTCGTTTAACTTACGACGATATTGCTATAGATGTTTCGGGCTCTCATGGCTTTGATAAAACCCTAAATTACCAAGCTGTTTTTAATGTGCCAGCCAAATATTTAGGTAGTGAAATTAACCGTTTAATTGGTAAAATTGACAATGTAGAAACCAACAAAATGGCTGTACCAATTACAGCTAATATTGGCGGAAGCCATGCTAACCCAACGGTGAAAACAGATTTAAGCAATAGTGTTAGTACCTTAACAAAACAGCTTATTGAAATTGAAAAACAAAAACTTCTAAACCAAGGCAAAGACAAGGTTGAAGATTTAATTGGCAATGTTCTTGGAACTCACAAAACAAAAACAGACTCCCTTAAAAAAGAACAAAACAATACCACTAAAAACGTTCTAGAAAGTATTATAAACAGTAACAAAACTGCTAAAGACTCCACCTCAACCAAAAAAAACACAACCGATGCTGTTAAAAATGTACTTGGAGGGATATTAGGCAGCAAGAAGAAAAACACAAAAGACTCTATTAATTAAGCAAGAGAAAAACATCTGATACCAATTTAATTTTGACATGTTGTATGGTTAATTTGAATTATTTTTTGCTCAGATGAGATAGAAATCGCAGATTCACGAACTCGTTATTTTACTCTAATATGGGCGTGAGCTAAAATCAAAGTATAGCCAAAATTGAGATTTTATGTTATACCGATGATGTTATACCGAAACACGGGCACAAAAGAACTGCAAAGCACATCATGAACACCTATTTACAAAATAGAAAGATGTGAGTAAACCAATTATAAGCGACATCACAGTGTTAATTGGTATTAAATGTTATCGGTTAAAATCTCAGATTAGTTTGTAGTCTGAGATTTTAATTTTATCGCGTTAGAATATCCGTTTTTTGCCATAAAACTTAAAAACCTGCCTTACCTGCCAGCTCGCAGGTAGGTCTGCGAAATCTTCAGGAAATAAATAGCAGCTCAATAGTAAATTGCTCCGCCGATTTCGCTGAATAAGAATAAATATTTGTTTTTCGTCATAATATAAAAGTGGCCATATATCGTAACAAATTATGGGGCTATGGTACTTTACGGACAAGCATTTAATCTCGCTATTAAAAATTTAAAAACTGAAGGTTTTGTTTAAAGAAATTTATTACCACTTCACAGTATGGTAAATCACTTCGTATAAACCTGTCCGCGATGTGGTTTTAAAACATCGCGTATAGCTATCATCTTATCTTCCGTAACCACCATAAAAGCAATTGCATGACTCTCTGTAAGCGGTTCATATCCCGTAATATCAAGTGCTAACTTCTCTATTTGAATGTATTCCTTTAAATGCCGCTCGTGGTGCTCAGCTATTTTTAAGGCCTCAGGACCCCGAAAATCCCAGATAAGTTTAAGTTTACGCATGACAAGGTGTTTAAAGTTCTGGTTAAAAGTAATACTAATTAATTCTAAAGTAGTAATAATTTTTATTTTTAAACGTTTGTTAAAGCGTCTTGTGTAACGGGTTTATATTATTATTTTTGTCGGCTAAGAGATCGTTTTGGGCATCTAAAGACTCCGTTGTTTTTAGTGGTTTTACACGGCTGGAATAATACTAAAAAACCATCAAGTAGCTTTTAATTAATTTTCGTTTTACAGAAACCCGACAAAAACCCTTAAAATTATCCGGTTTAAAACATTAATTAAGAAGAAGAAACAAGTCCAAAAAAATAAAAAACAAATAAAACTAAAATTTATTCTTTGAAACTTAAAACCATCATATTACTACTGGTAACAGTAATCACCTCATCATGTAATTTTTATAAAAACACAGAGGAGAGTGAACCTTTAGCTCGAGTAAACGACAAGTACTTGTATAAAAGCGCTATTAAAGACCTCACAAGAAACGCTGTCTCGAAACAAGATAGTACTTTGTTGGTGCAAAATTTTATTAATCGCTGGGCAACACAACAACTATTTTTAGATGGCGCTTTGGTGAATTTAAATGAAGAAACTCAAGAAAATTTTAATACATTAGCAGAGCAATATAAAAACGATTTATATATAAAAGCTTACATCGAAGGCTTAGTAAAAAAGAATCTGGACACATCGCTAACAAAAGGTTCTGCAGTTGCCTATTACGAAAAAAACAAAGAAGCCTTTAAATTAAATGAAGAACTTATAAAAATTCGTTATGTACATGTAAACAAAGACATAATTAACTTCAAAGACATTGAAAAAAAATTTAAACGATTTAATCTTCAAGATAAAAAAGAACTAGATTCGATGTCAATTCAATTTAATTCCTTTTCTTTAAACGATTCTATTTGGGTAAAAGCCAATCAGGTTTTAGAGCGAATACCTATTTTAAACTCAGAAAATAAAAATGAACTGTTAAAAAAATCTAATTTTCTACAACTCAAAGATTCAATAGGAGTATATTTGATGCAGATTAATGACGTTTTATTGCGCAATGACACGGCACCGCTGGAATATGTTATGCCGACGATAAAACAAATCGTTATTAATAAAAGAAAACTAGAGCTTATTAGGGAATTAGAAAAAGATATTACTAAAGATGCTGTTAAAAACAAAAAATTTGAAATCTATAATTAATTTGAAAAAACTATTCATTTTAAGCATAACATTGCTAACTGTAAATGTTGCGGTTGCTCAAGAAATTATTCCAGAACCAGTAACAGAAACTGCACAGGACTCTGTTAAATCTAATTTTGATGCTACTAAAGTAGATGGTGTGGCCGCTGTTGTGGGGAATTACATTATTTTAGACTCCGACCTCGATAAAGAGTACAAACAACTAGAGGCTCAAGGTGTAGATATTAACGTTATTAAACCTTGCGAATTGTTTGGTAAACTATTAGAAAACAAGCTATACGCGCACCATGCTATACAAGATAGTATTGAAGTTTCAAGCGCAGAAATTCTTCAACAAGTAGACTATACCATACAACAGTTTTTACAACAAACTGGAGGTTCAATGGAAAAACTACTGGAAATTCATCGAAAAGAAGACGAGAAAAGTTATCGAGATGAAATATTCGAAATTATTAAAAACAATCAATTGGCTTCTAAAATGCAAGCTAAAATTGTTGAAGAGGTCGATATCACTCCAGACGAAGTCCGCATTTTCTTTAATAAAATTCCTAAGGACGAAAGACCCTTGTTTGGCACGGAATTAAAAGTGGCTCAAATTGTAGCAGAGCCAGAAGTATCTGAAGAAGAAAAGCAAAAAATAATTAATCGCTTAGAAAGCTTTAGAGCAGATGTTATAGAAAACGGCGCAAGTTTTAGGTCGAAAGTAGTATTGTATGGGGAAGATCCAGGCATGAAAGAATCTGGATACATTTATACCTTAGACAGACAAAAACCACGTATGGTTAAAGAATTTCGAGATGTTGCCTTTTCACTTCAAGAAGGTGAAGTCTCTGAACCGTTTGAAACAGATTTTGGTTTCCACATTATAAAAATTAGAAAAAATTAGAGGACAACTTTACGATGTAAGCCATGTTCTATTAATTCCAAAGGTGTCTAACGATGCCGTTAATGAAGCTAGAGAACGCCTTGTAAAAGTGAGACAAAGTATTGTAGATGGCGATCTTACTTTTGCTGAGGCCGCAAGAATCTAGCGACGAAAAAGAAACTAAGTTTGATGGCGGACAATTAATTAATCCGCAAACCCAGGATTACAATTTCGAACTTACCAGAATGGATCCAGAATTGTATGCTCAAATTCAAAATTTAAAAGATGGGGAAGTCAGCCTAGTGCTTAGAGAAGAAGATAGAAAAGGCAAGGTTAAGTTTAAAATTTTAACCGTTACAGACAGAATTGATGAGCACGTTGCCGATTATGCAAGAGATTATTTAAAGATCAAAGAACTAGCCCTAAACGAAAAGAGAATTAATGCCATTCAAAAATGGCAAAACGAAAAAATATTAGACACGTATATTAAAATTAATGGCAAACATAGAGATTGTGATTTTTCTAGTAATTGGTTAAAACAATAAACCTATGAGCGATGTAGCGGCCCTTAAAGAATTTGTTGCGCAATATGGTGATTTAAAAACCGAAATAGCCAAAACAATTATTGGTCAAGACGAGGTTATTAATCAAATTTTGATTTCTATTTTTTCTGGCGGACACGCCTTACTTGTTGGTGTTCCTGGTTTAGCAAAAACACTCATGGTTAACACCATTGCACAGGCCTTAGGTCTAGATTTTAAACGTATTCAATTCACTCCAGATTTAATGCCTAGCGATATTCTTGGCAGTGAAATACTAGACGAAAACAGGAACTTCAAGTTTATTAAAGGTCCCGTATTTGCTAACATCATTTTGGCAGACGAGATTAACAGAACACCTCCAAAAACACAAGCCGCTTTACTAGAAGCCATGCAAGAACGATCGGTCACGGTTGCTGGACATCACCACAAATTAAATTTGCCATATTTTGTACTGGCAACACAAAACCCTATCGAGCAAGAAGGCACCTATCCCTTGCCAGAAGCACAGTTAGATCGATTTATGTTCGCCGTAAATTTAGATTACCCCAATTTTGAAGAAGAAGTTCAAGTTGTTAAAGCGACCACTACCGATAAAAATATAAAAATCAACCCTTTATTTACAGCGCAACAAATTATCGATTTTCAACAGCTTATTCGTCGCATGCCCATTGCAGATAACGTTATAGAATACGCCGTAACCATGGTTGGCAAAACTAGACCAAATACCGATGCTGCCAGTAGTTTAGTAAAAAACTACATCGATTGGGGTGCGGGTCCAAGAGCCTCTCAAAATCTAATTTTGGCCGCAAAAACCCATGCTGCAATTCTTGGTAAATTTTCTCCAGATATTGAAAATGTACAAGCGGTAGCACATAATATTTTAAGGCATCGTATTGTAAAGAATTACAAAGCAGAAGCAGAAGGTATTACCGAAGATCAAATTATTAAAAGCCTGTTTTAATCATTTTACCCCAACAGCTATTAATAATAATAGGTATTACACGCACTCTTAAGTTTTAATCGCAACCCTTATCACCTAGCGCCTTTGGTTACATATCCATTTGCGACAGTTCTCTATGGGGGTGTTATACCAAATTAATTTTCTGTAAACGGGTGTTCGTCGGTCGAATTCACCGTTTTATCCCAATTAAAATTAATACTTGCACAGATATATTTTGTCATTTTAGAAAATTTGATGTGATTATTTTATAGAATTCCTACAAACCAAAGCTAAATCACTATATATATTAAGAATAGTTTAAAAATATAATAGGTTTGATTAGAATTTTTTAATGTATTCTATTATTTGTATTTTTGTAGTACATTCAAAATAAGAACAAACAAAAACTATAAAAGATATGGCATTCGACATCGACATGATAAAAGGTGTATACACCAAAATGGCTAAACGTGTTAATAAGACTCGTGAAATTTTAGGTAAACCACTCACACTATCAGAGAAAATATTATACTCTCATCTTTGGGATGGCGATCCCACTAAAATCTTTACTAGAGGAAAAGACTATGTAGATTTTGCACCAGATAGAATTGCACTTCAAGACGCTACGGCGCAAATGGCTTTATTACAATTTATGCAAGCCGGTAAAACAAAAGTTGCCGTGCCTACAACTGTGCATTGCGACCACTTGATACAAGCCAAAGATGGTGCAGTAGCCGATTTAAAACATGCCAACGATGTAAGTAGTGAGGTATTTAACTTTTTAGAGTCTGTTTCTAACAAATACGGCATTGGCTTCTGGAAACCTGGAGCGGGTATTATTCATCAAGTCGTTTTAGAAAATTATGCATATCCTGGAGGTATGATGATTGGTACAGACTCACATACTGTGAATGCAGGTGGTCTAGGTATGGTCGCTATTGGAGTTGGTGGTGCAGATGCTGTAGATGTTATGGCAGGTATGCCTTGGGAACTTAAGTTCCCAAAATTAATTGGCGTGCGTTTAACAGGAAAATTATCTGGCTGGACAGCCCCTAAAGATGTCATTTTAAAAGTAGCAGAAATTCTTACCGTAAAAGGTGGTACTGGCGCTATTATAGAATATTTTGGCCCCGGAGCCACTTCAATGTCGTGTACAGGTAAGGGCACCATTTGTAATATGGGTGCAGAAATTGGAGCTACCACATCTACTTTTGGTTACGATGAGTCTATGGAGCGTTATTTGAGAGCCACCGATAGAGCCGACGTTGCCGATGCTGCCAACGCGGTAAAAGAACATTTAACGGCCGATCCCGAAGTATATGCTAACCCTGAAGACTATTTCGATCAGGTTATAGATATTAATTTATCCGAATTAGGTCCCTTATTGAATGGTCCTTTTACTCCAGACTTATCAACTACAGTAGGTAGTGAGATGACTCAAAAAGCAAAAGCTAACGATTGGCCTATTGTTGTAGAATGGGGGTTAATAGGATCTTGTACAAACTCGTCTTACGAAGATTTATCGCGAGCATCATCCATTGCACAACAAGCTTTAGACAAAGGTTTGAAGATGAAATCTGAATTGGGTATTAACCCAGGATCCGAACAGGTACGTTACACCGCAGAGCGCGATGGTATTTTAGGTATTTTCGAGAAATTAGATGCTAAAATATTTACCAATGCTTGCGGCCCATGTATTGGCCAATGGGCAAGATATTCAGATCCTAAAAACGCACCAAAAAACAGTATTGTGCACTCTTTTAATAGAAACTTTGCAAAACGTGCCGATGGTAATCCTAATACACATGCCTTTGTAGCCTCGCCAGAAATTACAGCTGCAATAGCTATTGCTGGTCGTTTAGATTTTAATCCGCTTAAAGATAAGTTGATTAACGAAAATGGAGAGGAAGTCATGTTCGACGAGCCAACAGGTTGGGAGTTACCGCCAAAAGGCTTTGAGGTTAAAGACAATGGATACCTAGCTCCAGAGGCCGATGGTAGTCATGTGCAAGTAAGTATTAAAGAAGACTCAGAACGCTTACAGCTCTTAACGCCTTTTACACCTCTAGGAGAGGATATTACAGGCGCAAAATTATTAATAAAAGCCTTTGGTAAATGTACCACAGATCATATCTCTATGGCTGGACCATGGCTGCGATTTAGAGGGCATTTAGATAATATCTCAAACAATACTTTAATTGGAGCCGTAAATGCTTTCAATAAGAAAACAAACTTTGTAAAAAACCAATTAACTGGCGATTATGGTGGTGTTCCCGATGTACAACGCGAGTACAAAAAAGCTGGTATTAAAACCATTGTGGTTGGTGACCATAACTATGGCGAAGGTTCCTCTAGAGAGCATGCGGCCATGCAGCCAAGACATTTAGGGGTTGCCGCTGTTATTGTAAAATCGTTTGCTCGTATTCATGAAACCAACCTTAAAAAACAAGGGATGTTGGGTTTAACATTTGCCAACGAAAGCGATTACGATTTAATTCAAGAAGACGACACCTTCAACTTTATCGATTTAAACCAATTTGCTGCAGGAAAGCCTTTAACGCTAGAAATAGTTCATGCAGACGGCTCTAAAGATGTTATTAAGCTAAACCACACCTATAACGATGCACAAATTAAATGGTATCAAGAAGGTTCGGCACTTAATTTAATTAAAAAACAAAATGCATAAACTCATGTTGTTCTTTAGGTAAACAGATACGTTACATATTAAAGTGTTTCTGCACCTGAGACTTCTCTTATAAACTCAAAATCCAGCTCAATGCTGGATTTTTTGTTGTAATTTGTAAGTAATACCAAATTAACCATACGACATTTCAAAATTAAATTGGTATAAGGCATTAAATTATTTAGTGTTATAACAGCTTTTTATATATCATATCAACATTCGTAATTACAGTGTATCGTTTCAGGAGCTTTCTTAAATTTCTTTGCTAACCTACTTTGCTATGCAGAAAAATAACTCGACTTGAGGAACAAATTTTAAACGCATAAGCATTAGCTAGGATTATCAAATTTTACTCACGTTATTTAATAAATCTTAGCCAATTCGGGTAAAAGCCTTCCGTTTTACCCTTATTAATTTTAATAGCAAAACCTATTGGTAAAATTATATTTAAAACATATAAGGTTCCAATAACAAAAACCATAATTTTAAAGTATTCAAGTTTAAAAACTAACATCACCATAGCTAAAAAACTCAAAATAGACCATAGAATTTGAAAGTTTAAAACATTTTTACCCATGGCATTAAGACCTTTTATACTGTCTCGTTTGCTAACCCATAACAACATTGGAATAATTATATTTCCCAATGGAATAACTAAAAATACCAATACCGACAGCTGAAAAATGATAAGGTCATTTTTATTAGTTTGTTTTTCGGGGTGTAAAATATCTTCGGCATTAACATTAAGTGCTTCGCAAATTAAACTTAGCGTTTTTCCACGCGGTTCATTTTCGTTGTTCTCAATACGTTGAATTGTTCTTAAATTTACTTGCGCTAATTCTGCTAAAGCCTCTTGAGAGAGTCCCCCTTGCTTTCTCACCTCTCTTATTTTTTCTCCAATTCCTTTCATAGGCATGCCAGGTGTTTTGTTCGTAAAAATACTTAAAACAGCATCGATTAATACCGTCATATTTACGTCATTTCAACGACATTTACGTCGATTCTATGGTTAAAGCTATTTAAATACCAAAATACAACAAATACACAAGACAATAAATTTGGTCAATACAGTAGTTAATTAGAACCAAAATGGACTTTAAGATGTTTCATATTTATTGATAAACTATAAAACAAAACCATGATCGCATAGTTAAAGGGTTCTTGGCATGCCATATTTATTCGGTTTTGGATCTCCAGGAAGTGCCGCAAGAAAGATATTTACCAAAGGAATAAAAAATAAAAAACCACAATATCCAGTATCTTGAATACGCCTAAAACCCAGTGAAACTAGAGGTATAAAATAGAATATACGGTAATAATCCTTAACATCTTCAATACCATGAAACTGTTTAGTAAACATTAAGATTAGAGCAATTGTGAAATTCATGAAATAGAAATACCAAAATTCTTTTTCACTTGCACGACCTTTAAATTTAAAAACATTAAGATAAGGATTTACGAAATAATGAATCAAGGTTACGAACTTTTAAAAGTTAATATTACAATTATTGGGTTAAATATACACCGCGAATAGCGCCATAACACCCTTAAAATTACACACCTTAAACGAGCTAACCCTTTTTTCTTCCTACAAAACGAATTACACTTGCTAATCCGTTGTGAAATTCACCTTCATTTAATTCCACCTCAACTTCTTGAAGTTCAAGAATCTCAAAATCTTTAAAAATAGTTTCAATTTCGGCTTGAGTAAATAGCATATTTACATCGCCTGGACCTCCAACGTATGGTTTTTCACCACGTAATTTAAGATTATTTACACTAAACCCTTCTAAAATTAAATGACCATGAGGCTTTACCAACTGCCCTAGCCCAGTGTAAAAGGCTTCTTTTTTATCCGCTGGAAAATGCGCATAGATTAAAGCGAGGACATCAAAACTATGCTTCTCGAAATCGAGATGTTCTATTGAGCCAAGTTTATAATCGAGGTCTACATTTTCAGAAGTCGCCCATTTAATTGCCTTATTTTTAGCTTCTTCACTAATATCGAATGCCGTTACCTCTAAACCTTTTTTTGCAGCATAAATAGCATTTCGTCCTTCACCCTCTGCAGGTAACAGTATGCTCCCAGTTAAATTAAGCTTATCGATAACTTGTTTTAAAAATTCATTCGGGTTTTTACCATAGGCAAACTCCTCATTCTTATATCTCGCGTTCCAAAAATCTTTCATGTTATGTGTTTTAGTTGTCCTTTCATTTAGCCAATTCTACAATGATACAAAACGAAAGTCGTAATTATTACCATCAATACAAAACTAAAAAACAATTGAAAGTTTTAAAATCTAATAAATTAAAATTAACTCAAAATTATCTAGTCAATACCATCAAAATAGTACTTTTACAAAAATTTTAGTAACATGAATTCTAGACAAGAGCAATTAAAGGCTTTCGACAGATTACTAACCATAATGGACGAGTTGCGTGCGCAATGCCCATGGGATAAAAAACAGACTATGGAAACCTTACGTCACCTAACTATTGAAGAGACCTACGAGCTTGGAGACGCCATTTTAGACCAGGATTTAGAAGAAGTAAAAAAAGAATTAGGCGATGTGTTATTACATATTGTTTTTTATGCTAAAATTGGAAGTGAAACTAATGATTTTGATATCGCCGATGTTTGCAACACCATTTGTGAAAAACTAATAAGCAGACACCCACATATTTACGGTGATGTAAAGGTTGAAAGCGAAGAGGACGTTAAGCGCAACTGGGAAAATCTCAAACTTAAAGAAGGCAAAACCAGCATTTTAGAGGGAGTCCCAAAAAGTTTACCGGCATTAGTAAAAGCTAATAGGATACAAGAAAAAGTTGCTGGAGTTGGTTTCGATTGGGAGGCGCCAAATCAAGTTTGGGAGAAGGTAGAAGAAGAATTAAACGAATTTAAAGCCGAAATAAACTCCGGAAACAGAGAGGCTATGGAAAGTGAATTTGGAGATGTGATATTTTCGCTAGTCAATTACGCCCGATTCTTAAAAATAAATCCAGAAAATGCTTTAGAGCGCACCAACAAAAAATTTATAGAAAGATTTCAATATCTGGAGGCCAAAGCAAAAGACTTAAATAAACCTTTGAAAGATATGACTCTGGCAGAGATGGACGTGTTTTGGGAAGAAGCTAAAAATTTATAAACTTTAACCTTATAAACATCTCATTACTAATAATTTGCCGTTAAAGCCTAAATTTTGTAGCTTTGCCACATAAGAAAAGCAATATTGTATTTTTAAAACAATCTTCAACTTTAATTTTATAGCTTTATTCATCAATAGAAAAAAGTTACGCTTTAAGCTATATCATCTCAAGCAGATATATTATCAACATTTAATATAATAAACCATTAATGTCCGACAAAAGACATAAGACCGCTTCGCTAATAGACATAAGAACCAAGACTTGATTCTAACTAACTGATAAACAAAAGTGCTTTAATTAACAAAATAGCTCCTTTAAATCTTAATAATTATTTCAAATAAGCAAGGTGACATTTTAAAAAATGTACAAAGTTCTTTATTTTAAAAAGATTGACAGCATTATAATAATTTTAATCGGACACTAGTGATAATAAACTGTTATTAATTTTTAAGCAGATAAAAATCAGCTAAAATAAGATTACCGTTTCAATTATATAGTCTTTAGAAGAATCGAACTAAACTTGATAATAGCCATAAATTTCAAAACAAAACAAATGAAAATTTTACAAGTCAAACGAAAAACAACCTACGAAAAGCGACATACCATAAAAATGGGCGAATTAACCGCTAGGGTTACTTATATTAAAACATATTTATTTGGTTTACCAATAAAAACGCTTCATAAATACAGAGAAACGTATTACGGCGAAGTAAAAGATTGTAAAGATTGCATGCTATTTATTTAGTTTTCTCCAATATTTAAATAAATTTACAAAAAATATTATATGAAACATCCATAACTAAAACTTGATACCCAAGGAAATAATTAAATGGATGTCGCATGTGACCGATGAAAAAACAATAAAGATAAACACATGAAAGTATTAGTAATTGGTGCAGGAAACATGGGACTTACCTATGCCGAAGGCATGTCTAAATCAAAACTACTCAATAAAAATAAAATCATGATATTAGATAAGTCTGCCGAGAAAATCGAAGAACTTAATCAAGTATCTTATTTTGATGCCTATAGTGAACTAGAACACTGTGTACCTAAAGCCGATGTTATATTTATAGCCGTAAAACCTTATCATGCCGTAGATGTTTTTAAAAACATTAAATCGCTTGTAAAAACAGAACAAATTATTGTTTCTATTATGGCTGGTGTAACCATTGGGAAAATAAAAGAATTAACAGGATTAGAGAAAGTGGTTAGAGCCATGCCAAACCTTCCGGCTCAAATAGGTAAAGGTCTAACATCTTACGTGACCTCCAAAGAAGTCTCAAGAATTGAAATATTAACTATTGCGAGTTTATTGAATGCTACAGGAAAGTCCATTCACGTATCTAATGAGAAATTAATTGATGCCTCGACAGGTATTTCTGGTAGTGGTCCAGCTTATGTATTCTATTTTATGCAAAGTATGATGGAAGCTGCCTTACAAATGGGATTCTCAAAAAACGACTCCACTGTTTTAGTGAGCCAAACATTTACAGGGGCTATAGAACTTTTCAATCAATCTAGTTTGTCACCAAATTCTTGGATGGACAAGGTAGCCTCTAAAGGTGGTACAACACGTGCAGCATTAGATTCTATGGAAGATAACAATGTTAATGAATTAATTAAAGAAGCTGCTTTTTCAGCATTTAATCGAGCGGTAGAACTAGGCAAAGAAAACTAATAAAACAGCGTTTAATACCTTAGCGCTTGTTTAAAAAGTGACTTTCTTTTAGCTCAAAACCATGAAGTTATTCTGTTTTTGATATAAATAATTCTAAGCACTAGAATAAGTGTTTCAGTAAAAAGAAAAACTACAATAAACTCTAAAAAAGATTACTTCAGTTTACTGTATCTTTGCATCAAACTCATTTTACATGTCCTTTAAAGACTTACAACTTAACAAACCACTTCTAAGAGCTATTGCAGAGGCTGGTTACGACAATCCCACATTAATTCAAGAACGCACCATACCACTGGTTTTAGATAAAAAAGATGTTATTGCTTCGGCCCAAACGGGCACAGGAAAAACAGCTGCTTTTGCACTTCCTATACTCCAGTTGCTTTTTGATAAACAAGACGCTCCTAAAAAAGGAAAAAAAATAAGAGCTCTTATTGTAAGTCCGACTAGAGAATTAGCGGTGCAGATAAACGAAAACTTTAAAGTTTATGGCAAAAATACCAACTTGAGAACCACTGTAATTTACGGGGGAACCTCTATAGAACCTCAAAAGGACATTCTAAAAAAAGGGGTGGATATTCTTATTGCGACCCCAGGAAGACTCTTAGATTTGCACAAACAGGACAATTTGAATTTAGATTACATCGAGACTTTAGTTTTAGATGAGGCCGATTTAATGCTAGATATGGGTTTTATTGATGATGTTAAAAAGATTGAGCGTTTATGTCCTGAAGAAAAACAGATTCTGTTATTTTCGGCAACCATGCCCTATAAAGTAGAACAGCTTGCCAATACTATTTTAAAATCTCCTGAACGTGTTGAGGTATCGCCAACATCTTCGGCTGCAAAAAATGTGAGTCAGGTTTTATATTACGTCCCTAAACGCCATAAAATTGAATTGTGTTTACACCTATTAAGAAATACTATAAAGGGTAATATTCTTATTTTTAGACGTACCAAATATGGCGTAGATAAATTAGAGCAAACACTTGTAAATAACGGTTATAAGGTTGAAACTATTCATGGGAATAAAGCTCAAAATCTGAGACATGAGGCTTTAAAAAAATTTAAAAGTGGTTATGTAAACATTTTAATAGCAACCGATGTTGCTGCTCGTGGCATAGACATCAATGAATTGGATGCTGTGGTAAATTTCGATATGCCTAACATTCCCGAAACCTATGTACATAGGATTGGTAGAACAGGACGCGCAGGTCAAGCCGGAAAGTCTTACTCCTTTTGTTCTGCCGATGAGAAAAGCTACGTGCAATCCATTCAGCAATTAATAAATGTTCAAATTCCTATTGAAGGAAACCATCCATACCCATTGGATCCTAAAGCAAAACCGATAATTCATAAATCTAAAAAAACCGGGAGTAAATATAAAAAAGGCCGTAAAAGTGAAGCCTCTAAAAAGAAAAAGAAGCGCTGGTATTGATTAAAAAAGAACCAAGACCGCTTTGCTGTTAGATATTAGAACAAAGACAAAAAAAATCAATTCATTAAAGATTAATTTAACTAAACTTCCAATCGTTTATCAAAATAGTTTTTAAGAAATAGTATTTGGATGCAAAGCATTAATCCGAAAAAGAGCAAGCCATATTTTAAGGTTTCAGATATTGTAAAGTCTGAAAATACATTAGCAAATTTGTTTTTTGATAAGACACTAAAATCTAAAGCACGAAACCAGGACTCTTCTTGTTTTTCTGCGCCCAAAACGAAATAGAAACAAAGCAAAATAAAACCTAAAGCCATTAAAACCCAGAGTTTTTTAGAGATTAAGGGTTTATAAACAGTAGCTTGATTACTATGCAATGTTGTTACTTGAGACATTATTTCTGAAGTAAAATGAATCGAAGGATGCTCCAAAGAAGCTTTTTGAATAATTTTTTTTGTAAAATTATCTAGATGTTTATTTGCGTTCTCTTTCATAATACTCTATGATTTCTGGTTCTAATCTATGCTTTAAAATAGTCGCTAATTTTTTTCGACTTCTAAATATTTTCACCTTTACATTGTTAGCTGTAATACCAACAATTTTTGAAATTTCCTCTAAAGAATATGTTTCAAAATAATATAATGTCAGTAAAAAAGCATCATCCTTAGGCAATAAAGTTAAGCAATCTTGTATGAGCTTATTATACTCCTTCTCCTCCATTTTATCTAAAGCATTATCCATGGTTTTTATTTGATTTTCGGTAATCTCGTCGATAGCAACATCATTATAGTGCTTTTTATTCTTCTTTAGTCTGTCCAAACACGTATTGTAAGTCACTTTATAAATCCATGCTGAAAACTTCGAATGGCCTTTAAATTTATGTAACGCTTGATAAGTTTTAATAAAAGTGTCTTGCGAAACCTCTTCAGCTTCTTCTTTGTTTTTTAACATGCGTAATGCTAAAGTAAAAACCAAGTCTTTGTAACGATTTACTAAAACAGAAAATGCATGAGCATCGCCATTTATTGTTTGATTAATATAATGCTGATCGTTATTATTAGTCATTTCAAATTAAGACGACTAAATTTTATTAAAGGTTACAAGTATTTGTTAAACATTTTGTTTGATAAAAATGTAACCAACATTTAAAATACATCGTCTATAAATTAAGAGTGCAATAAATTTAATCAATTAAAAACGAATCATTATGGGATCAGAGTTAATTATCATACCAGTTATATTTGGTACAATCTTCGGGGTGTTTTATTTATATTTTTCAACCCGCAATAAAGAGCGTTTAGCCCTTATTGAAAAAGGTACCGATGCCAGTATTTTTGTTAAAGGAAAAAAAGAACAAGCAGCACCAATATGGAAAGTTTTAATTCTAAATATTGCTTTATTATCCATGGGAATTGGATTAGGTATTGTGTTAGGAGGAATACTTTGGAAAAACCTTAATGTAGCATCTGAAATTGCCATGCCAGGTTCAATTTTCTTAATGGCCGGAGCAGGCTTGTTAATTGGTTTTTTCATCACTAAAAACTTAGATAAAGATTAAAACAATACCCACGTAATTAGAATGCGATTTTCTTTTTTTAAGTCAATCGCTTTTTATTTCACTATAAAATCAAAATACGTTTTAGGAAAAGGCTCGTGTCGCAACGTAAAATGCCACCACTCTTTAGAGTAATTTCTAAACCCGTGTTTTAACATGACAGTTTGTAGAAGTTGTCTATTTTCTTTTTGTTTTGCAGTAATACCAGAATAATTAACCCAAGATTCTCTTCCGAAAAAATCATAAGGGCTTCCCATGTCTAAAGGCTCACCAGTATTGCCATCAATAATGGTTAAATCTACTGTACTACCTCTACTATGGCCAGATCTGCTCGCAATATATCCCGATTTAAATAAATCTTTCTTTTTTACTTTTGGATAAAAATCAGCCTTATTAATGGTGTCTTTCCATTGTTTTGCCCAACGTATAAAGTGGTTTACAGCCCGCTGTGGTCTATACCCATCGTATACCTTAATACACAGATTAATATGCTGTAATTCTTCTTGAACAGACTTTAAAGCCACGGCAGTTTGTCTGGTAAGAATAAGTCGGTTTGATTTATACCCATCGATTGGTTTGCCCACAAAATTATTCGATGTATAATACCGCAATTCTACATCTAGATCTGGAATCACATCTTTTGCATAAACAAACCCATTGGGTAATTGCGCGAATACCATTGAAGTACCTATAACAAAAAGAATTGCGAACAAAAATCTTTTAACCATAACAAAAAACTAGTCTAATCCTTACAAGCGAAATTAATAAATATAAAAAAAACCGAGTTCCCTCAAACCCGGTTTATTTTTATCTGCATTTATAATATTAAATAGAAATGAATACTACTTTTGCAAATACAAATTAACTAAAAAATCCATTGAACTAAAAAATACATTATTTCTTCAATCCGGAATAAATATACAAAACCATACTTGCAATATCGACGAAAAGCTTTTTATTTCGATCAAATACACATAATTTTAACATTTAAAAGATTCAATTAAAACAGACCTGAGCCCCAACGAAACTTTTTAAACAAAAAAAAAACACCTTAAAAAAGGTGTTTCTTCTAACTAAACTAACTAACCAAAAATATGAATAGCATTTTAAAGTTTAAAGTAACCACTCAATAAACCTATGTTTTTAAATGCTACAAAACATAAAACAATTACTATGCCAAACTCTTAATATCGCCTTATTAAAATGAATCACGGTAACAGTAAAGTTCACAAAAGAATTCCTAGTACTAGTATTTAATATATTTTTATAAGATATTTGCCTCTTAATTAAAAAACCAATTATGAAAAAACTGTACATTTTCACCGCATTACTATTAGTAATTTCCTGTGCCAAAACACCTGATTTAACAGTAAAAACTAATATTAAGGGGTTAAAAAAAGGAGCTGTTTATCTAAAAAAAATAAAAGACACCACACTAATTACTCTAGATTCGGTATTAATAAATGGAAACTCCTCATTTGAGCTCCATACGTCCTTAGAATCTCCCGAAGTACTTTATTTGTTTTTAAATAAAAATACGGATGAAGATGATGCCATTGCTTTTTTCGCAGATAAAGGGGTTACAGAAATTAATACAACATTAAAAAACTTTGTTTTCGACGCTAAAATTAAAGGTTCGAACCAACACAGCACATGGGAAGACTACAAAACGATGATAGCTAAATTAAACAGCAGAAATTTAGATTTAATAAAAGAAAAGTTTGACGCTCTAAAAGCGGGCGATACTACAAAACTAACTTTAATTAATACCGAAAGTAACAATTTGCTAAAACGAAAGTACCTTTATACCGTAAATTTTGCGATCAATAATAAAGATAGTGAAGTAGCTCCATATTTAGCATTAACAGAAATTTACAATGCAAATATTAAGCTTTTAGATACTATAAATAAGGTCTTAACACCAGAAGTAAAAGCTTCGAAATACGGAAAAGAATTACAACTATTTATAGATAACATAAAAGAAACTGATCAAAACAACTAAGCACCATACTACATAGTTCTAAATATTTATCGAATAGGATATTTAGACTAGGCCAGTATTAAAACCAAAAAAACCTTTCTGATTAGAAAGGTTTTTTTTTGAGCCGATGGAGGGACTCGAACCCACGACCTGCTGATTACAAATCAGCTGCTCTAGCCAGCTGAGCTACATCGGCTTTTTTTAACGAGTGCAAATATAATATCAAAATTATCATTTGCAAACAATAAGTTAAAAAATTATCCTAATTTATTTATTTTATCGATTAATGCTCTTCCTCTTTCTTCTAAGTCGGCATTAATAGCTTTAAAATGAGCTTTCGGATTTTCAACATGCTTAGCATTTACTCGAGCTATTAAAGAATCGAATGTCTCAATAGCTTCATCAATAATTGCTTCTCCCGCTTTAGCTTCTTTATCTTTGTTTGTATACTCCCAAACATAAACTGCTTCAATAATATCACCTAAAACATAATTAATGTCTTTCTTTAGGTTTCTAACATTTGCCATAAATTGTAATTTTATTTAGCCACAAAAATAGGTAATTTATTAAATAATATCTGTTATCAGGTACAGTATTTTTAGAACAACTTATAATCTTATAAATTAAACCACTAAGACCTAAAAAGTATAGCCTAATTCCCAGAGTAGCTTACAAAATTTCTAGGCGTTTCGTAAAGTATAACTTCTAAATCTAAATGGGCTTTTAACTCCGGTTTAATTTTGTTGTAAATTACAACAACAATATTCTCGGCTGTTGGATTTAAATCTTTAAATTCTGGAACTTCTATATTTAGGTTTTTATGATCGAAGGCATCTTCAATTTTGTTTTTAATAATGTCTTTTAAAATTTTAACATCGATTACATAGCCTGTTTCTGGGTCAATTTCTCCAGTAACACTAACGATGAGTTCGTAATTATGTCCATGAAAATTAGGATTACTACATTTTCCAAAAACCAAAAAATTTTTCTCGTCTGTCCAATCTTTTCTATACAGCCTATGCGCCGCATTAAAGTGTGCTCTTCTGCTTATAGTTACTTTCATGTTTTTAGATTAATATGGTCGTAAAATTTACTAAAAATAATCTTAAACCAAGCTGTATAAAGCTCTGGTTGTAACGCAATATCTTTTTTAACATCTTCTAATGGCATCCATTTCCAATCGGCAACTTCATCAGGATTTATATGAGGTGCATCATTGTAATGTCCTACCATAATGTGATCGTATTCATGCTCTGTTAAACCATTGTCAAAAGGTGCTTTATAAATAAACGAAGTGGTCTCCTTCAACTCGGTTACAAAACCCATTTCTTCCATTAAACGACGCTTGCCTGCTTCAATATTGCTCTCTCCGTCACGCTGATGGCTACAGCAGGTATTGGTCCAAAGTCCAGGCGTGTGGTATTTATGTAATGCGCGTTGTTGTAGCATCAATTCATTCTTGTCATTAAAAATAAAAACTGAGAAGGCTCTGTGCAACAAGGCTTTTTCATGTGCTTCCATTTTTGGCATGAGCCCAATTTGATTGTCATTTTGGTCTACCAGAATTACTTGTTCTTCTTTAATCTGCATCTTGTACTTAATTATATCTTGTTGTAATAACTCTGAATCCCTTCATTAAAAAATTAGATTTTTTTTTTAAGTGAGTCCTGTTTTGTAAAAATACCAAGTAAATATTGAAATGTTATTAAACTTAACATAAAAATAAAAAAGCGCTGTATTTTAATTGATACTATTAATAGTATCTTTGCAACCCATTTACAATTAATATATGAGTTTTTTATCAGAAATACAACGCAGACGAACCTTTGGAATTATTGCACATCCAGATGCTGGAAAAACAACCCTTACAGAAAAATTATTACTTTTTGGTGGTGCTATTCAAGAGGCTGGTGCTGTAAAAAGTAATAAAATTAAAAAAGGCGCAACCAGTGATTTTATGGAGATCGAGCGCCAACGTGGTATCTCGGTTGCTACTTCGGTTTTAGCTTTTGAATATAATGCGATAAAAATTAATATTCTCGATACACCAGGACATAAAGATTTTGCCGAAGACACTTTTAGAACATTAACTGCTGTTGATAGTGTTATTGTTGTTGTAGATGTCGCTAAGGGTGTTGAGGAACAGACTGAAAAATTAGTTGAGGTTTGCCGCATGAGAAAAATCCCGATGATTGTGTTCATTAACAAAATGGATCGTGAAGGTCGAGATGCCTTTGATTTATTAGACGAAATTGAACAAAAATTAGGACTAAAAGTGGTGCCCCTTAGTTTCCCTATAGGAATGGGTTACGATTTTAAAGGCATTTACAATATTTGGGAAAAAAATGTTAATTTATTTAGCGGTGATAGCAGAAGGAATATAGAGGAAACTATTGAAATATCAGATTTATCTTCTAATAAATTAGACGACCTAATTGGTGAAAAGGCCGCCGAAACATTAAGAGAAGAAATTGAACTTGTAGAAGGTATTTATCCAGATTTTAATAAGGAAGCCTATTTAGAAGGCGATTTACAACCCGTTTTCTTCGGTTCTGCTTTAAATAACTTTGGTGTAAGAGAATTATTAGATTGCTTTGTTGAAATAGCCCCAAAACCAAGAGCAAAACAAAGTGAAGAGCGTCTAGTTAAGCCAGATGAGAAAGCCTTTACTGGTTTTGTTTTTAAAATACACGCCAATATGGATCCAAACCATAGAGACCGTTTAGCCTTTATAAAAATTGTATCTGGTATGTTTGAAAGAAACAAGCCATATTTACATGTTAGGAACAAAAAGAAAATGAAATTTTCTAGTCCGAATGCCTTTTTTGCCGAGAAAAAAGAAATTGTAGATACTTCTTACCCCGGAGACATTGTTGGTATTCACGATACCGGGAATTTTAAAATTGGAGACACCTTAACCGAAGGCGAAATTATAAATTATAAGGGTGTACCAAGTTTCTCTCCAGAGCATTTTAGATATATTAATAATGCCGACCCATTAAAATCTAAACAGCTTTATAAAGGAATTGACCAGTTAATGGATGAAGGCGTTGCACAATTATTTACTTTAGAACTTAACGGAAGAAAAGTAATAGGTACCGTGGGCGCTTTACAATATGAAGTGATTCAATATCGATTAGAGCATGAATACGGTGCGAAATGTACTTATGAGAATTTAAATGTCTTTAAAGCCTGCTGGGTAGATCCTAAAAACGCGAAATCGGAGGAATACAAAGAGTTTGTGCGGGTTAAGCAACGTTATCTTGCTAAAGACAAACAAGATCAATTGGTGTTTTTGGCCGACTCTGCATTTTCCTTACAAATGACACAGCAAAAGTATCCGAACGTCAAGTTTCACTTCACATCTGAATTCGACTAGTACAGGTTTAGATTTTGTTAATACAAGATATGATACCAAATTAACCATACGACATTTCAAAACAACATTGGTATAATATCAACAAAAAGCCTTTAAAAGTGTATTTTAAAGGCTTTTTTGTTCTACTATTATTTCTGTGGGTAGGAGTTTTTATGTACTTAATGGGACATAGAACAAAAGGAACTAAGATCCTCGATTGATGACAATTTGACAGCTCGATTCCTCCGAAATAAAAACCATTATCACCAATGCTTTAGTTTTATGTCTTAAATCGCAAAGTCCGGCAATCGAAATTTAGTTTCCACAATATTCATGTTAGAACCAGTTTTTTTAGGCTTGACCAGTAGGTCCAAAATTTAAAGGCATTGGCGGTTGCTCATAATCCTTTATTTCGCCGTGAGTAGATTCAAATCTAGCTACGTTATCGTTTAAAGCTTTTAGCAAACGTTTAGCATGCTGTGGTGTTAAAATAATTCTTGATTTTACTTTACTTTTGGGAACGCCAGGCATAATGCTCACAAAATCGACTACAAACTCGGATATTGAGTGATTTATAATAGCTAAATTAGAGTATATACCTTCTGCAACAGCCTCATCCAATTCGATATTAATCTGTCCCTGTTTTTGTTTCTCTTTTTCGTCTGCCATTGTAATTTAGTTTATGTACTTCCACGAAAGTGAAAGACTTATTAATAATATATCGTTGTTTAAATAAAAAAGCCTTCAAGTAATCTACATGAAGGCTTTTTGTTAGTTTCTATTTATCATAGAACTCTTATTTATGAGATTCCCGCCTTCGCGGGAATACCAAATATTAGTTATAGTTTAATTCTTTTTTTACTTGCATCATTTCATCAAATTCCTCTTTAGAACCTACAATAATATCCGCATAATCACGCATACCTGTACCTGCTGGAATTCTATGACCAACAATTACATTTTCTTTAAGTCCTTCTAAGGCATCTACTTTTCCTGCTACAGCGGCCTCGTTTAAAACTTTAGTAGTTTCTTGGAACGACGCTGCAGAAATAAATGATTTTGTTTGGAGCGATGCTCTAGTAATACCTTGTAGTATAGGTGTTGCTGTAGCTGGTTGTACATCTCTAGCGACTACAAGATTTTTATCTTCTCTTCGTAAAATAGAATTTTCGTCTCTTAACTCTCTTGGCGAAACGACTTGTCCCGCTTTTAAGTTTGTAGAGTCTCCAGCATCTTCAATCACTTTCATACCAAAAATCTCATCATTTTCTTTAATGAAATCTGATTTATGAACCAATTGATCTTCTAAGAACATGGTATCACCAGAGTCAATAATTCTAACCTTACGCATCATTTGTCTTACAACAACCTCGAAGTGCTTATCGTTAATTTTCACGCCCTGTAAACGATATACTTCTTGTACTTCGTTAACTAGATATTGTTGTACCGCAGAAGGGCCTTTTATATTTAAAATATCGTTTGGCGTGATAGATCCATCTGATAAAGGCATACCTGCTTTTACAAAATCATTTTCTTGAACCAGAATCTGACTCGATAATTTAATTAAGTATTTCTTAATATCTCCGGTTTTAGACTCTACTATAATCTCACGGTTTCCTCGTTTAATTTTTCCGAAAGATACCACACCATCAATAGCACTTACAACTGCTGGATTTGAAGGGTTACGCGCTTCGAAAAGCTCTGTTACACGTGGTAAACCTCCAGTAATATCACCAGATCTAGCAGATTTACGAGGTATTTTTACTAAAATTTTACCAATTATAATATCCTCACCATCATCAATCATAATATGTGCTCCAACTGGTAAGTTATACGAACGAATCACGGCCCCTTTAGCATCTTCAATATGAAGTGTAGGTATGAGCTTCTTATTTCGAGATTCGGATATTACTTTCTCTTGGAAACCAGTTTGCTCATCAATTTCTACTTGGTAGGTTACCCCTTGTTCAATATTTTCATAGCGCACCTTACCAGCGAATTCTGATATAATAACACCGTTATAAGGATCCCAAGAACAAACCACATCGCCTTTACTTAGTGTGTCGCCATTTTTAATGTATATGGTAGAACCGTAAGGGATATTGTTGGTACTTAAAACAATACCTGTTTTCTTATCTACAAGCTTAATTTCTGAAGTACGAGAAATAACAATATCGATGTCGTTTCCTTCTGTATCTTTACCTTTAACTGTTTTTAAATCTTCAATTTCGGCAATACCGTCGAATTTTACAGCTAATTTATTATCTTCTGAAATGCTTCCTGCAATACCACCTACGTGGAAAGTACGTAATGTTAACTGAGTTCCTGGCTCTCCAATAGATTGTGCTGCCACAACCCCTACGGCTTCACCGCGTTGCACCATTTTACCAGTTGCTAGGTTACGACCGTAACATTTAGCACAAATACCTTTTAAAGCCTCACAAGTTAATGCCGAACGTACTTCTATAGCATCAATTGGAGAAGCCTCAATAGACTTGGCGATATCGTCTTCAATGAGTTCACCAGCAGAGACTAATAATTCGTCTGTTAACGGATCATAAACATCGTTTAAAGATACACGTCCTACAATTCTTTCTTGTAAGGTCTCAACAACTTCATCATTCTTTTTTAGCGCTTCAACTTCAACACCTCTTAAAGTGCCACAATCTTCAGAATTCACAATAACATCTTGAGAGACATCCACTAAACGACGTGTTAAATAACCAGCATCGGCAGTTTTAAGAGCGGTATCTGCAAGACCTTTACGGGCACCGTGAGTAGAAATAAAGTACTCTAAAATAGAAAGACCTTCTTTAAAGTTAGAAAGAATTGGATTTTCAATAATTTCTCCACCACCAGCACTGGTCTTTTTTGGTTTAGCCATTAAACCACGCATACCTGTTAGCTGACGAATTTGTTCTTTCGATCCACGAGCTCCAGAATCTAACATCATATACACCGAGTTAAACCCTTGTTGGTCTTCTCGAATTCGTTTCATAGAAAGTTCTGTTAACTCGGCATTGGTAGAGGTCCAAATATCAATAACCTGGTTATAACGCTCGTTATTGGTTATAAGTCCCATGTTGTAGTTACCGGTAATACCATCAACTAATCCGTTAGCCTTATCAATCATGTTTTGCTTTTCTGGTGGAATAATAATATCCCCTAAGCTAAATGATAGTCCGCCCTGGAATGCAAATTTAAATCCTAAGGTTCTAATAGCATCTAAGAAATCTGCGGTTTCTGGAACCGAAGTGTACTTCAAAATATTACCAATAATATCTCTTAAAGATTTTTTGGTAAGGACCTCATTAATATATCCAGCAGCTTCTGGTACATGTTGGTTAAATAACACACGCCCTACTGTAGTTTCTATAATTGCTGGTGCTAATTTTCCATCAGCATTAATATCGATGGTTCTTACTTTAATACCAGCATTTAAATCGACTTTTTTCTCGTTGTAAGCAATAATTACTTCTTCTGGAGAATAGAACGTCAATCCTTCACCTTTAACTGGAACCTCCGGTGTAGACTTGCGTAACTTAGTCATGTAATAAAGCCCCAATACCATATCTTGTGATGGTACCGTTACTGGAGATCCATTAGCTGGATTTAATATATTATGAGATGCCAACATTAATAATTGACATTCTAAAATAGCTTCTGGACCAAGAGGTAAATGTACTGCCATTTGATCACCATCAAAATCGGCGTTAAATGCTGTACATACTAATGGGTGTAATTGTATCGCTTTTCCTTCAATTAATTTTGGTTGGAAAGCTTGAATACCGAGTCTGTGTAATGTAGGTGCACGGTTTAAAAGGATTGGATGTCCTTTTAAAACATTCTCTAAAATATCCCAAACTACAGGTTCTCTTTTATCTATAATTTTCTTTGCAGATTTTACAGTTTTTACAATACCTCTTTCAATTAGTTTTCTAATGACAAAAGGTTTGTATAATTCGGCTGCCATATCTTTAGGGATACCACATTCGAACAACCTTAATTCTGGTCCCACAACAATTACAGAACGCGCAGAATAATCGACACGCTTACCTAGTAAGTTTTGACGAAAACGCCCTTGCTTACCTTTCAAGGAGTCGGATAAGGATTTTAGCGGTCTGTTAGAATCTGTTTTTACAGCCGAAGATTTACGTGTGTTATCAAGTAACGAATCTACAGATTCTTGTAACATACGTTTCTCGTTACGTAAAATAACTTCAGGAGCTTTAATCTCCACCAGTCTCTTTAAACGATTATTTCGAATAATTACACGACGGTATAAATCGTTTAAATCTGAAGTCGCAAAACGACCACCATCTAACGGTACCAATGGACGTAATTCTGGCGGAATAATAGGAATCACTTTTAGAATCATCCATTCTGGAAGATTTTCTCGATTTTTATTTGAATCGCGCAACGCACCAACAACCTGTAAGCGTTTTAAAGCTTCTGTTTTACGTTGTTTAGAAGTTTCTGTATTGGCTTTATGACGCAACTCGTAAGACAGTGCTTCTAAGTCAATTCTAGCCAAAAGATCGATTAAACACTCGGCTCCCATTTTTGCAATAAACTTATTAGGGTCGGTGTCTTCTAGATATTGATTATCTTGAGGAAGAGTTTCAAGAATATTTAAGTATTCTTCTTCGGTAAGGAAATCCAATTTTTGTAATGGCTCACCTTCTTCATTTTTAGCATTTCCAGGTTGTATTACCACATACCGTTCGTAGTAGATAATCATATCTAACTTCTTAGACGGTAAGCCTAATAAATACCCAATTTTGTTTGGTAAAGAACGGAAATACCAAATATGAGCTACAGGAACAACTAAGTCGATATGCCCCACACGGTCGCGACGAACTTTCTTTTCGGTTACTTCTACACCACAGCGGTCGCAAACAATACCTTTGTAACGAATTCTTTTATATTTTCCACAAGCACATTCGTAATCCTTAACAGGGCCAAATATACGCTCGCAAAACAAACCATCTCTCTCTGGTTTGTGCGTTCGATAATTAATAGTTTCTGGTTTTAAAACTTCACCTCTTGATTCTGCTAAAATAGATTCTGGTGAGGCTAAACCAATAGAGATTTGGTTAAATCTCTTTACAGTATACTTATCTTGTTTTTTTGCCATTTTCTTAAGTTTTCAGTCTTGGTCTCAACGTTCAGAGCGTCGATTAAACTAAATTCTGAACGTTGCGACTGCCAACTATTTTTTTACTCCTCTAATCTGATATCCAACGCTAAACCTTTCAATTCGTGCATAAGTACGTTGAAGGATTCTGGTAATCCTGGATCTGGCATTGGTTCGCCTTTTACAATTGCTTCGTAAGTTTTGGCTCTTCCAATGACATCATCAGATTTCACAGTTAGAATTTCACGTAAGGTACTTGATGCGCCATAAGCCTCAAGTGCCCAAACTTCCATCTCACCAAAACGCTGTCCACCAAATTGTGCTTTACCACCAAGCGGTTGCTGTGTAATTAATGAGTAAGGTCCAATAGAACGCGCGTGCATCTTATCGTCTACCATATGCCCTAGTTTAAGCATATAAATCACCCCAACAGTTGCTGGTTGATCGAAACGCTGTCCGGTTCCTCCATCGTACAGGTACGTATGCCCGTATCTTGGAATTCCAGCTTTATCGGTTAGTTCGTTAATTTGATCAATCTCCGCCCCATCAAAAATTGGTGTTGCATAAGTTTGACCTAATTTCTGACCAGCCCAACCCAAAACGGTTTCGTAAATCTGACCAATATTCATACGGGATGGTACCCCAAGTGGATTTAGAACAATATCAACAGGTGTTCCATCTTCTAAGAAAGGCATGTCTTCTTGACGTACAATACGTGCAACAATACCTTTGTTACCGTGGCGACCCGCCATCTTATCACCAACTTTTAGTTTACGCTTTTTAGCAATATAAACTTTGGCAAGTTTTATAATTCCCGATGGTAACTCATCGCCTACAGAAATAGTAAACTTCTCACGACGTAAAGCCCCTTGTAGGTCGTTTTCTTTAATTTTATAGTTGTGTATTAAATCGGCAACAAGCTTATTAGTATAGTCATCGGTTGTCCATTTTCCAGATACTAAATGTGCGTAATCATCGACGGCATTTAACATTTTAAGTGTGAATTTTTTACCCTTTGGTAATACTTCTTCACCTAAATCATTAAAAATACCTTGCGCCGTTTTGCCATTTACAATAGCGAAAAGCTTTTCGATTAAAACGGCTTTTAATTCATCAAACTTAGCATCGTAACGACCTTCTAATTGCAGAATATCGTCTTTATCTTGCGCTCTTTTGCGTTTGTCTTTAACGGCTTTTGAAAATAATTTCTTTTCAATAACTACACCGTGTAATGACGGTGAAGCCTTTAAAGAAGCATCTTTAACGTCGCCTGCTTTATCACCAAATATAGCACGTAGTAATTTTTCTTCAGGTGTTGGATCTGATTCTCCTTTAGGTGTAATTTTACCTATTAAGATATCACCAGGTTTTACCTCGGCTCCAACGCGAATCATACCGTACTCATCTAGGTCTTTTGTCGCCTCTTCTGAAACATTAGGAATATCGTTTGTTAGTTCTTCGTTACCTAATTTAGTATCTCTTACTTCTAACGAATACTCGTCGATATGAATAGAAGTGAAAATATCTTCACGTACAACCTTCTCTGAAATTACAATGGCATCCTCGAAATTGTATCCTTTCCATGGCATGAAGGCCACTTTCATATTTCTACCTAAAGCTAATTCGCCTTTTTGTGTAGCATAACCTTCACAAAGCACCTGACCTTTAGTTACTTTATCACCTTTAACCACAATTGGTTTCAGGTTTATAGTGGTTCCTTGATTGGTTTTTCTAAATTTAACCAATTTATAGGTTTTGGTATCACTATCAAAACTTACCTTAGCTTCATCTTCGGTTCTTTCGTATTGTATTTTAATTTCGTTAGCATCAACATACAACACTACACCATTACCTTCAGCATTTATTAATACACGTGAATCTGATGCCACTTGGCGCTCTAAGCCCGTACCCACAATTGGAGCATCTACTCGCAACAACGGTACCGCCTGACGCATCATGTTAGATCCCATCAAGGCTCTATTCGCATCATCGTGCTCCAAGAATGGAATTAACGACGCCGAGATCGATGAAATTTGATTTGGTGCAACATCTGTATAGTGCAATTCTTCTGGTTCGATAACAGGGAAATCGCCTTCCATTCTAGCAATAACCTTATCGTGCGAAATCTTCCCATCATGATCTACCTTAACTGTAGCTTGTGCGATTAATTTATCTTCTTCTTCTTCTGCACTCAAGTACACTGGGGCATTTTTAATATCTACAACCCCATCGGTTACTTTTCGATAAGGTGTTTCAATAAAGCCCATACTATTCACTTTAGCGAATACGGATAGTGACGAGATCAAACCAATATTTGGTCCCTCTGGCGTTTCAATAGGACATAAACGACCGTAATGTGTGTAATGCACATCACGAACTTCGAAACCTGCTCTTTCACGAGATAACCCACCTGGTCCAAGAGCAGACAAACGACGCTTGTGCGTAATTTCGGCAAGTGGATTGGTTTGGTCCATAAACTGAGACAGTTGGTTAGTCCCAAAGAACGAATTAATAACAGACGATAGCGTCTTAGCATTAATTAAATCTATTGGCGTAAACACCTCATTATCACGAACGTTCATACGTTCGCGAATAGTTCTCGCCATACGTGATAAACCAACGCCAAACTGAGATGATAACTGTTCACCAACAGTACGTACACGACGGTTTGATAGGTGATCGATATCATCAATCTCTGCTTTAGAATTGATTAACTCAATTAAATATTTTATGATGGTTATAATATCTTCTTTGGTAAGCACTTGCTTGTCCATTCCAATATCTAAACCTAACTTTTTATTCATTCTGTAACGACCTACTTCACCTAAAGAGTAACGTTGATCACTAAAGAATAATTTGTCTATAATACCACGTGCTGTCTCTTCATCTGGCGGCTCGGCATTACGTAGTTGTCTATAAATATGTTCAACAGCCTCTTTCTCAGAGTTTGTTGGATCTTTTTGCAGGGTGTTATGGATAATAGCATAATCGCCTTGCTCTGAAGTTTCTTTGTGTAAAAGCACGGTTTTTACTTCGGCTTCAAGAATTTCTTCAATATTTTCTTTGTCTAGAACAATATCACGGTCAAGCACAATTTCGTTACGCTCAATAGACACCACCTCTCCAGTGTCTTCATCTACAAAATCTTCGTGCCACGTATTAAGCACACGTGCTGCTAATTTACGTCCTAAATATTTCTTTAAGCCTGTTTTTGAAACTTTCACCTCTTCTGCGAGATCAAAGATTTCAAGAATATCTTTATCACGTTCAAAGCCAATAGCTCTAAACAATGTTGTTACAGGTAATTTTTTCTTTCTATCGATATAGGCATACATCACTTGATTGATGTCTGTCGCAAATTCAATCCAAGAGCCTTTAAAAGGAATTACTCTTGCAGAATATAATTTCGTACCATTGGCATGAAAAGACTGCCCGAAAAACACACCAGGAGAACGGTGTAATTGAGATACAACAACGCGTTCGGCACCATTTATGCAGAATGTACCAGAAGGTGTCATGTACGGGATAGTACCTAAATATACATCTTGAACAATAGTTTCGAAATCCTCATGTTCAGGGTCTGTACAATATAATTTTAGCCTCGCTTTAAGCGGAACGCTATACGTAAGTCCACGCTCAATACACTCTTCTATAGCATATCTAGGTGGATCTACAAAGTAATCCAAAAATTCTAGTACGAATTGATTACGTGAATCTGTGATTGGAAAGTTTTCCATGAAGGTATTGTAGAGCCCTTCATCACCTCTTTCTTCTGATTTCGTTTCTAACTGGAAAAAATCCTGGAAGGATTTTATCTGAATATCCAAGAAATCTGGATATTCTGTTCTATTTACAATAGATGAGAAATTTAATCTTTCAGCTTGTGTTGATAACATCAATGGACGGAATTATGATTAAAAAAATAGTGTTGGCGTATGTACTCGCTATATACGCAAAATGGTTTAGGCCTCGAAGACAATGCTCCAGACCTAAACCTTAGTGTTATTGAGGGTATGGCTTACTTAAGCTCAACCTCTGCTCCTGCCTCTTCTAACTGAGATTTTAACGCTTCAGCTTCGTCTTTACTAACTGCTTCTTTAACTGCACTTGGTGCATCGTCAACTAAACCTTTAGCTTCTTTTAAACCTAAACCTGTTAATTCTTTAACTAATTTTACAACTGCTAACTTAGAACCGCCAGCCGCTTTTAAAATTACGTCAAATTCAGTTTGAGCTTCTTCAGCTTCACCACCACCAGCAGGACCAGCAACAGCAACTGCAGCAGCAGCAGCAGGCTCGATACCATACTCGTCTTTTAATATAGTTGCTAACTCATTTACTTCTTTTACAGTAAGGTTAACTAATTGTTCTGCGAAATCTTTTAAATCTGCCATTTTTCTATCGTTTTAATAATTTTGTAATAATATATTTGTAATTAGTGCGTACTTGTTAATACTATCCTTCTTTTTCAGATAGTGTCTTAATTAGACCAGCAATAGTTGATCCACCCGATTTAAGTGCAGATACAACGTTTTTAGCAGGCGATTGTAATAAACCAACAATCTCTCCAATTAATTCTTCCTTAGACTTAATATCAACTAACATATCTAGTTGATCGTCACCTAAATAAACTGCTTCCTCAATAAACGCGCCCTTTAATAACGGTCTATCAGTCTTCTTACGAAAGTTTTTAATTAACTTCGCAGGGGCATTACCAGTTTCAGAATACATTACTGATGTATTTCCTTTTAATACAGACGGAAGGTCTCCAAAGTCACGCTCTGAAGCTTCCATTGCTTTTTCAAGTAATGTGTTTTTAACAACTGCCATTTGCACGTTTGCTTTAAAGGCAGCACGACGCAAATTCGAGGTATCTCCAGCATTTAATCCTGAAATATCTGTTAAATAGATATTTGAGTTATTAGCTAATTCTGCAGTTAATTCCTCAATTACTTGTGATTTTTCTTCTCTTGTCATAATTTAAAGTTTTAACTTAATTAACCAATTTTAGGATCAATAGCTAAACTCGGACTCATTGTAGAGGACATAAAAATGCTCTTTACATAAACACCCTTAGCTGTTGTCGGTTTTAGTTTAATTAACGTGGTTAATAATTCATTTGCATTACCTGCAATTTTTTCGGGACTAAACGATGCTTTACCTATGGCTGCGTGCACGATACCAGTTTTATCAACTTTAAAGTCAATTTTACCAGCTTTTACTTCACTTACAGCTTTAGCTACATCCATAGTAACCGTTCCAGTTTTTGGGTTAGGCATTAAACCACGAGGGCCTAATATACGACCTAAAGGTCCTAACTTACCCATAACACTAGGCATGGTAACAATAACATCAACGTCTGTCCATCCACCCTTAATTTTATCAAGGTATTCATCTAGACCTACATAATCTGCTCCGGCCTCTTTAGCCTCTGCTTCTTTATCTGGTGTTACTAATGCTAAAACTTTCATATCTTTACCAGTACCGTGCGGTAGTGAAACCACCCCTCTAACCATCTGGTTGGCTTTACGCGGATCTACTCCTAAACGTACCGCTAACTCGATAGATGAGTCAAACTTTGTATTGGTAATCTCTTTTATCAAAGAAGACGCTTCATCAATAGAATACAATCTTCCTTTTTCAATTTTTGCTAAAGCTTCTTTTTGCTTTTTTGTTAATCTTGCCATTTTATAATGTCTTTAATAGATTAAGAAGGAAATTTTCCTGTTACAGATATTCCCATCGACCTTGCTGTACCGGCTACCATAGTCATAGCAGACTCTATAGTAAATGTGTTTAAATCTACCATTTTGTCTTCTGCGATGGCTTTTACCTGATCCCAAGTCACTTTAGCTACTTTCTTTCGGTTTGGCTCTCCAGAACCCTTCTTCACTTTAGCAGCTTCCATTAATTGAACTGCCGCTGGTGGAGTTTTTATTACAAAGTCGAACGATTTGTCTTTGTAAACAGAGATAACTACAGGTAAAACCTTACCTGATTTATCTTGAGTTCTGGCATTGAATTGCTTACAGAACTCCATGATGTTAACACCTGCAGCTCCTAAAGCGGGTCCAACCGGTGGCGAAGGATTCGCAGCACCTCCCCGAACTTGTAACTTAACTACTTTACTTAATTCTTTTGCCATTTTTAATAATTTAATTTTTGATGGTCTCTCTGTGGAAGCAAAAGACACATCTAACTTTACGTAACATTATTATATTTTTTCGACTTGCATATAACTTAATTCTAATGGTGTTTTTCTTCCAAAAATCTTTACCATTACTTCAAGCTTACGCTTTTCTTCGTTTATATTTTCAACTATACCGTCAAATCCATTAAACGGTCCGTCTATCACTTTAACAGTTTCTCCTTTGGTATAAGGAATGGGCACACTGGCCGTTTCATCTACCGTTAACTCGTCTACTTTACCTAACATACGATTTACCTCAGACTGCCTTAACGGCACTGGATCTCCACCTTTTGTTTCTCCCAAAAAACCAATTACATTAGTAACAGATCTTATAATATGAGGTACTTCTCCGGTTAAATTCGCCTGTACCATGATATAACCCGGAAAGAACACTTTTTCTTTATGGATTTTTTTACCATTACGCACTTGCACCACTCTTTCTGTAGGTACTAATACTTGATCGACATAATCCTGTAAACCTAAACGTGCTATTTCGTTTTCTATGTAAGTTTTTATTTTATTTTCTTGACCGCTAACAGCTCTAACCACGTACCATTTCTTTTCACTCTCTTCAGACATAAATTTTGTGTTTAATCGTTATGAAATCCAATCGAAATAAGTTGTAATCACACTGCTAAAAACTGTATCTATTCCCCAAATAGCCAAGGAGAATATAATTGAAAATACTGCAACCAAAATAGTCAAATTCTGACCCTCGGCCCAAGTCGGCCAAGTCACATTGTTTTTTAACTCTCCAAACGATTCCTTTACGTAATTTACAATTCCAGCCATTTATTCTAATTCTTTATTTGCACGGTTTGAGCAACTCTCCTTCGACTTTGCTCAGGATAACTTTTTCGGCTCGTGTATACCTAAATTTTGCACGGGTTGAGAGACTCGAACTCACGACACCTGGTTTTGGAGACCAGTGCTCTACCAACTGAGCTAAACCCGTATTTAAGAATAACCATTCTTACATCAAGAATATGTTAAACTTTTAAAAAGATGTCAAAAGGCATCGCGTGAATCACGCGACACCTTGACTCTTATTTATAAGACTTATACTATTTATTAGTCTAAAATTTCAGTTACCTGACCAGCACCAACTGTTCTACCACCTTCACGGATAGCGAAACGTAAACCTACGTTCATTGCAATTGGTTGGATTAACTCAACTGTGATCGTTAAGTTGTCTCCTGGCATAACCATTTCAATACCATCTGGAAGTGCAATATTTCCAGTTACATCAGTTGTACGTACGTAGAACTGTGGACGGTAGTTGTTATGGAATGGTGTGTGACGACCACCTTCTTCTTTCTTAAGGATATAAACCTCAGCTTTAAACTTAGCGTGTGGTGTTACAGAACCTGGCTTAACAATTACCATACCTCTTGAGATTTGAGATTTCTCAATACCTCTTAATAAGATACCAGCATTATCACCAGCTTCACCTCTATCTAAAATCTGACGGAACATTTCAATTCCAGTGATTGTAGAAGTTAATTTCTCTGCACCCATACCAATAATCTCTACAGGATCTCCGGTGTTAGCGATACCAGTTTCAATACGACCAGTAGCTACAGTACCACGTCCAGTAATAGAGAATACATCTTCGATTGGCATTAAGAACGGCTTTTCTGTATCACGTACAGGCTCGTCAATCCAAGTATCAACAGCTTCCATTAATTCTAATAAAGCATCTACCCACTTTTGCTCACCGTTAAGTGCACCTAAAGCAGATCCAGCAATTACAGGACAATTATCACCATCATACTCATAGAATGATAATAAATCGCGGATTTCCATTTCAACTAGTTCTAATAACTCCTCGTCATCAACTAAGTCTACTTTGTTCATAAACACTACAATTTTAGGAATACCAACCTGGCGACCTAAAAGAATGTGCTCACGAGTTTGTGGCATAGGACCATCTGTAGCAGCAACTACTAAAATTGCTCCATCCATTTGCGCAGCACCAGTTACCATGTTCTTCACGTAATCGGCGTGACCAGGACAGTCAACGTGCGCGTAGTGACGATTTGCTGTTGCGTATTCAACGTGCGATGTATTAATTGTAATACCTCTTTCTTTTTCTTCTGGAGCATTATCAATTGAATCAAATGATTGCGCTTCTGAATAACCTGCATCAGCTAATACTTTTGTAATAGCAGCAGTCGTGGTTGTTTTTCCGTGATCTACGTGTCCAATAGTACCTATATTAAGGTGCGGTTTTGAACGATCGAAAGTTGCCTTTGCCATGTTTATTTCTGTTTTAATCTATTTATATTAATACTTAATTCTTCTACTATAAATGAGCCAATGACGAGATTTGAACTCGTGACCTCTTCCTTACCAAGGAAACGCTCTACCCCTGAGCTACACCGGCGTAAAGTTTTTTCTCCCCTATCTTTCAACATGCCTTACTTTATTAAAGACAGATTTAAAAAGAAGAGACACCCACTTTCGTAAGTGTTTAGAGCGATAGACTGGGTTTGCTTCGACTACGCTCAGCACAAACTTCACACCACTCTTCGCTTAGAGCGAGAGACCGGGTTCGAACCGGCGACATTCAGCTTGGAAGGCTGACGCTCTACCAACTGAGCTACTCTCGCATTTCTTTGAATATTTCTCAATACTCAAAAGGTGTTTTATTATTTCAATTATAGATCACTTTCATAATCCTGTAAAAGCGAACTTTTACGAAATTTCAAAAAACGTGTTTTGAAATTTTTAACTTTTAAAATATCACTTTACAAAAGCAAGCTTTTAAACTCACTGCATAAAATCATTTTTCAAAGATTCATATTTTGTAGGATTACCAACTACGTTGGTGACCCGTAAGGGTAACCCCTTACTTGCGCTTTTAAAACACTACTTTACAAAAGCAAGCTTTTAAACTCACTGCATAAAATCGTTTTTCAAAGATTCATATTTTGTAGGATTACCAACTACGTTGGTGATCCGTAAGAGTGACCCCTTACTTGCGCTTTTAAAACACTACTTTACAAAAGCAAGCTTTTGACAGTAGCTTATTTAAAAGCTTAGTGGGGAGAGCAGGATTCGAACCTGCGAAGACGTAGTCAGCAGATTTACAGTCTGCCCTCGTTGGCCGCTTGAGTATCTCCCCATTTAACTTAATTTCAATCCTTTAAAGAACTTGCGTCGATGGAGGGACGCCCTTCGACTGCGCTCAGAATAAACTTCTTGTCCCCAAGCTAAAAAAATGCGCTTTACATTTTTCTGACTTCCTGTTCGCCTTTCATTATTTTAGAGCCGATGGAGGGACTCGAACCCACGACCTGCTGATTACAAATCAGCTGCTCTAGCCAGCTGAGCTACATCGGCTTTTTAACACTTTTTACGCGTAAAAAAAAGCCCGCTATTTCTAACGGACTGCAAATGTATAGATTATTTTTTTTAATCAAAACATTTTTTTAATAATTTTTACTATAAATGTGGTCTTAATTTCTCTTTTCGCTTTTTTAACTGTCTTTCTAGAGACGAAACAGCCATATCTACCCCTTCTTCAAAAGTTTTACATTGTTTTTTTACAACGAAACTATCGCCTGGTACACTTAACTTAGCCTCAAATATTTTGTTTTCCCTTTCACTTGTGTTTTCTACCTTTAAATACACGTCAGATTTTATGACCTTATCGTAATACATATCAAGTTTATCCATACGCTTTTGTATAAAGTCTATTAACTTTTGGTCTGCAGTAAAATTAATTGATTGCGTGTTTACTTTCATCTGTTATTGGTTTTAAGTTATTAAATCGATAAAATATATTTTGCTAAATATTTTTTTTGTAATAACTAGGTTAATTCGAAATTCTCTTATCCGTTTTAATTGAATAACAATTCTTTTATTTCTCACTTCTGGGGTGAGCATTAACATGTACTTTTTTTAGCTCGGCAATACTATTATGTGTATACACTTGTGTTGCTGCAAGGCTTGAATGCCCTAAAAGTTCTTTTACCGCATTGATATCGGCACCTTGATTAAGCAAATGCGTTGCAAAAGAATGCCTTAAAATATGTGGGCTTTTTTTAACTTTAGCAGACACCAAACTAAAATACTCATTTATTATTCTGTATACAAGTGTTTCGTAAATTTTAACTCCTTTTTTAGTGAGAAACAAAACATCTCTATCTGTAATGCTTTCTAACTCCCCTCTTAATATTAAATATTTTTTAAACGTAGGGACTAAAGAATCTAATAACGGAAGGATACGCTCTTTATTTCTTTTACCTAACACTTTTAAGGTTTTTTCTTCTAAATCAACATTTAATAACTTTAATTCTACCAACTCTATACGACGTATACCTGTGCTATAAAATAATTCGATTATCAACTTATTGCGAATACCCTCGAAATCACTTTCAAAATACAGCTCGTTTAAAACGGCCATAACCTCTTTCTCAGAAAACGGAATCTGTACTGTTTTATTTGTTTTTAAGGCTTTGTGCTTAGCTAATGGGTTTAGCGAAATGACTTCTATTTTTAGAAGAAACTTATAGTAGGTATTTAATGCTGATAGTTTTCGGTTGATACTTCGGTTGGACAACCCGTTTTCTACCATAGAAACTATCCAACTCCTTATTTGGCTATAATTAACTTGATCGATATTAGAGGTCTCGTATTCATTTTTAATGAATTCTAAAAACCTCTCCAAATCCCGCTGATAGGCCTTTACAGTTAATTTTGAATAATTTTTTTCTAATAATAAATAGTCTGCGAATGGCTTAAATAACATACTTATAGTTTAAAGTATGAAGATACAATGTTTTATTGAATTTGAAGACTCGAAGCCTTGGCCGGGTATTATTAGTAATACACTTAAAACGGTCTTAAAGTCATGGACAACAATTAGCCAGAGATTCTAATTGGGATTAATCTAAATTCGGTTCCTCTTTTTTATCTAATATATTAGAAGTCTTTTTAGTATTCGTTGTAAACAAAAGTCCCGCAAATTGCGGGACTTATATTTTTAACAAAGCTGCAAAATCTAGATGTTTTCTGCATCTCTTAAACTTTGAATATATTGTGCTTTTTGCTTACTGGCTCGGCGCACAACAGAAGGCTTTGTAAATTCTTTACGTTCTTGCAACTGGTTTTTAACCGTCGTTTTTACAAACTTACGCTTATACTGTTTTAGCGCTCGATCTATATTTTCTCCTTCTTTTACTGGTATTATTAACATAGTGTCTTAACCTCCTCTCTTTTAGATTTTTCAGGGCGCAAATATACACAAGTCTTTTAAACTTAAAAAAATAGTATCGTATTTTTTTAGAGTTTTATAAATCTCATTTTTTTCATCACTGATATTGCTAATGCAATTTCACGATAACACACATATACCCTTATAAATTCCAGAATTTTTACCCCCCAAACTCCAGTTATTTAATTTTTTTTACAATTAAGTCTTAGTAACTTTGCCCAAAAAAATTCCATGAGTTCAAGTCAACTAGCTACCCATAAAAATCATCCAACCATAAATTTAGACGATATACATCTCTCGGAAGAGAACCGTGCAAAAATCAATCAATTAATTGAAGAATTTGAATATCTTGAGGCTATAAAATCTTTTAACCTCCCAGTGGATAATAAAATACTATTGCACGGTAGTACAGGTTGCGGAAAAACAGCCACAGCCCATGCGATCGCTAAACGTTTAAACAAAAAAATAATCACTCTACATCTCGGTGGGTTTGTGTCTTCGAGATTAGGGGAAACAGCAAAAAATATTACAGCCATTTTTAGAGAGGCTCGACTTGAAAATGCTGTTTTATTTATCGATGAATTTGATTTTGTTGGGAGATCGAGAGATGACAGTGATAAGGATTCTGGAGAAATGAGGCGATTGGTAAATGCGCTTTTGCAACAAATAGACGCCTTAGACAAAAACACCATATTAATTGGCGCTACAAATTATTTAGAAGCTATTGATACAGCACTTTTACGAAGATTTCAACTTAAACTCTCTTATGAATCGCCAACAAAAGATCAACTAGACACCTATTACAACAGTCTATTTACAGCCTACCCCTCAGAATTTTTAGACTTCGATAGAAAATATAATATTTCTTATGCTGAAGCAAAAGATTATACCTTTCAGAACATTAAGAAAAATATAATTAAAAAAGCTAAACAAAAGAACAATTTACATCAAAAGGATCATTCGCAAAATATCAAGAATCTATAAATTGAGATCTTGAAATAACATTTTATCGCATGACGGAAACAAATAGTTGTTTCATTCTGCCTAAATCGGTGGAATCTGCGGGATAATTCTTTTAAACCCGCATGATTAAACTCCCTATATTTAAAAATAATTGCAAGTTTTTTTACTATTTCAGCAAGAATGGACGTTAATTAAAAAAACCTGTAGTTAACACCCAAGGCAAAACATATCGTTATTCCGTAATACAACTTCATACTAAGCTAAGCACCTAGTTTATAATCGCGTTTATCAATAACGATTTTTGCGAATCGGAAAACCATTTTCGCAAAATCAATAATAAAAATTTAGGTTATGGGTTTATAATCGCGTTTATCAATAACGATTTTTGCGATAATCTCTTTTAAGATTTCAGAGGTGCCACCTCCTATTGGTCCTAATCTACTATCGCGAAAAAGTCTGGCCATTGGATAGTCTTCCATATAACCATAACCGCCCAAAAACTGTAAGCATTCATAGATCACCTCATCTGCCATTTTGGTAGATTTTAGCTTAGACATGGTCGCTTCTTTCACCACATATTCACCTTTATTTAGTCTGTAGGCTACAGAATAATTAAAAGCTTTACAGATTTCCATATCGGTATATAATTCTGCTACGGTATGGCGTAAGGCTTGAAATTTATCAATGGTTTTTCCGAACGCAGTACGTTCAGACATGTATTGCAAGGCATACTCTAAAGCAAATTCGGCTCGCGCATGTGCATTAACCCCCATAATTAAACGTTCTAAAGAGAAATGCTGCATAATGTAAGCGAATCCTTTGTTTTCCTCACCTAATAAATTTGCTGATGGAATCTTTACCTGATCGAAAGCAATTTCACCAGTATCGGATGCACGCCAACCCAGTTTGTCGAGCTTAGTTGCCGATATACCCGGTGTTTCTCTATCGATTACAAAAATACTAATACCTTTGTTACCTAATTCTGGTTTGGTCTTGGCAGCTACTATTAAATAATCACTTTCTACACCGTTTGTAATAAAGGTTTTAGATCCGTTTATAATATAGTGCTCTCCGTCTTTAACTGCTGTGGTGCGCATGCCTGCTACATCACTACCCCCAAAAGGTTCGGTTATACACAAACAGCCAATTTTGTCGCCAGAGATACTTGGAGTTAAGTAACGGGTTTTAATCGTTTGATCGCCCTCGGCATTAAGATGCGTCATGGCTAAATAACAATGTGCCCAAATAGCCGCTGCAAAACCACCGGAATTTACTTTTTGAAGCTCTTCTAAAAATATTACGGTATAAAATAGATCTAAATTTAGTCCGCCATAGGTCTCTGGGTAATTTATACCAAAAAAGCCCATATCGCCAAACTTCTTCCAAATAAAACGCTCAATTTTTCCATCTCTCTCCCATTTATCGATATGTGGAACGACTTCTTTTTTTAAAAAATCCTGCAAACTTTCTCTAAAAAGCACATGCTCTTCGGTAAAGTACATTGTATTCATATATTTTCTTTTTCAATTAGCAAATATAATTTAATAATCTCTAATTTATTTACCGGAAAGCCTTTAACTTTTGTTAATTCGTCTAAGCTTCTATAACCACCTCTTAAGTCTCTTTGTTCAACGATTTCGTAGGCTAAATCGTAATCGATAAACTGAACCGTTACAAGCTCTTCAATTTGAGCTTTATTAATATCCAGCCTTTTTATTATTCTAGGTGTTTTAACGGTAAACCGATCGGTTATGTTTTTAATAACTTCTGGGGTTAATCCTGGAATATCCGTAAGCTGAACATCATCAATAAAACCCCCAATAAATTTATTCCTATACCTTAAAATTTGCTCTGAATAATAAGCCCCTACACCGTTAACTTCTTGTAACTGCTTTGCCGTAGCGGTGTTTAAGTCATCCTTTTGAGCAAAAGTTTTTTGCGTATGATAATATGCGGTTGCATTAGCTTTAGGTTTAGGATGTGTAACCCATTCTGGAAATTTAAAATACGGTGCTATAGAATTTAAGAGCGAATCGGATATTTTAGTGACTTGCTGAAACTCCTTTGCAGAGTACACCCATTGGTTTTGCTTTCTAAAATGATGCAACCTATCTATTTCTAGATTCGACATTCCTAAAGACGCACCTTTATAATCGCTTATAAAATTGGGATTGAATGGAATCACTTTTGGTTTCCTGTTCTCAATTTCCAACAATTTAAGGGAATCTATTTCCTGAATAACCTTGTCTAATTGCTTTTGATTTTCTGAACCCCCTTTTATTTCACTGTTAAAAACTAAAGGTGCACCAAAAAAAAAGGCCACTTGTAACAATATGATTAAACACAGTAAAAGAAAAATCCCTTTTCGCTGTTTTCTTGTAAACTTGAAATGGGATTTAAGATGTTGCATTTTTTTATGCTTTAAGTTCTATCCTTTATAGCTTTCATATATTTATTTAATTCTTCCTTAACTCTAGGAGCCAGAATAACTAAACCAACCATATTGGGAACCATCATAGCAAAAATCATCGCGTCTGAAAATCCGATAACAGAGCCTAAGCTTGCCGCTGCTCCAATAATAACAAATATGCAAAATAATGTTTTGTAGATATACTCTGCTTTTTTAGTTCTTCCAAATAAATAAGACCACCCCTGGAAACCGTAATAAGACCAGGATATCATGGTACTAAATGCAAATAAAACTACGGCAACAGCCAAAACATAGGGGAACCAAGAAATAGCAGACTCAAAAGCTCCAGAAGTTAACAAAATAGCTTGAGTATCGTTTAATGTGGCATTTTCAGCTGTTACATTCCCTGTAATTATTAAAACTAATGCGGTCATGGTACAAACTATAACCGTATCGATAAAAGGCTCTAGTAAGGCGACCATGCCTTCGCTAGCTGCGTATTTTGTTTTTACGGCAGAATGGGCAATTGAAGACGACCCAATACCGGCTTCGTTTGAAAATGCTGCACGCCTAAACCCTTGAACCAATACCCCTACAACTCCACCGGCAATACCTTCTGGATTAAATGCACCATTAAAGATTTGAACAAAAGCATCGCCTACCATGTTTAAGTTTGAGAAGATTACATATAAGGCAGCTGCCACATAAATAACCACCATAAAAGGCACAATCTTATCGGTTACTTTGGCTATTTTTTTAATACCCCCTATAATTACAATACCAACTAAAACAGACATTACTAGACCGAATGCCCAGCCATTGCCATGAAGAATAGAATTCTCGCCTCCTGTAATATTTTCCACAAGCTGAAAAGCTTGATTTACCTGAAACATATTTCCTCCACCAAAGGAGCCACCAATAACAAAAATAGCAAATAATACGGCTAATACTTTACCCAGACCACCCAGACCTTTAGACTTTAGGCCTTTGGTTAAATAATACATAGGACCACCGTAAACAGTACCATCGTCTTCAATATCTCTATACTTAACACCAAGTGTACACTCTACAAATTTTGAAGCCATCCCAAGAAAACCAGCAACAATCATCCAAAATGTTGCGCCAGCACCACCAATGGAAACTGCAATAGCAACACCAGCAATATTACCCAAACCTACGGTTGCAGATAAGGCTGCTGTTAATGCTTGAAAATGCGACACCTCGCCTTCGTGGCCTTCCACTCTAATAGTATCTGGATTGTCTTCATCGTTAGTAAATTCAGATTTTTGAATTTCAACTTTATGATCTTCTCGGCCCTCCAAATCGTCATATCGACCTCTAACAATATTTAGCGAGGTAGAAAAACCTCTAAAGTTTATAAACTTAAAATATATTGTAAAGTAAAGGGCTCCTAAAATCAAGGGAAATAAAACCCAAAAAACTCTCACATTCTCAGAAAAAGGAATTTGATAAAAAACAGCACTCACAAACCAACCTGTTGCGTCACCAAATCGTTCATCAATAATTTGATCGATTCCTTTTTCGGTAGCTTCTTGAGTAAAAGATAAAAAAGGTAGTAGTAAAGTGAAAATCGAAAGAAGGGCCTTCTTCATAAATGATGGTTATTAGTTAGTTTGATTAAGGAAATGGCATTAAGGCTAGCAAGATGCTAAAAATAATTGATTTTTAAAAACAAATACTTGTTAAAAAACGATTTCATTAACTTATATTGTAGGTATTATTAAGCAATTCTATTTGTTCTGGGCGCCCTATAACCACAATTTTAGATTTTGGATCTAAATCTAAATCGGCCTCTGGGTTTACCAGATACTCTCCGTTTTCGTCTTTATAACCAATAACTGTACATCCTGTTCTTTTTCTTAGATCTAAATCTCTAATTGTTTTAACTTCTCTGGTTAATTTTGCCACTGCTACCTCTTCAATATTTATATTGGTTTTACCAACAATAGATAAATTATCAACAAACTCCATTAACCCAGGCACAACTACCAACGATGCCATATGATCGCCTCCAATGACATCTGGAAGTATCACATTATTAGCACCAGCTAATTTTAATTTATGCCGTGACGTTTCTTGAGAAGCTCGGCTTATAATATTTATTTTATTATTTAACTGCCTTGCAGAAAGCACGATAAACAAATTATCTGCATCGTTAGGCAATGCCGTAATTAAACAAGATGCCCGATCTACACCTGCTTGTAATAGCACCTCGTCTTCGCTGGCATCTCCCAATACAAAGGGCACCAATTCATTTTTATATTTATCTACAAGTTCTTTATCCTGCTCAATGATTACAAAAGTTTTATTGTAAGCCAACAGTTTAGTTGCAGCTTGTTTACCATTTCTTCCGTAGCCACAAATTATAATATGATTTTTAAAAGCATTTATTTTCTTTTGCATTTTTTTTTGTTTTGAATCTTCTAAATTACTCTTGCTTATTATATATGCTGTAATTACAGTAATCACGTATCCTAAAATAAAAACACTAGTAAGAATTAAAAATATCGTAAATATTTTAGTGGCGTCGTCCAAAGGCTGTACCTCCTTAAAACCCACTGTCGAAATGGTTATTACGGTCATGTAAAGCGCATCAATCCAAGTGTAACTAGATAATAATCTATAGCCCAAAACACCAACACTTACCAGAAAAACCAACAAGAAAACAGCTATATACTGCTTCGTTAAAAAGAAATTATTATTTATTTTCATAAATCAAAAACAGACGAACGTTTCGTATAAATAAGATCTTTTATACGCATCCAAAAAGCCATAAACAGATACAGTGCAAAACCAAATCCCACAGTTACAAAGGTTAAATACATAAATGAAATGCGTACAACCTTGGCCCGAATACCAAGCCTGTCTGCTATGCGCTGACACACGTAAAAGCCTCTTTTTTGAAAATACAATAATGCTCTGTAAAATATATTCATAACGCAAGTTAATCAATTCTTGTTTAAAAGTAAAGTGCCTATAGCGCAATGTAAACATTTATTTTTATCGCAATACTCCCGCTTTAACTGTAACAGCCCCTGCGATTCTAACGCTGAAGATGTCAGGTTTTTTAAGGCATTAAACTTGTTTATAATACCGTTTTTTTCTGGGCTTATTTGTTGTATTAATTCCATAAGACGACCTTCAATATGTTTACCTTGTTGCTTTGCGAAAGCAAATTTAATGGGGATTATGGTATTAATCATTAACAAGTCTATAAAGGCTTTGCTGAGTTGCTTTTTAGACTTTTTTGAGACTTTATCGAATGTGTAATGCGACTCCCAAAACGATGAGGCCTTTACTGAAAAAAGGGTGTAAAATTCGTCTAATGTATTAACCTTATTAATTTTTGAAAATAAATTGCTCTCCTTTCCGTATAAACTTGCCAGTTGCGACAAACGAATAGTCGGGAAGTTTGAAGGTCGCAGCCTAAAAAACTGTACAGGCACGATATTGCTATTAGATAATTTAAATTTTTGTTTTAAAAATTGGTATTGACTAAGTAGATTTTGAAAATAAGCATCTTCCGAAGCTGTATTTAACAAACCAGATTGCCCAAAAAACAAAGCTTCTAAATTGTTTTGACTATGCTGCTGCTTTCTAACAACAGCGTAGTCGATACTGTTTGCCATACTTAAAAACGCATCGGCATTTACTTTTAGTCCGAAATTTTTAGCCAACATTTTAAAAAGAACAGCTTCCCAATCGTTTTTAGAAGCATCTAAAAATCTATTTATTATTGCTGCCTTTTGCTCTAAACGTTCAACATATAAACGTTCCAACCAATTTTTAACAATAAAACTATCGACACTTTCAAAATCTTGTTCACAATTAATCCACTTTTTAGTTTTAGAAAATAATTGCTGATAATTATTTAGAGCGCATTTCGAGATATAGCTTTTTAACTCTAGTGTGGGGATTTCTGAATTATTTTTTCTAAAAACTGGGGTATCGTGCTCCCAAACAACATGCAGAATAACAGTGTCGTAAGCCTTATCTTGTTCATGGTTATGCAAAAACCAATCGGAAGATTTTTTATGAATTTCTACATTTCCAGCCCAAAGCTGATTACCTATTTTTAATTGTGCATTAAAAAAATCGGGTCCAGAGTTTTGGTTATGTTGACCGACAGAGACTATGGTAACCACCTCATTATTTGTAGTTTTAATAGCCGCCATATTAAACTTTTTATACCTCCATATATAATGTAGAAAATCTTCTTGCATGCAACTTGGATAATATTGGCAAGATGAAAATACAAATTTGCAAGAGTTCTATCTAACTTTTATAGAACTTTATTACAAAACCGCTTAGTTATTCTTGCTATTGCTTTTGTTTACTATGCGATTTTAGCAAATTATAAAGTTTTTCGGGGCTAAAAGGTTTACTCATAAAACCATCCATTTTATATTGCCTTGTTTTTTCTTTAATATCGGTTTGCGCAAAAGCTGTTAACGCTATAATTGGGATTTGCGATTTTTTTTTATTGGGTAAATTTCTAATAGCCGTTGTAGCTTCGTAACCGTTTAACAATGGCATTTGTAAATCCATTAATATTAAATCGAAATTCGATTTAATATACCTGTCGAGAAGTTCTTTTCCATTCTCTGCGATTTCATAATTTACTTTCCATTTTAAAAATAATCGCTTTAAAATTAAAGCATTCATTTTATTGTCTTCTGCAACCAAAACTTTTAAATCTATGGGTAAATAATCTGGCTGCATTTCGATCATTTCTGGAGAAAAAGTACTAAGTCTATTACTAATTTTAAAAGTGATTTCGAAAGAAAAGGTTGCACCTTCACCCAATTTACTTTCTACAGTCAAATCACTATTTTGAATATTTAAAAGCTTTTTACTTATTGGTAAACCTAAACCTGTACCTCCATATTTTATAGATGCCTCTGGATTTGCTTGCATAAAACTTTCGAAGATGGTCTTTTGGTCTTCTTTAGATATACCAATTCCAGTATCGACCACTTTAAACCGAAGCTTCACTTTATTTTTATCTATTCCTAAGTTTTTAATATAAAGAGAGATGCTACCGTTTTCTGTGAATTTTAAAGCGTTACTTAATAAGTTCTTAATAATCTGATTTAGTTTTAATTTATCTCCAATGATATTGTCTGGAATATCATTTTCTTTTATAAAGTTAAAAACCAATCCTTTATTTTCTGCTCGCAATACAAGATCGGATTTCGTGACATTTAACAATTGATTTAGACTAAAAACGTCTTCAGTTATTTTGAGCTTGCCAGATTTAATTTTGTCAAAATCTAATAAGTCGTTAATTAAACCTAACAAGTGTTCTCCAGAATATTTTAACGCCTTTAAATTTTCACTTTGTTCTGGAAGAAAATCTTCCATTAATAAGATGTTTGCTAGTCCTGTTACCGCGTTTAGGGGTGTTCTAATTTCATGCGACATGGTAGATAGAAATACATCTTTAGATTGACTTGCTTTTTTAAGTTTAATTTCAGTTTCCTTCAAGTTTGTAATATTGGTTATCGTTCCTGTATAACCAGAAGGCAATCCAGATGTATCTGTATCTTGCTTGCATTTAACCTCAAACCACAACACCCTTGATTTCTTTTTTAATTTAAAAACAAACTCAATGGCATCTTTTTTATTTAAGAAAATTTCATTAAATTTAAGTTTACTATGTACATAACTAGGCTTTAAAAAGTCTTTATAGTTTTTACCAATAGACTCCGCAATAGAATATCCTGAATATTTTGTCCAAGCCTGGTTTAAATAAGTAAAATTTCCGTCAGCATCTGTTTGAAAAATTACACCCCCAACATTGTTTACAATCTTTTCTAATTTCGTTTTAGTATAATCTCTTTCTTGTTTTAGTTTTTTGTTCGCTATGAACAGTTCTTTTGAGCTTACCTCTAGGATATTTTCTAAGTGTTCATGGTCTTTTTCAAAATCCTTATAAGCCTCGTTTATCATATTTAAAAAATCGGTGTATTTTGGATTATCTAAAAGATCTAAACCCGATTTTTTTAATTGACGCATTAAAAGCCTATGATAGTTGTTATTTAACATTCTGATAGTATAGTGATAGTCATGGTTTGATTATGCAATTCGCATGGAGAAAAATCGTCGAAAGGAGCTATTTCCCCATAAGAATAAAAACCTGTTATCATAGGTTTTTCGCCTATTGCCGCTCTTACAGCCTCTACTTCTTCTTCAACGAGTTGTTTTAATACATTACGACGCCCTGCGCAACTTATTAATATCGCTAATTGAGCTTCTCCATTTTTATTTTTATTTGCGTTAAGAGCCGCATTTTCAGCTCCAATTATTAATCTATCGGTGTTATATTTCATTATTCGAACGGTTGAACCCTCGGGAATATTACCCTTACAAATTAAACTTTTATTCTCTTGATTGGCTTCAAAAATAGTTCGTATAACTGGGGTTACATTTTCATTTAAACGCACGCTTAAAGGATATAACAAATGAGAAATTGAATTAGCAGTTACAAATGGTTTTTTATATTGTTCTAAAACTGTTAAAGCAGGTAAATCGTCCAATTCATACAACACATTTTTTTCAGATTTGGTAACCAATCTTGCTACACCAAAGCTATCCCATCCCCCTTTAGATCCACAACCCACATTTAAATGGTTACCATAAAAACCTAAACCTACTACAGTTTTTTCTACCATATTACCATCGTTAACTACAAATGTTTTATCAAAATGGTTTCCATCTGCTGCCATACCCCCAGTAATGCTCACCTTTGGTAATTTAGATTTTAGCCCATCTACCAAATCTGCTCCATTAACATGCAAACCATCGCTAAATACGAGCACGTGTTTTAAATCTTCACTATAAAGTGCTTCTCCTATTCTTTCGCCAGATTTATAACTACCTTCTAAATTTACTACTGGTGTTGACACTTTTTTTATAGGCACTTTTTTAAACTGAATAACTGTAAGCGATATACTTTTGTCCTTTACTGTTATACCGGATATTTCGCCAGCAGTAGAACAGCCAATTAGGGTCGCTTTTGGAAATTTCTTTTTTAGAGACTTTAAAATTTCTTTTTTGAAATTAAAATAGGGCGACACAAAAAGAAGAAACAGATTAGCATCAAAATCTATTTTAGTTAAGGATTCTTTCCAGTTCTCTTCAGTAAGGGACAATTGTTTAACAAGCATAGTAATAGTCTTAGTGTTTCCAAAATAAGTTTTTCATAGCGCATATCCTACTACTCATCTGTAAAATATAAGGGGAGGAAACAAAATGCCGACTTAAAATACAAACCTTAACCAAACTACATCTGTTAAAATGAAAAGCTAGCAATAACTAAAATATTATTGCTAGCTCTGTATTGTAATTTTTTTCTATACAATATTAACAAAAGAATTGCTTTATTGGCGATAGATACAAATCAATTATGAATCTTGCTCTTAACTTGGGTTTTTAACAACTGAATTAGCACCAAAGAGTTGTCTCTTTTTTGAAGTTTAAAAAAACGAACACATCGCTTGCTATATTCAAAACCATAATCTAAGGCTTACAAGAGACCAAACGCCCGTAATTCTTAAAGAAAAATCTACCTAGAATAATTAGGAGACTCATTAGTAATAGTCACATCGTGCGGGTGGCTTTCGTTAATCCCGCTCGCTGTAATTTTTACAAATTTCCCTGTATCTTTTAAGGTTTGAATATCCTTAGCACCACAGTAGCCCATTCCAGCACGTAAGCCACCAATAAACTGGTGAATACTCTCGTATAAATAGCCTTTATAGGGTACACGACCTACAATACCTTCGGGCACTAATTTTTTAATATCGTCTTCAACATCTTGAAAATAACGATCTTTACTGCCTTGCTTCATGGCTTCTACAGAACCCATACCACGGTAAGATTTAAATTTTCGTCCTTCGTAAATAATGGTCTCCCCTGGAGATTCTTTGGTTCCAGCTAAAAGCGAGCCCAACATAACAGTATCTGCTCCCGCTGCAATAGCTTTAGGAATATCACCTGTGTAGCGAATACCACCATCGGCAATTACAGGAACACCGCTTCCTTTTATAGCTTCTGCCACTTCTAAAACCGCAGAAAATTGTGGATAACCCACACCTGCAATAACGCGAGTTGTACAAATAGAACCTGGACCAATACCTACTTTTACAGCATCGGCACCCGCCTCAACTAAATATTTCGCAGCCTCACCAGTGGCAATATTACCCACAATAACATCGAGGTTTGGAAACTTAGCTTTTACTTGTTTTAATACCGTGACCACACCTTTTGTATGACCGTGAGCTGTATCGATTACTACAGCATCAACACCTGCTTTTACCAAAGCTTCGGCTCTATCTACAGCATCTCCCGTAACACCAATAGCTGCAGCAACACGCAAACGTCCATACTCATCTTTGTTGGAATTTGGTTTTTGGGTAAGCTTAGTAATGTCTCTAAACGTTATTAAACCCGATAATTTATAGTTTTCGTCTACAATAAGTAGTTTTTCAATTTTATGTTCTTGTAGAATTGCTTCGGCATCTTGTAATGAGGTACCCACAGCAGCGGTTACCAAGTTGTCCTTAGTCATCATGTCTACAATGGCTCGTTTGTTATCATGCTCAAAACGCAAATCGCGATTGGTAACAATACCTTTTAAGGTACGATTGTCATCTATAATTGGAATACCTCCAATACCATACTCGGCCATATATTGTTTTGCATCGCCCACTTTTGCGGTAAGGGGTAAGGTTACAGGATCCATAATCATACCACTCTCGGCACGTTTTACACGTCTTACCTTTTTGGCTTGATCCTCAATAGTCATATTTTTATGCAAGACACCTATACCTCCTTCTTGCGCCATAGCGATAGCCATTTTACTTTCGGTTACCGTATCCATAGCGGCCGAAATAATAGGAACATTAATGGTTATGTTTCGTGTAAATTTTGATTGAATATTTACTTCGCGCGGAAGTACTTCTGAGAATGCTGGAACTAATAAAACGTCGTCGTACGTTAAACCTTCACCTAAAATCTTATTGTTGTGTGCTATCATGATGCAATTAAAGTATAATTGCGTGCAAATTTACAATTTATTATTTAAACTTTTATTAATTATATACTTATGAAGTAATTTTTTAATTCACAAAACAATATTTAACACCTTATAACGAAGTTGTTTGCTATACTTAACCAAGTTAAACAAGAAAAAAGTTAAAGTTAGCAAGTGTTTTTAACCCTAAAGAATTGAAACATATCGCCGTAAAAAAAAATTTCAAGTTATTATTTTGATTTTCAAACTATTAAAAAAAGTTATTTTTATTTATTCTAAATAAGTTTTGCTGATTTGGCATTGAGGTTTATATTTGCCAAAATAAAAATCTATTTATAATGAATCTAAATAAAACAAAGATTAAGTTATTAGCGCTTACCTCCCTATTTACAGCTACTATAACAGCTCAACAACAAGAGGTTGAAATGCAAAAAGGGCAATTAGACTCCATTCAAAAATTAGATGAAGTCATAATCGATGCCAACAAAATTTTAGGCAATAAGTATGTTGCCAAACATAGAACAGGTTCGGCTTTTTATTTATCACCTAAAGAACTTGAAAAATTTAATTTTACAGATATTCACAAAGTTCTAAGCGCTGTTCCAGGTATTAATATTTATGAGGAAGACGGTTTTGGGTTAAGACCAAATATTAGTTTAAGAGGTACATCTCCAGGAAGAAGCTCTAAAATTACTATTATGGAAGACGGCATTTTAACCGCTCCTGCACCATACAGCGCCTCTGCGGCTTACTACTTTCCAACCATTGCAAGAATGGAAGCTGTTGAAGTTTTAAAAGGAAGTAGCCAAGTACAATACGGGCCATTTACAAGTGGTGGGGCCATTAATTTGATTTCGTCTCAAATAACAAGCAAATTTTCAGGTAAAATAAGAGCAAGTTACGGTAGTTTTAATTCTAACCAAGTACATGCAAAAGTTGGCGGTGCCAATGAAACATTTGGCTATATGGTAGAGTATTTAAATTATGGATCGGACGGATTTAAAAATTTACCTAGCGGAAAAAACACAGGGTTTAACAAAAATGATGTGGTCGCCAAAGTAAGAGCAAATTTGTTTCCAAATGCATCTGTTAAGCAATATTTAGAATTTAAGTTTCAGTATTCTGATGAAAATGGAAACGAAACCTATTTAGGCTTATCTGAAGCCGATTTTAATGCAAATCCGTTTTCTAGATATGCGGCTTCTAACCATGATAAAATGAAAACCGACCATACTCAATATGTGCTCACCCATAATTTAGATATTTCCGAAAATTTTAGAGTAACAACCAACTTATACCGCAACAACTTTGCAAGAAATTGGTACAAGTTAAACGATGTTACTTTTAATGGCGATAAACAATCTATTGCCAATGTTTTAAATAATCCCACAACCCTATCAGGGCATTTTAATACCGTAACAGGCAGCATTAATTCGGCAGCCGATGTTTTAGGTATAAAAGCAAACAACAGAGAATATTATGCTCAAGGGATTCAAACGAAATTCGATTACCATTGGTATACAGGAGATCTCTTTCACGATATTGAAATTGGTTTAAGATACCACTATGACGAAGAAGACAGGTTTCAATGGGTAGATAACTACAGTATTTCAGATGCTGGTATTCTAACATTAACTACAGCAGGAACTCCTGGAACAGATGCCAACAGAATAAGCAGTGCAAACGCCTTTGCTTCGTTTGTAACTTATAAACTAAAATATAACAATTGGACCTTTGCGCCTGGTCTGCGATACGAAAATATCACTCTAAAAAGAGAAGACTTTGGTAAAAATGATGTTAACAGAACGGGTGTTGATTTAAAAAACAGAGAAAACACGGTTTCTATTTTTATTCCTGGAGTGGGTGTGAATTATAAATTTAACAATGATGTTTCTGTTTTTGGAGGCGTACATAAAGGTTTCTCTCCTCCTGGAAATCAAGAAGGCGAAAAAGCAGAAGAAAGCATAAACTACGAATTAGGAACTCGTTTTCAATTCGGAAAATTAAGTGGCGAGCTTGTTGGGTTCTTCAACGATTATTCTAATCTTTTAGGTAGTGACTTAGCAGCTTCTGGTGGCACTGGAACTTTAGATCAATTTAATGCTGGTGAAGTTAATGTAAGCGGCTTCGAATTATTATTAAACTATAATCTAGCCAACCCTAATAGTAAATTTTCTCTGCCTATTACTTTTGGTTACACCTTTACCAACACAGAGTTTTTAAACGACTTTGGAAGTACAAACAGATTATGGGGTACTGTAACCGCTGGAGACGAGATGCCTTACATACCAAAAAATCAATTTAATGCTGCGCTGTCATTCGAGCATTCTAAATTTGAAGTTAATGTAAACGCCAGATACAACGGAGAATTTAGAACTCAATCTGGAACTGGTGCAATACCAGATAACGAAAAAGTTGCTTCTAACTTTGTTCTAGATTTATCTAGCAAATATTATGTCACTAAGCAATTAAATTTAACAGCAAATATTATCAATTTATTAGATAATACTTATGCGGTGTCAAGAACGCCTTCTGGTTTAAGACCAGGACACCCGTTTGGTATTTATGGAGGTCTTGAATTCAGATTTTAGACCAACACAAACCAAATAAAGGTAACTAAAATTAAATAAGTTTGCTAAGTGGTTGTCTGAGTTTGTTTTTGCACGTTAACTGCTATTTATTCATTTGAATGAACATCCCAGCAACCTTTTTGTAGAATTTTAAAAGTTTATTAATTAAACCCCTGCAAGGTCTATTCCTTAAGCAGGGGTTTTTATTTAATATAATTTTTGATTAAAATAATTTGAGCAGTTTTTATGGCGTTAATTTTTACCGACGCACAACTACTTCCTGAGGCACATTAATAAAATGTATTGAAAATTTTCGAGGCTTCATTATAAGCACTTTCAAAACTAAGAGCATTTAGATTGTTGCATTTTTGTGTGGTGAAGTATGATAAGAGCTTTTCGGTGGGCATATTGCCAGTAAGCTCGTCTTTTGCCATAGGGCAGCCACCAAAACCTTGTATAGCGCCATCAAAACGTAAACAACCCGCTTTGTAAGCCGCATCAACCTTCTCAAACCAGGAGGTTGGCGTAGTATGAAGATGGGCACCAAATTCTATGTGCTGGTATTGCAGAATTAAATTAGAAAACAAATAACTAATGCTTTCTGGGGTAGATGTCCCAACAGTATCACTTAAAGATAAAATTTTCACTCCCATTTTATGTAAACGCTCGGTCCACTCTCCAACAATATTCACATCCCAAGGATCACCATAGGGATTGCCGAATCCCATAGAGATATAAACCACTACTTCTTTATTGGTTTTATCGGCTAGATTTAAAATATCCTCTAAAATCACAATGGACTCAGCAATAGTTTTGTGCGTATTTCGCATTTGAAAGTTCTCTGAAATTGAAAACGGATAACCCAAATAGTCAATCTCTTTATGCGTTGAGGCCTCTTCTGCGCCTCTTTGATTTACCACAATTGCCAACAGCTTACTTACCGTTGTGCTTAAATCTAACTGCGCGAGTACTTGTGCAGTGTCTGCCATTTGTGGTATGGCTTTAGGCGATACAAAGCTGCCAAAATCAATAGTATCGAAACCTACACGAAGTAAAGACTGTATATACTGCACTTTTTGCGCTGTAGGAATAAATGTTTTTATGCCTTGCATGGCATCGCGCGGACATTCGATTATTTTAACGTTTTTAGGCATCTAATACATAAAAATTAGATCATAAAAATACTATTATTTTGTATAGCATCGAAGTAAATGGGATCTTAAAATATGTATTAAAAGCACCTTAATTGTTTTATGGTGTTTAGCGTCCGCATTTGGAACTTGTTTTAAGCCATTTAAACGTATTGTCCCATCAGAAAAAACAAATTCCTATCTCCATTTAACAGTTTCCATCTCAAAAACTGGAGGAGCTCGCCAAAAAACTTAGTCTTCTTGTAAAATCGCCTTATTTATAGCTTTAACTAAACCCGGTCCCTCGTAAATAAAACCCGTGTAAACTTGCAATAAATCTGCACCAGCCTGAAGCTTCTCTTGGGCATCTTGAGCAGAGTGTACACCCCCAACCCCAATAATCGGGAAGGCTTTATTACTTTTTTCAGATAGATATTTAATCGTTCTTGTGCTTTTTGCTTTAATAGGTTGTCCGCTTAATCCGCCATTGCCAATAGCCTCCAGTTGTGCCTTAGACGCTTTTAAACCACTTCTATCCATCGAGGTATTGCTCGCAATTACACCGTCAAGTTTAGTATCGGCAACAAGCTCAATAATTTCATCTAATTGATTATCATTTAAATCTGGTGCTATTTTTAGCAAAATAGGCTTTTGTTTATCAAAAGTGTGATTCGCATTTTTTACGGCATTTATCAGTTCTTCCAAATAGTCTTTGTCATTCAATTTGGCATGGCTGCCCACATTTGGACAACTCACATTAAGCACAAAATAATCGACATAAGGGTGCAAAGCATTAAAACATTCTAGATAATCTTTGGTATAATCTTCGGGTTTGGTTTGAGTGTTTTTGCCAATATTACCACCAATAATCACTTTTCCTTTATTCTTTTTTAATTGCGAAATGGCAGCCTCTAAACCCGCATTATTAAACCCCATACGGTTAATAATACCTTGGTCGTCTTTTAGTCTAAACAATCGTTTTTTAGGATTGCCTTCTTGTGCTTTTGGTGTTACTGTGCCAATTTCTATAAAGCCAAAACCAAAGTTTGCTAACTCGTTGTACAATTCGGCATTTTTATCAAAACCCGCTGCTAATCCCACGGGATTTTTAAAAGTTAAGCCAAATAATTTTCGCTCTAACCGCTTGTCATTAACAACATACATGCTTCTAAATAGAGCTGTAAAGCCCGGAATTTTAGAACTAAATTTAATTAATGAGAAAGTAAAATGATGAATCTTTTCAGGATCGAATGAAAAAAATAACGGTCGAAGTAATAATTTGTACATCTTTATTGGTTTGCGCAAAAATACCGCTAAATAAAAAATTAAACAATTTTAAAAGTCTTAAAAAAATCTCAAAAAAACTGTGTCTTATTTTTTATTATTCTAAGTGGCATAACCTGCATCTTAGGGTTAGGACTAAAAAAGGTTTTCACCTTACAATATAGATAGGCGTGCTAAAAAAATTAAAGGCTTATCCGACCGTATTTACTGGGATAAATTGTAACTTTATGCTTTTAAAAACATATCAAATGATTTCAAAAGAAGACATTATTAAACGATTTATAAGTTACGCTATTATTGATACAGAATCTAACCCCAATTCAGACAGCACACCAAGCACCAAAAAACAATGGGATCTTGCCAATAAATTAGCCGAGGAATTAAAAACTATTGGTATGGAAGATGTTACTATAGACGACAATGCCTATATCATGGCCACTTTACCAAGTAATGTAGATTACGACGTACCAACAATTGGGTTTATAGCGCATTTTGATACCTCCCCCGATTTTACTGGTGCCAACGTAAAACCGCAAATCATTGAGAATTACCACGGTGGCGATATTTTATTAAATAAAGAGGAAAACATTGTGTTATCGCCAGATTATTTTGATGATTTACGCCAATACATTGGGCAAACACTAATTACTACCGATGGCACAACACTTTTAGGTGCCGATGATAAGGCCGGTATTTGCGAAATTGTTTCGGCCATGGAATACCTTATTAACAACCCACAAATTAAACACGGCAAAATTCGTGTTGGCTTTACACCAGATGAAGAAATTGGTCGTGGCGCCCATAAATTCGATGTTGAAAAATTTGGAGCAGATTGGGCTTACACCATGGATGGCAGCCAAATAGGTGAGTTAGAATACGAAAACTTTAATGCAGCTAGTGCTAAAGTGAAGATAAAAGGCAAAATAGTGCACCCTGGATATGCCAAAGGCAAACTAATTAACTCGATGTACATAGCCACTCAATTTATTAACTCTCTACCTACACTAGAAACCCCAGAACATACCGAGGGCTACGAAGGCTTTTTTCATTTAACGGCAATATCTGGAGAAGTTGAAGAAACGGTTTTAGAATATATTATTCGCGACCACGATAAAGAAAAGTTTGAAGCTAGAAAAGCCTTATTTGAGAAATTAGCTAACGAGCTAAACTCTCAGTATGATAATAATACTGTTGTTGTAGAAATCAAAGATCAATATTACAACATGAGAGAGAAAATTGAACCCGTAATGCACATTGTAGACATCGCTGAAGAAGCCATGAAACAATTAGGCATTACCCCAATTATAAAAGCTATTCGTGGTGGTACCGATGGCTCGCAATTAAGTTATATGGGCTTACCATGCCCTAACATTTTTGCTGGTGGACATAATTTTCATGGGCGCTACGAATATGTCCCTGTTGAAAGCATGATAAAAGCTACCGAAGTTATTTGTAAAGTCGCCGAGTTGACTGCTCTTAAAAAATAAACTGAAGATGGCTGTTTTTGAACAGTGAATGATTGGATTTTCATTTAAAGAAGATTAGTTTTTTTAAAAGAGAAACCTAATCGCTTTCACAAAACAAATTATAAATTTAAAATCTATTATGAAACTCGCTGAAGCATTACTATTGAGGTCCGACCTTCAAAAAAAAATAGAACATTTACAAAACAGGATTCATCCCGTTTTAATAATCACAAAAGGTAAAAAACCCCAAGAAGACCCTGTTGAACTTATTGCGAAATTGAGAGCTGCTATTGTAAAACTTGAAGCCCTTATGGTTCAAATCAACAAAACAAATAATGCGACATCGTTTGATGGTGAAAAAAATCTAATGGAAGCTTTAGCCCAACGTGATGCCTTAAAAATGCTATCTGAAAAACTAAGGCATATACGCCAATACGCTCAAGTAGATTATCAATCTTTTAACAAGGATTTAAAGGCGACCATAGACATTAAAAAATTACAAGCCGAAATAGATCAAACGGGTAGAGCTTTTAGGGAAATAGATAGTAAAATTCAAGAAATTAATTGGTTAACAGAGTTAATAGAATAAATAAAATTTTTGAATGGTCGGGGCGAGTACCAGCCCCTTTTTTTGGGTGTGTGTTTTCGGGGCAAATTGAAAACACTACCCGTTATCAGGCTGCTTGAGTTGCGGCAACATGTATAATTTAGGACTCATTACCGTGTATAACTCACAAGTGTACAATTAAAGACTTACTACCGGGTACTGACTGGCCATTCTTTTTAAAATCTGATTTCATAAAAACGTATCGTATTTAGATTAACAAATAATTGTTCTAGTAATATGTATTCCGAAGTGCAAGAAATTCTGCATACGCTCTTCGTTAAACTCAATTTATCACAGGTGTAAAAATCAACCTAACGAATCAAAAAAATTAATGTGCTAAAATGTAAGAGCAACAGCGAAATGAATACCATATAAAATTCAACTTAAAACGCTCGACGATTCACGCACGCCAACAAGTAATTTAACAAATACCTTGGAATGGTTTAAATACTGCATGGTTTTATCTGAAAAGTAATCTGTTTTTAAAATCGGACTTAATCTAAAAAATTGACTAATCTTGTATAACTACATAAAAGAAGTGCTGTTCAGCGCACTTCATCTTTGCATAATCGGCAATATTAAAAGCAGTAACCAAAAATTTAAAAGCATACTAACAATGAAGGAGTTTTGGGAAGAAGCATTTAAAAACAAACGGGAAATGTGGGGTTTTGAACCTGCAAAATCAACTGTATTGACAAAAGACTTCTTTATTGAGAAAAACATTAAAAACATACTTATTCCCGGTATAGGTTGTGGTCGAAATGCTCAAATATTTAGGGAGAATGGAATTACCGTAACAGGAATTGAAATCTCTAAAACTGCCATTGATTTAGCCCAAAAACATTTTGGAAAAGATTTGTTTATTTATCACGGCTCTGTAACTGAAATGCCTTTTGATAAAAAATTGTACGACGGCATATATTGTTACGCTTTAATTCATTTATTGAACAAAAAAGAAAGAGAGAAACTAATACAAGACTGCTACAACCAATTAGAAGAAAACGGATTTATGGTTTTCACGACCATTACAAAAAAAGCAAAAATTTACGGTCAAGGAACTTGCATAAGCAAAGATAGATTTGAAAAATTTGGTGGTTTGAACATGTTCTTTTACGACAGGGAAACTATACAAGAAGAATTTGGCAAAGCAGGTTTATTAGAAATAACAGAAGTAACTAATGTTTACCCTTTTTATCTCATAAAATGTAAAAAACAAGGATAGAAAATTAACGAAAAATGCCCACAACCATTTACAATTACCGTGAAATCTTAATGGCAATTTATATCTCTTAGCCTACTTTTCTTATATCAAAAAGTTTAGTGATTTTCAGCACATAAATAACCGTTGTCGCAGACGGTTAAACGAACCCGAAAATTTACATCCCTATACCACACAAATCCCATAAAGCAGTTTACAAATGCCGCTTTCTAAAACCAAAACATTTATCTGCAGTTTTCCTAGAACGCACCCACTGGGCATCCCATAACAAAGTGTACACATCTCCTAAAATATATTCATAAAAAAATTACTACGAGCTAATTTATTTATACTGACTGCTTTTCATCTTCTAAAAAAAAAAACCTCAATTAGCATCAAACAATCAGTCCCTTAGAATTTCTTATTTAGATTTATTATAAATAATTTGCATATGTTATTCTACAACGATAAGTTTGCAGAAATTTATTATTCATAATCAATCTAAATAACGATGTTAAATTCCAAATCAACCTACTAAAACCCTTCCTTTATTTTAACAACTTATTTGTTTTTACCTACTTGTGAAATCTTCAGTAAATAAAATAGTAAACAAACTTGTCGCGTTATTAATGATTGCCATAATGGTTGCGCTTATTGCGAATAAAGCATTCTTTTCGCACGCCCATAAATTAAATAATGGCAGCATTATTACCCACGCGCACCCTTACGACAAATCTAAAGATTCTCAACCTTTCAAGTCTCACCATCATACTAATGCCGAGTTTTTGTTTTATCAAAACTTAAATCTTCTTTTTCCAATAGTTTTCATCACCATTCCATTAATAGTATTGGATAAGACAGATAAAGTATCATTTAAGTTAAGAACCGAAATAAAGCACAACATCGTCGATATTAATTCTCATCGAGGCAGAGCTCCCCCCAATTTCATACCATATATTTAACAACGCAACTTATACCAATTTAATAATACATCATTTCAAAATGAAATTGGTATTAAACGACAGCTATTAGCATTCCTGTGGTTCGGCATTATTTACTGTTATAAATTCTAATGCCAAGAAAATAATTATTTACCAACCTTAAAACACTATTTATGAATAGAATACATATTTTCCTAGTACTATTTTTAATCTCAATTATACCAAATAGCTTGGCACAGACTAAAAAATCTGATGCAAATCTTGTAGGACACGTGGTTAGCCATGGTGAGCACATTCCTTTTGCCACAATAAGCATTAAAGGAACAACTATTGGAATCATGGCCGATGACACTGGGCATTTTCAGTTAGTTAACCTCCCAGAGGGCGAGCTTACCGTTATTGCAAGATCCTTAGGTTTTAAGCCTCAAGAGAAAACAATTACAATTAAAGCTGGCGAAACCATAGAATTAAATTTTGAATTAAACCAGGATCTTCTGGGACTTGAAGAAGTTGTAGTTACTGGAGACAGAAATGCCACAAACCGAAAAAAATCTTCAACCATTGTTACCACACTTACTTCTAAGATGCTGGCCAATACACAGTCTATTACCTTAAGCGAAGGTTTAAATTCTATTCCTGGTTTACGTACAGAAAACAATTGTCAAAACTGTGGTTTTACACAAGTTAGAATGAATGGCATGGAGGGACCTTATTCTCAAATATTGATAAATAGTCGTCCTATCTTTAGTGGTTTAGCAGGTGTTTATGGTCTGGAATTAATTCCTTCTAACATGATAGAACGTGTTGAAGTAATTCGCGGAGGCGGATCTGCTTTATACGGCAGTAATGCCATTGCAGGCACCATAAACCTCATACTTAAAGACCCTATTAGCAATACCTACGAGTTTGGTGCTAACTCAGGGCTAAGCGGTGTAGGTCTGGATAATTCTGGTGGTACCGCCGAAGATTATTCGGTTAATTTTAACACCTCTTTAATTTCTTCTGATAGCAAAACAGGTATGGCTCTTTATGGCTTTTACCGCGACAGAAAACCCTTTGATGCCAATAACGATGATTTTTCTGAAGTCGCCTCTTTAAAAAATACCACCATAGGTACTCGATTATTCCATAGATTTGGTGCAAGAAATAAACTAACCGCCGATTTTTTTAACATCAAAGAAGACCGTCGCGGCGGAGACCGTTTCGATTATCCATTACATGAAGCTAATATTGCTGAAGCGGTGAACCACAACCTTACAACTGGTGCACTAACATACGAGCAATATTTAAGAGAAAATGATTTGTTATCGGTATATGTTTCAGGACAAAGCATCAATAGAGATTCTTATTATAGTGCCGAAAAATCGCTAAGCGACTACGGAAACACAAAAGATTTCTCGTATACCACAGGTGTTCAATACTATGCAGAATTTAAAAATTCGAATTTAACAGCTGGAATAGAAAACAACGGTGCTTGGTTAAAAGATAAAAAACTGGGATACGCAGATATTGATAATGCCATAATTGAAAATAGTGCAATTATTAGCATACCACATACCGATAATGTAACCATTGCAGACCAAACCACGAACACCACAGGTATTTTTGCCCAATATGAATTAACTTGGAGTGCCTTTCAAGTTTCGGCGGGTGCTCGTTTCGACCACTACGAGGTAAATGATAAAGAGCATTTAAATTCTAATAAATCTGGAAATGTTTTAAGTCCTCGACTTACCTTTAAATATGACATCAAAGAAGATATGCAAGCCAGAATAAGTTATTCGCAAGGCTATCGTGCTCCACAAATTTTTGATGAAGACCTCCATATTGAAACCTCTGGATCTAGAAAAGTAATTCATGAAAACAGCCCAAATTTAGAACAAGAAACCAGCCACAGCTATATGGCATCGTTAAATTTGAATAAAAAACTAGGTAAGGTGTCTGTAGGCTTTTTAATGGAAGGTTTTTATACCAAATTAAATAATCCGTTCGCAAACCAATACAACGAACCCGATGCTAATGGTACAGTTGTATATACTCGAATTAATGCCGATAAAGGTGCAAAAGTACAAGGGGTAAATCTAGAATTAAATGTGATACCAACCCATAATATAACACTTAATGCCGGTTTTACTATTCAAAAAAGTGAATACGAAGAAGCACAAGAGTTTAATGAAAAAAGCTTTTTTAGAACTCCCGAGGAGTACGGTTATTTAACGCTAGACTGGCAAACTACGCAAAACTTTGGCATATCGTCAACAGCAAATTATACAGGTAAAATGCTTGTTCCTTATTTCGGATTGCAAATACCAAATCCAGAGCAAGGTGTTTTAAGAAACACAGAGTCCTTTTTTGATCTTGGTTTAAAAGCCCGATATAACATTGCATTAAATGGTGCTACTTTTCAATTATATGGAGGTATGAAAAATATTTTCAATTCGTATCAGAGTGATTTCGATAAGGGGATTGACCGCGATCCTGGATATACTTACGGAACCCTAAATCCGAGGACCGTTTACTTAGGCTTTAAAATAGGGAATTTTATTAAATAACAATTTAAGCCCTGCAGAGCAGACGACTTTGCAGGGCTATTTTATATCTCATAACCTTTAGTTTAAGTAATTTGGAAACTATTATGTATGCTTCCAATTTCATTTTGAAATGCCGTAATGTTAATTTGATATAATAAAACCAACTTAATTGTTTGCTAATAAATCCTGCAAGGCAGACTGCAAATGGTAGTCGACAAATTCAAAACCTTTATCTTCAATTTTCTTTGAGCTCACCCTTTGGCTATCAAACAATAAAGTATGCATTTCTCCCAAAACAAGTTTCATGGCAAACCTAGGTATATTTGGTAGCAGTAGAGGTTTGTCTAATACCTTCGCTATAGTTTTTGTTAGCTCTGTATTTGTTACTGGATTTGGCGCTACACCATTATAAACCCCAGGAAGTTTGTGCTTTAAAACATAAAGAAACACACGAGCTAAATCGTTTAAATGAATCCATGATTGCCATTGCTTTCCCGATCCAAAAGGTGCACCTAAACCAAGTTTTATGGGTTTTACCATTTCTTGTAAAGCACCACCTTTATTGGATAGCACTAAACCAATTCGAACTTTAGAAACGGTGATACCAAGCTGTGAAAAACCATCAACGGAAAGCTCCCATGCTTTTACGACTTCAGCTAAAAAAGAATCGTCAAAATCATTAAAAGTTTCATCGTAATAATGTATCAGAGAATCGGGGTACACCCCAATCGCACTAGCCGAAACCACTTGATTAATGCTATGTGTTTCCCCTTTAAGCGAATCAATTAACAATTGTGTGCCTTCAATTCTACTCGATAAAATTACTTTTTTATAGTCTGCCGTCCATCGCTTAGAAATACTAGCCCCTGCAAGATTAATAATAGCATCTACACCGTTAAAACAGTTTTTATCAATGTCTTTAGTACTTGGATTCCAAAAAAAACCATGGTAATTTTCGGTGTTTTCTATTTTAGATTTACTCGTGGTTAAATAGTTTACAGCGATGTTCTGTTCGTGACAGTGTTTAACGATCTCTTGCCCAATAAGTCCTGTAGCCCCAGTTATTAAAACACGCATAATTTATTTTTATTTAAATCTACAAAATGTGATGTCTAATAGCTACACATTTATATTTGGTTTAACAGATTTAACTGATTTTAACTAAAAACAGCTTTTCTTACGCTTGGAATATCTCTTATCAATAAAACATAAAAAAAAAGGAAGCGATACTAGCTCTTCTTCCTTCTTTAAAATTTACAAGTGATGTTAACTAATTAAACTTTATAACGCCATCCAAAAGGATCTTCACTTTTATTGGTTTGTATATCGGTAATGCGTTTTTTTAGTGTATCTGCATAAGGCTGTTCAATTTCAGGTATATCGTAGTCTTCGTTTTTATAACCAAATCCAGATATTGGCGAAATCACAGCGGCGGTTCCAGCACCGAACATTTCTTTTAAAGTTCCGTTTTTAGCAGCCTCAACCACTTCTGTTACAGAGATTTTTCTAACCTCCACTGGAATGCCTTCGCTTTTAGCCAACTCAATAATACTTTTACGCGTTATTCCATCTAAGATTCTATCACTAACTGGTGCCGTAAGAAGCGTATCGTTAATACGCACAAAAACATTCATAGCTCCTGCTTCTTCAATATACTCATGGGTGGTAGCATCGGTCCATACCACCTGCTGGTACCCTCTGTCTATTGCTAATTGGGTAGGATAAAATTGCCCAGCATAATTTCCTCCCGCTTTGGCAAAACCAACACCCCCATCGGCAGAACGCGAGTATTTTTCTTCAATTAAAACCTTTATTTTTCCAGCAAAATAAGACCCAGAAGGCGCTGTAGATATTATAAATTTGTATTCATCGGCTGGTGAAGCATGAAAACCTTCACCCGAAGCAAAAACAAAAGGTCTTATGTAGAGCGAACTTCCCTCCTTTTTTGGAATCCAAGCACTATCAACTTTCAGTAAGGTTTTTAAACCCTCCATAAAATAGGCTTCTGGCAACTCCGGAATGGCAAGTCGTTTAGACGAGATATTTAGTCGCTTAAAATTATCTAAAGGTCTAAATAACAAAATGTTATCATCTTTATCTTTATAGGCTTTCATACCTTCAAAAACAGATTGACCATAATGAAAAATCTTGGCCGAAGGATCTAGACTAATAGGACCGTAAGGCACTACCTTAGGTGCTTGCCATTTACCGTCTTTATAATCACACACTAACATGTGATCTGAAAAGGTTTGCCCAAAGGTTAAATTATCAAAATCGACTTCTTCAATTTTAGATGATTTTGTTTTTACAACCTCAATATTATTGGTTAAAGTATCCATAATCTGCTTTTTTATTAAACACAAATTTAACTAAAAATCCTTATTATAAAAATTATATATTTGTTACAATCATTTAAAAATTTCAAAATATGAAATATTTCCTATTGAGTATTAGTTGTTTATTCTTTTTGATGTCGTGCAAAAATAAAGAGGGTAAACCAGAAAAAATTTCGGAGACCCCTTACGCCATTTTTGGAGACAGCATCATGGCATCGGGTGCGATAGAGGCTAAAACTATGGCTACCCAGTATAAAACCATGAAAGTTGGCGATAGTGTGAATACAAAAATAAAAGCAACCATTAAAAAAGTTTGTCAATCTAAAGGCTGTTGGATGACACTAGATTTAGGCGATGATACAGAAGAGGTTATGGTAAAATTTAAAGATTATGCCATTTTTATGCCTAAAGACATCGCTGGAAAAGAAGTGATTTTAAATGGAAAAGCCTATGTGACTGAAGTTTCGGTCGACGAGCAACGGCATTATGCCGAGGATGAAGGCCAATCTCAAGAAGACATTGATCGCATTACCCAACCAAAACTCACCCTGTCTTTTGAGGCCGATGGTGTACTTTTAAAACAATAATTTGAAGCGAGAAATTATAACAACAGCAGATGGCTCGACCACCATTCATATACCCGAATGGAACGAGCAATACCACTCCAAACACGGGGCTATTCAGGAGGCCTATCACGTGTTTATTAAGCACGGATTGCAACATGTGCTTAGTACTTACGAGGGGAAACATGAGGCTACAACAGTAAGCAAAAACACCTCAGCACCAAATGATTTAAATACGGCCAAAAAACCTCAATGTCTTTCGATATTAGAAATAGGTTTTGGCACGGGTTTAAATGCATTTATCACCTTATTAGAGGCCGAAAAATTTAAAACTCCTATCAATTATTACGGTGTAGAAGGCTATCCTGTGTTAATAGATGAAATTCATCAGTTAAATTACTCGGAAGTATTACACAATTCTAATAAAGCTTCCGTCTTTAACCAGTTACACCAGGTTTCTTGGGAGGAGCACCATAAAATAACACCGTATTTTTCTTTAACAAAACAAAACCGATTCTTTGCAGATATTAAAGAAAAAGAACATTATAATTTAATATATTTTGATGCTTTTGGTGCGCGTGTTCAACCAGAATTATGGACGGAAGACATTTTTAAAAGCATGTTTAATGCACTTCTACCCCATGGGGTTTTGGTAACCTATGCGGCAAAAGGTAGTGTTAGACGTGCCATGGAAACTGTAGGTTTTAAGGTAGAACGCTTACCTGGACCACCAGGAAAACGCGAAATGCTGCGTGCTTGCAAATTAGAATAAGCGTTACTATTAACTTACAACAATATTTAAATCATGTATTGGCTTTTCGAATAACTTAAAATTTAACACCCTTTAAAACAGAATTCGCAAAAAAACACCATCTTTACAAGAGCAATTACATTAAATGACATATATCATCCTTTATCAAATAGTCATCAGATATATTTGTTTTCATAGAGTTAAAATAACTGCTTTTGTTTATTTTTGAGTAGATATACATTATTACTTAATCACCGCGGTATTCAATTACGCTTTAATTTTTTTAAAATATGCGTTAAAATCATCAAAACTCATTTTAAATATGATTCCATAATCTGCACGGCTCCACTTGTACTAGAGGCGGTATTCTTTGCCTTATCAACTGGTGCTAGTGGGAGAAATAAATGAATAAAAAATATCCTTTTACAAACTTAAGACCAACAAGGGCAAGGCCCGAAAATAAAAAAATAATCACCTATGAGCACTAGAAAAGAAGAAGATTTATTGGGTTTTTTAGATATTAACAACGATGCCTTTTACGGTATACATACCCAACGCGCTATTAACAATTTTCAAATTTCCAAATTCAAAATAAGCGATTACCCTATTTTTATTACAGGGATGGTGCTTACTAAAAAAGCATGTGCTTGTGCAAACAAGGAATTAGGAACGGTTTCGAGCGAAAAAGCAGATATGATTATTGAGGCCTGTGACGAGATTCTTAATAATTTAGAAAAATACTTAACATATTTCCCTGTTGATGCTTTTCAAGGTGGTGCTGGCACCTCTGTAAACATGAACACCAATGAAGTTATTGCCAATGTGGCTCTAACATTAAACGGTTACCCAAAGGGGCGTTATGACATTATTAACCCAAATGATCATGTAAACCGATCGCAATCGACAAACGATGCCTATCCCACTGGTTTTCGTGTGGCTATATACAACTATATTGAACATCTCCTCGAAAAAATAAACATACTTATTAATGCTTTTAATTTAAAAAGCAGCGAATTTAAAAATGTTATAAAAATGGGCAGAACGCAGCTTCAAGATGCCGTACCCATGTCTTTAGGAGACGAGTTTTCTTCCTGGGCAGAAACCATGAAAGAAGAGATTAAAGTTTTAAAACATACCAGAGACCTTATTCTCACTTTAAATCTTGGAGGTACTGCCATTGGAACACGAGTAAATGCACCTAACGGCTTTTCAGAGCTTTCCATTTCGTATTTAAAACAATTCACCCAAGCAGATTTTGAAGAAGCAGAAGACCTTATTGAAGCGTCTTCAGACTGTGGGGATTTTGTAATGATTTCGGGAGCCTTAAAAAGAACTGCTATTAAAGTATCAAAAATATGTAATGATTTAAGATTATTATCCTCAGGACCCCGTTGCGGACTTAATGAAATTAACCTACCCGAAATGCAAGCAGGCTCTTCTATTATGCCCGCAAAAGTGAATCCTGTTATTCCAGAAGTTGTCAATCAGGTCTGTTTTAAGGTTATTGGTAACGACAGCACGGTGGCCTTTGCTGCCGAGGCTGGACAATTACAACTTAATGTTCACGAACCCGTTATGGCACAGTGTATTTTTGAATCGATCGAATTGCTTTCTAATGCCGTTGAAACCCTGGCTACAAAATGTATTTCTGGCATCACAGCTAATACAGAGCGCACCAAAGACATGGTTTATAATTCTGTAGGCATCATAACCTTTCTAAACCCTTATATTGGTCATCATATGGGTGATGTTATAGGTAAAGAAGCCATTACAAAAGGAAAAAACATTAGGGAACTTGTGCTGGAAAAAAAGTTGCTTTCTGAAGAAGAACTTGATAAAATTTTAAGTCCAGAAAACTTAATGACTCCTCAATACACCGCAAAACTAATCAAATAATTTGGGTGTTTAAGCGACGAGAAACTCAACGACAAAGAAGTGCATAACGCTTTAAAACAAATGAAGTAATATAAAATGTTGGTATAAAAATCTCATCCATTTTTAGAATATTATTGAGGATTGATTTAAGAGTCATTAATTTACCATTTTGATTAAAGTAGCTACTACATGAAATTAAATTCGAAAATACCAGAAGGCAGACTAGAAGATAAATGGAAAAACTACCAGCTAAAATCGCAATTAATAAATCCAGCGAATAAAAAGAAATTAAATATTATTGTGGTAGGCTCTGGATTATCTGGTGCAGGAGCAGCCGCGACATTGGCAGAGTTGGGGTACGATGTGCAATGCTTTTGTTATCAAGATTCTGCTCGAAGAGCGCACTCGGTAGCAGCACAAGGCGGTATAAATGCGGCAAAAAACTATCAGCATGATGGCGATAGTATTTATCGCATGTTTTTGGACACCCTAAAAGGTGGCGATTTTAGGTCGCGCGAAGCCAACACTTACAGGCTTGCCGAACTATCGGCTCCTTTAATAGATCATTTTGTGCAGCAAGGTGTACCCTTTGCACGAGAATACGGCGGTGTGTTGGTAAATCGAAGCTTTGGCGGCGTACAAGTGCAGCGTACCTTTTATGCCAGAGGTCAAACTGGCCAGCAATTATTACTAGCAGCCTATTCTCAATTATATAAAATGGTTAGAGCTAAAAAGGTGGAAATGCTACCAAGGCATGAAATACTAGATATCGTTCTAATAAAAGGCAAAGCAAAAGGTGTTATCGCCAGAGATTTGGCAACTGGAGCTATTAAACGCTTTGCTGCCGATGCCGTGGTTCTTGCAACGGGAGGATATGCCCGCGTTTTTAGACTATCTACCTTAGCCATTGGCTGTAACGGCAGCGCGATTTGGAAAGCGCATAAGCGTGGTGCTTATTTTGCAGCGCCTAGCTTTACTCAAATTCATCCTACTGCCCTTCCGCAGTCTAGTGATGCCCAGTCTAAACTCACTTTAATGTCTGAATCCCTGCGCAATGACGGACGTATTTGGGTTCCTACAAAACAAAACGACACAAGAGCACCAAACGAGATACCAGAAGACCAAAGGGATTATTATTTAGAAAGACGTTACCCCAACTATGGCAACCTAGCTCCAAGAGATATTGCCTCGCGTGCAGCCAAAGAGCGCATAGACAATGGTTACGGTGTTGGCCCGTTAAAAAATGCGGTGTATTTAGATTTTAAGCACGCCATAGAAAGGCTAGGCAAAAGAGTGATAGAAGACCGCTACGGAAATCTGTTTACCATGTACCAGAAAATTACGGGTATTAATGCCTACAACGAACCCATGAAAATCTCGCCAGCAGCACATTTCTCTATGGGTGGACTATGGGTAGATTACGAGTTAATGACTACCATACCTGGTTTATACGCCATTGGAGAATGCAATTACAGCGATCATGGTGCGAATCGATTGGGTGCTAATTCATTATTACAAACCTGTATTGACGGCTATTTTGTGTTGCCCAATACCATTAACAATTATTTGCAGGGTGAATTAGACCAAAACCACCCTGGCACAGAGCACCCTGAGTTTGCTAAAATTGAATATGAAGTGAAGCAGCAAATCAACAACATATTAGTAGTAAACGGAAACCGAACCGTAGACGACTTTCACCGTGAACTCGGTAAGGTTATGTGGCAAGAATGTGCCATGAGCCGCAATAAAAAAGGATTAGAGAGAGCTATTGAGCAAATAAAAAGCATTAGAAAAGCATTTTGGAATGATGTAAAAGTGACAGGAAACGACAATGAAATGAACACTGAACTAGAAAAAGCCCTACGTCTAGCCGATTTTTTAGAATTAGCAGAACTAATGTGTATAGACGCTTTACAACGTGAAGAATCTTGTGGAGCACACTTTAGAGAAGAATACCAAACCGAAGACGGAGAAGCCAAACGTAATGATAAGGATTTCGCCTATGTTTCGGCATGGGAATACAATGATGGTAATTTTAATCTGCATAAAGAACCATTACATTTTGAGTTCGAACAGCCCACTGTAAGAGATTACAAATAAATAGGCATATGAAAACATCCGGAACAAAAATTGATACCAAAGAATAAGGATTAAAAGGATGAAGGATGCGCCCAATGAAAAAGCAATACATATAAACACATGAAAGTTACATTTAAAATTTGGAGACAAGACGGGCCAGAATCAAAAGGTGTATTCAAAACTTATGAGGTTGATGCGCTTCATGCAGACATGTCGTTTTTAGAAGCTTTAGATCACCTTAACGAAACACTCGTTTTAAAAAATGAAAAAGTAATTGCTTTCGAGCATGATTGCAGAGAAGGCATTTGCGGCCAATGTGGTGTGTTTATAAATGGACGAGCACACGGCCCACACGATAATATAACCACCTGCCAATTACACCTGCGAAGCTTTAAAGACGGGGATACTATTATAGTAGAACCCTGGCGAGCCACCGCTTTTCCTATTATAAAAGACCTTATAGTAGACCGCTCAGCCTTCGATAGGATTATAGAGCAAGGCGGCTACATAACTGCAAAAACAGGCACAGCACCAGAGGCGAATGCCATTCTTGTTTCTAAAGACATATCAGATCGTGCTATGGATGCCTCAGCCTGTATTGGTTGTGGTGCTTGTGTGGCCACCTGTAAAAATGCCTCTGCCGTATTATTTACTTCGGCAAAAATAAACCATCTTAACCAATTGCCTCAAGGCGAACCAGAAGGCCAACGTCGTGTTATTGAAATGATAAGACAAATGGAACTCGAAAACTTTGGCAGTTGCACCTTTACTGGTGCCTGCGAAATAGAATGTCCAGCAGAAATCTCCATGAGCAATATTGCAGAAATGAATGCGAGATTCATTAAAGCAAAATTATGGGGTTAAGGCGTTAGTATCGGACTAAATATTTAAGCGTTACATTAAAATTTTGGAAGTGTATCATAATTACAAAATAAATTAGAGTTCTCTAAATTATAAAGAGGATTATGCACATACAACTTCAATAAGGTTTAACTGAAATCTGACTAAAATTCTTTCTGAACATGAATTACCGTTGTTTTTGTAATTTATTTTAGTTTTGACACCAATTTAATTTTGAGATCCGACATGGCTCATAAACCATAATGCTGTGAGATAGTTTAGCCTCAATAAATTTGGACTGGGCTTATAAATTCTAAAATAAAACCTTAATCTTTTGTCAGCTTTATAAGGCCGCTTTACACGTCTAAAAAATCTGAAGCTTCCCTTCTATCGTCTCTTGAGGGCTTAACATGGTCGTCAAGAATACCCATTTTGGCGTAAAAGCCTTCTATAATATCAGAACTGTATTTTCCTGCAGACTTAGACAAAGCCTCACCTAATGTGTTTCTGCTCACAACATTTTTAGCGGCGTAAAGAACGGATTGTGAATCCTTAAAAACATCTTTATTTATTTCATCAGACATGAAAACCTGAAATGGTTGCGGCGTTAATTTATCGGAGTTATCTGCCATATACTTCTTCACTTTTTCTGCCGCCTCCAAAATTTTAGTGTAATTCTCAAAACTAAACTCGCCCGGCCCTGGAAGTATCTTTAAAATATTGGGAGAGTTAATTCCTATGCCGTTTATTTCATATTCTACTTTTGCTAATCCTAATTCAGCAGCAGCAGCTATTGCACCAAAATTAAAACTTGTTTTCGATTGAATATCACTTACTTTCAAAACAACTCTTAAGCCTGCGCCCCAACGCGTTCCATAAATCTTTCCTCCAATAGGGTTTGTTACTATTTTTTCTGTAAACAACATGGCTTCATAACTTAAAACAAAAGATTTAAAACTGCCATAAACAGATCCAATACCAATACCCAGATCTAAAGCTGTTTGAATATTTAAAGTACTTTGAATAACTTTAAATTGCGCAAAAGGATCATCATCAGCATCTAATGCAACAGGTTTTAATTCCTCTGCATTTTCCATTAAAGCTAATGCATAAAAAGAGCCGTCTTCTTTCCGTAAAGGGTTAATCGGAAACCAATTTAAATTTGCCATAATTCGTCTGTTTTAGTTTGTTTAATGTTTAAAACAATCTTAATTTTACTTGTAAGATTGCTTCTATATGGTACTTAATAATTCTTTCTCTGCCTTCTTTGGTCATTAAAATGGTCTTGCATTCTTCCTCATTATCCATAAAGAAATTCTCTGTTAAAATCGCTGGCATTTGCGTTCTGGTTAGAACATAAAACCGACGTTCCTTATCCAAATCCCCATCTGTAAAATCGGTCCGTAATACTCTATTGGGAAATTCATTTTTATAAGCATTTCCAAAAACCGTAGCTATTTTATCGCTTTTTGTGTTTCCAGGAGAGGTGAAAATTTCAGAACCTCTTCCGCCACCTGCATTAGAATGGATGCTTAGAAAAAAACTGCTATCTGAAGCGTATTTATTTGCTCTGTTAATTCGTGTTTCTAAACGCACATCTCTATATTCTGGAGCTATATTAACATAGGGAATTTTGAGCTTTGTTAATCTTTCAACTATCCCATTAACAATAGCTCTATTGAATTCCCCTTCAAAAAGTTGCGAACCATCATTCCATATAGGACTTCTTTTTCCTTTGGTTTGATAATCTGAATTAATTATTCCTCCATGGCCATTATCTAGAAGTACAATCATTTTTTTGAAGTTTTATATTCATACTTTTTTGTGCTGCAATATTAACCTCTTGTTAAAATTAGTCTTGCAAAAAACCTAAATACCAGCAATTTACTGAAGCTCTTAAATTTAATAAAACTAAGGTAAGGCTATTTTCAGTGATTACAGCAAAATTTCACAGTCAAGACACTTAATTATAACGGTTTAAAAACAGTTCTATTTTAAAAATACGATACTTTCAATGTTGAAAATAACGTACATTAAAAATGTAGCTAGATGAGTTGTTTATAATAGGTGTTTGAAAACAGCGTATTATCTAATCATGGTAAATTCAAAAAACGCTTAGGGTTATAGTGCGCTATTTGTTGCCATTTGGTTAACCCAAGCGTGTTTTGCATATCCATCCAAAATTGTTTTTCAGTCTTATGATTACTAACCACATAAAAATCGGTGCCAAAAAGGATGCGCTCTGTAATATTTGGATTGTCCATAATTTCAGAGAGCAGATTCAAATATTTCAAATCGTGTAAAGTATAGCTGATATCTGCATAAACATTTTCAAAATTTAGCATCATAGACGAAATAATAGAAAACCAATCCACATGATGCCAAGTATTATAAAGGATGGTTAAATTATCTAAGCGGTTGGTAAGATCTAAACCAATTTCCGGCTTATTAATTATCGCATTGGCATCCCTAAAGCGGTCTTGAGATAGGAATTGATCCCAGTACTCTGAACCTCCATAATGCGCTAAGTTTATTTTAAGTCGGCTTAAGTTGCGTTGTAATTTACCATTTTTATAACCAAATAATGTATTTAGGTCTCGATCATTATGATAATCAAGAGTGGCTTTTAAAAAAGGCTCATGGAGCAGGCATAAATAATTTAAAGGATGCGTAAAATTACTTTGAAAGTCCTTATTCTTGAGTTGATTTAATAACAGACGCTCAATAATAGGTTTTCCATGAGCATCGTTGTCGATAATTTCATTAAATACAGGGTGGTAGTCGAATTTTTTGTTGACCTCCTTTCCTATATCCAAGTGTAAGTCTTTAAGTTTTCCGCGATAAAAGATGGGCCCGACAGAGCAATGGGTTGTGATTGGAATATCTTGTTGAGCGCAGTAAAGCCAAAGTGTTAAAAGATCCTTATCAAATGGATAGTAACCCAAGGCCGGATAAATTTTAATACCAACACAACCGCCTTTAAAATAAGCATCAACCTTGCACTCATTTAGTGTGATAGCGTTAGGTTTTGAAGTATTAAAACTTAAAAAAGGATCGTCTGCATTTTGTGCTCTAACACGCCGCGGATCTATAAAAATAAAAGGTAAAGCCGTATTTGGATTATTTGCTTTTAAGCGCAACACTTCTTGCATTTGCTCCAGATAAGAAATATTTACGGGTCCAGCATGCATAAACTCCATATCCATAGGGAGAATGACAAATTTTGATCCCTCAGGATATTGTTGTTCTAAATCGTTAAAAACATGAGCTTGATTAAGTTTGCCCGTAAATCGAATGATTTTGATATAGCGCAACAAAAACTCAAGGCGTTCCTCACCAATCATCTTTTGAATACGCGACCAGAGATAACGGCCTAGTCGTTGTCTAATATTCTTAAAAACAAGAACAATTCCCAACAACAAAAAAATGGTATTCCAAGTATTATCTATTTTGGGCATGGGCGGATAAAGGTACAGACTGTTTAAATCGCACAACCACCCGAATAGTAGGGTGCCTTTTAGCAATGAGCTGAGTAAATTAAGCAAATAGTGAAAAAAAACCAACCAAATCGCAGTTTTAAAAAGCGGATAAAGGACATTAATTACGGGAGTATCTCTAAAAAACTTCATGGAAGCATAAACCCGCCTCTTCATATTTTTTCCTTTGTATGTAAAGTCATTCTTGTCTCTATCCAGATAAGCCTTAATCAAGGCCAACACCAAGTTAGTTTCTAAAATCCAATACAAAGGCCAAGCAACAAAACGCTTAGAAATATATTTTGGTGTATGATCTTTGGTAAACGTATGGGTGTGCGTATTAATGATGGGTAATTCTGTTTCAACGTTAGTTAAAGGCATAATGTTGATTTTAATTAATTGTAATCACTTTTGCATTAATATGGTTTTGGGAGCAAATTCAGCAAACTAATTTACCTTTTAAACAAGATTAAGTTAATAAAAATTTTTGGTTCTAATTTAAAAACTGTGAGAATATGAAAATTAACAAATTTCAAAATGTCCAGTAAACCTTAAATTTACTGCATAAAAAAACCCTCACATTGCTGTGAAGGCTTATCTTTTTTAATAGTGAGGAACAGCACTCGAATCTGTGACCTTTGGGTTATCAACTTCAGGGTAAGAGGTGCTAAAATCATCAAAAACCATGATTTTTACTGATTTCGGGTTTTGCTACTCATCAAATTACCCTACACCCCTTTAGAAACTAATTATATGAAAATCAATGTTTTAAGAAAACTTAAAAAGATCACAACTTTTGTCTACTCAAAAGTTAAATTGCTTAAAATTCCCCGTCATCATCATTTTCTCGATTACCCTGCTGGCGTCTCTGCTTTTGTTGGTTAAACCTATACGTAAAAGACAAATTGAATGAGCGTGAACGCCATTGGAATTCGCTCTCGCTAATAAACGTATCGGTGTTTGTTAGCGAATTTCTTTTACGCGAATTAAACAAGTCGCTTATATTAAAACCAATGGTGGCATTATCGTTAAATATATCTTTACTAAAAGCTAGGCTAACAGACAATATATCTTCTGTTTCGGTCTGTGCATTATTCGATGGGCCACGGTAAAAAGCACTAGTTTGCCAGTCTATTTTGTATGGTAAGCTAACCTTAGCGCTACCTCTAGCAAAATAACTCGTGTTTTTTGCGCCATAATCTACGCCATTAAAAGCGCCTTCTGTATTAAACTGAAAGAAATTAAAACTGCCGTTAAATCTTAACCATTTGGCTGGATTGTATAACACGCCTGCCTCAAAACCAATTCGTTCATTCGTACTTAAATTAATTGGTAACATTCTAATAATTGGTATGCCATTTGGAGTTTCGTTTCCTGTGTCTTCCTGTATGCGTTCAAAAGCATCTGTTTCATACTGGTAATAAACAGAGGTGGTTAAAGTGAGCTTGTTCCATCGTTTCAAATACCCCAAATCAAAGGTGCTAGAATAGGCGGGATCTAAATTGGTGTTCCCTTGAAAGATATTAGCTTCACTAGAACGCGAAGGAAACGGGTTAATCCAGCGGCCTCTCGGTCTGTTAATTCGTCGGTTATAACCTAAAGTAATATTTTCTCTTTCATTAAGCTCATAAGTTAAATTTAAGGTTGGAAATAAACCGGTATACGACTTATCGAAATCGATATTGAGTGCCTCATCTTGACTGGTCTCAGTATTCACTGCATCTACTTCACCTTTTAATTGGGTGTGTTCTAGCCGCAAACCTGCCAAAAATGAAAATTTACCAAACTTATTGCCATATTGCGTATACAGTGCGTTCACATTCTCGTTATAAGTAAACATGTTAGACAAGCCATTATCCCGTACAAAAATACCGCCAGCAATCTCTTGCTCAGTAAGCTCGTAATCTGTTGTGGTTTCTGAAAAATTTCCGCGATAACCCGCTTCAAATTGTGCGTTTTCCCCAATGGGAAGCACATAATCCACTTGAGCTAAATATTCTTCTTGGTTCTCATCGATGGTTATAAATTCTGATGGAAGCAGTTGTGCACTCGGAAATGTATTGCGTTCTTCTATGAGCGAGGTTTCTGTTTCTTTTCCGTTTTCATATTGCAAATCGGCTTTTAGTTCATGGCCATCATCATTAAATTTTGTGATGTAATTTAATGCAAATTGATAGTTTTCATCGGTTTCAGACTCGTATTCAATACGGCTTCTTTGTATAGCCAATACATTTAACCTATCATATTCGCTAGCCATATTAAGCGTTTCATCATCACCACTACCACGCGAGTAAAAACCAGAAGCTGTAAGAGATGTTTTTTCTGAAAAGAAATACTCCATACCTAAATTGGTATTAAAATTTCTACCTATACGGTCCATGTCCCTCGTTTCTGTAACTAAAGGGTTAACCATAGTATTAGAACGGTATTGGTTATTAAAAATAGCGTATCCTTGCGACTCGCGATAGCGCCAACCCGTGGTATTAAAAATATTGAATTTATCGGTGCGTAAATTAATATTTCCGCTAATACTGGCGCTGGAAGGATCTCCTACATTGGTTTGTACAGAGCCGTTTAAACCCAAAGTTTTTTCTTTACGCAGTATGATATTTAAAATTCCTGCAGTTCCTTCGGCATCATATCGCGCCGATGGTGAGGTAATAACTTCTACCCTATCAATCGCATCTGCAGGTAGTGCCCGTAAAGCATCAGTAGATCCAAAACCTGCAATGGCAGAAGGCTTGCCGTTTATTAAAATTCTTACGTTTTCATTCCCTCTTAATGCAATGGCACCGTCCATATCTACCGTAACAGAAGGCACATTAGAAAGGGCGTCACCAACATTGGCACCACTGGTGGTAAGGTCTTTACCAATATTATATATTTTCTTGTCTAGCCGTACTACAACTTCGGTAGTCTCAGCGCGTATTACCACCTCATCAAGTGCTTGTAAATCTTCAGCTAATTTCACTGTAGGTAGTCTTGTGTTTGTAGTCAGGTTTTCATTCTCTAATGTTTTTGTGGCAAAACCAATAAACTCAAAGGTGACTTTGTAAACACCAGCTGGTACTTTAATGGCATAATTTCCCTCTAAATCTGTAATACCGCCAGTTACAATTTCACCTTTTTTATTTGTAAAGGCCACGGTTGCATACTCTAAAGCTGCGCCTGTAGAAGCTTCAATTATTTTCCCTGTTATGGTGACTTCTTTTCTGTTTTCGTTTGGGTTTTGGCTAAACGAAACCATGGCAATACACAAACCAATAAGGGTACTCAAATATTTTTTCATCATTCTATTTTTTTTACAATCTTTTTATTGATTAACTATTTGTTTTTACTTTTTAAGACATAATCCAATGAATATTTACCTGGACCAGTAAAAAACAAGGTCAAATAACTAACACCAAAAAGCAAGGCTTTTTCCATACCACCAAAACCATCTGAGCCATGCACCACAAACGCAGCCACGAACATAGTTATAATAAGGGGAAGCAAAGCCCATCGCGTTAACAAACCTAAAACTAGTAATATGCTACAAATAACTTCGGCAATAACAGTTAAAGCCAAAGAAGGTATCGCCCCAATACCAAAAGGATCTGCAAATTGAATGACTTCTTCGCCAAAAAGTCGCTCCCATTTCCCTAGACCGTGGGCAAATAACATGGCAAGACCTAAAAACAATCTTAAAATTAATAGACCAAAATCATGATAAGTGGCCTTTACTGAATTTTTAATCATACTGTTGTTTTATTTAAATGTTCACTAAATTTTATTTCAAATGGAATAGTGCAAAGAACTATCGATTATCTATATAATTAAAATATTATCCCGCAAACGACTTATCTTTTACCTTCAAATACAAATATTTTTACAGTCATTAACTTGCTGTTTGCCGTATTAATAGTGTTGGTGAGACATGTTTTGAACTCATAATTCTAAAAATTAATTACTTTTATACCATGCAGAACAAAATATACACCTCGCATGTCAATCTAAAAGAGCTTATTTTTCAAATCTTGCTTCATATCATGGTGTTTATATTTTTTGGATTTGATAGACGCTTGCCAGGAATAGAATCGCACCAGGTGTACTTTTTTCTTAACTATGCTTTAGCAGCACTCATTATTAATTATGTGTTATTACCGTATTATCTCTATAAAAATCGGTATTTACAATTTTCTATTTATACCTTAGTTATTGTAGCGCTTGTTATTTATGTAGAAGAAGCCATTTTAGAACAGTTGTTTTATCCTGACACACGGGGTAAAAAATTTATGGGTGTATTCTATAATTTGTTAAGTACGATGCCAACCGTAACCATATTAGTTGGTTTTAAATTTGCTTGGGATGCGCTTAAAAAACAGCAAGAAGTTATTAAATTGAGAAACTCGGTAAAAGAAAGTGAGTTGCAATTTTTAAAATCGCAGATTAACCCGCATTTTTTATTCAATAACTTAAATAATATGTATGCTTATGCTGTGGAAAAATCGCCAAAAACGCCAGAGATAATTCTCGAACTTGCCTCTGTGCTGCGCTATATGCTTTACGAAAGCAAAGCGCGTTTTGTGCCACTTAAAAAAGAAATGGAGCATATAGAAAACTATATTAACTTAAGTAAACTGCACATTGAAGGGCGTGGTGTGGTAGATTTTAAATTAGAAATTCCGCCTTCTAATTTTAGAATAGCACCTTTAATACTTACCGTATTTATTGAAAACGCTTTTAAACATAGCGCTTCTAGCCAGACCAATAACATTGCTATTAGCATAACAGCCAATCTAGATGCGCATGGTATGCTTCATTTTACATGTAAAAACAACTTTCTAGAACAGAGCAATACCACTAGTTTGGATAGCGGAATAGGTTTAAAAAACGTTAAAAAACGTTTAGAATTAATTTATCCTAAGGCCCATACGCTTGAGATTAGAACCGAAAACGACTTTTATTTAGTCGATTTAAAGATAGATTTAAGTAAATGCCAAGAAGAATGAATTGCATTATCATAGAAGACCAATTACCCGCTCAACGTATTTTAAAAAAATATATAGAAGATATTGGGTCGTTAACCTTGGTAGGAAGTTACACTGATGCCCTTAGCGCCTTAAACGTTTTAAACTCTAAACGAATAGATTTGATGTTCTTAGATATTCACCTCCCAAAATTATCTGGAATTGAGTTTTTAAAAACCTTATCGCATCCACCACAAGTCATTTTAACGACAGCTTTTCAAGATTACGCGATTGAAAGTTACGAACTTAATGTAATTGATTATCTTCTAAAACCTTTTTCTTTTCAGCGTTTTGTAAAAGCAGTTTCAAAGGTTAGCCATGTGCAACACAATAAGATTGCAAATGCAGATATCCATCAAAAAAATACCGTAGAAGATATTTATATAAAAAGCGGTTACGACCATATACGCATTAAGACTGAAGATATTTTATATATCATATCAGATTCTGATTATACCGAAATACATGTTCATGATAAGAAATACTTATCTTCGGAGTCCTTGCGCTACTGGGAGGAATTTTTACCTCAAAATACCTTTACACGCGTTCATAAGTCATACATTATAAATACGAAGAAGATTATAAAAGTTTCTGGAAATCAAATATTTTTAGAAAAAAACAATAGCATTCCAATAGGCAGAGCGTTTAAAAAAGATTTTATGGAACGTTTTTTACCAATTTAATTTTGAAATGTCGTATGATTAATTTGAATTATTTTTTGTTAAAATAAGATAGAAATTGAAGATTCACGAACTCGTTATTGTACTAAAATATGGGCGTGAGCTAAAATCAAAACATAGCCTGAGTTATGGTTTTATTTTATACCGAAATATGGGCAAAAAAGAACTGAGAAGCACATCATGAAAGCCTATTTATAAAATAGAAAGATGTGAGTAAACCAAATATAGGAGACATGGCTAATTTGGCATGACTTTAAAAAACGGTTTAATGCGGCCTTTGCCAGAACATAAAACGACTCTTATTGAAAGAACAAGCTTTATCCTAAAAAATATAAACCTAAAAAAAATGTCAAACACAGAATTAATTATTGAAGAAAGGGCAGCCAACATTGGTAATTTTATGGTAGGTCGTTTATTACCCTTCCGTCAAAAAAGAGCCGTTGGACCTTTTACTTTTATTGACCATATGGGGCCTTCAAAAATGAGTCCCCAAGAAAATCTTGATGTCCCTCCGCACCCACATATTGGATTATCCACCTTAACCTATTTGTTTGAAGGTTCTATTCAACATAAGGATAGCTTGGGTTCTAATATCGAAATAAAACCAGGAGCCGTAAATTGGATGACTGCCGGTAAAGGGGTGGTACACTCGGAGCGAACACCCCAATATTTACGAAATAAAGAAAAAACGCTACACGGTTTACAAATTTGGGTGGCTTTGCCAAAACATTTAGAACAGTCGGCGCCAAGTTTTGCCCATATTAAGGAAGAAGACATCCCTAAATGGAACACACAGGGTGTAGCCTTTAAATTAATTGCTGGAAAAGCATTTCATAAAACATCGCCAGTTCCCGTACATAGCGAACTTTATTTTATAGAAATAAAAAGTAAAGACAAACAGCAAATAAACATTGGTAATGACCTTTATGGCGAAAGCGCCTTGTATATTCTTGAAGGAAGCATTAGTGCCGACGGACATACTTATGGAAACAAACAAATATTAGTCGCTAAAGACAGTAAATTGTGCGCCTTTGAGATGGACACTAACACCACAGTATATATCTTTGGTGGAATGCCCTTTGATGAAGCGCGCTATATTCATTGGAATTTTGTAAATTCTGATAAGAACATTATTGAACAAGCTAAGAAAGATTGGGAAAACCAAAACCTAAATGCATTTCCTAAAGTACCTGGAGATGAAAACGAATACGTACCCTTACCAAAACCAAGAAAAATATGAAAACAGGACGATTAGAAGCCTTTAGCGATGGTGTTTTAGCCATTATTATTACCATCATGGTCTTGGGTATGAGCGCGCCCGAAGGATATACCTTCGAGGCATTAAAACCTATTTTACCCATTTTTTTAACTTATGTTTTAAGTTTCGTTTATTTAGGTATTTACTGGAACAACCACCACCACTTATTGCAAGCAGTTAACAAAGTTAACGGGAAAATACTGTGGGCCAATTTAAATTTATTGTTTTGGCTTTCCCTCCTACCTTTTGCAACAGATTGGATGGGAAAAAATCATTTTGAAGACAACCCAACAGCCATCTATGGCACCGTATTATTTATGGCCGCAATAGCCTTCAAAATTCTGGTGTATTGCGTTATAAAAAACGAGGGGAAAGAATCTAATGTTGGCAAAGTGTATAAAAAAGATAAAAGAATGAATCTTTCTCTATTTTTATATTTTGCTGGTGTAGTAATATCTTTCTTTTTTCCTATTGTTAGCCTTATTGTCTATTTAGTTGTAGCACTAATGTGGGTAGTACCAGATCGTAGAATTGAAAAAACGATTAACGAATAACAAAAAATCATATCGAGACCAAAGTCTTACAGGCCAAAAAAATATTTAGCTATCTTACTATTATGCCAATTTAGTTTTGAAATGTCGTATTGTTAATTTGAATTATTTTTTGTTCAGACGAGATAGAAATCGCAGATTCACGAACTCGTTATATTATTGTAATATGGGCGTGAGCTAAAATTAAAGCATAGCCTGAGTTACGGTTTTATTTTATACCGAAATATGGGCAAAAAAGAACTGCGAAGCACATCATGAAAGCCTATTTATAAAATAGAAAGATGTGAATAAACGAATTATATGCGGCATGACATGGCTAATTTGGTATTACATAAAAAAACAAAAAAAATGAAGACTAAAAAATATTCAAACGGTGAAATAACAATTTTATGGAAACCAGATAAATGCACCCATTCGGGAATTTGTGTAAAAACATTACCAAAGGTTTACAATCCAAAAGAAAGACCATGGGTAAAGCCTGAAAATGCTAAAACCGATGAATTAATAGATCAAGTATCTAAATGCCCTTCGGGAGCATTAAGCATTAAATAAAATCATTAATTTCCGACAAAAGACACAAGACCGCTGCGCTTTTAGAATCAAGAACAAAGACTTGATTCTAACTAACTGATAGCCAGAAGTGCTTTAATGAACAACATATTTTCTTTAAATTTTAATAATTGTTTGAAATAAGCAAGGTGACATTTAAAAAAATGTGCAAAGCTTGTTATTTTAAATGGATTGAAAGCATTATAAAATTTTTAATCAAACATGAATGAAATAAAATTTAAAGATGATAGCGCATCGGTTTTAAGTTTTAAAAATAGTTTCTTTTTCGATACCTAGTTTTTTCATTTTTGCAAATAAGGTTTTAGCATTCATATCAAGAATACCAGCGGCACCGTTTATGCCGCTCACTTTACCTTTAGTGCGCTTTAAAACAGCTATAATATGTTGTCTTTGAGCTTCTTCAAATGTGAGCAGCTCAGAGGCTTTTGTGTTTTTTGAAACGGTGGGCATCCAACTTCCTGTATTTAATATTGTGCCATTTTCAATAATTACGGCGCGCTCTATTAAATTTTCTAGCTCTCTAATATTACCAGGGAAATCGTACGCCATAAGAGCCGCTACCGTTTTTTTTGATAGTCGTTTAAATGCTTTACCTGCTCTTGTAGAAAATTTTTCTAAAAAAAATTGGGCTAAAAGCGGGATGTCTTCTTTTCGCTCTCGAAGGGGTATATTATAAATAGGAAAGACATTTAATCTGTAATATAAATCTTCTCTAAAACGACCTTCTTTTATCATTTCTGCAAGATCCCGATTTGTTGCAGCAATTACTCTTACGTCCACTTTAATGGTTTTAGACCCGCCCAATTCATCAAATTCACCTTCTTGTAGAACCCGTAATAATTTAGATTGCAAATCTATAGGCATTTCACCAATTTCATCTAGAAAAATGCTGCCGCCATCGGCCAGAGTAAACTTACCAACTTTATCGGCCACAGCTCCAGTAAAAGCCCCTTTTTTATGACCAAACAACTCACTTTCAATAAGCTCTTTTGGCAAGGTGGCACAGTTAATTTTTATAAGAGGCCGGTTTTTCCGCGAGCTATTAGCATGTACTGCAGTGGCTAACAATTCTTTTCCTGTACCCGATTCGCCAGTAATTAAAACGGTAGTATCTGTTGGAGCAACAAGGTATACTTGTTCTAAAACCTTGGCATAAACCTCGCTTTTACATTTAATATTACCTGCATTTATGCTACTACTTATCTCTTCTTGTAAATACTCGTTTTCAACTTCTAACTTATCCTTTAAAGACTTTATCTCTTCAAGTGCTTGAAAAAGTTTTACATCTCGTTCTTTTCTAGTGGTAATATCGCGCACCACGGCACAATTTATATCTTGACCTTCATAATGCATATAGTTAGCCACTACATCTGCAGGAAACTTGGTACCATCTTTTTTAGTAAGCAACCATTCCATTTGTAATGAGCCGTTTTTTTTAATCTCTGAGAAATGTGATTCCCACCATGCCTCTGTAACACTCGTATCTAAATCAAAAACAGTAGCACGGTCTAATTCTTTTTTAGAAAACCCTAATGTGCTTGAAACCGAGTTGCTGTATTCTAACAATTTACCAGATTTGTTATAGACGTAAATCAAATCTTGCGCATTATCGATAACGTCTTTAAAGAAATTAAGCTTATTTTCCCGTTTTACTTGCTCTGTTAAATCTTGATAAATACCCACTACCTTATAAACCTTATCACCTTTTAATAAGGGCTTTACAATAGAGCGTATAAATCTACTAGGCGTTTCTTTGGTCTCAAAAACTCCATCAAAAGGTACAGCGTTTCTAGTCGTTTCAATAATGTGTTTTCTAAAACGTTCTCCATCCTTAAAATACTGGACAATTTTGCTAGGGTGAAAATCTTCCTTAATTTCTGTATTAAATATCCTAAAAGCTTCGGGAGTTACTAATATAGAACCATCTTGAAGATTAAGATCCCACCCACCTACTTTAGCCATGGATTCGACATTATTAACCAAATTTTTATAAAAACTAGACGATGTAATGTCGCGCATAATAGCACATACCATCTCTTTTCTGTTATTTGAGAAAAATTGAGCATAAACCTCAACTTCATAAAAAGCACCAGATTTATTCTTATGGACAGCTTGAAAACTTTCAATCTTATTACGCTTTAAAGCCTCCCAATGTCGCTGCCAACTTTCTGGAGTTACGGTAGTGTTTATATCAAATATAGTAAGCTTAGTAAGCTCAGTTCTTTTATAACCAAGTCGTTCACAAAGCTTTGGATTACCATAAACCAGACTACCATCTTCTTTAGCCCAAAACACTTCATACGGTAAGGCGTCGACTAACCACGCTTTAATAAATCCTATTTCTTTTTCTTCGGTCATTACATTTATTTAATACGTGTTAAAAACAATAAAATATTTCTCAAATATTAGAAATTTCTCATAAAATAGACTATATGTTTTTCTTAACAACAATGTAAATACCTCACAAACAATGCGTTATGGCTTTGGCACAGGATTAGCCTATTAGTTTGCGAGTTAAAAAACAAAACAATGAAATGTGAGGACTTCTAAAAAACTTGAAACTTTGTTACTGTCGCATCACTTTTAGGTGCTACTGCCTTAGCAAAGCAAGATCATGAGAAACCAAGCAATTTATTAACAATTAATAACAACTAAGGATAAAACCATCGACCTCTCATACAGGAAGATTTATCCAAAGAAAGAAAAATTATGAAAACAATACTGCACAAAGCAAACACAAGAGGCGATGCTAATCATGGGTGGCTGCATTCCAAACACACCTTTAGCTTCGCAAATTACTACGACCCAGAGCGCATGAACTTTGGAGCTTTAAGAGTTCTAAATGATGATACGGTCTCAGAAAGTAGGGGTTTTGGAACGCACCCACACAAAGATATGGAAATTGTATCCATTCCGCTTGAAGGCGATTTAAAACATCGCGACAATATGGGTAACGAAGCTATTATTAAAGCTGGCGATATACAGGTTATGAGTGCCGGTACCGGAATCATGCATTCTGAATACAATAACAACCCAGACAAACCTGTGAAATTTTTACAAATTTGGGTGATCCCAAATAAGCAAGATGTCGAACCGCGCTACGATCAAATAACGTTAAACACGATAGACCGCAACAACAAATTACAGCAAGTTTTATCACCCAATCCCAATGATTCTGGTGTTTGGATACATCAAAACGCTTGGTTTAACATGACTAATTTAGACCAAAACAAAGAAGTTAAATACAGCCTGAACGACCCAAAAAACAATGGTGTTTATGCTTTTGTCTTAAAAGGTGATGCCTCAATTAACAACCAAAAACTAAACGAAAGAGATGGTTTTGGCATCTGGGATATTGAGACACTCGATATTAAAGCAGATAGCGATACCGAAATTTTATTAATGGAAGTTCCAGTAAAACAATAATTATAAACAACAATAAGTATAACCGTCTGTAAAGACAAAATTTAAGAACAATGAAAACCATAAAATTAACATTCGTATTATTTTTAACCATCACATTCAGCACTTTTGCTCAAAAACCAAGTCCAGAATTATTAGACCCTACAAACCACGCGTTAGTACTAATAGATCACGAAGGTCAAATGGCTTTTGCTACAAATAGTATAGACCCCGTAGAATTGCGTAATAATGTAGGTTTAATATCTGGAGCAGCTAAAATTTTTGACATTCCTACCGTTGTCACCACGGTTGCTGAAGAATCTTTTAGCGGCCCTGTGTTTCCAGAGATTATAGAGTTTTTCCCAAACCATAAAGAGTACATAGACAGAACAACTATGAATACTTGGGAAGATAAAAACGCCTTTAAAGCCATTACAAGTAAAAACAAGAAAAAAATTGTTATGGCAGGACTTTGGACAAGTGTTTGTGTAGTTGGCCCAGCAATGTCTGCCATTAATGATGGCTACGACGTGTACATTATCACAGACGCCTCTGGAGATATCTCTAAAGAAGCACACGATATGGCGGTTAACAGAATGGTGCAAGCAGGTGCTAAACCAATCACATCTCTACAGTACTTATTAGAGCTACAACGCGATTGGGCAAGAAGTGAAACTTACGAAGCAGTAAACCAATTAGCCATACGTTTTGGTGGCGGATACGGTTTAGGAATCCAGTACGCTCGTAAAATGTTAAAGCACTAAAATAACATTAACAAAGCCCTTCATTCTTAACACAAGAGAAGGGCTTTAAATAAAAAATCAAAAAAAAACAACAATCAATTAATAATTATAAAAATGAAAACCATAAAACTAACATTCGTATTATTTTTAACCATCACATTCAGCACTTTTGCTCAAAAACCAAGTCCAGAATTATTAGACCCTACAAACCACGCGTTAGTATTAATAGATCACGAAGGTCAAATGGCTTTTGCCACAAATAGTATAGACCCCGTAGAATTACGTAATAATGTAGGTTTAATATCTGGAGCAGCCAAAATTTTTGACATTCCTACCGTTGTCACCACGGTTGCCGAAGAATCTTTTAGCGGCCCTGTGTTTCCAGAGATTATAGAGTTTTTCCCAAACCATAAAGAATACATAGACAGAACAACCATGAATACTTGGGAAGATGAAAACGCCTTTAAAGCCATTACAAGTAAAAACAAGAAAAAAATTGTTATGGCAGGACTTTGGACAAGTGTTTGTGTAGTTGGCCCAGCAATGTCTGCCATTAATGATGGCTACGACGTGTACATTATCACAGACGCCTCTGGAGATATCTCTAAAGAAGCTCACGATATGGCGGTTAACAGAATGGTGCAAGCAGGTGCTAAACCAATCACATCTCTACAGTACTTATTAGAGCTACAACGCGATTGGGCAAGAAGTGAAACTTACGAAGCAGTAAACCAATTAGCCATACGTTTTGGTGGCGGATACGGTTTAGGAATCCAGTACGCTCGTAAAATGTTAAAGCACTAGAATAACATTAACAAGGCCCTTCATTCTTAACACAAGAGAAGGGCTTTAAATACCATACAATATGAAACGATTTATATTACTTTTAACATTGGCTATCACTTTCGTTTCTTGTAAAAAGGAACAAAAGTCGAATGCTGAAGTGACGACATCTGGGGTTACAGCCGACTTAATAGTAACCAATGCCAAGGTTGCTGTTATGGATAGCTACAGAACAATTACAGAAGCTATCGCTGTAAAAGATGGCAAAGTTTTAAAAACAGGCACCACAGAAGAAGTTCTTAAACTTCAAGGCGCAAACACAAAGACTATAGACGCCAACAAAAGAACTCTTATCCCTGGACTTAACGACTCGCATTTACACCTTACAAGAGGCGGTCGATTTTATAATGCCGAGTTGCGTTGGGATGGTGTAAAAACACTAAAGCGTGCGCTAGAAATGCTAAAAGAACAAGCCCAGCGCACACCAGAAGGCCAATGGGTGCGCGTTATTGGTGGTTGGAGTCCGTATCAATTTGAAGAAAAAAGATTTCCTACTCCAGAAGAAATCAATGAAGCCACCGGAGATGTGCCTACTTTTGTATTATTTTTATACAGTAGAGGTTGGTTAAACCAAGCAGGTTTGAACGCTTTAAACATAGACGAAAACACCAAAGCTCCAGAAGGTAGTACTTTTGAAAAAGGGCCTGACGGAAAATTAACCGGTGTACTATTAGCTGAGCCTAACCCAACTATTTTATATGCGAGAATTGGTGCCTTACCTCCACTAAGCGAAGAGGCGATGATAAATGGCACTAAACAGTTTTATAGAGAATTAAACAGCTTCGGAATTACCAGCGGAATTGACGCTGGTGGTGGCGGACACAAGTTCCCTAAAGACTATACTGGCACAAAGGCTCTTGCAGATAAAGGTGAAATGCCATTACGTTTATCATACTACCTATTCCCACAAAATAAAGGGAATGAATATGCCGAATTTCAAGAATGGATGGCCAATAATAAAGTAGGCCACAATGGTGAAATTCATTTAGATCACGGTTATGAGCTAGAAGGTGGTGGAGAATTTTTAGCGTGGAGCGCAGGAGATTTTGAAAATTTTTTAGCACCACAACCCCTACTAGAAAACAGACCAACGTGGCGAAAAGACTTGAAACAAATTTTAACGCTGCATGCCGAAAACGGATGGCCATTTAGAATTCACGCTACCTATGGAGAGACCATAAAACACATGTTAGATCTTATCGAAGAAGTAAACCAAGAAACCAATGGCAAACTAACGGCAAACCGTTGGCTATTTGACCACGCAGAAACCGTAAAAGAAGAAGATCTAAAACGCATTAAAGCTTTAAATGGTGGTATTGCTATTCAAGCGAGAATGGCTTATGCAGGAGAGTTTTTTGTTGAGCGTTACGGTGCAGATAAAGCCAAACAAGCCCCACCTATTAAAAAGATTATTGATGCAGGAATACCCGTAGGTGCCGGAACTGATGGTACACGTGTAGCTAGTTACAACCCATGGCCCGCATTGTACTGGTTAATCTCTGGAAAAACGGTTGGCGATTTCCAATTGGCTGAACCTTCTAACCAATTAACCAGAGAAGAAGCCCTGCATTTATATACAAAAGGCAGCGCTTGGGTATCTAAAGAAGAACATGTAAAAGGAACTCTTGAAAATGGCATGTTTGCAGATTTCACCATACTTTCTGATGATTATTTTACAGTACCAGAAGAAAAAATAAGCCATATAAAATCTGTACTTACCGTAGTTGATGGCAAAGTAGTTTATGGCAGTGAAGATTATAAAGACTTGAACCCGCCATTACCAGAAGTAATACCAACATGGTCACCAGTGAAATATTTTGGAGGCTATCAAAACAAATAAATCAAAAATTAATTTTATCATACTAAAAACATGGAGACAACAGTAAACACCAAATGGAACATAGACCATTCACACTCAGAAGTAGGCTTTAAAGTAAAGCACATGATGATTTCTACCGTTAAAGGACATTTCGAAGATTATAAAGCTTCAATTGAAACCAGTAAAGCAGACTTTATCGATGCACAATTTAGCTTTTCAGCTAAGACCGCCTCGATAAACACCAAAAATAACGATAGAGACAACCATTTAAAATCTGATGACTTTTTCAATTCAGAAAAATATCCTGAAATGACTTTTAAATCTAAGTCTTTTGATGGGAACAAGCTTACAGGCGATTTAACCATAAGAGATATTACCAAAGAAGTTGTTTTAGATGTTGATTTTAACGGGGTTGCAGTTGATCCATACGGACAAACAAAAGCGGGTTTCGAACTGCAAGGAAAAATAAACCGTAAAGATTTTAATTTAACTTGGAATGCCGTAACCGAAGCAGGTAGCATAGTAGTGTCTGATACGGTAGCCTTAGTAATTGATGCCCAGTTTACAAAACAAAGCTAAAACATTTTTCAAAAAGGCTGCCTTTAAAAGGGTGGCCTTTTAAATTTAATAGACATTATCTCATAAACTGTGTAATTTTTAAAATACACCGAATATTTTCATGACAAACCCCCAGGAATTCAAATAGTTTCCCCCCTTTTAAAAATGAAATAACAGAGCTTTATTTTTTAGTCCAATATTTTAAATTTTTATTCTATTCTCAAATAAAGCTAGCGGTGTATTCTCTTATTCAAGTAAAGCCTTCGTTAAAATAAACAACAAAAACAATTTCGCTGTCAGTTAGACAAGCACTCCATAAACTTCACTAAACACTTAATGGCTAATTTTTCAGCATCATAAAACAATTAACTAAACCATAGATTTTATAATGAAAACCCAATTTACTCTCATAATCTTAGCCGTATTGGCTGGAGCTGTTTTACCCTTGCAAGCTGGACTAAATGTACAACTAGGTAAATCTGTGCAACAACCCATATTTGCGGCCTTTGCCTCATTTCTAGTGGGTACAATTGGCTTGCTCATTTATCTTGTTATTTTAAAACTTGATTTTCTATCGGTGATTCAAGTTAAAAACGTTTCACCCGCAGTATGGCTAGCAGGTTTATTAGGTGCTTTCTATGTAGCAGCTGTTATTATTCTCGCACCAAAATTAGGTACAGCATTAACCTTTGTATTGGTTGTTGCAGGACAAATGAGCGCATCATTAATTCTTGACCATTTTGGTTTAATGGGTCTTCCTATTAAACAAATAAATTGGCAACGGCTGCTAGGTATAGGCTTTTTAATAGGTGGAGTGCTGCTTATTCGAAAATTTTAGAACACCATGAAAATCTATTTATTACTATGTTTTATAAGTGTTTTTACTTTTGCAAACGGGCAATCAAACCCCAATATTTTAAAGTTTAGCTTACTGCGCCAAAACGATAGTATATCTATTACTGAAACTAAAAACAACTATCAAAATCTTAAATCAATCGCATTAGGAAAAGAAAACCAACTAAGCCTCGGGGGTAGTTTTCGTTTTCAAACCGAAGCCTATATAAACGAGCAATTTAATAACAAAGAAAACCAAAATGACTACTGGTTCTTAAGCCGTGCCATGTTTCACACACACTTGAAATTAGGCACTAAATTTGAATTTTTTGGTGAACTAAATTCCAGCTTAATTACCGGTAAAGAAAATATAAGTCCAGTGCAAAAAGATGCGTTAAATATCAATCAACTATTTGTCAACTATCAAATTAACAACCATTTTAGTTATCTCATAGGAAGGCAGAACATGCGTTTAGGAAGCGGTAGATTAATTGATGTGCGTGAAGGTCCAAATGTGCGCTTATCATTCGATATGTTACAACTAAAGTATAAAGATTACAACACTAAAATAACTGGCTTTTATGCCATACCTGTGCAACAACAACAAGGTGTTTGGGATAATAATGCCTTCAACACCTCTGAGACCTTATCTGCTTTATACTGGACCCAAAATTGGACCAAAAGTACAAGCACCGATATTTATGTGTTGTACAAGAAAGAACTTAATAAAATTTGGAACTCTGGAATGGCTCATGATAAAAGAGCATCACTAGGTTTGCGCCATTTTGGAACATGGAAAGGATTAACATATAACAACGAATTTGTCTATCAAGCAGGAAAATTTGGCAATCAAAATATCTCTGCATGGACCATATCATTCCATATAGAGAAAGCTTTTAAAACCTTTAACCATCTCAGTTTAGGACTAAAAACCGAAGCGATTAGTGGCGATAAGAATACGAATAACAACGCGATAAACACCTTTGATGCCTTATACCCTAGAGGCGCTTATTTTGGACGCGTAGCGCGTTTTGGCCCATCTAACTTAATTGACATACACCCCTATTTAACTTCTAAAATTGGTCCTATCGATATTGAGCTAGACTATGTTGCTTTTTGGCGTTTTTCGAAGCACGACGGCCTTTACAATCCAGCTTTGATTTTAGAATACCCATCTAACAACAACAAACGGTTTATTGCAAATCAAATAGGCGCTATTGCAAGCTATAAAGTAAACCAGTTTATTAGTATTGAACTAGAATCAAATATTATTTACCCTGGTACATTTCTAAAAGCAGGTCATCAAAAAGACCCATTATATCATTTTGTCTTAACCACTGAAATAAAATTTTAATTTCAAATAAGCCAAATGCCTTAGGGCTGTAAAAACATTAGCTTTGCTTAAATTTTTCATCTCTTACATTTTGAAAAAGCAAACCAAGAGGCTTATTTTGTAATTTAATATAAGCTTATAGAGATCGCCTCCATAAATCACCATAAAACAATTAGTACCCACTTAAAATGAAAACAATACCATTCAACAAAGTTATAATCACCTGTTCAATGCTTTTATTTTTAAGTTGCCCAAACAGCCATGAACTGGAATTTGTTACCGAGCTACCAAAAAAACTTAAGGAAAATTCTGGTATCGCTTACTACAATCAAGAGTCTGTTTGGTTTGTTGAAGATAGCGGTAACAAAAACAGTATTTATGAAGTTGATTTCAAGGGAAATATCCTAAAAGAATTAAAAGTTCGAAACTCAAAAAATGTGGATTGGGAAGATTTAACTACAGATAACCAAGGACAACTGTACATTGGCGATTTTGGTAACAACAATAATGATCGTCAAGATTTGGTGATATACAAAACTCCCAATCCAAATGAGGTGACTTCAAATAACGTTATAAACTCAGAACGCATAGAGTTTTGGTTTCCAGAACAAAAAGAGTTCCCACCTAGTGAGGCGAATTTATTCTATGATGCCGAGTCGCTTTTCTATTATAGCAACCATTTATATATCATAACTCGAAATCGATCCAAGCCTAACACAGGCGAAGCACTAATCTATAAAATACCAGCTGTTAAAGGGCGTCACGAGGCTAAGCTTTTAGGAACAATAAAGATGCCTTCTAATAAAAAAACATCACAAATCACCTCGGCTGATATTTCACCAGATGGCAAAACTCTAGTACTTTTAAGTCGTGGAACACTAAGACTGATTACAGATTTTTCGCTAAGTGATTTTAAAGCATACACTATCACCGAAATAGATTTAGGCATAAATTCACAACTAGAGTCTGTATGTTTTAAAGATCCCAAAACCCTTCTCATATCAGATGAGCGGGTAAAAAAAACTGGCGGGAATTTATACTTTTATAAATTAAAATAATGGCTGCTTTAACTAAAATCCAAATCCTAAACCAAAAGAAAAGCGCGGGCCTTCAACACTATTAAAAAGCGCCACTCGCAAGGAGGCTAAACCTGAGGCATTAAGAAAAACACCTCCACCATAAGAGGTATGCCATATATTTGAATCCTCATTGGGATTCCACACACGCCCATAATCGAAACCACCATAAACCCCAATGGATGAAGGAAAAATACCCGTCTTTAATTTACCCAAATGCAGGCGTAAATCGGTATTTTGATAAAATGCTTTTTTACCAACAAAACGCTCGTTTCTATACCCTCGCAATCCATTCTCTCCACCAATACTAGCTGCTTGATAAAACTGAAAATCGTTACCAATATTAAAATGGGCTTTTAATTTTGTTGCCAAAACAAGATCACCGCTAGGTATAAGTCTATGGTTAATTGAGAGGCTAGGAATAATATAACCAAAACCACCATCGCCATTAATCTCTTTTTTGTAACCTACCGCTATAGAAGAAGACATTCCCATGGTATTAAAGGCAGGATTATCTGCATTTTCAAATGTGTATTGGGCATGAACACCTCCAAAGGTTTTACTATTGTCGATGTTGTTTTCGTTGTAAAAAGTATTTATGAATCGGTTTTCTGTTTTTTCTACTTCTATGGCCTCAAAAGAGATTCCGGCTTTTACGCTGCTCCCTAAATCACCTCGCCATACTAAGGAAGGTGCAAGTTTTATAGTGGCTAACCGGACTCTGTTGAAATTAAGCCCAAAATCATCATCAACATTTTTAGTTTGGTTCCCTACACCAAAAAAGTTAATGGCGTAATTAGGACTTGTAAATAAAGCGGCTATCTCTAAATTAGCTTTTCCAACGGCATAAGCGAATTCACCTTTATAATCTAATTCAAGTCCGCTAGTGGCAAAAAAGTAATTGGCACTTACCATATGCCTTTGCGTGTAAGGGTTCTGTACTAGGCTATTATGAGTGTAGGTGTTTTTTACACCTAATTTTACTCCTGTATCTGGATTAAACCCAATATTAGGTAAAATTTGATTGAAAGAGTTTCTAATTTTTAGGGGCTGGTAAGTATTAATTTTATAGTTATCTGTTAATTTAATTTTTGCACCAGTTACGGCGTCAAAATTATTTTTTCTCGATTTGTGATCATAAATGTTCACATTTTTGCCATGATCAACATAATACGTATCCTTATCATTACCTCCAATGATTCGAATCTTTATCTTACTCCTGTACTCGCCTTTAATTTCAAATTTATCGGTATCGTCTAAACCATATATCCAGATTTCTTTGGTATCCTGATGCTTAAATGCTTTTTTAAAGAACAATTTCTTTTTCTCACCTCCAATATTTCTATAAGCACTTACAATCACGGTTTCTTTATTTGGTTTTTCTATGTCAAACCAATCGTCTTTATCGGTACCAACAACCACAGCATTTTTGTTTAATACTTTATAATAATCTATGGCGGTTTCTTCTAAATTGTTAATTCTTGACAACAAATTCTGTTTTAGAGTTATCAGTGAGGCATCTTTAATCTCTTCTGGAAATTGGAGAAAAGCTTTATCAATCACCTCTGCAGTCAGGTGTTCTTGAATATACGCTGCTTCTTTTAACCATTGTGTTTTGGTGGTTTCAGAGAGCACGGCCATATCAAGTACATAAGTCCTAGGAGAGGAATTAAAACCTTCAACACTTCTTATGTTTTCATTAAACCCCTCCATCAATCTTAAGGCAGGTATTAGTCTGGTTGCGATATTCATAAAAGCACCATCGCCCATTATAGAAAACACCTGATCTCTATCTCTTGGAACAGGTTTGTAAGTTATTTTTTTAGAATTGTTATGTTTAAATTCGGCCCACCTCCATTGATCTACGTGCCTATCCCAGTCACCCAATACCATATCAAATAAGCGCGCTCTAGCGTATAGACGGGCATCTACATCGTACTTTTCATCTTCTCTTAGGTTGTTAAGCAAATCGTCAGTACTCACTAAGGTATTAGAATAACCAAAACTGGCTAGGTCACCATGGCCATCACCAGCATGCTCTTCAATCATGTACAATTGATCACCAAACTCATTATTGTAATCAAGTAAGGCGGACTGCTTAGAAATATAATAGAGTTTAGGATTAGAATGGTAAATGCCTACGGCATCAGACAAAGTAGCAGTTACAAAAGGCGCATAAGGGTGTGAACCTGTGTAAAAATCTTGAATAAATTCTTTAATGTAAGTATCCTGCAAGTCATCCACGAGGTATTCATTTTTAAAAACCATAGCTTGCAAATAGATTTCGGGAACTTTACGCAACGCCCGCATAACGTACTCCTTGCCACTCTCATGCCTTAATCTTAAAGATTTAGACTGGTTACCACCACCTTTTCTCACAGGCACTAACCCTCCAAATAAGGTGTCTAAATTTACGGTAGGAGCCAAAACTTTAGTACTATACAGTTCTCGGTAACGGTTACCCCATAGTTTTTTGTAAAAACCGCTTTTATCTGTCTCGGCTTCCGAATAAATAGAGGCACTTACTTTTGGCGGAAAGTTATTTGGATATTTTTCTAAATTACTCAAATCATGTGGTGATAAAACATCGGTCTCGAATAACAATGCTTCCTTTAAATTCTCGTCTACACCATAATACCGAACTCTAGACGAACCATCTTCAAAAATATCAAGAATCGCATAACCTAGTTGACTTGATGCAAATTCACTACCATTTAACACACGCGTAACACTTTGTTTAGCACCCGAGCCACTTATAATTTGAGGTATTCCAAACTCTTTTATGTATTGCAGTGTATGTTCATGCCCAGACACAAAAATCACTTTATCTGAAAATTGCGCTAACGTCACCATTCGGTTTTTAAACTCATTGTAGCGTTTATTTTGAATGTCGGCTGGTGATGCTCCAGTAGTTTTTCTAAGCACATTCACCACGCTACCTAAAACAGGTAAGGGCACTTTATTACCTACTGGAAATAATTGCTGTTTTAAAGAATATTGCCCACCATGTGGTCCATAAGTAAACATGGGGTGATGCAAGGCGATAACGGTAGTTTTGTCTCGGTTTTTCTTAATGCGCTTCTCTACCTCTTCCCAAAACATCGCTCTACTCTTTATTTCACAATCATCATTAATGGTTGGGTGTTTATCCCAATTGGTCATGTACCACTCGGTATCGATAACAATAACAGCAAGATCATCAGACACTTTTAAAACATCAATCGGGCAACCATTTTCTGGCAAAAAGGGGTCTTTTTGTTCCAATTTACTTTCTATGTACTTTTCTTGACGCTTTAAGCCAACTAGGCCATCACTATACCAATCGTGATTACCAGGAATAAATAAGGAATACCCTTTAAAACTCTCTAGGGTTTTTAGTTGCGCATCTAAATGATTTTTGGCCAAATTATACTCGGTAATAGACTGCTCTTTATCGGGAAAACCAGACGGATATATATTATCTCCTAAAAAAATTGCTGTACTATTTTCTGAAGCCTTATCAAGTCTGGCCTTGAATAATGTTAAGGGCGCGTTTAAGTCGTTTTTAGGCGACAAGCCCGCATCTCCAATTAAATATAATGTATGTGCAATTTTCTTTTTGTTTTCAGAGGTTTTAGCTGTGAATTTTTGAGCGTACTTAGTTTCATAAGTCGCACAACCAAGGTAACAAAACGTAAAAATTAGGAGTAAAAATATTTTCTTCATAAAAAGAGCGTTATATAAAAAAATTGTAATTTCGTTTCAAATGGATCAATATAGCATATATGTCGAATATAATTGAAAAAACTAAACACTTTACTACAAATTTATTTTTAAAAAAATTAGACTCAAAATATGTTTACCACAACTTAAAACATGTAAATCGCGTCGTTAAAAGCACTATGGAATTAATAGACCATAGTGAACTTGATGAAGAGCAACGCGAAGTATTGATCTTAACCGCCTGGTTACATGATATTGGCTTCACCAAAGGACATGAAAACCATGAAGAAGAGAGCAGCAAAATAGCTTCTAATTTTTTGAAAAAAGAAGGTTACCCTGAAGAGAAAATTAAAAAAGTTACAGACTGTATATTAGCTACAAAAAGAGGCTATACACCTCAAAATATTCTTGAAAAGATTATTAGAGATGCAGACTGCTCACATTTTGGAAAAACTAATTTTGCTGAAACCTCAGAATACCTAAGACAAGAACTTGCACTTTTAAACATAGCATCGTACTCAAAAAAAGAATGGGATCAAATCAACATAGACATGCTTACAACCGAGCATCGATTTTATACCGAGTATGCTAAAACCAATTGGAATAAAGTCAAAAAAAAGAATCTTAAAAAATTAATAAAACAAAAAAACCTTAAAAAAGAAATTGAGATTAAGGAGTCTTTAAAAGCCAAATACAAAACCGAAAGCCCAGACCGCGGCATACAAACTTTATTTCGGGTTACGCTTAAAAATCATTTAACACTTAGTGACATTGCCGACACGAAAGCTAATATTCTACTTTCTGTAAATGCCATAATTATTTCGCTCGTTCTGTCTAATCTCATTACCAAACTAGACAATCCGTCTAATACTTATTTAATTTACCCAACTGCCATTTTCGTTTTTTTTAGTGTAGTTTCCATGATTTTAGCGGTTTTAGCTACAAGACCTAATATAACGAGTGGGGAGTTTACAAAGGAAGATGTTAAAAATAAAAAAGTAAATCTTTTATTTTTTGGCAACTTTCACAAAATGAAACTAGACGACTACCAATGGGCCATTAATGAGCTCATAAAAGATAAAGAATATATTTATAGTAGTTTAACCAAAGATCTTTATTTCTTAGGACTTGTACTTAACAGGAAATATAAGATATTAAGGTGGACTTATACGATTTTTATTATCGGTATAATTGTCTCGGTATTTGCTTACGCTATGGCTTTTAAATTTTACGGCAAGGCTTAAATACTTGTATAAAACTAAAATAGGCTATTCGATAAGATCAAAGGAGTCTTTATACCAGTAGTTCTCCTCAAAACTACGTTTCTGATCATATAAAAATTCGACTCTAAAAGCCTTTAGTCCGGTAATACCTTGAAGATTTTCTAACTCAACATTTTCTATCTGGGGCGCAAAAACACCCTTAGATTGCAAGAAGTTTATATACGCCATATATTCCTGTCGATCACGTTCTTGACTGTAGACAATAACTAATTTTCCAGGTTGTGTTAAGCGCTCGTTTTTGCCTTTTATATAAGATTTATCAATGCGTTTTTTAATGACTTCATATCTTATATTATACGCGCCATCGACATCAAATCTTTTTTCATCAGTCCTAAAACGTATAGAGAGTTTAGAGCCATAAACTAAAATTAAAGAGGTAACCTCTAAGGGGATTGGAAGTTTAGATTTTAAATAATAATATCTGTTTTCCATTTCGGCCATCAATTGTAACTGCCATAACCTTAAATTTCTCAAATGTGTACTGCTAAAGGTAAGATTTTGAGTTAATGCCTCCCCAATGTATATGTTATAATCGATACCATCAGTCTTAAACCGCTCAAAATAATGAGGAAATATTTGTTGTGCCCTTTCCTGTTCTTTATCAATTACGCTAGCAAACATCTTGTTAATGGCTGCAACACTATGGTCAAAATTATTTCTGTGATCGTAGTAGGCTAACTTTTTTACATCGATTTTGGCTTGATAATCTAAAATTTTGGTATTAATGGTGCCTCCTAATAGTTTCAGATTTTCAAATACTGGATTAATTTCATTAGTAATAAAATTAAAAATTAATTGATCGCTACTGGAGTTTAACAATTTATTAATTTCTCTAATATAGTTTTTAGTCTTAACAATTAAATACTCATATTTTGCGGCGTATGCTTTTTTTAATGCATAATTTAATATACTAACAATATCTGATAACTGAATTGTTAAATCACGCCTAATGGCCAAGTTTCGTTGAGTAGAAGACCCCTTAATATCAATTTGACCGTATAACGGGTTTACATTTTCAAAAACTATCTCGTTAAATGTTGGTTTTTCATCAAACTTAGACTTTTTTATAAAGTTTTTTGCTTCTTCTTCAAACTTCCAATACACAGAAGGGTGAATTGCAGTACACTCATTTTGTATAACAGCATCAATTAAATTAGCCTGTTCAGCATTAGCTCTTAAAACAGAGGTGACTAAAAACGGCTTAATAACCTCCAATTTATTAACTATACTACCGTTAAGCTCACTTTTATTTGGTGATCCAATTTCTAAAACACCCAATAAATCATCATTATTTGTTATGGGCGCCAATATTACACTTTGATAAGCGGAAGCTTTCATGTTTTTATAAAGCGAAAAACAACCTCCAAGTTCATAACTATCATTAACATCAGAAATATTAAAAAAGCGCTTCTCCTCCATGATGAACTTGTAGGTTTCTGGACACAACGCTTCTCTGCACGAGACATTTTCCTCATCGCCCAAAATAACACTTCTAATGTTGTTATTGGATAATGATTTGAATTGGTTTAGTTTTTTATCGTAAAATACAAAGCTAGTATGTATGGCTTTCAGACCGAAAAAAGAACGAAAGGTCTCTTGAAGATCATCTAATAAAGAATCACTAGTTTTTGCATTTGAGCTCGATATCATTGCAGATTTCATTGCGGATATGGAATGCTCGTCGGTAACATCGACCATATTTAAAACAACAAAGCCTTTTGCAATAAAACTACCTGGCGGAATTTTACTTTTCCAAAGTTCAAGATCGTCAAAATTATCCAACAACTCGTTAACATCGTCTTGCGTTAATACTTTTGTTTTTTCTGTAGGTAATAGTTCTAAAAAATCAGCATTATAAAGCACCCGATAATTACGAATAACCCCGTGTTTATCTGGAATATCAAAAAAATACGAACGTGAATAATCTAACTTAAAACCATAATATAAATTTAATAATAAAACTGCCGATCTTATATAAGACACATCTTTGCCTTGGCTTCTAATTTTAGGGGTAAAACCAGGACCTGCGTCTGTCATTATTTTTTTAAAACGCTTTGTAGGATTAAAAATTAAACTATCATAAGGTAACGAGCCCGTTTTTATTTCATTACTACTTAAAACCTCAGAAAAGGTATCTTCAAGAATTATCGAGATGATGTTCTCATATTTTTTTAATAAGCTTTTATCTGTAAAGCCCTCTCGCAATTCTGGATAAGGCGCCTGAGCATCAAGAACACGCTTGGCTTTAAGAACTAAAAATGGATCTTCACTTTTGGCTAAACCATCGTAATATTCTAAGAGTTTATTAAAACTTAAAACATATTTTATTGGGCTATTATTAAGCGTTATATTAAACATAAGTAAAAGATAAAATTACAAAACATTTCATAACCCTCTGGGAACATGATCTTTTTAAAGCAGAATTATAGTTTCGTCTATTTATAGAAGTGAGATACATAATAAAAAATGATAAAGTACAATTTAATACCAATTTAATTTTAAAATGTCGCATTATTAATTTGGTATAACATCAATAAGTCTGATGCCGCAGAAAAACAATCGATGCTCTACTTACTAGCTAAAAATAAAAAAGGGCTTCAATCTCTTGAAACCCTTGTTTTTCCTAGTAGCGGGAACAGGACTCGAACCTGTGACCTTCGGGTTATGAGCCCGACGAGCTACCTACTGCTCTATCCCGCGATGTTATACTGAAATAGTTGTTTTAGCTTTTAACTTATCGGTTCATAATGCCGACCTCACTATTTCGGACTGCAAATATACAACCCTTTTTCAATTAAACAAGAGTAAATTTAAAAAAAATTATTATCCTAAGCTATTAGCCTGAAAATCTTGCAACTCCGAATTTAAAAAAGTTGCAGAAATTTGAATAGGGTTACAACACACCTCACAATCTTCAATATAAACTTGCTTTGTAACCGAATAATCTAAAAGCATAGAGATATTTTCCCAGCAATACGGACAAGTGAAAAAATGCTCTTCCATGGCTATCAATATTTAGTCTTTACCGTATTGTAAATATAACCAAAATTTAAAAATCTATTTAAATTTTAACAGCGTTAAACTGCTCAATTTCTAATTGAATCGCCTCCCATTTCTCCATATAATCTTGTAAATCGGATTTCTTTTTTTTATATTCTTCAAAAAAATTAGATTTTGAAGTCACCTCTTCATAATTAGCTTCAAGTGATAAATCTATGGCTTTTATCTCACGCTCTAAGTCATTTATTTTCGACTCCACGTTACTCAACTTATTATTTAAAGATTTTATTTTTTTCTGATCCTCGTAACTGCGTTGTGTTTTTACTTTGGGAGTTTCCTTTACCACCGTGCGCTTTTCAACTTCGCGTAAACTTTCCACTTTACGTTGGTCTAAATAATAATCAATATCGCCCAAGTATTCTTTTATTTTATGGTCCTTAAACTCATAAACGGTATGGGTTAACCCTTGTAAAAAATCCCGATCGTGAGAGACCAAAATTAAAGTTCCTTCAAAACGTTTAAGCGCTTCTTTCAAAACATTTTTAGACTTAATATCTAAGTGGTTTGTAGGCTCATCCATGACCAATACATTAAATGGTTGCAGCATCAATTTAGCCAATGCTAAACGGTTGCGTTCGCCTCCAGATAATACTCTTACATATTTATCTACCTCTTCTCCTCTAAATAAAAAAGACCCTAAAATATCACGTACTTTACTTCTATTGGTTTCATTTGCGGCATCAATCATAATGTCGTGCACCGTTTTGTTACCATCTAGATATTCGGCCTGGTTTTGGGCAAAATAGCCAATCTGTACATTATGCCCCAACTTTAAATGCCCGTTATATTTAATATCGCCAACAATAATTTTTGCCAGTGTCGATTTTCCCTGTCCGTTTTGACCCACAAAGGCCGTCTTGGTATTCCGCTCGATTAGTAAATCGATATCTTTTAAAACCTGATTATCGCCATAACTTTTTGAGATCCCTTCGGCTTCAATAACCACCTTTCCAGGAGTTACAGAAACCGGGAAATTAAGCGTCATCACACTATTATCATCTTCATCTACCTCTATCCTATCTATTTTATCAAGCTTTTTAATAAGCGATTGTGCCATCGTAGCTTTTGAAGCTTTGGCACGAAATTTCTCAATAAGCTTCTCGGTTTGTTCTATTTGCTTTTGCTGGTTTTTTTGAGATGCCAATTGCTGCGTTCGCAACTCCTCTCGTAACACCAAATATTTAGTATATGGCTTGGGGTAATCGTATATTCTACCTAAAGAAATTTCAATGGTTCTATTGGTAACGTTGTCTAAAAACATTTTATCGTGAGATACAATAACCACAGCACCGGGGTAATTTCTTAAAAACCCTTCAAGCCAAATAATCGATTCGATATCTAAATGGTTTGTTGGCTCATCTAACAATAATATATCATTATTCTGAAGAAGGAGCTTTGCGAGTTCGATACGCATACGCCATCCGCCAGAGAAAGTATCGGTAAGTTTATCAAAATCCTCACGTTTAAAACCTAGACCTTGTAAAATCTTTTCGGTATCCCCTTGATAATTATAGCCCCCAAGAATTTCGTATTGGTGTTGCAAATCGTTTATATCGACCATTAATTGATGATAACCCTCACTCTCGTAATCGGTTCGTTCGGCCATTTGGGTGTTAACAGCCTCCATTTGGGCTTCCAACTCCTTAATATCGGTAAAGGCTTGGTAGGCTTCTTCAAGTACGGTACGCCCTAAAACAAAATCAATATCTTGCTTTAAAAAACCAATTTTCATATCCTTATCTGCCGCAATTTGACCAGAATCAGGCTCCATTTCTTTCGATAGAATCTTCAACATAGTCGATTTTCCGGCACCATTTTTACCAATAAGGCCTATTCTATCGCCGTTTCCAAGTTTAAATGTAATATCTTCAAACAAGTATTCGCCTTGAAATGAAATCGATAGATTGTGAATGTTCATCATAGAAATGTAACTTATGCAACAGAACTTTAAGTATTAAAACTTATTTTTGCTCTGTAAATTAAAAATGCAAAAGTACATTAAAATATATGTTTAAAAAAGGAAGTAAATTATATAGTGTGTTCACGGGTGCTTGTCCTAAATGCCACCAAGAGTGTATGTTTACTAATAAAAACCCCTACGTACTATCTGAAGCTTTTAATATGCGCGAAAAGTGTTCGCACTGTGGGCTAAAATATCGTATCGAACCCTCCTTCTTCTATGGTTCGATGTATATAAGCTATGCGGTTGGTATCGCCTTTGCCACGGCTGCTTTTGTAATTTCCTTTTTTGTCTTTAAGGCCAGTATACACGCCGTATTTATATCAATTATTATTACTTTATTGGCTTTTGTGCCCGTTATTTTTAGACTGTCCAGAACCATTTGGATTAACCTATTTATAAGTTACGACAAGACCTTAGCCAAAAAATAATTTATGGGCGTTACCCCAAAAAAGGGGTCGGGCTTTCCAATACAATCTTTTTTTCGTGCCTCAAAAAAGGATTTCCATTACAATCCCTAACGCAGATTGCCGGCTCTACCAAATTAAACGTAGGGTATTGAAAATAGCTAAATCTATAAAAAACGTTTAATATCTATCTCGGTATCCAAAGGTGTTTGGTGTTCAATAAAATTATAAAGCGCCCTTGCCACATAGGGTCCAATCATAACGCCACGCGAACCCAAACCATTTAAAACATACATGTTTTTACATCTAGCATGTTGCCCAACTAAGGGGCGTCTATCTTTTACCGTAGGCCGTATTCCTGCCACTTGATTAACCACACTATACGAACAATTAATGAGTGTTTCCAGTTTAGTTAAAAGGGTGTCTTTAGCCTGGCTGGTAACCGCATGAGTGGTATCGTCCCTCTGGTAAGTCGCACCAACGATATATAAATTATCATGCAACGGAATTAAAAAAACACCAGCTTTTAAAACATAATTAATTTTTAAATCGGGTGCCTCAATAATTAACAATTCCCCTTTAGTAGGCATCAAAGGTAAGTGTTTAAAATACGGGTTTTTAACAAGGCCAAAACCTTCAGCAAAAACGATGTGTTTGGCGCTTATATCTCGGTACTGGACACCTTCATCTCCTGTTTCAATATGTTGATAATCAAAATCGGACTCAAAAAAGAGCTCTTTGCTCAATAATTCCTTTTTATAGGCATCCACCAAACATTTCACATCAATTCTACCGGTTTGTAAAACTTCTCCGAAACCAAATTGAGCAGATATATTAGGATGGGTGTTTTTTATAATTTCAGGAGACAAATATTCAGCTAATTTGGGCTTATCGCAGGCGGCAAACCAGTTGTTTTGTTCTTCAAGTGATGCGAATTTTCGATACACAGACATTTTATAGTCCAGTTTCACTTGTAGCCTTTTTTCTAAATTAGCATACATGGGCAATGCCGTTTTTAGTTGTAAAGCACTATTCCAAACCGATGTAAAACGTTTTAAGACCACTGGATTATACAAACCACCAGCCACTATAGATGACTGTTGAGAACTGTTATCGAAAACAACAAACGTTTTATTATTAGCCTTTAATTGTTCGCAAAAACTAATACCGGCTAAACCTACACCTATAATTATATAATCTACTTGCATATGCTGCAAAGATACCTGTATTTTGGATTTCTATTAACACAATTTTCAAATCTCGATAAAATATTGGAAACCCATTAAATGTAACCCCAATAGAAACCCCTTTTTTGCCCTAATAAAATCTACATTTTAAACTCTAGTCGCCATTAGGTTTATTTACCTGATGAAGACGCATATAAATGCCGTTTTTTATTGGTTTTTAAACAAATTTGATTAGCCCTCCATCACGCCATAAGACCAATTTACTTTTGAAAGTCGTATGGTTAATTTCAATTAATTTTTTCTCAGATGAGATAGAAATCGCAGATTCACGAACTCGTTATTTTACTCTAATATGGGCGTGAGCTAAAATCAAAATATAGGTAAAAAAGAACTGCGCAGCACATCATATTCACCTATTTATAAAATAGAAAAATGTGAGTAAACGAATTATATGCGGCATGACATGGCTAATTTGGTATTAGACTTTAGCTTAAAAAAAAGGCCATCTTTACAGACGGCCTTTTAGATTGTATATTTTAAAGATTATTAATTGGTCCACATATCCAACTCAAAGTCTCTAATTTTTTCTTTTATCCGATCTGCTTCTAATAATTGCATCAAGGCATTATCAGGTATATAATCGCCAATCTTTCTATCGCCCTGAACATTTTCTTCGGCATAAATAGTGGCGTGAAAACGTCTTGAATTTAAAATATGATCGAAAGAAAAAGGAACCGAACTATTGCTATTATTAAAAGCTTTAGCCTCGTGCAAAACATTTCGGGCATCTGGGAAAAACACCCAAAACAACTCAACTAAATCAGGTTGTTCCTCATCAATAAAATTCACATCAGGAGCCACTGGCGCAATACCTAATAAACGATATTTCATTTCGGCCTGACGCTTATCAAAATACCATAAACCTTTAATATGATAGGCTTTAATATCTCCGGCGTTTAAAGTACGCTTATTGATGTATTCTGCCGACAAGACCTCACCAGCATTTAATTGCTCAATACCCAATTCGGTTGTATCGACCATGGTTAAAGCACCTTCAATATCTTTTAAAGTACGCTTTGATGTAAAATAAGAATCACCGTATATATTTTCTATTTCACCGTTTTGAATACTCTTCATCAATACATCGTATAACGATCGTCTATTTTGACCAATGTTATTGGTATCAATAGGATAGTATAACGGAAAGTTAGAGCGCTCGTCTAGGTTTATTCTTTCCCAAACAATTTTAGAAAAAAGCACATCTCTATCGTCAACATAACCATAATCTAAAGGTTTATCGTTGTCGACAGCTTTTTGAGCTTCTGTTCGCACTCCAATTTCTTCTGGACTTTTTGCATTCAATATATTTGCTTGTGCAAAAACACTAGATACAGTAAAGACAGCAGTTACGGTTAATAAAAAACTTTTCAAATTCATTTCTTTTACTTTTTAATTATTAGAATACCATCCAATACATTCTAGTTGGTGAGCTCAACAAATACAGGGGAAACTTTTTTAAGTATCACACTCACACCAGAAGCTTTAGCCTCGATGTCGAATATTTGAACTCCAGAACCACGTTTCGCTCTACGCAACGCAGCTTTTGCTCTATTATCTAACTTATTACCCTTAACATTTATTGTTGGTTGCCCTTGAACTTTAAATTTAAAACCTGTAACACGTAAAGGCAATTCGAAATCGAAATCATCAAATTTAGCACCAATAGTAGAAATCTCAAGACTATTTCGCTGCATTTTTAACGATCCGTCTTCACCCCTTACCGTACCGGTAGGTTTTGGTAAATCTTTAATTCTAAATTTAGCATTGTCGCTTACAGGGGTTCCATCTGGTAATGTACCGCTAACGTTAATTCTAACTTCTCTACCTTTAATTCTGGTAGCATCCATAACATAGCTACTACCCGACCTTCTGGATAAACCTTGTGCACTTGCAGATACCTTATTGTCTGGAATACCAGCAAAAGAAATGGTCATCGGGTTTTTAACGCCTCTGTAAACCACATTCATTTTATCTGCAGAAATGGTTGCTGAGTTTGGTTTAGATACTGTTGCAAAAGATGAATTTACAGGAACTTCAATTTCTTCACCATCTTGAGCAAAAATTAATTTACCTTCAATTTTATGTTCTCCAACTCCTCCAGCACCAATATTTAACTTGACCTTTCCCTCTTCAATAGTATATTCTTTCTCAGATAATGGTCTGCCATCTAAAGTTAATTCTACTCGCGTTGGTACCGTCGATGCATCTTTACGACCTAGTACTATTTGACCGTCGAACTTCTCGCCATTAAAATACGCAGACTTAGAGGTTTCCATTAATGTGGTGTAATTTGTCATTGACACCTCACTAGAAAGTGTACCCTGCAACATATTACTCAAAATTTCAGACTCGGTCGTTTTTATATCCGATTGAAGTTGAGTAATTTTTGTTAAAGAAGCTACTAATGGAAAGCCTTTGTAATGATAGTCTAACCAATCGACCTCGATACCGTCTCGATTTGTAACTTGGCTGGTAGTAAATTTATCTTTTACATCTTTAACTACCTCTTCCATGCCCTTCTCATCCTGTAAAAGCGCTACTACGCCTTCTCTAAAGTTTTCAATTTGATTTAAAAATTCTTGACCATCTTCCTTAAGCTTGTCGCCTTTAAAGAATTTTTCATCCAAATAATTGCCTCTGTCCATTTTCTCATAATCTTGAGGATCTTCTACAGTGGCTTTCATGCCCTTTTTTAATTCTGCTAAATAAGCGTCGAATTCTTGGGCTAGTTTGTGTATTTTATCGGCATCTGCTTTTAAAGGCGCGTATTTTTCAGGTTGTTCTTCGGCCTTCAGCGCTAAACTTTCTACGAAATTATTGTTACGCGCTTCTGCTGCCTGATTTGACTCTACAAGCCTTTCATTCATTAATCCGAAGGCTGAAAGCACTTCTTTCGACATATTTAAAGCTAGCATTGCTATAAATATTAAATACATCAGATTAATCATTCTCTGTCTCGGTGATAAATTTCCTCCTGCCATGTCTAATTAGGTTTTTGGTTAATTAATACTTTGGGTTAACCCACTAACTAGTTTTTGTTCATTGCAGATAACATACCACCATAAACACCATTTAACGATGATAGGTTGGATGCTAAAGATTGCATTTGCTCTTTTAGTTTCGCAGCATTCTCTACAGACTCTTGGTTAATTGCAGCTTGTTTACTAGCACTCTCTAACTGTACTTTGTACAAGCTGTTTAAAGATTCCATTTGTGCCGCAGCAAGCGTTAATTCTTGTCCGTACTTTTTTGAAGCTTCTACAGATTCTGCTGTCGAAGAAATATTTTTTGCCGCACCTTCGAAATTTTTAATACTCTGGCCTAAGCTTGACATTAATTCGCCATCAATTTTAGCTTCTTTTAATAATTCATCCAGTTTTTGTGATAACAATCCCTGTGCATTTTGTGGCTGCTCTTTTTTAGCTCCTGGTTTACCGCCTTGTAATTCTGGGTACACTAGCGCCCAATTAAATTCGTCATCGACAGGCTCAAATGCCGAAATGGCAAAAATTATGGCTTCGGCTACTAGCCCGATAGTTAACATGAGGTTACCATTAATTGGTCCGAGTTCGAAATGCGTAATCTTAAATAAAGCCCCAATAATTACGATTGAAGCTCCCAGGCCATAAGCCATATTAATATACTTTTTTCTTGTGTTTGTGTTTGCCATGATTTTTTAGTTTTAAAATTTAAGTAACCATAAATTACTTAAGTAGGTTAGATAATTGTTTAGTTTAAATACGTTTAGTAGTTGATAGACTTAGTTGTTAGTAACTTTTGTACCCATATAATCTTGAACCGTTCTGAAACCAATATAGCTTCTTGCAGAATCGGCATATTCGTAGTCTCTAGTACTTACTTGTAAATAGTAAGCTACATCTTTCCATGAACCTCCTCTTATAACCTTACGTTTGTTGTTTTTATCGTTAACACTTGGATTTATTGTTGAAGTGTACTCGTACGAGTTTGGATCGTAAGAAGCATTAACCCATTCTGAGACATTACCAGCCATATTATACAAATTATAATCGTTAGGGTCGTAAGATTTAGCTTCTACAGTATACAAGGCTTGGTCGGCAGCGTAATCGCCTCGTACTGGCTTAAAGTTTGCCATAAAGCAACCTCTAGAACTTCTGGTATAAGGTCCACCCCAGGGATAAGTTGCGGCTTGTAACCCCCCTCTTGCCGCGTACTCCCATTCGGCCTCGTTAGGCAATCTAAACCGATTTACATGTGCAGCTTTTTTAGATTTTTGATAAGTATTTTTATTAATCGTTCTCCACTCACAAAATGCTTTTGCTTGTTTCCATGTTACACCCACAACTGGATAATCGCTGTAAGCGTCGTGCCAAAAATAATCGTTGTGCATAGGTTCGTTATAAGAATACGCAAAATCTCTTATCCAAACTGTGGTGTCTGGGTAAACATTAACTTCTTCTTTGATAATGGCATCTTTACGTTTTACACCTCTATTTCTGGCAGCCTCCTGAATATCCATGTAACTGTATTGAAAATTAAATTTCTTAACATCCCAAGTGCGCTGGCCATTATAACTCTCCTCGAGTGGTAAATACATAGTATCCATAACCTCAGCGTAAAATTCATCTGGATATTTATCGGTGTCAAAAATTAGATCAATATCTCTGTTTATTTTTCGACCTTCGTATCCCGTGTCGCCAAGACCAGTATAATTCTCGAACATATATTTTTCATAAACAGACATGTTCGTTGTATCGGCATCTTTAAAAGCATACTCACCAATACCACCATCCTGTGGTGTTAAACCATAATCGTCTGCCATCTTAGCCAATTCAAGTCTTAAAATAGAATCTCTTACCCAGTTAACAAACTGTCTATATTCGCTATTTGTAATCTCTGTGGCATCCATATACAGTGCTCTTACAGTAACGGTTTTTGCAGGGGCATCGTGAACACCAGCAAGATCGTCGTCAGCTTTACCCATAATAAATGCACCACCAGGTATAAGCTCCATACCATAAGGCTTTTCTGGATGCCATTTTTTACCCTTAACACCTACCAACTCACCTCTGTCTTTAGAGCCACAACTGGTTAACAATGCTAAAACTGCGGTTAATAAAATAAACTTCTTCATATTCATAGGAAACTCGAGGTTAATTAATTAAGCTTGATCATTAAGACTGTAAACATATTTATATAAAATGTAAAAAACAACTTTTATTTCAAAAAAATTACATTTCGTCGTGTAAAACCTGCATTTAATCGATGAATTTTTTCTGAAATGATAAATTTAAGTTAAAAACAATTCTTTTGGAAAGCCTTATACCAGCGTTCTGGTATATGGTTATTACAGGCTTCCAAATAATCTTGATGCGTGCAAGGTAATAACGTATGTCTTTTTAATTTATTATTGATGTCTGATAAAAAGGGAATCTCAATCCACCACCTTCCCGAGGCAGTACTTTTGTAAAACACCAATTCTTGGTCGTCCACTAAAGCGATAAACTTTTGATAACTTTTTTCATCTACAAAAACATCATCTTTCACTCTAAAATTATAGCCCTCAATAAAGTACCAAATTATCTGAGCGATTAACATAGACGTTATCTCGTCATCTTTAGAAGGTTTGTAACCATAAATTCCAAACGAAGACACTTTGTTGCTTATCCCCGCATAACGCGAAATAGCACAAATTTCTTTACCGTCTAAACCATTGGGAGAGTACTTTTGATTTACACTTACTTCTGATGCCTTTACCGCATTTAAATCGACACTTACAATATTCGCATCGCGCAAAACGGGTTCGACTAGAGTAATGTCTTTTGAAACTTCACCGAGACGATAAGATTCAAAATAAAGTTTTTCCATCAAATCTATTTCTTCTTGAGAGTTAAAATAGGTTTGATATCCAATAGTAGCATAATTAAAAAGATTATAGGGCTCTTCTAATACTATCTTACCAATAAAACTATCACTTTTTAGTGGTTTTTGAGAGTCACCTAAATTAAATTTACAATCCACATTTACAATATTAACCATTGGAATTAGCGCATCGTAGGCTCGATAATTGGCATAGGTTAAATCTTGCGATCCCCCAATAATAAGAGGGATGATGTTTTGTTGAACCAATATGGAAACGGCTTCTTTTACAGCAAAATAAGTATCCTCAACAGTTTCTCCTTTATTAATATTACCTAAATCTGCCACTGTAGCGTGCCAGCTACCTGGATAAAGGGCGTAAAAAGATTTTCTAATTTCATTAATTTGAAATGCTTCACCAATATAATGGGCGTCGTTTCTATTTTCTAGCACACCAAAAAGAGCAATATGAACACCCTCTAAGTCCGGCATACCATTTTTTGCCGAATGAATTCGTAATTTACGCCCTAATGCTTGAGGTGAAAGCAACGCATTATGAGCTAATACGACATCTGAAACTGGCGATAAGAAACTAAAATTCATAACCTTATTTCTTTTTTACTGCGGTTTTCTTTTTGGTGGTTTTCTTAGTCGTTGTTTTTTTTGTAGCCGGCTTCTTTTTGGCTGCTTTTTTCTTTGGGGTTTTGGCTTCAATAAGCGCCTTGGCTTCATCTAAGGTCATATCGGAAACATCAATTGTCTTTGCCAACTCCACTTTTATTTTTCCTTTTATAACGTTGTGTCTTCCCCAGCGTGCTTTTTCTACCCGAATGCCTTCATCTTCCCAATTATGGATAACTTTGTCGATTTCTTTTTGAATTTTAGTCTCAATCAACTCCACAATATCTTCTTCCGACAAATTATCCCAATCGTATTTTTTATTCACATTAATGAACATATTGTTCCATTTAATGAAGGGACCAAAACGCCCTTTACCTTTTTGTACTGGCAATTCTTTGTACATATATATGGGCGCATCAGCTTTTTGCTTTTCCTTTATTAACACAATAGCATCCTCTAATTCTACATTTAAAGGATCTGTCCCTTTTGGAAGCGAGACGAAGGTTTCTCCAAATTTTACATAGGGCCCAAAGCGTCCATTATTAACCAGCACCTCTTCACCCTCGTAAGTCCCCAAATCTTTTGGGAGTTTAAACAAATCCATAGCCTCTTCAAAGGTTATGGTATTTAATTGTTGATCTGGTCCTAAACTAGCAAATTGTGGTTTCTCTTCGTCGTCTACAGTACCAATTTGAACCATAGGACCAAACTTACCCAAACGCACACTTACGCGTTTTCCAGTTTTGGGATCTTCGCCTAAAATGCGTTCTCCAGACTCTCTTTCGGCGTTTTCTTTAACATGTTCTACCTGCGGATGAAAATCTTTATAAAAGGATTTCATCATTTTTATCCAATCCTCTTTTCCTTCGGCTATATCATCGAAATCTGCCTCAACTTTGGCAGTAAAGTTATAATCTAAAATGTTTTCGAAATGATTGACTAAAAAATCGGTTACAATCATACCAATATCTGTTGGTACGAGTTTACCTTTATCCGATCCTACTTTTTCGGATAAGGTTTTTTCCTTTACCTCCCCTGCTTTAAGTGTTAATTGCGAATAGTTTCGTGCTTCTCCTTCAACAGTTCCTTTTTCTACATAATTTCTATTCTGGATGGTCGAAATGGTTGGTGCGTAGGTTGAGGGACGCCCAATTCCTAATTCTTCTAATTTTTTAACTAAAGAGGCTTCGGTATATCTTGCAGGCGGACGTGTATAACGCTGCGTTGCGGTTATGTAATTATTGAGTAAGGTTTCGCTGGCTTTCATCGCTGGCAGCATACCTTCTTGCTCAACATCTTCATCGTCGGTACCTTCTAAATACACTTTTAAAAAGCCATCGAAAGTGATAACCTCTCCATTCGCAGTGAAGGTTTCTTTGTGGGTTGAAGCGCTTATTTTAACATTGGTACGCTCTAATTGGGCGTCACTCATTTGCGAAGCGATAGAACGTTTCCAAATTAAATCGTACAAACGCGCTTGGTCGTAATCGATATCTACAGAATGGATAGCAAAACTTGTTGGTCGAATGGCCTCGTGCGCCTCTTGTGCACCTTTAGCTTTGCCTTTAAAATTTCGTGGTTTACTATACTTACTACCATAAGCCGTTTTAATTTCGGCCTCGGCACCTTTTCGTGCTTCGTCTGATAAATTAACACTATCGGTTCTCATATAGGTAATTAAACCAGCCTCGTAAAGCCGTTGCGCCATGGTCATGGTCTTACTTACCGAAAAATATAATTTACGTGCCGCTTCTTGTTGTAAGGTCGATGTCGTAAATGGGGGTGCAGGCGATTTTTTAGCTGGTTTTTTTTGAAGATCGGCTACTTTAAAATGAGCCGAAAGATTTTGCTCCAAAAAGTTTTGAGCTTCTGTTTTCGATGAAAAGTTTTTAGGCAATTTGGCTTTAAATGTCTTACCTTCTTCATTTGAAAACTCGGCATCAATGCGATACGAAGCAACAGGCTTAAAATTTTGAATATCCCTTTCTCGCTCGACAATTAATCGCACAGAAACCGACTGTACTCGTCCTGCCGATAAACCACCTTTTACCTTTCGCCAAAGCACAGGCGACAACTCGTAACCTACTATTCTATCTAATACTCGACGCGCTTGTTGTGCATCGACTAAATCGTAATCAATACCTCTCGGGTTTTCGATAGCTTTATCGATAGCCGACTTGGTAATTTCATGAAAAACAATACGTTTTGTTTTATCTTTATCGAGTTTTAATGCCTCGGCCAAATGCCATGCTATAGCCTCACCCTCGCGATCCTCATCACTAGCTAGCCATACCATTTCGGCTTTTTTCGCTAAATCTTTTAGCTTTTTTACTACTGCTTTTTTATCTTTAGAGACTTCGTACGTTGGTTTAAAATCACCTTCTACATTTACACCCAATTCCTTTGAAGGTAAATCGGATATATGCCCAAAACTAGATTCTACTTTAAAATCTTTTCCTAGAAATTTTTCTATAGTTTTTGCCTTAGCAGGTGACTCAACAATCACTAAATTCTTTGCCATACTTCGTTTTTTGAAGGTACAAATGTATATCAAAAAAAACTTATCTGTAACTTTTTAGAGATAATCTGTGTATTTCTTAACAACAAAAGCCTGTGTTTTTGTTTAAAAACACAGGCTTTTTCTAATTATTTTAAATATTATTCTACACTTTCTCCAATTTGTTCTATCGCACTAGCTTCGTTAAAACCAACGACATTTTTGTAAATTAAATAAACGGGGTGGTACACAAAGGTATACGTAAATAACAACCCTACACCACATAACAAATACCCCACCATTTGAGACAGTAAAACACTCACAATTATTAACCCGAAAGCCAATAACCACTTTTTATGCCCGAGTTTAAAACTCACTTTAATCATATCTCCAACCGATAAGTCGGGATTAAAGGCAAAGATTACATTAAAAAAAGACAAGGGTACAATCATATAAATTAAAGGTACATAGCATAAAAAAGCTGACGGCACAGCTATTAAAATAGAAGCCAACATTAGCATGAAGGCCTTACCTAAATACTTGTTTTTAACAAAATAGAATAAATCGGTGGTTGTTGTTGCCTCATTATTATCTAACTTTCTCATCATTCTATAAAACCCAGCATTCATCGCCACAGAAATAGCTCCAAAAACAAGAAAACACGCGACTAAAAATAAGATGTAGAGAATAGACATACTACCAAAAAAAGTATCAAAAACCTCTGGACCAGCACCTTCACTTTGCGCTATAATCAAGCCTATTAATGGAAGATATAACATGAAAAATAATGGTATCATAATTGCCATGGTTAGTAAAACGAGTATAAAACCCTGTAACCACGTTTTTTTAAACAATTCGATAGATTCGCCAAAGATAGTTCCGAAATCTAAATCTCTGGCATTTTCTATTTTCTCTAATAAGGTCGTTGTCGTATTCATAAATGAAAATTAGGTTTGTTTAGTTTTCAAATAAAACACTTTCTAATATAAATTACTAGCGATATTTTATTTAACTTAAAATTCTCAAAAAGAAAAAGATTAAAATACCATAGTATGAAGTCTAAAATTGTTTTCGATTAACCATTAGATTCCCTAGCTTGTAATACCCATTTTAACTGCCCACTTAAACCAAACCAAGATATGAGCAAATACAACGAACTTTATAAATTATTGCAGACTGCAACAACTAAATCAGTTAAACCCTTTTAAAGTGACTCTTAAATGCATTGAATAAAGGGCACAGTGCGCTTAAAAGAACATGGTAATTTTTAACCATTAATGTCCGACAAAAGACATGAGACCGCTTCGCTAATAGACATAAGAACCAAGACTTGATTCTAACTAACTGATAAACAGAAATACTTTAAATTAACAAAATAGTTCCTTTAAATCTTAAAAATTATTTCAAATAAGCAAGGTGACATTTTAAAAAACGCGCAAAGTTCTTAATTTTAAAAGGATGGACAGCATTATAATATTTTTAATCGGACACTAGTAATTTTTAACAAAAACCACATGACATTGTGTCACAAAATCATAAAATAAATACTATATTTGCAGACTTACTTACAGTGTTTAACTAATTTCATTTTTTTTGCTTAAGCCTGTAGTTAATCGAAGTAGAAAAGATCATGGAGAAAATAATAGACGAAAGCAAACAGGGTCAATCTTTAGTATTAGACCATAAAAAAGAAAATACACGTAAACTTTTTATTGAAAGCTATGGCTGTGCCATGAATTTTAGCGATAGTGAGATTGTAGCTTCCATCTTAACCAACGAGGGATTTAACACTACTCAAACCTTAGAAGAGGCTGATTTGGTATTGGTTAACACTTGCTCTATTCGGGATAAAGCAGAACAAACCATACGCAAACGTTTAGAAAAATATAACGCTGTAAAACGCGACCTAAATCCAAAGATGAAAGTGGGCGTTTTGGGCTGCATGGCAGAACGCCTGAAAACAAAATTTCTTGAAGAAGAAAAAATTGTTGATTTAGTTGTTGGTCCAGATGCTTACAAAGACCTACCCAATCTTCTTGCCGAAGTTGATCAAGGTAGAGACGCGATAAACGTGATCCTCTCTAAAGACGAAACCTACGGAGACATTTCTCCGGTTAGATTAAACAGCAATGGAGTCACCGCGTTTGTATCGATTACTCGTGGTTGTGATAATATGTGTACCTTCTGCGTGGTGCCTTTTACACGGGGGAGAGAACGCAGTAGAGATCCGCAGAGTATTATAGAAGAAATTAACGACTTATGGCACAAAGGATATAAAGAAATCACCTTGCTTGGACAAAACGTGGACAGCTATCTGTGGTATGGCGGTGGTTTAAAAAAAGATTTTAATAAAGCCAGCGACATGCAAAAAGCTACAGCTGTAAATTTTTCTAATTTATTGGAAATTTGTGCGAAAGCCCAGCCTAAAATGCGTATTCGTTTTTCGACATCAAACCCACAAGATTTAACGCTTGATGTTGTTAAGACCATGGCGAAGCACCAAAACATATGTAAGCACATACACCTACCAGTGCAAAGTGGCAGTAACCGCATTTTAAAAGCCATGAACCGCTTACATACGCGAGAAGAATACATGCAACTTATAGATCAAATTCGCGAAATTATTCCAGACTGCGCTATAAGTCAAGATATGATTATTGGATTTCCTACCGAAACAGAAACCGATTTTCAAGACACCTTGTCTTTAATGGCCTACGTAAAATATAATTTTGGTTATATGTATGCTTATTCAGAGCGCCCAGGCACCATGGCAGGACGCAATATGGAAGACGACATCCCTGAAGCCGTAAAAAAAAGACGCCTTCAAGACGTCGTCGATTTACAGCGTAAACACAGTGAAATTACTACGAAAACATGGCTTAACAAAACGGTAGAAGTTTTAATTGAAAAAGAGTCGAAAAAATCTGAATCACAATGGTCTGGCCGCACGCCTCAAAACATAGTTTGTGTGTTTCCAAAAGAAAATTATAACATTGGCGAGTTTGTAAATGTAAAAGTTACAGATTGCACCAGTGCCACTCTAATTGGAGAAGCTGTAAGTTTAAGTGATAATAATTAACAAAAAAACAAGAATATTCCTATAAAAAATAGGAGAGATAATATATGGAATCTGTTCAAGCAATAAAACAACGTTTTGGTATTATCGGTAATACAATCGCCCTAAATCGCGCTATTGAAAAAGCCATTCAAGTCGCGCCGACCGACATTTCGGTATTGGTTACTGGAGAATCTGGTGTTGGTAAAGAAAATATTCCAAAAATAATTCACCAACTTTCACATAGAAAACACAACAAATATATTGCTGTAAACTGCGGTGCCATTCCAGAAGGTACTATTGACAGTGAACTTTTCGGGCACGAAAAAGGTGCTTTTACAGGAGCCACGCAAACCCGTGCGGGTTATTTCGAAGTTGCCGATGGCGGTACTATTTTTCTAGACGAAGTTGGAGAATTACCACTAACCACACAAGTGCGTTTACTTCGAGTTTTAGAAAACGGCGAGTTTATTAAAGTCGGCTCCAGCAAAGTGCAAAAAACAAACATTCGCATTGTAGCAGCAACCAACGTAAATATGCTCCAAGCGATCGAAAAAGGAAAATTTCGCGAAGACCTCTACTACAGACTAAGCACGGTAGAGATACACCTACCGCCTTTGCGCGAGCGACAGGAAGATATTCATCTTTTATTTAGAAAATTTGCAAGCGATTTTGCCTTAAAATACAAAATGCCAACAGTAAAATTAACAGACGATGCTGTAAAGGTTTTATTAAAACACCGTTGGAACGGAAACATTAGGCAGTTGCGAAATGTTGCCGAACAGATTTCGGTCTTAGAGCGCCAAAGAACTATTTCTGCAGATACCCTTAAGGGGTATTTACCAACATCAGGTACAAATTTACCGGCTGTTATAAAAACCTCAAAAGCTGAAAGTGATTTTACTAGCGAGCGTGAGATTTTATACAAAGTGCTTTTCGATATGAAAGGCGACTTAAACGATTTGAAAAAACTCACTATGGAACTCATGAAAAAAGGGAACATTAAAGATGTCGAGAAAGATCATGGCGGTTTAATTCAAAAAATTTATGGCGACAGTGAAGCCGCAGAAGCCGATTACCAAGAAGCTCTTGAAGATTTTGAAGCGACCAATGCCAATACCGATCTTATTTCGATACCGAGTCACCCGAATACCGATACCGAAAATCAAGATTCCTCAGATAAATACTATTTTGCTGAAGAAATTGAAGAAGAAGAAACCTTATCTCTTCAAGACAAAGAATTAGAATTAATTAAAAAATCTCTAGAACGCCACCAAGGGAAACGCAAATTAGCAGCAGCAGAATTAGGCATAAGTGAACGAACACTTTATAGAAAAATTAAACAATATAATCTGTAACCAACAGTTTTTATATGTATTAACACATAAACAACACCTATTGTAGTTTAAACGTTTACCAAGCATCGAGAAAATCATAATAACTAATAAACGACGTCAAAGGTTTTACATACCAATTTTAAAATGACATATCTTAAATACCTTTTTTTATTTTTAGTAAGTGCATCCCTAACAGGTTGCAAATTCTATGGCTTTACGCAGCCAAGCTCTATTAAAGCTGAAACCTTTCAGGTAAATCGCATAGAAAATAACGCCCCTTTAGTAGAACCTGGCTTAGAGGTCGAGTTTCAGAACGCTTTACAGGATTTAATTCTCGACCAAACCAATTACAAGCTTACAAACGCTAATGCCGATTTAGTTTACGATGGCGAAATTTCTACCTATAGAATTTCTCCAACAACTGCAACCGCATCGAATACCGCAGCACAAAACAAATTAACTATTGGTGTTAAAATTCGTTTTTACAATAAAAATAACGAAGATGATAATTTAGAGCAAAGTTTTTCGTTTTTTTACGATTATCCAGGAAGCGCACAACTTGTTGGCTCTCAAAAGGCCACCGCACATGAAGAAATTATTGAGCGACTCACCCAAGATATTGTTAATGCTACGCTAGCAAAATGGTAAACCCGTAACGGTTTGCTGCAACATTGAGAAAATAATATTTAGCTTTCCCAATAAAAGGGAATTAAACAAGAAATTAATGAATAGTAAAGATTTTACATACCTGCTCCAAGATCCTCAAGCTATAACCCACGAGCAAACCGAGACCGTAAAATCTGTTATCGACCAGTTCCCTTATTTTCAATCGGCACGAGCCATTTACCTAAAAGGTTTAAAAGATCAAAGCAGCTTTAAATACAACCAAGAACTTAAAGTTACCGCGGCATATACTAGCGACCGCAGTATTTTATTCGATTATATTACTTCAGATACATTTCTTCAAAACGAGATATCTCAAATTATTCAAAACAACATAAAACCTTTAAAAGATATTAAGGTGACTGCAGAGGATATTTCGGTAAGCAAAAGCACCACCTTTGATGACACGCTTAAACAACAAATACATGCTACTGAAGGTGTTTTAGACCCCGCTTTATTTGAACCAAAAAAAGCATCTACTCCAGATACGACAGCGCCACAAAATACAGAACAAACACCTGCGGGTCAATTACTTAATCTAGGAAAACCGTTACGTTTTGATAAAAAAGAAACACATTCGTTTAACGAGTGGCTAAAAATTACGCATTTTAAACCCATACAAAGAGAAGAAGATAACCTGGGTAAAGAAGTAAATCCAAACGAAACCGAAAAAGCCAAAAAATTCGAGTTAATCGACAGATTTATCACCCGAAACCCGAAAATAAATCCATCAAAAACAGCAACCTCAAAAGGAAATCTCGCCAAAGCTCAGATGATACAACCAGAGGCTTTAATGACCGAGACGTTGGCGCGTGTATACGTAGAACAAAAAAACTATAAAAAAGCAATTCAATCTTACAAGATTTTAATTTTGAAATATCCAGAAAAAAGTAGTTTCTTTGCAAACCAAATTAAAGCAATAGAACAATTGCAAGAACAAAACAACTAAAACAATGAGTACGTTTACAATATTTTTAGCATTAATCGTAGTCGTAGCATTTTTACTAATAGTAGTAATTATGGTACAAAACCCAAAAGGTGGTGGTTTATCATCTTCGTTTGGCGGTGGAGGCACACAACAATTAGGTGGCGTGAAAAAGACCACCGATTTTTTAGACAAAAGCACATGGACCTTAGCAACACTTTTATTAGTTTTAATATTAGTATCTAACGTTGCTATTAACAGAGGTGGTGAGAGTCTAGATTCGAAAGCCCTAGACCCAAACGCAACCACTACTCAGCCTTTACCTCAAGCAGCACCGCTACCAGCAGCTACAAACAATGACACAACACCAGCAAATGATTCTTTATAAACTAAACAATCATAATCTATAAACACAAAATGTCAACATATACGTTGGCATTTTTTTATTTCTGCAAGTTTGTCAGTTAAAAAGTATTGGCACATTTTTAGCTTAAAACAGAGGTAATAAACATAATTTAATTAATTAAAATAAAATAAGAAATGAGCTTAAACATTAAACCATTAGCAGACAGAGTTGTTATAGAACCTGCTGCTGCTGAGACAAAAACAGCTTCAGGAATTATCATTCCAGATAACGCTAAAGAAAAACCACAAAAAGGACAAGTTGTTGCCGCAGGAAAAGGCACTAAAGACGAACCTATTACCGTGAAAGTTGGCGATACTGTTTTGTATGGTAAATACGCAGGAACCGAGCTTAAACTTGAGGGGAAAGATTATTTAATTATGCGCGAAAGCGACATCCTAGCTATTGTTTAAAACATAGCTTTTTTCATTTCCGCAAAAGCGGAAAACTTCTAAATAAATATTAACGTAACATGAAACAGATTCCTACCTTCGTGGGAATGAAAAATAAAATTTCTTATTATGGCAAAAGACATAAAATTTGATATAGATGCACGCGACGGATTAAAACGCGGTGTTGACGCATTGGCAAATGCAGTAAAAGTAACCTTGGGTCCAAAGGGACGTAACGTAATTATTAGCAGAAGTTTTGGCGCACCACAAGTCACTAAAGATGGGGTGACTGTAGCCAAAGAGATTGAGCTTGAAGATGCACATGAAAACATGGGCGCACAAATGGTTAAAGAAGTGGCGAGTAAAACCAACGATTTGGCTGGAGATGGTACAACAACTGCTACCGTTTTGGCGCAAGCTATCGTAAAAGAGGGCTTAAAAAACGTTGCCGCTGGTGCTAATCCAATGGATTTAAAACGCGGTATCGACAAAGCCGTTACGGCCATTACAGAAGATTTAGAAAAACAAGCCAAGCAAGTGGGTAATTCTTCTGAAAAAATTAAACAAGTTGCCGCTATTTCAGCTAATAACGATGATACCATTGGTGAGTTAATCGCTCAAGCTTTTGATAAGGTTGGTAAAGAAGGCGTGATTACTGTTGAAGAAGCTAAAGGTATGGACACTTATGTTGATGTTGTTGAAGGTATGCAGTTCGACAGAGGTTACCTATCGCCTTACTTTGTAACCGACTCTGATAAAATGATTGCCGATTTAGAAAATCCATACATTTTATTATTCGATAAAAAGATTTCTAACTTACAAGAAATTCTTCCAATTTTAGAGCCTGTAGCACAATCTGGCAGACCATTATTAATTATTGCTGAAGATGTTGACGGCCAAGCCTTAGCTACTTTAGTAGTTAATAAATTACGTGGCGGACTAAAAATTGCAGCTGTTAAAGCCCCTGGTTTTGGAGACCGTCGTAAAGCCATGCTTGAAGATATTGCCATTTTAACTGGTGGTACTGTAATTTCAGAAGAAAGAGGTTTCACTCTAGAAAATGCCGATTTAAGCATGTTAGGTACTGCCGAAACCGTAACGGTTGATAAAGACAACACTACTATTGTTAATGGTGAAGGCGCTGCCGATGATATTAAAGCCCGTGTAAACCAAATTAAAGCACAAATTGAAACCACAACTAGCGATTACGATAAAGAAAAGCTACAAGAACGTTTAGCGAAATTGGCTGGCGGTGTTGCGGTACTTTATGTTGGCGCAGCTAGTGAGGTTGAAATGAAAGAAAAGAAAGATCGTGTTGACGATGCTTTACACGCTACAAGAGCAGCCGTAGAAGAAGGTATTGTTGCCGGTGGTGGTGTTGCGCTAGTGAGAGCGATTTCAGTTTTAGAGAAAATAACTACCGAAAACCTAGATGAAGTTACAGGTATCCAAATTGTAGCGCGTGCTATTGAAGCTCCATTACGTACTATCGTAGAAAACGCTGGTGGAGAAGGTAGCGTAGTGATCAATAAAGTTTTAGAAGGCAAAAAAGATTTTGGTTTCGACGCCAAATCTGAAACTTATGTAGACATGCTTACCGCTGGTATTATCGATCCTAAAAAAGTAACCCGTGTTGCTTTAGAAAATGCGGCATCGGTTGCAGGAATGATATTAACTACAGAGTGTGCTTTAATCGATATTAAAGAAGAGGCTCCAGCTATGCCACCAATGGGCGGCGGCGGTATGCCAGGCATGATGTAAACCATTTAAAACAGAAACACATCTTTATTTGTGTTTGTTTTTTTTAATATTAAACGCTCCTTTCAGAATTATTGAAAGGAGCGTTTTTAGTTTATATAATCCGTCTGTCGTCATTCAGAGCAGCCTGTCATTCAGAGCAGCCTGTCATTCAGAGCAGCCTGTCATTCAGAGCAGCCTGTCATTCAGAGCGAAGCCTGTCATTCAGAGCAAAGCGAAGAATCTCACGATTTTACTTGCTGTTTTCATTGAAGAGATGGCGTCGTCATGCTTCCTCGCCATGACGGATTACCACTGTGTGTAGTTGTTTATAACGAATCCTGTCATTCAGAGCGAATCCTGTAATTCAGAGCAGCCTGTCATTCAGAGCACAGCGAAGAATCTCACGGTTTTACTTGCTCTTTCATTCAAAAGATGGCGTCGTCATGCTTCCTCGCCATGACGGATTTTTGCGGTGTTATGTTGTTCATAGCAGCCTGTCATTCAGAGCAGACTGTCATTCAGAGCAAAGCCTGTCATTCAGAGCAAAGCGAAGAATCTCATGAGTTTTACTTGCCCTTTCAATCAAAAGATGGCTTCGTCATGCTTCCTCGCCATGACGGATTACTACTGTGTGTTGTTGTTTATAACGAATCCTGTCATTCAGAGCGAATTCTGTCATTCAGAGCATTCCGAATATATTCGGAGTGGAAGAATCTCTTTCTCTATAAACTTAGCATAACCCATTATAAAGATTCTTCAGTCGTGCCTCCTTCTGAATGACAGACGTGAATTATTCAAAGCGAATCCTGTAATTCAGAGCAGCCTGTCATTCAGAGCATTCCGAATATATTCGGAGTCGAAGAATCTCACGATTACACTTGCTCTTTCAATCAAAAGATGGCGTCGTCATGCTTCCTCGCCATGACGGATTACCACTGTGTGTAGTTGTTTAGAATGAATCCTGTCAATCAGAGCAGCCTGCCATTCAGAGAAGCCTGTCATTCAGAGCAAAGCGAAGAATCTCACGATTTTACTTGCTGTTTTCATTGAAGAGATGGCGTCGTCATGCTTCCTCGCCATGACGTATTGTTATGGTGTGCCGTCAATCAACCTACCCTGTCATTCAAAGCAGCCTGTCAATCAGAACAAAGCCTATCATTCAGAGCATTCCGAATATATTCGGAGTCGAAGAATCTCTTTCTCTATAAACTTAGCATAACCCATTATAAAGATTCTTCAGTCGTGCCTCCTTCTGAATGACAGACGTGAATTATTCAAAGCGAATCCTGTAATTCAGAGCAGCCTGTCATTCAGAGCATTCCGAATATATTCGGAGTCGAAGAATCTCATGATTTCACTTGCACTTTCAATCAAAAGATGGCTTCGTCATGCTTCCTCGCCATGACGGATTACCACTGTGTGTAGTTGTTTAGAATGAATCCTGTCAATCAGAGCGAGCTGTCATTCAGAGAAGCCTGTCATTCAGAGCAAAGCGAAGAATCTCACGATTTTACTTGCTGTTTTCATTGGAAAGATGGCGTCGTCATACTTCCTCGCCATGACGTATTGTTATGGTGTGCCGTCAATCAACCTACCCTGTCATTCAAAGCAGCCTGTCATTCAGAGCAGCCTGTCATTCAGAGCATTCCGAATATATTCGGAGTCGAAGAATCTCACGATTTCACTTGCCCTTTCAATCAAAAGATGGCGTCGTCATGCTTCCTCGCCATGACGGATTACTACTGTGTGTAGTTGATTATAACGAATCCTGTCATTCAGAGCAGCCTGTCATTCAGAGCACAGCGAAGAATCTCTTTCTCTATAAACTTAGCATAACCCATTATAAAGATTCTTCAGTCGTGCCTCCTTCTGAATGACAGACGTGAATTATTCAAAGCGAATCCTGTAATTCAGAGCAGCCTGTCATTCAGAGCATTCCGAATATATTCGGAGTCGAAGAATCTCATGATTTCACTTGCCCTTTCAATCAAAAGATGGCGTCGTCATGCTTCCTCGCCATGACGGATTTTGGATCATTCTCAAAAGTTGTGTGTAAATTGAAATAAGATTGCGATTTTTGTTTTTAAAAATATTATTTTGGACAATTATCTAGAACTACTCAAACTTATTTTACCTGAATTTTTAATCAATCATTTTGATTTGGTAAATAGCACAAAAAATGGTGAAGTAATGCATCTTTACTTCGAAGAACGTAATATCACCCCTAAAGAAGAGTCTAAACGCGAGTTAATTGCTCATGGGTTTCATAAACAAATAACCATTCAAGATTTTCCGCTGAGAGGAAACACGGTCTATCTGCATGTAAAGCGGCGAAGATGGCTAGATAAAACCACTAAGCAAGTCGTACAAAGAGATTGGAATTTAGTAGCACAGGGAACACGAATGACCACCGAGTTCGCTGCTTTTTTAAAAGAAATTAGTCAATACTAGAGCCTCAGACTGTCATACTATTGGACACTTCTATGGAGTAAATGGGAAAAAATTACAACGACAGTATAAAGACTATTTAAGCGATTTTAAAGAGTGGGATCAAAAGAAGCACGCCAAACAATGGCTCATTTTTCCAGAGAATATAGGTGCTTATCTATCTATTGATGAAACAGCACTCTCCAAAGGTGAACTCTACACCATAATTACAAACAAAAAAGCAAAAGGAAAGAAAGGTAGTATAGTCGCCATTTTTGCTGGAACCAAAGTAGATCCCATTATAGAACAACTGCTCAAAATCTCAGCAAAGAAAAGAGCTAAGGTCAAGGAAATAACTCTAGATATGGCAAACTCAATGAAAACTATATGTAAAAAATGCTTCCCAAAAGCCGTACAAGTCACAGATCGTTTTCACGTGCAAAAGCTAGCTTTGGAAGCATTACAAGACATTAGAATTAAGCATAGATGGGAGGCCATAGACCTAGAAAACGAAAAAATCAAGCAAGCTAGAGCAAGCAATAAAAGGTATAATCCTGAAATATTTAAAAATGGTGACACAAGAAAACAACTCTTAGCTAGAAGCAGATATTTACTTTATAAAAATCCTTCTAAATGGACAAAAAATCAATACCAAAGAAGTGCAATACTCTTCAATGAATATCCTGATATCAAGGTTGCATTTAACTCTTAGTACAGGGACTAAGAAATATTTTCAATACAGCAAAATCAGTAGAAATAGCATACACAAAATTAGCGCATTGGTATAACGATGTGGAGAAAACTGGATTTAGAGCTTTTAATTCAATAGCAAATACAATACATATTAACTATCGATCTATATTAAACTACTTCATAAATAGAAGTACAAACGCATCAGCAGAATCATTTAATACCAAAATCAAAGCGTTTAGAGCGCAGTTTAGAGGTGTGAAAAACGTAGAATTCTTCCTCTATAGATTAATAACAATATTTGCTTAAACACAACTTTTGGACTTGATCCCGGATTTTTGCGGTGTTATGTTGTTCATAGCAGCCTGTCATTCAGAGCAGCCTGTCATTCAGAGCACAGCGAAGAATCTCTTTCTCTATAAACTTAGCATAACCCATTATAAAGATTCTTCAGTCGTGCCTCCTTCTGAATGACAGACGTGAATTATTCAAAGCCCAGCCTGTCATTCAGAGCGAATCCCGTCATTCAGAGCATTCCGAATATATTCGGAGTCGAAGAATCTCACGATTTCACTTACTGTTTTCATTGGAAAGATGGCGTCGTCATGCTTCCTCGCCATGACGGATTACCACTGTGTGTAGTTGTTTATAACGAATCCTGTCATTCAGAGCAGCCTGTCATTCAGAGCACAGCGAAGAATCTCTTTCTCCATAAACTTAGCATAACCCATTATAAAGATTCTTCAGTCGTGCCTCCTTCTGAATGACAGACGTGAATTATTCAAAGCGAATCCTATCATTCTGAGCAGCCTGTCATTCAGAGCATTCCGAATATATTCGGAGTCGAAGAATCTCATGATTTCACTTGCCCTTTCAATCAAAAGATGGCGTCGTCATGACTCCTCGCCATGACGGATTTTTGCGGTGTTATGTTGTTCATAGCAGCCTGTCATTCAGAGCAGCCTGTCATTCAGAGCACAGCGAAGAATCTCTTTCTCTATAAACTTAGCATAACCCATTATAAAGATTCTTCAGTCGTGCCTCCTTCTGAATGACAGACGTGAATTATTCAAAGCCCAGCCTGTCATTCAGAGCGAATCCCGTCATTCAGAGCATTCCGAATATATTCGGAGTCGAAGAATCTCACGATTTCACTTACTGTTTTCATTGGAAAGATGGCGTCGTCATGCTTCCTCATCTTAACAGCTCAATGGCACTTAAACAATATATCACACTAAAAACGCTAATCATTATTTTTAAAGCCAAAAACTTTTAACGTACCTTTGCACACTTATTTACAAACGATGCGATTACACAGAAATTTATGCTTTGCGGTTATTGATGGCTTAACCCTAATCTTTAACGAAGGAAAGTATGCCGATAAGGTGATACAACAACTTTTAAAACGCGACAAACGATGGGGCGCCCGCGACCGCGGTTTTGTTGCCGAAACCACTTACGATATGGTAAGATGGAAACGCTTATATGCCGAAATTGCCGATGTAAAAGAACCGTTTGATAGAGATAACCTATGGCGTATGTTTGCGGTTTGGGCCACCCTTAAAGGCATAAAACTCCCCGATTGGAAATATTTTGAAGGCACACCGTTACGTAAAATTAAGGGACGTTTTGATGAATTATCCAAAATAAGAAAATACAAAGAATCGATTCCAGATTGGATGGACGCTTTGGGTAGCGAAGAATTAGGCGAGGCCCTTTGGTCTAAAGAAATAACCGCACTTAACCAACAAGCCAATGTTATTTTAAGAGTAAATACCTTAAAAACAACCAAAGAAAAACTGCAAGAGGAATTATTTGATTTAGATATCGAAACCGATGTTTTAAACCATTATCCCAATGCTCTAAAGTTAAAAGAACGCGCCAACGTATTCTCTACCGAAGCCTTTAAAAAAGGCCATTTTGAAGTCCAAGATGCCTCTTCACAATTAGTAGCCGAGTTTTTAAATGTAGAACCTGGTATGCGTGTTATTGATGCCTGCGCTGGCGCTGGCGGAAAAACATTGCATTTGGCAGCCTTAATGGAAAACAAAGGGCAAATTATTGCTTTAGACATTTACGAAAATAAACTTAACGAATTAAAACGTCGCGCTAAAAGAAACGGCGCACATAACATTGAAAATCGTGTTATAGACTCCACAAAAGTCATCAAAAAATTATACGACAAGGCCGATCGTGTTTTAATTGATGCCCCGTGTTCTGGCCTAGGCGTTTTACGCAGAAATCCAGATGCCAAGTGGAAATTACAACCCGAGTTTATTGAAAAAATAAAAGGCACCCAACAAGATATCTTACAACAATATTCTAGAATGGTAAAAGTTGGCGGACAACTGGTTTATGCCACCTGCTCCATCTTACCGTCTGAAAACCAAAAACAAGTTGAAAGGTTTTTAAAATCTGATGCTGGTGAGCATTTCGTTTTATTAAAAGACAAAAACGTACTAGCACATCAATCTGGTTTTGATGGTTTTTATATGGCACTTTTAGAACGTAAAAACTAATAAGAATTAAAACACAAACCCTTAAAAACGTGATTTTTATTGTTAAAAACCTCGTGAATAACTAAAATTTTTTGACCCTAAATTTAAATTCGTATTACAACGAAAAAAGTTACATTTACATTTTACTAAAAACCATTAATTCAATACCTAATGATTCACTTCTTTGGAAACGTAAATAGCAAAGTTTTTGCTGTTCAAACAACAAAAGAATTATCAAGCGAAACCATCTCTAAATTAGTATGGTTATTTGGCAATCAACCAAAAATAGATCAAGCATCTTTAGATGCTTTTTTTGTTGGCCCACGTGCGGCAATGATTACCCCTTGGAGCACCAATGCCGTTGAAATTACCCAAAATATGGGAATCTCAGATATTATCAGAATTGAAGAATTCGAGGCCGTAACAAAAGACTTTAAAGCTTTCGACCCCATGATTTCTGAGAAATACAATGGCTTAAATCAAAAATCATTTGCTGTTGATATTAAACCAGAGCCCATCTTAAACATTAAAGACATTGCGGCTTACAACCAACAAGAAGGCTTAGCTTTAAGCGATGAAGAAGTGGACTACCTAGAAGGTGTTGCCAAAAAAATAGGCAGACCATTAACCGATTCTGAAGTTTTTGGATTCTCGCAGGTAAATAGTGAGCATTGTCGTCATAAAATTTTTAACGGCACCTTTATAATTGATGGTGAAGAAAAACCTAGCTCACTTTTCAAACTCATAAAAGAAACCTCAAAACAACATCCAAACACTATTGTTTCGGCATATAAAGACAATGTTGCTTTTGTAAAAGGCCCTAAAGTGGAACAATTTGCACCAAAACGCGCCGATGTTCCAGAGTATTACACCACAAAAGATTTTGATTCGGTGATTTCGCTTAAAGCGGAAACACATAATTTCCCAACAACCGTAGAGCCTTTTAACGGTGCTGCCACAGGTTCTGGTGGAGAAATTAGAGACCGACTCGCTGGCGGAAAAGGCTCCTTACCCCTAGCGGGAACGGCGGTTTACATGACCTCGTATTCGCGCTTAGAAGCCAACAGACCTTGGGAAAAAGCATTCCCAGAACGCCAATGGTTATACCAAACCCCTATCGATATTTTAATAAAAGCATCAAACGGCGCATCAGACTTCGGAAACAAATTCGGCCAACCCCTCATTTGTGGGTCTGTATTAACGTTTGAGCATGATGAAAATTCGGATGGTACTAAAAACCCTTCAGAAGGCACTAAACGAAAATTAGGTTACGATAAAGTGATCATGCAAGCCGGTGGTATTGGTTACGGTAAAATCGAGCAGGCCTTAAAAGACACGCCTCAAAAAGGAGATAAAATAGTCATTCTTGGTGGCGAAAATTACCGCATTGGTATGGGCGGTGCTGCAGTATCATCAGCCGATACTGGTGAGTTTGAATCTGGCATCGAACTCAATGCCGTACAACGTTCTAACCCAGAAATGCAAAAACGTGCCGCAAATGCTGTTCGTGGCATGGTAGAGAGTGATGAGAATTTTATTGTTTCTATTCACGATCATGGTGCCGGTGGACATTTAAATTGTTTGTCGGAGCTGGTTGAAGATACTGGCGGCCTTATCGATTTAGATAAACTACCCGTTGGAGACCCCACCTTGTCTGATAAAGAAATTATTGGCAACGAATCTCAAGAACGTATGGGATTAGTGATCGCCGAAAAACATATAGATACCCTAAAGAAAATTGCAGATCGTGAGCGCTCACCAATGTACACAGTTGGCGATGTCACTAACGACCATAGATTTACCTTCCAATCTAAAACCAAAGGCAACAAACCTATGGATTTAGCCATGGACGATTTGTTTGGAAGTTCGCCAAAAACGGTAATGACCGACCAAACCATCAAAAGACATTACAAAGATGTTACTTACAATTCTGATAATTTTTACGACTATCTAGACCAAGTTTTACAACTAGAAGCTGTTGCTTGTAAAGATTGGCTAACCAATAAAGTAGACCGTTGTGTGGGCGGAAAAGTGGCCAAACAACAATGCGCTGGGTCCTTGCAAATACCGCTTAATAATGTTGGTGTCATGGCCTTAGACTATAAAGGAAAAGAAGGGATTGCAACTTCTATTGGGCACTCGCCTATTTCTGGTTTAATAAACCCGATTGCCGGGAGTAGAAATTCGATTGCCGAGGCGCTAACTAACATAATTTGGGCACCACTAAAAGACGGTTTGCAATCGGTATCCCTATCGGCAAACTGGATGTGGCCTTGTAAAAACGAAGGCGAAGATGCCCGTTTATACGAAGCGGTTAAAGCGATTTCAGAATTCGCCATCGATTTAGGTATCAATGTGCCTACAGGAAAAGATTCCTTATCGATGAAGCAAAAATATCCTAACGAGGAAGTGATTTCGCCAGGCACCGTTATTATCTCGGCGGCAGCACATTGTAACGATATTACTCAAGTTATCGAACCTGTTTTTCAGAAAAACGCCGGGTCTATTTATTACATCAACCTATCGCAAGACGAATTTAAATTAGGTGGCAGCTCCTTTGCTCAAATTCTTAATAAAATAGGAAATGAAACGCCTAATGTTAAAGATGCAGCCTATGTTAAACATGTATTTAACACCATACAGGAATTAATTAAAGACGAACACATTGTTGCTGGGCACGATGTGGCTTCAGGCGGATTAATAACCACCTTACTCGAAATGTGTTTTGCTGATAATAATCTGGGTGCAGAATTAGACCTAACAGCATTAAACGAAAAGGATTCGTTTAAAATCTTATTTGCTGAAAATTCTGGTATTGTGTTTCAGGCGAAAGATGCTTCCGTAGAAACCCTTTTATCTGAAGCAAAAATTGATTTCTTCAACATAGGAAAAGTTACAGAATCTGATGTGTTAAGCATTATTAACCAAGCCGAAGTATTTACTATGACGGTTTCCCGTTTGCGCGATGTTTGGTATAAAACCTCTTTCCTACTCGACCAAAAGCAAACAGCCAATAATTTAGCTGAAGCTAGATTTAACAATTACAAAAAGCAACCGTTAGAATATGTTTTCCCTAAGCATTTTACTGGGAAACTTGCAGACGTCATGGCGAGTACAACGAAGCCATCTGTTCCCAATGAACAGATTGCCAAGACGCCAGCGTCTCGCAACGACGTAAAACGACCAAAAGCAGCCATACTTCGTGAAAAAGGATCGAACTCTGAGCGCGAAATGGCAAACGCCATGTATTTAGCTGGTTTTGATGTGAAAGATGTACACATGACCGATTTAATTTCTGGTCGTGAAACTCTAGAAGACATTCAGTTTATTGGTGCTGTGGGTGGTTTTTCTAACTCCGATGTTCTAGGCTCTGCCAAAGGTTGGGCAGGTGCTTTTAAATACAACGAAAAAGCCAATACCGCCTTAAAAAACTTCTTTGCACGCGAAGACACTTTATCGGTTGGGATATGTAATGGCGCACAACTTTGGATGGAATTAGATTTGGTAAATCCAGAACACGACACACACGGAAAACTAACCTATAACGATTCTAAAAAACACGAGAGTGCGTTTACATCGGTTAAAATTCAGGAGAATCATTCTGTGATGCTTTCTAGTTTAGCCGGGAGCACGTTGGGCGTTTGGATTTCTCATGGTGAAGGGAAATTTAATTTGCCATACAGCGAAGATAAATACCATATTGTTGCCAAATACGGTTATGAAAGCTACCCATCTAACCCAAATGGCTCAGACTTTAATACCGCTATGATGTGCGATAAAACAGGACGCCATTTAGTAACCATGCCACATATTGAGCGCTCTACGTTTCAATGGAATTGGGCGCACTACCCACAAGGTAGAAAAGACGAGGTATCCCCTTGGCTAGAAGCATTTGTAAACGCCAGAACATGGATTGAAAACAAGTAAATTATAACATTATTTATATAAAAAGCTCCTTTGGTTATAATGACTTTAGGGGCTTTTTTTTTGTGGTAAATATTTCTCTAACAAACAATTAATACCAAATTAGCCATGTCATGCCGCATATAATTTGTTTACTCACATTTTTCTATGTTATAAATAGGTGTTCATGATGTGCTTCGCAGTTCTTTTTCGCCCATATTTCGGTATAAAATAAAACCTTAACTCAAGCTATGCTTTAATATTATATCTCATCTGAATAAAAAATAATTCAAATTAATAATACGACATTTCAAAACTAAATTGGTATAACACAAAACGTTATAATTTCTGTCTCAATTCAGAAATTTAAAACATCAAATTGCAGTTCATCGAAAATATAAGTCCTGTGATGTTTTTTAACGTATATTTAACGTTTTAAACCGTCAATACTATTGTATAAATTCCTACTTATATTCTTTATGTCTTGTACATACTGCTTTTCTCAAAATATAAATTTCGACCAACTCGATAAAGAGAAATGGTTTCGGTACAATGGTGGTATTTCGGCAAACAGCGTTTTTTATGATGGCACAGCCAATCGTCAAGATTTAACCTACGTTGTTACTGGTAATTTAAATTTCAATATTGCAGGATTGTATAACATACCTCTATCTTTCACCTATTCAAATCAAGATTTTAATTTCCCAAGTCCGTTTAATTTTAACCGGTTGAGTTTACATCCATCCTATAAATGGGTTACCGCACATATTGGAGATGTAAGCATGACGTTTTCGCCGTACACGCTTAGTGGGCATCAATTTACAGGTGCTGGTGTTGAATTAAATCCCGAAGGTAAATTTCAAATAAGTGCTATGTATGGCCGTTTGCTGCGAGCTACCGAATACGATGCTACGGCTCAAGGCGGAATCACAGCTTATAAACGAATGGGATATGGCGTAAAAACGGCTTACGATTTTGAATTTATGAAACTAGGTGTGATTCTTTTTAAAGCTTCAGACGATGAAAACTCTATTGAAAACACCTTCCCTGTGGAATTAAATCTAAGCCCAAAAGATAATGCCGTCCTTTCTTTTGAAAGTGATTTTCGAGTGTTTGATAAGGCTAACTTTCATATAGAATACGCCATCTCGGGTGTTACCGAAAACACACTTCTAACTGAAGACCAATCAGAAAAAGGCCTGCTCGCTTTTTTGCTAAAAGAAAACGCCAGCACCAACTACTACAATGCACTCAACGCCGCCTTCGATTACCCTGCCGGAAATGGCAGCTTAGGTGTTGGCTACGAACGTATCGACCCAGATTATAAAACCTTAGGCGCCTATTTTTTTAATAATGATTTAGAAAATATTACTGCAAATGCCACGCAAACCCTATTTAATAGCAAATTAAATTTAAGTGTTAATGCAGGTTTACAACGAGACAATTTAAACAAGGAAAAATCTACAGAGCAAAAACGTATTGTAAGCGCAGTTAATGCTAACTTAACCGCTTCTGAAAAACTAAATTTAAACGCATCGTACTCCAATTTTCAATCGTTTACCAATATTCGGGACCAGTTCGATTATATCAATCAAGTGGGCAATTTTGATAATATAGATACGTTAAACTATCGTCAAATTTCTCAAAATGCCAATTTAGCCGTTAATTATATCCTAAAAAAAACAGAGCAAAAACAACACAGCACAAATCTCAACTTGGTGTATCAAAATTCGAACAATCAACAAGAAGGCGAAACTATTGAAGGTGGCGAAAACACCTTTTACAATGGTACTGCCGCCTATACGCTTGGTTACCCGCAAAGCGATTTAAGCATCTCGTTAGCGGCCAATACGTCTTACAATACCACAGGAATGGACAAAAGTTTAACCTTAGGGCCAACCTTAGCCGTAGCCAAACATTTTTTCGACAAGCAGTTACGCACCAACATATCAAGCTCTTACAACACCTCTTATAACAATGGAACTCAACAAAACAGTGTTTACAATTTCAGGTTAGGAAGTAACTACCTATGGCTAGAAAAACATAATTTCAGCCTTAATTTCTTACTGCTGTTTCGTGAATCTAATACAAACTCTAATCGCGATTTAACGCTCACTTTCGGTTACAGTTACGCTTTCGATAATTTTAAAATGCAGTTTAACAAAAGAGACAGAAACAATCTTGATAATACGGCTAAAAGTCGTGAAGACAACTGGAGTTTTAGATATCGAAATGTTTCATACAGAGGCTCTATACCTCAACTCAATGCACAATTAACCCAAGTTTTTAAAAGTGATCCTTTTAAAGGTATTCCTAAGTACAAAAAAGAGGACTTAAATTTATTACTTGAAGTTACGAAATCCCAAACCAAAGAAGCTGCTTATAAAGAAAATGCTTTAGTCTTTTTAAAAGAACTCTATAGTTATGAAGATTTTAAAGCCATTTACAACAAAGCACTTTTTTCGGTAATAAAAAAGATTAAGGGGGATATGCGTGAAATGGATCAGGCACTTGAAAAGCTGTTTGTTATAAGAAAAACAGAGGTCGATAACCACCCCCTATTTAATAAAGAAGAGGCTAATTATACTGCTGAGGATTTAAAATTAAAAACAGCATATCAAGAGCTGTTAGAAGAGCAACAAGACCGCTTAGAAAAATTAGTAGGTCACCGTTGGATGGAAGTTATATTCACAGATTTTAACGATAGTAGTGTTGTAGAAGATCCCGTAGGGCACTTAAAAGAATTTAAGAACAAATTTGAGTTATCGGCCTTTAAAATGTTTGATAAATCAGAAACCATAGAGAAAATAGAAGACTTTTTAGAATATGAGCTTATCGATTTTTATTACAAAAAATCATTAAGCATTGTAAACCCTAACCAATATGAGCTGCGGTACATATCTAAAGAGTAAGCCTATAAAATTCCCCAAATTCCCGAAGGTGGAATATAAAACAGGCAATAACTAATAGCTTTAACTATAATCAAAGTTTGAGCTCGGGAACTAAAAATGATGAATTATGGTGTTGTAAAACGCCCAGCGATAAAACATAACAATTTTGAAAATAAAACTACATATTGCAAGGTCTTTTAAGAAGCTAAGCCTTTTAGTGTTACTAATTTTCGCACTACCGTTATGGGGTCAAGAAAGCACATTTCCTGTCCAAATCATTCCGCAGGCTACCCCACCACCGCCAGTATATTTCTCTAATTATGCCGATGCGAGCACCATTAACAGTCCGCTTCGGGTGCAATTAATCCTTAACGATTTTAGCATTCCAATTAGAGAAATACGGCTTAAAACCTATTTTCAAGGACGTGGGATCAATTTCCAAAGCAACGATCTTGTTACAGGTGCCACTACCTTATTTCTAAAAGGTGGTGTGCCCTTAGTTTTAACCAATGCAGAATTGGCCCCCTATTTTAAATTTGAGAACATTACTGGTATTTCACCAAATGCTTATGGAAATATCATTCCAGAGGGTAGTTATCAATTTTGCTTTGAGGTTTTTGATGTGGCCACAGGCAACCGGCTTTCAAACAAAACCTGTGTTACCACGGTTATTTTTAAAAATGAACCGCCCTTTTTGGTATCCCCAAGAAATAAAACCAGTATAGCAGAAACCAACCCACAACATATTGTATTTCAATGGACACCGCGAAGCATTAACGTTACTAATGTAGAATACGAACTCAGTCTGGTTGAAATTTGGGACAATAAAATAGATCCGCAGGCTGCCTTTTTAAGTTCACCTCCAATTTTTCAAACCACTACATCTTCAACCACCTATGTTTTTGGCCCTAGCGACCCCCAATTATTTTCTGGTAAAAACTATGCATGGCGCGTACAGGCAAAAGCCAAACAAGGCACCGAAGAGATTGGCCTGTTTAAAAACCAAGGCTATAGCGAGATTTATGCGTTTAGCTATGCCACTCCTTGCGACTTGCCTTCAAGTATATATCACGAGGTAAAAGGCAGTAGCATTGCCAATATTTTTTGGGACGATTTTTCAACCGAAGTGCCAGAATATACCATTCGCTACAGAGCAAAAACAGCAAGTTCTTCTGGCAATAACTCCAATACCAACCCAGAATGGTTTTATAACAAAACATCAGGAAACACCACCTCACTTTGGGATTTAAAAGCAGGCACCACCTACGAGTACCAAGTAGAGAAAAAATGTGCGGTTACCAAAAGTAATTGGAGTATGGTAAAGCAATTTACCACCCATATTGCCGATAACCAAGAAAGTGTTTACGAGTGCGGCATTACACCCGACTTTACATTAAGCAATACCGACCCTTTACAAACGCTCGCTAAAGGCGATGTCTTTACCGCAGGCGATTTTCCCGTAAACATCCTAAATGTAGAAGGCAGTAATGGTAGGTTTACAGGAACAGGCTATGTTACTATCCCTTATTTAAACAGTATAAAAGTAAGCGTCCTTTTTACCAATGTTTTAATAAATACCGACAAACAACTTGCCGAAGGCACCGTAATAACCTATTACGACCCTAGCCTTAAAAATATTTTAGATGTTGATGCGGCTATTGATACGGTAAAAGGTGTTTTAGAAGCTCTAGGCGAACCTTTTGAAGGCACCAACGACCTAGATGAAATTCGCATTAATTGGGAGCTAGATCCCGAGAATGATATTAAAATTGAAGATGGTGTTTTAATAATTACCAATCCTGAGAATGGTGCTCAAGAAAAAAGCCCTTTAGGAGACGATAAAGTTATTATTGATGCTGGAGGTAATGTGTACCATGTTGATGCTGCGGGCAATATAACTACTGGCGGACAAATAGACCCAAGTGGCAGCGTACATACAGGCAATGTTACAGGGGTTTCTAGAAATGGTAAATTAGAAGCATTAACGGCCGAAGGCATACAGGTTACTTTTATAGACAATGGCATTTATGGCTACGACCAAATGCCGAGTATTGCCAAAGACTTCGAGAAACTTAAAAAAGAATACCTAACTGTTCCTGATGCCGACGGCAGTGATTATACCCTACCGCATATTGCTGTCCAAAAAGATTCGTCTATTGTTGTAAAAGCAAATGTGGATATTGAAGCTAATTCTGCTTACAGTTTATCCGATTTAAAATTTAAAACCAAATCTGGCGAACTCATAACCCCAGAAATTAATGAAGCCGATAATACTATAGACCTTAGCCTTAAAGGACGCTATACCTTAGAGAACGAGACTATTTATGCGGTGGTAGATTCTAAACAAGACTCCACTAAACAACTCACCGCAGGAGCATTTACTCTTTGGCATTTAACCAACAGAACTGTAGATGTCGTTTTAGTTTCAGTAGATGGTGCACCGCTACCCGACCAAACCGCTATAAAAGATATTTTCAAGAAAGGGGCAGTTAGTTTAAATATAAAAACAGTAAGCCAAAATAAGGAAGGCAATAGCATTTCCCTAAATACTGAAACCTTAGGCGCAGACAACCAACTAGAAATTGGCGATAGCCCATGGCTTAGCAACTATAACGCAGAGCAAAAGGCTGTTATTAACAACATAAAATCTCAAATAAATTACAGCTCTAGCACCTACTATGTACTGGTATTTAATAACGATTTTAAAACCACAAAGACTATTGCCGGTTTTATGCCTTTACAACGCCAATTTGGCTTTGTATTTAGTGATGGATTAAATACTAGCGAAAAAGGCAAAAACAGCCTAGTGGGTGTAACCGCCCACGAATTGGGCCACGGTATTTTTGCCCTACAACACCCATTTAAATTATATGATACGCCAGATGGTAAAACAGATTGGTTAATGGACTATGGCAAGCATCCAGATGCTGTAAAACTAAGCCACATGGAATGGGCGCAAATACACCACCCTGCGCTTAAGTTTTATGTGTTTCAAGATGAGGAGGATGGGGAGATAGCGGGAAGGACATGGTTTACACCGGCATGGGAGCCATTCAAAATTAAAAACTCCATTACAATTAGGGCTAAGAAAGAGTCGAATAAAATTAAAGGTACAGTTCCAGGTTTTAGACTAAAAAACGGAATAGCTTATGATGCTCAATATGATGATGATGGAACATTCAAGGGTTACTTTACAGAAACAAAAGGCCACGAAAATCCTTACCAATTACCAACTCCAGATATTAAAGATAACTCTAGTGTGTATTTATACGAACATGTACCTAATAAATGCGCAAAAATATATTTAACGAGTTTTGGTTATGTAGAAAAAAATAAAGATAACATTCAAATCAACGAATATAATACAAGCTTAACGAGAGTTGATATTACTACAAATTGTATTGAAAATCTATGTGAAAAAGGCCAAGAGTTCTATGATAGTCATAAGTATCTAATAAAAGATAAAAATGAATCTGAAGAAGACGCTTTAAGGCGTATTGCATACTTAATATGTTCTAAAGATTCTGATGCGATAGATTACGAAGTATTAGTTTCACAACTTAATAAGGATGCTTTTGAACCTACTAAAGGGCTATGGAAAGGAGGAGAAATCTATAAATTAAGCTTAGCATGGGAAACATTCTGGAAAAGAGATAATGCTTTTGCTATATATTTAACAGCATTAAAAAAGATTAATCAAAATATTGAAAAGTATAACAAACAACTAGGTTCAAACGCTAGTAAAGAAGATTATTATACTGCTTTATATTATCTAGACGAGGAGTTTCTTAAAACCTTAAATCTTGAAAGTAAACAAGAACTACTGAAACTCATTTTTGAACATAATTTTTTCATTACTTCCAGTTACTTCGATTATGATAAAAGTGATGTTTCTTTAATTAAAAAAATAGTTAGCACTATTGATAATAACTCTATAGATACTTTTTTAACAGACCTAGCAACTAAAGAAGAATATAAAGCTGTTGCAAAGTCCAAAAGAGAGATATTATTTGAAGTTTTAAATGTCATAGAATTTTCTAAACTACAAGAAACTAAAATTGACATTAAAATTGAAGCGTTACGCCGAATGCTAGACGGAAATCTGCTGCGTTTATTTAATACTAACTATGAAAATGTCATTGCAAAACTTCTTAAATCAATTGGAGAAAAAGAAGCCACAGAATTTTTAAATGCACTTGAAGACATAAACCAAGGAGTAGATGGAGAACCTATGGTTTATCATTTAAAAGAAAGATTAGGAAATTTCTTTTCTAACGACGCCTATACAGAGTTTTTTAAACAACTTAATAGACTTGTAGCTTCAAGAGCCGAATTAGAAGCAGATACTTATGGAATTGTTGGAGACATTAGTTGGGACGTTGAGCATAGAGATTATGTGCTTGTTAGTTATGTAAGAGACCGTAACAACTACAAATATACCTATAACAAAAACACACATAAAGTAAACATTATCACTTGTGAAAAACAAGATCATAATAGAGGAAATTGTTTAAATCCAACTAACTTAATACCAGAAAACTCATCACCATTCGATATGGTTATGATTTACTTCTTGAAGAATGTGTCACCTTTTAGCCCTATGGCAACAAACATGATACATGATGATCGTGGCACTATTGAAGGCAAAGGTTATGCTGTGCCTATACTATTTTTAGAGCATCTAAAAGCAGACATATCAGAACAACGTTTAAAAAATGCTGCCTGGAATATATTTAATATTACGTTAACAGTAGCTACTGTGGGTGAGGGAACAGCTGCTATATCAGCAGTAAGGGTTGCCGCGGTATCGTCAAGGTTGAGTGCAAATTCAGGTAGAAAAATTTTACTCAGAACTTTAGGCAAACAATTTTTCCCGCTATTTGAATTCACTTACACCATCGGTACAACTGGTTACCAGTTTGGAACTGGCGATAATTTACCTCCTGAATATGAAGCACTAAACCTATTTTTTACAGCAAAAGGAGCTTTTGATTTAATAGATGGCGGATTAACTGGTTTAGCAAAATTATCTCAAGCAGATATTGATATTAAGAAAAAGGTAATAAGTGAGCTTGACATACGTGGACCAACAGGAAAACAAATAACACTTGATGAGTTAGACGACCTAGTTTACAGAACCAAAACAGCGGTTGATAACTCTCAGAATGATGAATTAATAAAAGCGTGGCGAGAAGCCAATGCCTCTGTTTTAGGTTCTGGTAAAATTAATCTTCTAAATAAACTTACCAATGCCAAGTTTAATAAATTTAGAAATTTTATTGATGGTTTAGCAGATGAAAGCAATTCGTTATATCGATTAAACTTGTTAGATGATGCCGATTTATTAAAACTGGCAGAAGATTTTGATGGGTTATCTAGCAACTTAAAGCGTAAGTTTAAACAACCTAATTTTATTGATGGTTGGTTATCGATTTCTAAAAGACCGCAAATGCGTTTAGACGAAGACATACTAGATGCATTATTTAGTTTAACAACTAAGCATAAAAACTTTGTAAGAACATATTCAAAAGAATTAGATAATATTTTTGATAAATTAGGCGTTGCAAGAGCTGGTTGTAAAACATGCCCAAATTCAAATGATATAGATCTACAAGTTGGTTATATTAAAGATATCGTTAAAGATTTAGAAGGCACCTTAACTAAGGTTGGTGATGATGCTCAAAACCTACAGAAATTTTTAAAAGAAATGGGCGAATCTTCTAAAAAAGCAAAAGGTGGTGCTTTTACACTTAAAACCATAAATAATAAATGGAGCGAACTTACAGAAGGCGGTTATTCTTTTGTTCGTTTTGAAGGTAAAATACCAGATATTGAAACTGGCCATAAACTAGATTTGTTGTTTAGAAATGCTACAAAAAACAGAAGACGAGCTATAGAACTTAAAAATTGGAAAAAAGTAACAAGCATTGCTGCAGATGAAAAAAGTCAGTTTTATCAATACATAAAAAGTAAAAAAGAGTTTAGATATTATTTTAATGAAAATACAGCCGAAGCGAAACTGGCCTTTCAAAATATATTTAAAAACCCAGATGTTGCAGAAAAGTTATGGGATTTAAATCCTGAATTATTTAAGTCTTTGGATTCAGAAATTATAAAAAGCTCTGAAAATTTAGTCCAGCTTGCAGAAAAAGGAACATTAGTTAACTATATAAACTGGGTACGTTAGTATGGAGTTGCTAAAACTTAAGGAAATTAAAAATGTTTATTCGATTGTTCAATTGGACACCTCTTTACTGGTCTCTGATAAGAAAGGTATTTTAAACTATCATCAATTTGATAATCTAACATTAAAATTCAAAATCGAAGAAAACATAAGTGTAATTGATACAATCAAACATCACTCAAACTATTATTTCATTAGCACACGAAGTAATTATTTGTTCAAATTAAAAATGAGATAGTTCCTTTTTTAAATGAATTTTTGTGTGTCGATAGTTTAAAGTAAAGAATTATATAGTCTTATATCAAGGCGATATAGAGTATCAAAAGAATAGCATTTATTCTTTAACAAAAAAGCAAATATTGTGGAGCTTAGAGAATATTTCACTTTGTGTTATTGGTGATTACTGTTTCAGTAGAAAAAAATCAAATTTCAAAGCCCGCAACATAGAAACAGGAGAAGTTCTATGGGATAAAACTATAACCGATGACTTTCCTGAAAGCACAGGCTATAAATTTTTAACGGTTTATAATAAGGTATTAGTTATGGCAATAAAAGATACTACGCTAGCTGGATACGATGTAGATACGGGTGAGTTATTATGGTCTGTTAAGAAAACTAATAATCAAAATTTGTTAGTAGATGAAAATGGTAAGCTAAGAGGCATTTCTATTACAAGTTATTTTGAAACAGATATACAAACAGGTGTTTATCGTAGAGTAGAATTTGCCCCGTATGAAGCTTTTAACGAACCAGGTTTTTTCTCATCTGAACGCGACAATTTTGTAATCATAGACAACCATATAATCACTACCGATTTTTACAGCAACCGCATAGGTGCTTTTAATATGGAAACCCAACAGTATGATTGGTTCTATACCGAAGAAAATGCAACAGGTTTTCCTGCATCTAGACCCATTAAGTATTTTGAACCTTATTTATGCCTTATAGATAATGAAGATACCTTGCATATTTATGAACTTAGAAAACAAGAACACGTGTGATGAAATTAGGTAAATTTATAGTAAATTTTATTTTTTATTTAATTGCGCTTCCGCTTATGGCTATAATGCTCGGGCCTCTAATGGTTTCAAAAGGAAAGCAAATAAAAACAAACCCTTTACCTATACTCAGGTTGATGCCATGTATATTAAGCCATTTCCACCAAATACAAGGGTTGTACAACTCGTAAATGTCGGTTTTATTTCGAATCAAGATACTATTGCATTGCAGTTTAGGCTTTATGAAAACAACCATGAGCGGTTGTTACAATTTCTCTATGAAAACGGTTTGCTTAAAAACAAAGAAGATTTTCGCAGTAAAATTCATAAGCATTACAATAAAGAAGATTTAGCTTTTGTTAATGCATTAGATATACTTTATGTACAATATAACAATAAAGACCCTCAACTCGATTATCTGGCTTTAAATGGAGAGAAAATTAAAGGTAGAATCCCTTATTTTAGAAAGTACTCTCTTATAGCATTTGGGTATATTGTAATTATTGTTAGTGTTTTAATGACTATTTTGTTGTTTTGGGGAACCTATTATCAATTAAAAGAACACAAGCAAACTGGAGAACCGCTTACATCAACAAATAAATGGGACGGATTAAAAGAGATTTTTAATCTATTTAAAAAAAACAAAACCAAATCATAACCAAAAATTATGAGAAAAAAATACATCTGTATCATCTTAAGCTTGTGTGGCCTGGTACTTAGTGCAAACGCCAATACGTTGGAGTATGCCAAAGAACGTAAAAACCCACGCGATTCCATAAAAATTAAAAAGGCAGCTACAAACCAGTTGGCGTATTTACAGCAGTTACAAACATGGCGCTCTAAAACATCAGTTATGGGCAGCCTTGCTATGGCGAGCAAAACGCAAGATGTAAGTAACACAACTTTGGCCAATAGCAATGCTCAAGCTTTACAAGCCACAGAAGCCATTAAGGGTAGGGTTTTTGCCAATCTCGATAAAAAACTGCTGGAAAACAGCCACTTTAACATACCTTTAAGCGCAAGCAAACCAGAGTTTAACCAAGCTTTTATTGCTAATAACTTTACTAGAAACCCTAGAGTAGATACCCTAGAGGCCCAAGCAAAAAAAGCCTTTAACGAGGTTAAAAAGCTAGGTAATTTTACAGATATTATTACGGGTAATGAACTTCTAGAACTGCCTGTTGGTCTGCGTAAAAAAGTAGATTCTACCTCTCAAAATAGTGTAGAGCTGGCTATTGTAGAAGTGAAATTTACACCACAATATGCCGAGTTTAAAGCTTGGGCAAAATTAATTATTCCCCAAAAAGGCGAAAACGGCGAGCCAGAACGCGAACTTTATTTTGGTGCCGAGGGCATAAAACTATCGCACGATGGTGCTTTGTTAAATGGCATGAAACTGGTTTTGCTTGGCGATACATCTATTCCTATAAACGGGGATCATTGGTTGTTAACCTTAAAAGGTGGCATCGATTTAAAAACGGGAACTTTTACCGAAAAATCGTATATCGAGTTTGACTGTACAGGCCTTAAAAAAATTGGTCTAGAGGGCGATTTACGCATTTCTAGAAAGGTGCTGTTACCCATAGACGAAAAAGGTGAATATACCTGCGGCGATACCATAAGCAACCAATACTTCGAGGCTAAAAAAGGAAAGCAATTAATTGATAATAAGTGCTACGTGGGCACATCATTTAGCATACATGCAAACGGATGGAACGATTTGCTTATAGAAACTAATTTTCCAAGATTTGAAGTGGTAGGCCTTAAAGGTTGGGGGTTCACTGCCGAGAATGTGGTCTTAGATTTAAGCGATTCGCGTTCGGCAAGCAATTTTCAACTGCCCGAGAGTTATAACACCCTTTACAATACAGGCAATATAAAACTATGGCGAGGTTTTTATGCCAAAGAAATAAGTATAACACTACCCAAAGGTGTTGAAGATAACACAACAGCCGACGGCCGAACAAAATTTAGTGCTCAAGATTTAATTATCGATAGCCAAGGCGTTTCTGGAGCGTTTTATGGAGAAAACGTGTTAAATATTGGTGAGGGATCTGCAGGCAAATGGGCCTTTACGGTTAATGACATTAGTCTAACCTTAACCATGAATACGGTTACAGCGGGCTCAATGGGTGGCGATATTACTGTTCCCATTTTAAAAGAACCAATGCTCTACGAAGGCTATATTGCGTCCACAGGTTGGGGCTTAGAAGTAGGAAGGAAAAAAGATTTCCAATCACCAGTTTTTTTAGGAGAAATTATACTCAAACCCAATTCTAAAATAGGCATCAATGTAAAAGAAGGCCATGTATATCCCTATGCCAATTTAACGGGTCAGTTATCTATTGCTGGTAAAATTAATCAAAAAGCAGATGAAGAGCCACCCACTAAAGAGGCGGTAGAAGCCGATAGTAAAGGCTTTTCTTTCCCTAATATCGAATTTGAAGAGCTGGCTCTGGAAACCGAACCGGGCAAGAAACTTATTAGTGCAAAATCTTTTGGCTTTACGGGCGATATGGGCTTAATGGGCTTCCCTGCAAAAGTATCCGATTTAGAATTGATAACGCCTGCAAACCAACTGGGTCTATCCTTCGATTTGGTGATAAACCTAGATAAAGAAGGCTCGCATGCCTCCACCAGCTTAAATATTATTGGTGATTTAAAAGACGAAGCCAGAATTCAGGAATGGAAATTTAATCGCGTAAAAGTCGATAGCATAAATATAAAATACTCTAAAAGCGGCTTAGCTATGGAAGGTGCTCTTGCCATAATGGAAGACGACCCTACCTACGGCGATGGATTTTCAGGAGAATTATCGGCCACCTTCGAGAAATTGGATTTCAGCGCTACAGGCAGAGCCATGTTTGGCAAAAAAGACTTTAGATACTGGTTTGTAGATATTTGGAGTGAAAAAACAGAAAAAACTGGAGACACCAAATTACCAATAAAATCGTTTGTTGGCGGGGTCTCTAACAGAATGCGTAAAGTAAGTGGCAATACAACTGGCTTTGACCTTAAAACAGCCAAGTACCACCCAAGTGAAAACACGGGACTTGGCGTCCGTGCAGGGGTGAAAATAGAGACCAACAACTCAGGTACCTTTTCTGGAAAGGCGTATTTAGAAATGGAGTTTAATACCAATGGGGGTTTAAACCGCATTGGGTTTATAGGCGAAGGTGCGTTTATGATTGAAGACAAGGGTTTTGAAGGTGTTAATCAAAATCAAGAAGTAGGAAAAGTGTTCACCAAGGTTAATGATTTTATAGAAAAAAATAAAGAAACTGCGGATAAGTATTCGAAATACGGAAGTTTCTTAAGTCTATCTAAAGAAGCTATTCCTGTTCGTGATGTCGCTGCCAAAGGCGCCGTAGGAGCTTATGTGGGTATTGAAAAAGATTTTGAAAACAACACTTTTGATGGGGAGTTCGAATTGTATATGGATTTACAAGGCGTTAAAGGCGGTGGTGCTAATAATCTTGCTGGCTATGCCAAAATACATACCAGTCCAGAAGACTGGTACATATACCTTGGGACACCACAAAAAAGAATTGAACTCGTTTTTAATGCAGGTGCTCAAATACGTGTAGGCGGTTATTTTATGACGGGTACCGTATTGCCGTCGCAACTAGACCCGCACCCAACAGTGGTAAAGATTTTAGGAGACGACATGCTAAATGGGAACAGGCAAGAAAATCAATTAGATGCAGGCAGAGGTTTTGCCTTTGGTTTAAATTTTGGCTATGGCTATGGTTTCGACTGGAAACTGTTTTATGCCTTTGTAGAGGTTGGGGCTGGTTTCGATGTCATGCACGCCTACTATCCCGATGCAAAATGTGTGGGCAGACCGGGGCCCATTGGCAATAATGGTTGGTACTCTATGGGCCAAGTATATGCCTATGTTTACGGAGAGTTTGGGGTTAAAGTAAATCTGCTTTTTATAAAAGGAAAATTTGTAATTGCCGAAGCTGGAATTGCCGCTATGTTAAGAGGGCAATTTCCTAATCCCGTTTACATTCAAGGATACGCCGGTATGTATTACAGTATTCTAGGAGGTTTAGTAAAAGGTAGAATGCGATTAAAAATGGAAATAGGCGAAAAATGTGAACTCGAAAATATGAATACTGCTATTGGGGTGCCCATGATTTCCGATATTACCCCACGCGATAAGAGTGACGAGGCCTCTGTTTTTTCAGCACCTCAAGCCATATTTAACTATGCTGCTAACAAAGACTTTACAGTAGATCTAGATGAAGGCAAAAAAACATTTAAACTCCGCTTAAAAAGCTTTACCGTAACTTCAGAAGGTAAAACTTTAGAAGGTGAACTGGAGTGGAATGACACGAATGATGCCGTTACCTTCAAACCTGCTGAAACACTGCCTTCAGAAAAAGAAGTTAAAGTGGTAGTAGAAGTTAGTTTTGATGAAAAAATTAAAGGTTCGTACCAAACGGTCATCCAAAATGGAAAACCAGCGGTAGAAAAATTAGAGTCGGTATTTATTACAGACAAAGCACCAGGCCATATTCCTTTAGAAAATATTGTATACATGTATCCTGTATTAGAACAACAAAGCTTTTATCCTGAAGAATATAACAAAGGGTATGTAAAAATGAAAACACCTCAAAACTATCTTTTTGAAAACGGTTATGAGATGCGGGCAGAATTTATGAATACCACAACTGGTCAAGGTATTAGAACGAACTTATCTTACGATCGCGGGAAAGGAACTGTTTTTTATGATATTCCAAAAATGAACTTAAATAACAATTACGAACTAAATTTAATGGCCTTCCCTCCTGGTGCTGATATTCAAACAAAAATTATTACTGTAGAAACCGATGCCTTTACTGATGAAGAAACAGGTGATACCAATTGGTATAATGTAGATGGTAATAATCAAGCTCAAGGAACCGTAACAACCACTGGAAGTGCCATAGTTTCAAATAAGAAAGCTTCCGATGTGAAAATTTCACAAGATACGCCAAAATCTATTTTAAAGTACAACTTTAAAACTAGTAGGCACGCAAGCTTTAAAAATAAGGTGCGTAGCTTAAAGGTAACCGATAATTTAACCAACTTTATTTATGCCGATGTACACTCGCTATCCATTAAAATAGCCAATTACGAATATTTAAGTAAGCTGGAAATTATTGGGAATAAATATACGGGGGCAGAACCATTAATTTACGCCCAAGCCATTTTAGATGATAGATATTATAAAGAGCAAATTTACGGCCTCTTGTATGAAAGCTACCCCTTAGATGGCGACATTCGCGTAAATCGTGATGAAAACCTATTGGGACTGCCTCCTATTCGATCCTTTTATATTGGCAACGAATACATAAACCATTTAGATGCTAATGCCAGTTCGGCTTGGGTACAAAACAGAATTCCGTTTGTTTATAATCTGCCGTATCAATACAAATTAGATATGCTATATTTAAGAAATAAAATAGCCAACCGCTATTCTAGTACTGGAGGTAATCAAGCCATGTATGAGCGTTATAAATATATAATACAGAGGTCTTTTCCGCCATTACCTCTAGGGATTTTTAAAGCACAATTAATTTATAGAACCCCAGGTAACATATATCAAAAAGGCTATCAAATAAAATATAGGAATGATTAGATGGTTATTAGTAAATTAGTAAAACAATGAATAGCAATTTAAACAGTACTTGTATAATGTTAATTGTTAATAACATAAATGACTAAACGAAGTAAAATTTGGTAATAGGAACAACAAAACCTTCTCCAAATAAAAAATGAAACTAAATAGATGAAAAAAATTACTTTATTACTTTTTATCATATCGCATTGGATTGTGGCACAAGAAACCCCTCAAACACCTGCCGTACAAGTGCTTGCGCGCCCACAAGAAGATAAAATACTCTTGCGCTGGGCTGTAGATACGCCTTTGGCATGGAAACAAGCCAATGCTTATGGTTTTTTAATTGAGCGCAGCACCATTTCCAGAAATGGCGCCGCCGTAATTCCTATCGAAAAAAAACAATTGCTCGCAACGCCTCTAAAACCGCAACCGCTAGCAGCATGGGAAACTTTGGCTCAAGCCGATAACAACGCTGCTGTTCTCGCCCAAGCCCTTTATGGAGAACGTTTTGAAACCACAGCACCAAGCAATGATTTAGGCACTATTTATGCCGTAAATGATGAACTAGAGCAGCGTTTTACCTTTGGTCTTTTAGCCGCCGAACAAAATTACGAAGCAGCAAAATTAGCAGGTTGGGGTTTTGAGGACAATACAGTAAAACCAGGCGAAAATTACTTATACTCGATTAGTGTGGCCATCCCACAGGAAGACCCTATTGTAATTGAAAATGGCTCGGTTTATACAAGCCTTGATATGTTTGAAGAACTGCCTAAACCCATAGGTTTTGTAGGATCATTTGGCGATGGCGCTGCGACTTTACGCTGGAATTTTCATTTACTGCAACACCTTTATACCAATTACAGTATTGAGCGCTCAGACAACAATCAAGATTTCAAACCTCTAAGTGGTGTGCCCATTTTTAATGCACAAGACCCAAAACAGGATAAGAGTAGCTCACTCTCTTATATCGATTCTATTCCAAACAATAAGGTGTTTTACTATCGAGTAAAGGGCAAAACAGCTTTTGGTGAAACTGGGCCATACTCAGATATTGCTTCAGGTAAAGCTGTAAAAAGCTTAGGTTTTGTGCCACGTATTTCAAGAAAAGAGATTCCTACAGACAGCACAGCAGTATTGTATTGGGATTTTGACGAAAAAGGAAACGACTTGATTACAGGTTTTGAGGTGAGAAGAGCCCATAGAGATAGAGGCCCGTTTGAAACTGTGAAGAATAACATTCCGCCAACAGCACGTAAAACAACCGTAAGCGGCTTAAAAAGATCCAATTATTTTACCATTGTTGCTATAGGAAAAAACAATACCTCTAGCGAATCTTATACCGCATTTGTACAGCCCATAGATTCTATGCCGCCTGCTGCGCCAAAAGGGCTAAAAGCGACTCTAGATACCCTGGGTATTTTAAAACTAAAATGGCATAAAAATATGGAAGACGATTTAAAAGGCTACCGCATATTCACGGCAAATAATCCAGACGTTGAATTTACCGAAGTCACTAAAGCCACTTTTATAGGCGAAACTTTTATAGATACCATCCCTATTAAAAACTTAAACGACAAAATATACTTTAAATTAAAAGCGGAAGACAAACGCTACAACCGTTCTAAATTTTCTGAACTCTTAGTGGTCGATCAACCCAACGTAATAGCACCATCACCTCCTATTTTCAAAAATTATAGAATCACCCCTCAGGGGATAGAACTCGAATGGATTCCTAGTAGTAGTAAAGGCGTTATAGCACATGTATTATATCGTAAAAACAACCGGATTCCAGAGGCTTTATGGGAGGAAATTGCTGTCTCAGAGAATATAATTGACAGTTTGTACATGGACAAGTCTTTAACCAATGCAGGCATTTACACCTATACCATGGTCGCTAAAAACGAGGCCGGTTTAGAAAGCACCCCAACAGATCTGCTCACCATAACCTGGAAAGGCAAAGCAATAAAAGCGGAGGCTATAAAATTCTCAGGACTGGTAAACCGTGAGTTACGTTTTATAAACCTATCTTGGAAAATAAAAGATATAACCGTTAGCGAATACCGCTTATACCGAGGCAAGGCCGGAAACCAATTACAACTATACAAAACCTTAAATGGCGAGACAACAGGCTATAACGACACCAATTTAGAAATAAATAGCGATTATTGGTATGGCTTGCAATTGGTTTTACCCAACGGTAGAACCTCTGCCATTAAAGAAATTAATTTAAAATATTAAGGGTATGAAAAAAATATTACTTTTTTCTGTAGCAATATTATTAAGCATAAATTTTTATGGACAAGAATCTGAATTTGGACTACTATTTAAAATTAAGAGAGAATCTTCCAGCACTTTACCATTTGGAGGACATGCAGGTAATCTAAACTATAACATTAAGAATGCATCAACAGTTATAGGTACAAATGCTTTTACAACTAATCATACTCCTAATTGGGTTACAGATTATTCCTTTTATGATTTTAATATGGCAGATAATGACGTCATAAATATTAATTTAGAAGGCTGGTCAATATCAATAAACAGTCCTGAATCATGTACGAAAGAAAGAACAATAAGTTACAATAAAAGTGATTTCTCTATAAATACAACTGGCTATTTCAACGGGTGCATTGGAGTTGTAGATGTTTACACCTTACATCTAAAACAGCCTAAATCTAACTCAGTATGCCACACTAAAAATATTGTTCTGCAATATGGCTATAATTGGCAGTATAGGTTAAACAATGGCTCTTGGAAAAATTTCCCACAAAAATATCAAGAAAAAAGACTCATAGAATTTACACTAGAAAATTTACAAAATGAAATAGGGAGCACAATACCTTTGGGAAATATCGATTTTAGGACGGGTTATGAAAATAACTTTTTAGGACAAGTTAATTATAATGTAATCGGCTGCCCACCCGAACACCGAAAAACCGCTACAACAAATACAAATTGTATAAATTCTAATGATGGCAGTGTCACCTTAACTTTTGATAAAAATGTAGATCAAGCCAATGGTTATGAAATGCGTTATTTTATATATAAAAATACTACAAATGCTGCAACACCTCAAGTAGCCTTTCAAGGCACTACAGATAATCCTTTTCCGCCTCAAGCTTACGCAGAAGCTAGGTTTAGCCCAAAAAGTGCTAACAATCCATACGGTCTTGGTTATCTAAATATTAATCCAGATAATACGTCTAGTGGTAAATATACTGGATTAGAAGCGGGAGAATATTATATCCTTTACCAAGAGGTTAAATATAATGGAAATCTGGTAGTTGTAAAAAGTGGCGAATTAATTCCAGACTTTTTCACCATTCAAAGCCCAACCCAAGTGGTTTTAAACACCACCTCTCCCAACTTTTTTACAGATGCTAAATGTGGCAATCCCGCTGTTTTTCAATTAAACGGTACAGCCTCTGGCGGTAATAATTTAGATTCTAGTGGTTCTTATTCCTACCAATATAGTACGGATAATGGCACAATCTGGAAACCAGTAGAACATGCAAACCATAGATTAGAAATACCACCTACCGCAAACCAGCAAATTGTTCAAGTAAAAGGGGTTTATAATGTAAATGGTGAAGTTTGCGAAGGTGCATTTGCACAATATACCGTCTCACCAGCTGTAGAACCCTTACTTATTACAAACCCAAGCACAGGAAATACCTCTACTACAACTACCAACAACGGCAGCCTAAGCATAGAAATATCTGGTGGAAAACCGCCCTACACGTATACCTTGAGAAAACTAAACACGGCTACCAATAACTTTGATGTAATTCAACAAACCGAACAACAAAGCATCATCCCTGGAGGTATCGCATTAAGCTATAACAACCTTTTTGCTGGCACCTATAATATTATCGTAACCGATAACAATAACTGCTCACAAAACTCGCCTGATTTAGTGGTTAATACAGATGCCATCCCAACTTTAGGTACACCTGTAATTAATCAAATAGACTGCATTGGTGGCGTTGGGAGCATTTCAATTCCTGTTAGCGATTTTGGTACGAGATACCGTTACCAGTGGATTATTAATGGTGTAGCAACAGCTATAACGCATTCTAGCGATACTAGTGTTACCCTTAACAACATTAGCGCTACAGGGAGCTACGTGTTACGCGTCGCATCAAAGCGGGTTTCAGACAGCGATTTTGCAATTGATGCCAACGTGGCTCGTATTAATATTAACATGACCTCACCCGCTCTGGTTAAAATCGATTCTGCTAATCCCAATAAAACAAGTTGTAATGGAGGTACAGACGGCAGTATGGTACTCACACTCTCTGGAGGAACAACTTATGAATACACCTTAGGCCATAGCCCAACAGTTTGGATGCCTTTAATAAACCATACCATTAGCAATCTAAGCGCAGGCAGCTACACCATAACCGTTAGAAATGAAAATGGCTGCGCATCGCAACCGCTTAATAACATTTTTATTGAAGAACCTGATGCCATAACAATTTCTGAAGTACCCAATTCTAAACAAGATGTAACCACTAATGGGGGATCAGACGGGGCTATAGAAATAACGGTATCAGGTGGCACAGCACCCTATACTTTTAGTTGGTTGGGCCCAAACGGATATACATCTAATCAACAAAACCCCACAGGACTTAGTACAGGAGATTATTCGCTTACCGTCACAGATGCCAATTTATGTACTCAAAATTTTGGGCCCATTTTTATAAATGAACCTGGCCCATTGGGTATCGTTTCCCTAAACGCGACACCTGCGCTTTGCAAGGCAACTGCAACAGGTAGTATTAAAGCCGAAATAACTGGAACGCCGCCTTTTATTTTTACCTGGACTAAAGTTGGTGATCCAACATTTACCGCGCCTAACCAAGCCGAAACTACAGGACTTGCAACAGGTACTTATACACTAAGCTTAACAGATGCTTCTGGAAGTCCAGCTGTTAGCAGTAGCGTTTTTGTTTCAGAACCCACAGACGCTTTATTTGCAACACAAACAACTGTCCCTGTGAGTTGCACTGATGGCAACAACGGCCAAATTATAATAAACCCTACTGGTGGCACCGCACCTTATACCTATAGTTTGAATAGTAGCTTGGATAAGCAAGGTAGTAATACTTTTGCAAATTTAACTTCTGGAAGTTACTCCGTTTCGGTGTTTGATGCTAATAATTGTGAGTTTATTATCCCTAATGCTGTTGTAGATAACGCACCGCAAATAGTTATTCAGGAAGATTTGGTACTTCATATTTCAGAGTTTGGTAAAACGGATGGTGCGATAAACACCTCTGTAAGCGGTGGTAATCCACCATATACTTACAGTTGGACAGGACCAAATAACTATACGGCAGCAGTTAAAGATATTAATACCCTAAGCCAAGGATTTTATACCTTAACGGTTACCGATGCTAATAATTGCCAAACCTCTAAAACGTTTAATATTACCGAGCCTAGTGAACTAACAGTAAGTCTTGAACAGACGGTGTTTTTAGATTGTGAGGGTGATGATTTTGCTGAAATTGTAGTAAATGTATCCGGAGGCGCACCCAATTACACCTACCAATGGTTTCAATTGCTGAATGGATCAGCTAGAGAACTTAGTGAAACTAGTGCGTTTTTAAGTAATTTAAGCGTTGGTATCTATTATGCTGTGGTAACCGATTCTAATAACGTTTATAAAACTACAACAAGCATTGAGATTAAACAGCCCGATACTTTAAAGGTCGAATTAATTAATAAAACCGATGTGCTTTGTAGTGGAGCATCTACTGGAAATATTAACGTTGCTATTTCAGGGGGCACAGCGCCATATAAATATTATTGGAATGGAAAAGAGACCACTAAAAACATCTCTAATTTACCTGCTGGCGATTACTTTTTTCTAGTTGTTGATAATAATAATTGTTCTGCACAACTAGACGTCACTATTCAAGCCCCCGCTAATCCTTTAAATATCCAAGAGGTTATACTCACGAATGTTTCAGATTACGGTGCAAATAATGGTAGTATTAGTTTAAAGGTTACTGGTGGTACACCTGCTTATAATTTTGAATGGACAAGGCTTTCAGATAATACCATCATCAGTAGTCAAGCGACTATTTCTAATTTAATGCCGGATGTGTATCAAGTAACAATTACCGATGCTAACTCATGTTCTCTTACACAGGTTTATAAAATCACACAACCTGATATTATTGAAGAAACCCTAAGCAATCCGACCTGCGCTGGTAATACAGACGGCAGTATTAGCCTTTTAGTAAATAAAGGCAATGGTAATTTTACCTACAGTTGGAGTACTGGTGCCACAACGAGTACAATTAATAATTTAGCGGCAGGTGAGTACCAAGTCACCGTTACTGGCCTAGAAGAACCGTTAACCAGAACTTATACCCTAGAAAATCCGCTGCCTATTGTAGTGGATTTAGGCGCCGACCAAGTGCTTTGTAAAGATCAAAACCTAAGGATTGACGGCACAGTAGAAAACCCCAATGCTCGTTACAATTGGACTTCAGATAACGGTTTTTCAAGTAATGACCCTTCAATTGTTATAGGTGAAAAAGGAACCTATACCCTTACCGTAAGTACTCAAGCTGGTTGTTCTGAAAGTGATTCGATTTTTGTTGATGTGAGCGACCAAGAAATTAGTGCAGAATTTGCCGTATCGTCTCAAATTTATGTAGATGAAACACTTGTTTTAGTTGATATTAGTTATCCTATTCCAGATAGTTTAGAATGGATTATCCCTAATGAAGCCAAAATTATCATTGAAAATGAAGATGAAGCTGAAATCGTATTTGATACCCCAGGGGAATACGAAATAGGTATCATTACCAAAAAAGGATCTTGTATCGATATGCAAACTAAAAAAATAATGGTACTTGCAAAAGACCCTACTGTTGAAGAAAAAGATACTGAAGATGGAAATATATTGATCGAAGATTTTTTAATTTATCCTAATCCTAATAATGGTAAATTTACAGCAAAAGTAAAGCTTTCTGAAAAAGGAAATATTAGTATCAAAGTTTTTAGCTTCGCAAATAATGTTATGATTGCTCATGAAAAAGCTCGGGGCGAACTAGAATACAATATACCCTTTAACATTTCTCGAATGTCTGCAGGTGTTTATGTCGTTTTGTTAGAAACATCGTATGGTTCGACGTTACGAAAAATCATCTTAAAATAAATCAGTTAAAAGCTTTAAAAATAAAAAAACCAGCATTTAAAATACTGGTTTTTTTGTGACCTCGACAGGATTCAAACCTGTAACCTCTTGAGCCGTAATCAAGTGCGCTATTCAGTTGCGCCACGAGGCCAATTTTGTGAGTGCAAATATAATATTATTTTTAAAACAAAACCAAATTTTTATACAAATTTGTAATTCATTACTTTTGAGCATGGCTAAAGAACTATTACATCAAAAATTTAATCAGCTTTTAGACGAGCAACTCATTGAACAAATTATCGCCTCTGGCGTTTTTAAATCGTTTAAAAAAGATGATATTATTATAGATATTGGGCAGCCCCTAGAATACATCCCACTTCTTTTAAGTGGCAGTGTTAAAGTGCTTCGAGAAGATAACGAAGGTAAAGACCTGCTTATTTATTTTCTAGAATCTGGCGAAACCTGTGCCATGTCGCTTACCTGTTGTATGGGCACCTCCAAAAGCAAGGTACGCGCCGTTGCCGAGAAAGACTCTACGCTTGTCATGATTCCTGTACAGCTCATGCAACAGTGGTTTCATAACAACGAAAGCTGGCGAAGTTTTATTTTAGAAAGTTACCAAACACGTTTTAACGAAATGCTGGAAACCATAGACGATCTCGCATTTACCAGAATGGACGAGCGCTTGTACAAGTACTTAATTAATAAAACGCTAATTAACAATTCGAAATCAATAATTGTAAAACATCTCGATATTGCAGAAGATTTTAATACCTCGCGGGTTGTTATTTCCAGACTACTTAAGCAATTAGAAAACGAAAATAAAATTAAGCTTAGCCGAAATAAGATTGAAGTTTTATAATAATAAAGTCTCAAGCCATTTATCTTTGCATTCAAATTAATAAAATCTATGGAACACCTATTAAATCCGTGGCCTTGGTATGTATCTGGCCCGTTAATGGCGGTAGTTATGGCACTACTACTCTACTTTGGTAAATCGTTTGGTATGTCGTCTAACCTAAGAACTTTATGCTCCATTGGCGGTGCTGGAAAATTTTCAGATTTTTTTAAATTTAATTGGAAAACTCAAATTTGGAATTTAGTCGTGGTTTTAGGGGCTATAATTGGCGGCTATATAGCAACGCAGTATTTATCTAACGAGGCGATATCCAATTTAAATCCCACAACCATTAAAGAACTGGAAGGCATGGGATTTGAAAATGCTGGAGCTAGATATGTCCCTCATGAGCTATTTAGTTTAGAAAACCTCAACCTAAAAAATGGAAGCCTTTTAATAATTGGTGGCTTACTTGTAGGGTTTGGCACACGTTATGCCGGCGGCTGTACCTCTGGACATGCCATCTCTGGATTAAGCAGTTTACAAAAACCATCACTTATTGCAGTTATAGGTTTCTTTATTGGCGGATTAATTATGGCGAACTTCATTTTGCCCCTAATTTTTTAATTATGAAATTTCTAAAATTCTTATTCATCGGTATCTTTTTTGGTATCGTTCTCATAAAATCTGAAGCCATTTCGTGGTACCGCATCTACGAAATGTTTAGGTTTCAATCCTTCCACATGTACGGCATTATAGGCACAGCCATTGCCGTAGGCCTCGGGTTTACACAACTGGCGAAAAGAGGTCTTATAAAAAACCATAAAGGCGATAAAATTTTTGTGCCTAAAAAAGAAAATGGCTTTAGCAGGTACCTAGCTGGTGGTACGCTTTTTGGCTTAGGCTGGGCTCTTGTGGGCGCCTGCCCTGGCCCCATGTATGTTTTATTAGGTACAGGCGTATACAGCATACTTATTGTAATATTGGCAGCTCTAGTAGGCACCTTTATTTATGGTGTTTTAAAAGATAAATTGCCACATTAAATGGAAACCATACAAATAATAGGATATGTAGGAGCTTTAATTGTTGGTCTCGTTATGGGCCTTATTGGCGGTGGTGGTTCTATACTTACCGTGCCCTTATTGGTGTATTTACTGGGCTATAATCCTGTTTTAGCTACTGCTTATTCCTTATTTGTTGTAGGCACCACCTCTATGGTGGGTACCTATCAAAAATTTAAAGAAGGCTTAGTCGATTTTAAAACCGGTTTAGCTTTTTCATTTCCCTCTTTTTTAGCCGTGTACTTATCACGTAGGTATTTAGTTCCAGGGATTCCAGACACCATTTTAAATTTTGGCGCTTATACCTTAACAAAAGGCATGGCCATCATGGTATTTTTTGCCATAATTATGCTGTTCGCTTCGGTTTTAATGATTAAAAACCAAAAAAAGACAGATGCGATTGGCACAAAACAAGCCTATTACAAAACCTTTATTCAAGGTTTAATTATTGGCACCATTACGGGATTAATAGGTGCTGGAGGCGGATTCTTATACGTGCCAGCCCTTGTGCTGTGGGCCAATATTCCCATGAAAAAAGCAGTAGGCACCTCATTAGTTATAGTCTCGATTAACTCTTTAATTGGTTTTACAGGCGACGTACAAACTTTACAAATTGAATGGCTATTTTTGCTGTCATTTACAATCACTTCCATTCTTGGTATCATACTGGGCGTTTATCTATCTAAATTTATAAGCGGTAAGAAACTAAAAAAAGGCTTCGGCTTTTTTACATTAATTATGGCCGTTTATATTGTCTATAAAGAGACCAGCTTAATGTAACCAAAGTTACCCATCAAATTAATTTAAGTTTCTTATTTTGCGCTGGGGTTTCGCTATCGCGGAAAGACTACAACACCACCATTAATAATTTATAATAATATGAATACAACTTTAGAAATACAAAACTTAAAATGTGGCGGTTGCGCCAATACGATTGTAACCAGACTAAATGAATTAACAGAAATATCTGATGTTAAGGTTGACAACGCTAGCAATTCGGTGTCGTTTAATCACAGTACGGAAGCAGAACTAGAAACGGTTACAAGCTTGTTAACTAAACTGGGCTATCCTGTTGCGGGAGATAAAAACGCTTTAACCACAAAAGCAAAATCTTTTGTAAGTTGCGCGGTAGGCAGAATGGGTAAATAAAATAAAAAAGCTCCAATTTTATTTTGGAGCTTTTTTATTATACAATTTCGGCACTTAAACCCGCCTCGAGCAGCATGGAGCAACGCGGTTTTAAATCGTCGTACACCCCTGTTTTTACGGTACATTTGCCCTTGTAATGCACCAGAATGGCACATTGTTCGGCTTGCTCTGGTGTGTGCTCACAAACGGCTATAAGTGTATCTATAACATGATCGAAGGTGTTTACATCGTCATTAAACAATACAATTTCATTTTGAGTAACTACCTCTTCTTTTAACAGTAGTTTTTCTAGTGTTTTTTCCTTAATATCCATAATCCCTATAATCTTGCAATTTTTTCAGCAAAAAATACTGCATGGTTGTCTAAAATTGTTACTAATTTATAAATTTTAACGATACCCACTGGTTTCTTTCGAGTTTTTCTTCAAATTTTAACAAATACTTTTCACATGTTGCCATAATAGTAGGGATATCATCATTATAAAATCCGCTTAAATACAGCTCCCCGTTTTCATTCAAACAAGAAGCGTAGGTGGCCATATCTTGCAATAGAATATTGCGATTAATATTGGCAATAATCACATCGTACTTCTTGTTTTTTAAAACAGAGGCATCGCCTTCTATCACGGTAATATGCTTGCAATTGTTGCGTTCTGTATTTTCTAAGCTATTTAAATAACACCAATTGTCGTAATCTACAGCCTCAATAGGTTTGGCGCCTTTCATTTCAGCCAAAATGGCTAGCACTCCAGTACCACAACCCATATCTAAAACCGACTTGTCTTTAAAATCGTTTTTTAAGATGTGTTGAATCATCATGTGGGTAGTTTCATGATGGCCCGTACCAAAACTCATTTTTGGCTCTATAACGATGTCGTAGGATGTATCTGGTTTTTCGTGAAATGGTGCACGTACCGAAACTAAATTATCGACAATGATGGGTTTGAAATTTTTTTCCCATTCCGCGTTCCAATTAACTTGTTCTATCTCATTAAAATCGTAAGTAATTTTAAACTCACCTGAATTTAAAATATAAATATCGTCAAGAATACTACTGTGCCACTCCTCTTTTTGAATGTAAGCGGTAACACCATCATCAGTTTCTACAAAACTTTCAAAACCTGCTTGACCCAGTTCTGCAATAAGAATTTCGGTTGCTGGTTGTAAGGGGGCTACTTTAAAATTATAACCTATATAAACGGTATTGGACATTGATTTTATTATTAATTTTTAGCTGATAAGCGCGACCCCAAACTTTTGTTGAGATAACGCCTAAAAATATTTTTTGATTATCCGTAAAGTATCATAAATCCATAAATTATTATAATATGGTGGCACTTACATCTTTTTTTTCTGCGTAAATCAGCGCTATCTGCGGGACAATTCTATAAAGCGCTACTATTTGTTTCCCGCAGATTACACAGATAATAGCAGATTTTTTACGATTATGATAAAAAACGGATATACAACAAATATTTTAAAATGAATTTATAATCGCGTAAAAGTCGTTGGCATTAAGCGCTGCTCCACCAATTAAGCCACCATCTACGTCTGGTTTTGAAATATGGTGGCACTTACATATTTTTTTTTGCGTAAATCAGCGCTATCTGCGGGACAATTCTATAAAGCGCTACTATTTATTTCCCGCAGATTACACAGATAATCACAGATTTTTTACGTTTATGATAAAAAACGGATATACAACAAATATTTTAAAATGAATTTATAATAGCGTAAAAGTCGTTGGCATTAAGCGCTGCTCCACCAATTAAGCCACCATCTACGTCTGGTTTTGAAAAAATCTCTTTGGCATTTGAGGGTTTACAGCTGCCACCATAAAGTATGGAGATGCTGTTTGCCACCTCGTCGCCATATTTTTCTTTGATAGTGGTTCTAATAAAGGCATGCATCTCTTGCGCTTGTTCTGGACTAGCCGTTTCGCCAGTGCCAATAGCCCAAACAGGCTCGTAAGCTAGAATGATATTTTTAAACGCTGTCCCTTCTAAATGAAACAAAGCGTTTTTAATTTGTTGTTCTACTACCGCTTCTTGTTTACCAGATTTCCTGTCGGCTAGAACTTCTCCAAAGCAGAAAATAACAGTCATTTTATGTGCCAAAGCAGCATCTACTTTTTTGGCTAGAATGGCATCGGTTTCGCCAAAATATGCTCTGCGCTCTGAGTGTCCTAAAATCACGGTTTTTACACCAACAGACTTGAGCATTTTTGCTGATACCTCACCCGTAAACGCACCACTTTCCTCGAAATGCATATTTTGTGCTGCCACTTTTACTTTCGACTTTTTGGTGGCTTTTACAGCACTTGCTAAACTCACAAATGTAGGTGCAATAATAACCTTGGTGTCTTTAATTTTTCCTTTTTTTATCTTTTTAACAACTTGCTTAGCCAGTTTTTTAGATTCGGCTAAATCGTTATTCATTTTCCAGTTTCCTGCAACTATTTGTTTTCTCATAACATGTTTTTTAAAATATTTTATGTCCTCTAAACTTAAAATATTACTTTTTTAGTGCTTCAATTAACTTAGGATCATCGGCTTCAATAGCTTTAAATAAAACAATATTCCCAGCCTTATCTAAAACCATGTATCTTGGAATCCAATCGATATTTATAAAACTACCTAATGGGCTTTTCTTACCAGAGGCCATAAAATAATGTGCGCCTTTTACATCGTATTTTTCAATACCCTTTTTCCAAGAGTCTTCACTTTTATCTAGAGATAAAAACACATAAGCCACTTCTGTAAATTCGGCTTGTAAGGCTTCTACTTTTGGCATGCCTTCAATACAATCTTTACACCAGGAGGCCCAAACATCAATAAGTACTGTTTTGCCCTCGTGGCTTTTTAAAATATCTTTAAAGCTAATCCTTTCTCCGTTTAAGGTAATTAAGCTGTCGTTTAAAGCCTCTTCTGAAAATTGTTTAGAAACTTCGGTTTTACAGCTAAAAACAGTAAATAATAACAGTGCTAAATAGTTTATTTTTTTCATTGTATTTATTTGAATAGTTAATTACGGCTACCAAAAAATTAAAGCCGTTTTTATAATTATGTGTTACTCTTTTTTTAATATTACTTCAATAATCCCAGTATAATGAGTGGCATTTTCCATGTTATACGCCTTGAGAGCTTCTGCGGTTTTAATAACGTTAACACTATCAATTGTTGCGGAATCTAAGGCTTCTACTTCTGCTTTTGTTGAAGGTTTTTGATTTATAAAATAAGCGATGTTTTCCTCAGCTTTTTTTGCTTCGGGCTTAGGCGCTTGTTTGGTAAGCTTTAAGTCTTCCAAATCATTCCAGTGTAATTTTTGCATTATAGTCCCTTTATTCAATTCTAAAATTCCAGGATTGGCGCGAACTACGGTTTGCAAAGCTTTCTCGTCGCAAATATACCAGTTTATATCTAAGTTATAAGCCTCATTAATACGCGCTTTAGACTCTTGACCAGAGGCCGATAAACCAATTACGGTATAACCTTTATCTAGAGCCTCTTCGCTCATGGCTTTTAATTTTAAAGCGCCTTCTTTTTCAATTTTATCTAAATTATAAGACACTACCACAATGAGGTTTTCTTGACTTAAGTAATAGTCGGTTAAATCTTCAGAGTCCGATTCAATTGAAAAATCAACTACTGGTGGTTGGTAGCCTTCTCGTATTACACGCGTTTCTACACTTACATAGTCTCCATCGACGTTTGGATAGCTACCATCGGTTATAATCTCTTTCTCCTCGCCATTAATATTAAATACCCAGGTAAATTCTTGTACGGCTTTTGGGGCGTCTTCTGGTACCGTCATACCCTCTGCAATATTATTCCCTATTTTATATGCTCTAAAATCTATAACTGGTAAATGCATAAGCACGTGATAGCCAAACCATAAACTGAATATAAAACCCAGTAGCGCAATTATTGTGGTTGTTAATTTGCTAAATACCGGTTTTATATGTTTTAATCCTACAAATAATACAAGAATAAAAACTAGTAAAACAATATCTTTTATAAAACTTCCCCAAGGCGATAATTTTAAAGCATCACCAAAACAACCGCAATCTTTTACCTTATCAAAATAGGCCGAATAAAAGGTTAAGAAAGTGAAAAACACAATCATTAATAACAAACTCCAAACTGTAAATTTAGGCTTGTATCCAATGAGCAAGAAAACACCTAAAATCACCTCGTAAACCAGAACGATTATGGAGATACCCAAGGCATAGGGTATTAAAAACTCCAGGTTTAAAACATCGGCACCAAAATACTCTTCTAATTTATACGAAAAGCCCAATGGGTCGTTTAGTTTAACTAAGCCTGAGAGGATAAATAAAACGCCAACAAATATTCTACTTATTGCTACTAGTATTTTCATGTGTTTTTAATTATTGTGTTTACATCGGCAACCTGCGACATCCATGTTATCTTTTCCTTGAGCATCAAGTTTTAATTATGGATGTTTCATGATTTTTTGCTGTTAAAACAGAAGTGCTTTTTAATTAAATGTTAATAATATGTCTTAAACAATACTTTTGAGATGACGTGTTAGTCTTCATTTAAATGAATTAAAGCGAAAACCGCATAGTTTACCATATCTTGATAATTGGCATCTACCCCTTCACTCACCAAGGTAGTACCTTTATTATTCTCGATGGTTTTAACCCGTAAAATTTTTTGCAAAATTAAATCGGTGAGGCTGCTTACGCGCATATCTCGCCAAGCTTCGCCGTAATCGTGGTTTTTATCTTCCATAAGTTGTTTTGCAATGGCAGCTTGTTGTGTGTATAATTCTATAGCCTCTTCTGTAGTTAAATCTGGTTGGTCTACCACACCCCTTTCTAATTGAATTAGCGCCATAATACCATAATTTACAATGGCCATAAATTCGCTTACTTCGCCTTCGTCTACCTTTCTTAGCTCATTTTGCTGCAGACTTCTAATGCGTTGGGCTTTAATGAAAATTTGATCGGTTAATGATGGTAAACGCAATATACGCCATGCACTTCCGTAATCGGCCATTTTTTTTACAAATAAACTTTTACACCTATCTATTACAGCGTCGTATTGTTTTGAGGTATCTTGCATCTATAAAAATCAATTTTGTGTAAATTTCGATTAAATTGTTCAAAGTTCAAAATTCAAGCTTCAAACTTTTAAAATGAATTAAAAAAGCTGCAGTTTTAGTTATAACTTTGAATTTTATAACCTAAACGCTGTCTTACAACAATGACTATAAATTGCAAAGGAAAACTTATTGATTTATCATCGCCAAAAGTAATGGGTATATTAAATGTTACCCCCGATTCGTTTTACGATGGTGGCCAGTACAAAAACGAAAAAGACATTTTAAATCAGACTGAAAAAATGCTTGATGAGGGTGCTACTTTTATAGATATTGGTGCCTATAGCTCGCGACCAAACGCCAATTTTGTGAGCGAAATCGACGAATTAAAAAGAATTATACCTATTGTTAATCTGATTTTAAATGAATTTCCAGAAACACTGCTCTCCATTGATACGTTTAGAAGTACCGTGGCGAAATCTTGTGTAGACGCCGGTGCTTGCATGATTAATGATATTTCGGCAGGGAAATTAGACGACAACATGCTACCCACCATTGCCCAATTAAACGTACCGTATATTATGATGCATATGCGTGGCACGCCACAAACTATGCAACAGCAAACCCAATACGATAATATTATTAGAGATATTTTGTTTTATTTTTCTGAGCGTATGGCCGCTGCAAAACAATTGGGCATTATCGATATGATTGTAGATCCTGGCTTTGGTTTTGCCAAAAACAGGGAACAAAATTTCGAAATATTAAATGAACTAGAGCTTTTTAAAATGCTAGACAAGCCCTTGCTTGTTGGGATTTCTAGAAAATCGATGATTTATAAAACTTTAGGAATCACAGCGAACGAAGCATTAAATGGTACCAGCGTTTTAAACACCATTGCGTTACAAAAAGGGGCTTCTATTTTACGCGTACACGACGTTAAAGAGGCGCTTGAGAGTATTACATTAGTAGAACAGTTAAGCCAATAAAAAATGAAACAGTATATCGTTTTACTTATAAGTCTTTTATTTTTTTCCTGCGGAAGCGATAAAATCATTCAGTTACCCGAAATAAGTCAATCTGAAATCACCGAGATTTTTGATGTTTCGCCCGCTTATTTATTTTATGATGTGACCCAAAAAGACAGCGTCGATCTCAACCGAAAAAATTTAATTGTTACCACAAATTGGTTGGTAAACGTGGATAAACGCTTAAGTTTAAAACAGGCTATTCCTCATATTAAATTCATTCAAGAAAAAAAACGCTCCTCTAGCCATAAAAATGAAGCGGCTAAAAATTATTTCACCTGCCACGATACCAGCATAAAAAACTTAGGTTTTGTTGAGTTTACAAATGTGGTTTATCATGAGAGATCGTTACCCGATTTTTTTACTAAAAATGCTAAGTTAGCCTCCCAAAAATCAATTATAGAAGTTCATTTTGATACCAATAAAAACATAGCGATACAGCAACAGGATTTATTATTGAAAACCACCGATAAAGCAAATTTTATCACAGATTTAAATGAGGTTACCATTGAAAATGCAACCGTATATTTAAGCTTTAATAGCGCGCTAAGTTTTCAAGACTATATCTATTATAAGCATCAACTTTTTAAAAGTAAGCAAAAATTAAAAGTTTCAGAAAATGAGTTTATATATTAAGTTTCCTTTTTACTAAATTTACAAAAAACCAACGCCTTTGGATATTTTTAGCGAGCTTTTAAATTTTACAATAGTCGATTTTATCGATGTCATTCTAGTGGCCACACTACTCTACTATGTTTACAAACTTGTAAAAGGTACTGTGGCCATAAATATATTTATAGGTATTATTATTATTTATTTAGTTTGGAGGTTAACAGACTTCTTAAATATGGAACTGCTAAGTAGTATTTTTGGTGGTTTTATGAAGGTGGGAATTATTGCTTTAATAGTCGTGTTTCAGCCAGAAATTAGAAAATTCTTACTAATGGTTGGCTCTACAAATTTTAGTAGGCGTCGGAAATTTTTAGAGCAATTTAGCTTTGTACGAAACGAAACGGGAAGCCAAACCAATGTGGATGTTATTTTATCGGCTTGCCTTAAAATGGCCTCTACTAAAACTGGCGCCCTAATAGTGTTTGAACGCAATAACAATCTGGATTTTTTAGCCGTAACAGGCGATGAGATGAATATTAAAGTCACCCAACCAATAATTGAAAGCATTTTCTTTAAAAACAGTCCGTTGCACGATGGCGCTATTATAATAAGTAATAATATTGTAAAAGCAACGCGAGTTATCTTGCCAGTTAATAATGAAAAAAACATACCCAAACGCTTTGGCTTAAGGCATCGTGCTGCTATTGGTGTCACCGAAAAAACGGATGCTTTGGCGCTTGCTCTAAGCGAAGAAACTGGACAAATCTCTTATTTTAAAGATGGTGAATTTGTTGCTTACAATAACATAGACCATCTTAGCGCAATTATTAAAAAGGATTTAGCTTAATACTACTTTAGATAATGCTATTTCATGTTCACAGCATTTATCAACCAGATATAATAAGTTTGCGGTTTAAATAATTTAAAGTGAAGCCAGTAAATCTGTCAAGCATTAAAGAACTAATTTTGAAATCTTAATTCTAATTTATATCCGGCCAGAGCGTCACTAAACCACTTCCTCCTTTAAAAATTGGACTTCGTATAGGTTTCTATAATACCCCTTTTCTTTTTGAAGTAACTCAGTATGCGTACCTTGCTCTACAATCTTACCAGCATCCATAACAATAATTTTATCGGCTTTCTTTATGGTGGCTAAACGGTGGGCAATTACAATTGAGGTACGCCCTTTAGTAATTTTATCGGTGGCGTTTTGTATGAGTTGCTCAGAATACGAATCGACCGATGAGGTCGCTTCATCTAGCACCAATATACTCGGATTAGTAACATAGGCGCGTAAAAAAGCAATGAGCTGACGTTGCCCAGAGGATAACATGGCACCACGCTCTTTAACATTGTAATGATACCCATTTGGTAAAGACATAATAAACTCGTGTATTCCAATATCTTTTGCCGCTTGTTGTACCCGCGCTTCGGTAATTTCAGGATTATTAAGGGTAATATTATTTAAAATAGTATCGGCAAATAAAAACACATCTTGCAAAACTATAGCTATTTGCGATCGTAAAGACTGCAGTGTGACTTCTTTAATATCTTTGTTATCTATTGTAATTAGACCTTCATTAATTTCGTAAAAACGATTTAATAAATTTATAATAGTCGATTTGCCCGCTCCAGTTGTCCCTACAATAGCGACCGTTTGTCCCGCCTTAACATAAAAAGAAACACCTTTTAAAACCATTTCGTCTTCAACATAACTAAACCAAACATTCTTAAAAGCGATATCACCCTTAAAAGAATTGGCAACATGCGTGCCTGTATCATCAATCTGAGAGGTTGTATCTATCACATCGAACACACGCTTGGCTGCAACCATACCCATTTGTAAAGTGTTAAACTTGTCGGCCATCTGCTTTAAGGGTCTAAACAGAATAGGAATGTACATAATAAAGGCAATTAAAGAGCCCTGAGTTACACCGCTATTTTCTAGAATCACGTTAAATCCTCCATACCAAGCGACCAAACCAATAGTTACCGAACCAGAGAAGTCTGCAATAGGAAAAAATATGGAGTTGTACCATACGGTTTTTAACCAGCCTTTTTTATGGCGCTCGTTAATAACTTTAAATTTTTCGTATTCGGTGGCTTCGCGGGTAAACAGCTGCAATATTTTCATACCCGTTAAACGTTCTTGCACAAATGAGTTTAAGTTAGACACCTCATTTCTAATTTCTTTAAAGGCAATTTTCATGTACTTATGGAACACATGCGTGGCGTACAACAGGATGGGAAGCATGATAAATACAATTAAACTCAGTTTAATATCGGTATAAAGCATGAATCCAAAGACGACAATCATGGTGAGTAAGTCTCTAAAAATCATAAATAACCCCTGACCAAATATATCGGCAATACGTTCCATATCAGAGACCGAGCGCGTAATTAAGACGCCAACCGAAGAATTGTCAAAATACTTCATTTTAAAACGCAATAAATGGTCAAATAATTTTACACGCACATCCATAACTAGATTTTGCCCAAGCCAGGCCGCATAATAAATAAATAGTAACTGGAAAAGTGTTTGAAGAATTAAAACCCCTAACATAATCAATATGTAAAACAGGAACTTATCTGGGTTCTCACCAGCAATGCTATCATCTATGGCATATTCGGTAATTTTGGGTGTGGCCGCACTTAAAACGGCTAATAGCAGCACCATAAATAACAGCCAAAAAAACACCACTTTATAAGGTTTTATATACTTAAAAAGACGTGCAAACAGCTTAAAGTCAAAAACATTTTCTCTCTTTTTTTTCATTTATAGTTTTATATCCTCTGGATATTCAATTTTAGTTAGATATAAGCCCTGTGCCGGAACAGAAAAACCAGCTTCACTCCTATTCTTAGATTTAATAATATGGTGTAAATCTCGAACCTCTAATTTACCTAAACCAATATTAACCAGTGTTCCAACAATAGCCCGAACCATATTACGCAAAAACCTATCGGCTTTAATTGTAAAATGCAACTCGTTGTTTTTAAGAACCCAAGCCGCCATCATGATAGTACAATTATACGTTTTTACATCGGTATTACTTTTCGAAAAGCATTGAAAATCTTTATAATCTAATAAGATTTTTGAAGCTTCATTCATTTTTTCAACATCTAAATTTTGCTTCACAAAAAAAGTGTTGTTGAAAGTAAACACATTTTTATGCAATGCTATGCGGTATAAATACGTTCTGTTTAAAGCATTAAAACGCGCGTGCACATGGTCTTTTACCTTAAATACATCATGCACAGCGATATCTTTTGGCAAAAACGAATTGAGCTTAAAAGGCAAATTATCGACATCCAATTCCTGTTTAAAATTAAAATGAACAAACATTTGCAAGGCATGCACACCGCGATCGGTACGTCCTGCCCCTACAATAGAGATGGGCTCATTCAATATAGTAGATAAGGCCGCCTCTAAGACTTCTTGAACAGAGATGGCATTGGGTTGTTTTTGCCAACCATGATATGCAGCACCGTTATAAGAAAGCTCTAAAAAATATCGCAAATTGTATTATATCTTTATTAAAAAAAATTACCAATGATTTACAAAGATAAACAGATTTGTTACGCTAACGAAGTTCGATTCTCATTTAAAATGAAATGAGACCAAGATAACTCTAGATACCTTTACGAAATCGTGGGGCGTTTAAAATACCGAAGCTATTGCCAAATTTGGTTGGTTTAATTTAAACACGGGTTTAACTGGGCGTTTTGTTAAAGGTATAAAACCTGTTTAAAATTCGTTGTAAAATAAAAACAAATATGAATACCTTCGCCATTCGAGACAACCGATTAAATTCATGAAAAAAATACTTTTACTTTCCGATACGCATAGCTATGTTGATAACGACATATTAAAATATGTAAAACAAGCCGACGAGGTTTGGCATGCTGGAGATATTGGCGATTTAAAAGTAACCGATGCCATTAAAAGCTTAAAACCTTTACGTGCTGTTTACGGGAATATTGACGACGAGAAAGCGCGTTTAGAATTTCCAGAACACCAGCGTTTTAGATGTGAAGATGTTGATGTTTGGATCACTCATATTGGTGGTTACCCCAAGGCTTATCACGTTAGAATTCGTGATGAAATACAAAGAAATCCGCCTAGACTTTTTATCTGTGGGCATTCGCACATTTTAAAAGTAATGCCAGACAAAAAGCTAAATTTGATTCACATGAATCCCGGTGCTGTTGGGAAACACGGCTTTCATAAAGTACGAACCATGTTGCGCTTTACTATTGATGGTAAAAAAATTGATAATTTAGAGGTCATAGAATTTCCGGTGAGACACCCAAGTCCCTCCAATTCGATATAGTCCCAACAATCACTCCGGTTTCAAAAACAGTTAGCCGGCCTTTAACTATGAAGCGTGTTAGGGATTTGTAACAGAAATCCCACAGCGAGGCACAAGCGCGGAATTGTGGTAGCCTGCCAACAAGCAGCCGTACGCCCAAAATAAAAAAAATTGATGATTTTGGTTTATAATGCTTAATTTTGCAACAATTATAAAAAAGTAAACCTATTATTTATGAGTCAAGTAAAAGAAAATGATACCGTAAGAGTTCATTACACAGGAAAATTAAGCAATGGTCAAGTTTTTGACAGCTCACTAGAAAGAGAGCCGCTAGAGGTTACCTTAGGTCAAGGTATGCTTATTCCTGGTTTTGAAAAAGGTATTATTGACATGGAATTAAACGAGAAAAAAACAATTAACATTCCTTGTGCAGAGGCTTATGGCGATGTTCAAGAAGACTTAATGTACGAAGTAAAAAAAGAACAGCTTCCGCAAGATATGGCTCCAGAAGTAGGCATGGGTTTAGCCTCTAAAGATGAGCAAGGCAGAGAAGTGCAATTTCGCGTTGCTGAAGTTAAAGAGGACTCTATTATTGTAGACGCCAACCACCCATTAGCTGGTCACGATTTAACTTTCGATCTAGAACTTGTTGAAATAAAATAAGCGATCTTTATCGTTAAAAACAAAAAGTCTAGATTATTATTGTCTAGGCTTTTTTTTGTTTACAAGATTCAAGTTTAAAAAGCTTTAAAAACTTATCATAGGCGCAAAACAGCGTATATCTTAATAAAAAAACCCAAAGCTTTCACTTTGGGTTTTAACGCACTCATACTACTACGATGTTAGGTTTAGCGTAATCGATCTACAGATTTTACAAGATCTTCATCCTTCTTGATGGCCTTATTGGCTAATGCCAAAAACACGATAGAAACAATAGGAAGAAACATCCCAATACCTTTCTCTGAAACCGCCGTTTCTCCAGATACGCTTAGAGATTGATATACAAAAAAGCCTAATAAAAAAAAGTTTAATATTATGTTTAGTCGTCCCAAAATAAACTGAGACTTTCTGTTTTTGTACCTTAATACAGATAAGATTGATAATAATGCTGAGGCTAAAAACACAGCAAATATATACTCGTTATCGCTAGCAAACACCTTTAATCCCGCAGCTGTTTCCCATAATTCAAATACAAATATGAGTCCGCCAGACACCGCTGCCGCTAATAAAAGATATATAGTTTGTATACGCTGTAACATATAATTATTAAAAAACTTGATAGCAAAAATAACAGTTTCTTTTGTAAAATTAGTGCTAAAAATTAAAATAAGTTGTATAATTGCACTAATGATTCACAACAACCACACTTGCAGGTTGTTATTCCTCAAAGTTAAAGAAATCATTTTCAGAATAATATCTAAAATTATACTAACTAGTAATTATACTAAACATTCTTATTCAATTAAACATAAATGTTTGAAATTTCACAATTAAAGGAGAAAAAACTCACTGATTTACAGGAGATTGCCAAAAAACTAAAGGTCCCAAAATACCGTTCGTTAAAAAAATTAGATTTGGTTTATCAAATTCTAGATAAACAAGCCGCCGACCCTACCGTAGTAACTTCGGTAATAACGCCTGAACAAAACCCAGAGCCCGTTACAGAAAAAAGCGCCGAAGTTAGAAAACCTAGAAAACGTGTACAAAAACCAGCTAAAATCACAACAGAAATTCCGGAAGAAAAAACGGAAGAAAAAGCAATAAAAAATGAGGGCATTCCAGATGTAAAACCAGTCGAGAATACTCCTGATAAAAAAGCAGATAGAAAACCTGCACGTAAGCCAAACCCTAGACCTGCTAGCGACGCAAAACAAAAGGAAGGCAGCCAAAAAACCAATCAAAAAAGAGAAAGCGGCACTTCTCACACACATAAAAATCAGCCTAAAAGTCAAAAAAACGGCAATATTGACAAAGGCAATAAGGATAGTAGAAATCGCTACCGCGAACCAGATTATGAATTTGATGCCATTATTGAAAGTGAAGGTGTTTTAGACATTATGCAAGACGGCTACGGTTTTTTACGATCTTCTGACTATAATTACTTATCTTCTCCAGACGATATTTATGTTTCTCAATCTCAAATTCGTTTATTTGGTTTAAAAGTAGGTGATACGGTTTTGGGTCAAATTCGACCTCCAAAAGAAGGTGAAAAGTATTTCCCGCTAATAAAGGTTAGCAAGATTAATGGCCAAGACCCAAATGTGGTAAGAGACCGCGTGTCTTTCGAGCATTTAACGCCTTTATTTCCGCAAGAGAAATTCAACATAGCCGAACGCCAAAGCACCATTTCAACACGAATCATGGATTTGTTTGCTCCTATTGGTAAAGGACAACGCGGTATGATTGTATCGCAACCAAAAACGGGTAAAACGATGCTACTTAAGGATGTTGCGAATGCCATTGCGGCAAACCATCCTGAAGTTTATCAAATGATTTTATTAATTGATGAGCGTCCAGAAGAGGTTACCGATATGCAACGTAATGTAAGTGGTGAAGTAATCGCTTCGACATTCGACAAAGAAGCTCACGAGCATGTTAAAATTGCTAATATTGTACTAGAAAAAGCAAAACGCTTGGTAGAATGTGGTCATGATGTTGTTATCCTCCTTGATTCTATAACACGATTGGCTAGAGCTTATAACTCGGTACAACCAGCATCTGGAAAAATATTAAGTGGTGGTGTTGACGCCAACGCATTACACAAACCAAAACGTTTTTTTGGTGCTGCGAGAAACATTGAAAATGGCGGATCTTTAACTATTATTGCTACAGCGCTTACAGAGACTGGCTCTAAAATGGATGAAGTTATTTTTGAAGAATTTAAAGGTACTGGAAATATGGAACTGCAGTTAGATAGAAAAATATCGAACCGTAGAATTTTCCCTGCCATCGATCTCACCTCTTCTAGCACCCGTCGAGACGATATCCTTTTAGATGATAATACCATACAGCGTATGTGGATTATGCGTAAATATCTGGCAGACATGAATCCTGTTGAAGCTATGGAATTTATTAGCGAACGCTTTAAACAAACTCGAAACAATGAAGAGTTTTTAGTCTCCATGAATAAATAATATCTTAAACCTGATAAAAAAAAGCCTTAGCAAAAACTGCTAAGGCTTTTTTTTTTTAGGATTCACAGAAGTGATTTAGTAAATTTAAAAACGCTCACATTTTTTTAAAAACCACTTCTGTAACACATCCTCTTGATACCTACCAAGACCAGAAATTTCATTTTCTTAAACTAGAAAACTATTTATAAGCCTTGTACTACCGGTTAATAAAACTTTAGAAATAAGTCCAATTAACTTCCTTTGTTTAGTAGTCAAGCAAAAGTGCTTTGTACTCTTTTAAGTCCGATATATTTCCTTTGTTCTTTAAATTTCTTGTAAGTGCAATTAAATATTTAAGACTTTCTACAGGAGAGGCCTCGGTAGATTCGATTTCCATATCGCCCTGATCTTCTTCAATAGGTTCATCGTTAATCATAGGTATAAGAAATGAGTTATTAGCTTCTATATGCTCGTAAGTCAACCTAAGTACTTTTACCACTAAGGGTATTTGCGCTTCTAAAGCGAAAGCTCTTAGTGCTTTAATGTCGTCTATTAACTGCTCGGTATTAATACCAGTTTCATCAAGGTTACTAAGAATTTTATCGATTAATATAATTGCTTTTTGATTTTCCAAAAGATTAGAATTAGGTGGTTATTTATCTCGTAATAATTGCAAATTTATATTTTTAAAAATCTATTCACACCATTTGAACATAAAAAAATCCAAAAAAAAAGTCTTTCATTTCTGAAAGACTCTTATATCTTATAAACTTTAAATACTATTTAAAGTGATGCTACATGTTTTGCCAAGCCCGACTTTAAGTTGGCCGCCTTATTAGCGTGTATAACGTTTTTCTTAGCTAACTTGTCTAACATTGAAACCACAGTAGGGTAAAACTTTTCTGCCTCCTGCTTATCAGTCATCTCACGTAATTTCTTAATAGAACTACGAGTTGTCTTATGCTGATATCTGTTAACCAAACGCTTAGTTTCGCTACTTCTTATTCTTTTTAATGCTGACTTATGATTTGCCATTTTCTCTCTTTATTATTAAAATATTGTAGCCCGTAGGGGAATCGAACCCCTCTTACCAGGATGAAAACCTGGCGTCCTAGCCGATAGACGAACGGGCCATTTGCTATTTAAGTGTGCAAATATAAAACTTAAAAATTAAACCTGCAAACTTTTCAAATAACTTACAATGTTTTTTTTGTGTAGTAATTTTCTTTAATTACATCACAATGTTTTTGCATTGCGGGTGCAAATATACAACTATTTTATACTTCTGCAACAATTAATTAATTTTTTTAAAAAAATTTTTAATTAATACGCTTTTGCAAATAAAACTCTGCGTTTAGACGGGTTGCCTGTAAACACACAAACACCTTCTTCCTCCTTAATTTCCAGAGGAATACACCTAATAGTCGCTTTTGTTAGTTCTTTTATTTTATTTTCGGTCTCGGCTGTACCATCCCAATGCGCCGAGATAAAACCTGTCTTGTTTTCTAAAACGCTTTTAAATTCATCGAAGGTATCGACTTCGGTGATATGACTATCCCTAAAATCTAAAGCTTTATTATATAAGGCATCCTGAATTTCACTCAATAAATTTTCAATAGTTTCGGTTAAACCACTTAAATTTACGGTTGCTTTTGTTAAGGTATCTCTTCGTGCCAATTCTACCGTGTTATTTTCTAGATCTTTTGGCCCAATCGCAATACGTAAAGGCACACCTTGCAATTCGTGTTGTGCGAATTTAGCGCCTGGTCTGTGTGTCGTTCTGTTATCAAATTTTACGGTAATTCCTTTTGCTCTTAGGTCTGCCATTATACCATTTACAACAGCTGTAATCGCTTCTAATTGTTCGTCACTCTTATAAATAGGTACAATTACAACTTGATTAGGTGCTAAACTTGGTGGCAAAACCAACCCTTGATCATCACTATGCGTCATTATTAAAGCTCCCATTAATCGTGTAGAAACTCCCCAAGAAGTCGCCCAAACATAATCTTGTTTTCCTTCCCTATTAACAAACTTAACATCGAAGGCTTTAGCAAAATTCTGACCTAAAAAATGAGACGTTCCAGCCTGCAGTGCTTTTCCATCTTGCATTAAAGCTTCTATACAAAAGGTTTCTTCTGCTCCCGCAAAACGTTCGCTTTCTGTTTTTAATCCTTGAATAACAGGAATCGCTAAAAATTTCTCTGCAAAAGTAGCGTACACATTATTCATTAATGCCGCTTCGTCTAAAGCTTCTTGTTTGGTTTCGTGCGCAGTATGCCCTTCTTGCCATAAAAACTCTGCAGTACGCAAAAACAAACGGGTTCGCATTTCCCAGCGCACCACATTGGCCCATTGATTAATTAATAACGGCAAGTCTCTATACGACTGAATCCACCCTTTATAGGTATTCCAGATAATAGCTTCACTCGTAGGTCTTACGATAAGTTCTTCCTCTAATTTAGCATCAGGGTCTACGCGTAACTTCCCAGGGTTATTTGGATCATTTTGCAATCTGTAATGCGTAACAATCGCACATTCTTTTGCAAAACCTTCAGCATTTTTTTCTTCAGCTTCAAACATACTTTTAGGTACAAACAAAGGAAAATAAGCGTTTTGATGACCTGTTTCTTTAAACATTTTATCTAATTCTGCTTGCATTTTCTCCCAAATAGCATAACCATAAGGCTTAATTACCATGCACCCCCTAACCGCAGAATTTTCAGCTAAATCGGCCTTGACAACCAATTCGTTATACCATTTTGAGTAATCCTCTGCCCTACTCGTTAATTTTTTGCTCATATTATTTTTTTGGCACAAATATTGTGTTTATATTAATAAAAAAGAATAGTTGGGCAAAACTAACTATTTTTGCTTTGTTCAACAATAAAATTCAGGAGATATGCAAATTAATAACTACTTAAAAAGAAAAATACCTCTTTTAGCGACCCTTAGTCTGCTAATAGGCTTATCGTCATGTGGTTCTTATCAATATGTTGGCGTTAGTAATGATGGTATTTATAGCACATCCGACACCCCTGTACAACCGCAAAAAGCCGTGGTTATTACAGATGATGATTCAAGAAATGATTTTTACCAAAACTACTTTAAAACCAAATCTCTTGAGCTCGAACAAATGACAGATGATGCCATATTCACAGACATTGACTCGTATGCGGGACAAGATTATGATGAAGATAACGGCGTGGATTACAACTATCAAGGTTATGCCGGTTGGGGACAAAATAATAGTGACGTTGTTATTAATATCCACTCTGGTATTGGCTATATTAATTGGTGGAACCGACCATATTACAATCATTGGGGCTTTTATGGATGGGATAGTTACAGCCCGTACTGGCGCCATTCTATTTACGGCGGTGGATTTTACGCTGGGTTTTATGGCGTTTGGGGATATCATAATCCTTACAGATACGGTTATGGATATTATGGATACCCATATAGATACCCATATAGATATTACAGAAACAGTTATTACAATCGTGGCTTATCGTACAGCGCTAGTAGACGCGGTAGTGCAATAAACCGTTCAAGCCGATTAAACAGTTCGACAAATTCAAGATCGTACAATACAAGAAGAGGCACAACAACACGAAGTAGCTCGACTATTAGAAGAGGTACAACCACTACTCGTGGTAATACAGGTGTTATTAGACGTGGCACAACAACTGCTCCAGCCAGAAACTCTGGAACCAGATCAACAAGACCAGCTGTTCGAAATAACAGTAATAATTCAAGGTCTTCAGGCACAATAAATTCGGGAAGCACCAGAAGAAGTTCGGGCTCCCCGGCAGTAAGATCTTCATCCTCTAGAAGTAGAAGCTCTGGCACAACAACTAGATCGTCGTCTTCTAGTAGCAGAAGCTCTGGAAGCACAAGAAGCTCAAGCTCCTCAAGACGTGGTGGCCGCTAAAAAAAATCAGAAAATAAAAAAAGACTATATACTTATGGAGTCTAACAACAAGATGTCATCTGGTGTTCGTGAGGATGGCATTTGTATCTGACTTCAAAAAACATAAAATTAAACAGATGAAAAAGTTAAATTTATTATTCATAGGCCTTCTATCCATGTCTACAATTTACGCTCAAGACATTACAGATGCCCTGCGCTATTCGCAAGACAACATACAAGGAAGTGCTCGATTTAGAGCTTTAAGTGGTGCTTTTGGTGCACTTGGTGGCGATATGAGTGCCATTAGCTTAAACCCAGCGGGTTCCGCGGTTTTTACAACTAGTAATTTATCATTTACCTTAGCGAATTCAGAAATTAATAATGATACACAATACTTTAATGGCTTAACAAGCACAAACGATTCTAATTTTAGTTTCAATCAAGCTGGTGCGGCCTTTGTTTTTGCAACGAATAGTAATTCACCCTGGAAGAAATTCACTTTAGGCTTAGCTTACGAAAAAACGAATGATTTTAATGATGATTGGAATGCTGTTGGCTTAAACACGAATGATGATGGCAATTTTAGTAATTCCATAGCCAGTTATTTTTACGATTACGCAGATGGTGTAAGATTAGGAGATATTAGTCTTTTAGCAAATGAAACCATAAGTGAAGCGTATAGAGATATTGGAAACGTTTTCGGTTTTGCCCATCAACAAGCATTTTTAGGTTACCAAGCCTATATTCTTGAGGCCCAAGATGAGAATGATGACAACAATACCCTTTACGATGCCAATGTTGCGACTGGGAATTTCTCTCATGACTATCTCACCACTCCAACAGGATATAACGGGAAGGTTTCCTTTAATATGGCCGCTCAATATGAGGACAACCTATACATCGGTTTAAACTTAAATTCTCATTTTATTGATTACCAACGCACAACCTCTTTGATTGAAGACAATACCAACGGCGGCTTAATAACTGCTATCGACTTTGATAATACATTATCTACAATAGGAAGCGGCTTCTCTTTCCAACTTGGTGGTATCTTGAAGGTTACACAAGAGTTTAGGATTGGTTTAACATACGACTCTCCAACTTGGTACACCCTCGAAGAAGAAACCACACAATACGTAAGCACAATAAGAAATGAAGCTGGCACCAACATAACTCAAAACGTAAACCCCCAAATAATCAACATCTACCCCGAATACAAACTACAAACACCAGGGAAAATCACAGGAAGTTTAGCTTATGTTTTTGGTACACAGGGTTTAATAAGCTTCGATTATTCTCGTAAAAATTACGGCAACACGAAATTTAAACCTAAAAACGATTATACTAACGTAAATAACAACATTAGCAACTTATTAACCGACGCGGCGACATATAGGCTAGGAGGCGAATATAAACACAAGCAATTTAGTTTTAGAGCCGGTTATCGCTTTGAAGAGAGCCCATACAAAAACGGCAACACCGTAGGTGATTTAAACGGGTATTCTCTTGGTATTGGATATAATTTTGGGAACGTAAACCTAGATATCACTTTCGATGAGTCCCAAAGAACCGATCAAACACAACTTTATAATGTCGGCTTAACCGATAGCGCTGAAATCGATAGGAAAAACTCTAATGTAACCCTATCATTAAACTTTAATATTTAATATTTCTTATAAGGATAATATTTTAAAAGCTTGAGCATATCATGTTCAAGCTTTTCTAATAACATAACGGTTTAGGTTTAAAGTAATATTAGAAACAAACTAATGCTCTTTACTTAATTGTTTATTAATACAAAATATAACAAGCCTGTTTTCCTTATCTTTGCAAACTATAAATAAGATTTTTTTAACTGATGAAAATTGAAAATAAAATTGAAACACTTGAAGCTTTAGGATACGACCATATTGGAACTTCATCAAACACCCCCATGAGAACCGATGCTTTTAAACTTTCTGAAAAAGAAAAAATAAGTATCATAAAAGAAGATGTACGCCATATTATGGAAACTCTCGGTTTAGATTTAACCGACGATAGTTTGAGTGGCACCCCAAATCGTGTTGCAAAAATGTTTGTTAACGAAATTTTTGGAGGCTTAGATCCCAAGAAAAAACCAAGCTCATCTACCTTCGATAACAAATATAAATACGGCGAAATGCTCGTAGAAAAAAATATCACCGTGTACTCGACTTGCGAGCATCATTTTTTACCTATTGTAGGAAAAGCTCATATTGCATACATATCAAACGGTACCGTTGTGGGATTATCGAAAATGAATCGCATTGTCGATTATTTTGCCAAACGACCGCAAGTGCAAGAACGCTTAACCATTCAAGTAGTAAAAGAATTGCAAGCCGTTTTAAACACTAAAGATGTGGCTTGTGTAATTGATGCAAAACATTTATGTGTAAACTCTCGAGGTATTAGAGATATTGAAAGCAGCACGGTAACTTCAGAATTTGGAGGTAAATTTAAAGAAGAAGCCACCCGCAGAGAGTTTTTAGATTATATAAAGTTAGATACGAAGTTTTAAATGTATTGTCAATAGAATTTCATCTTACCATCAAAAGCCATATCAACTCATGACGTTTTGAATGAAATTTTTCGATTTAAATATATGCCTTCGCAATATTCAGAAGAAATCAACAATAATATTTAGATTTGATTTTAAATCTCTAGCTAATAATATTAGAACCTCACGAAATCATTTTCTAAAACGTCGGATAAACGCATAAACAGAGAACGAACAAAAAAATACACAGTAATGCAACTTTACAAAAACCATCAAATAAAAATATACAACTCACTTACGGGTAAAAAAGAAGTTTTTAAACCTATTACCGAGGGCTATATTGGCATGTATGTTTGCGGGCCTACAGTATACAGCAATGTACATTTAGGCAATGTAAGAACGTTTATGTCTTTTGATATGGTGTTTCGCTATTTCAAACATTTGGGTTATAAAGTGCGTTATGTGCGTAATATTACCGATGCTGGTCATTTAGAAAATGATGCTGATATGGGCGAAGACAAAATCGCTAAAAAAGCACGCTTAGAGCAAATTGAACCTATGGAAGTGGTTCAGCGTTATACGGTCGATTTCCACAATATATTAAACACCTTTAATTTTTTACCGCCAAGTATCGAACCTACAGCAACGGGACACATTATCGAGCAAATTGAATTAATTAGTACGATTATTGATAACGGTTTTGCTTACGAGGTAAATGGCTCGGTTTATTTTGATGTACACAAATACAACCAAACTAACGATTACGGCATATTAAGCAAGCGAAAACTGGAAGATTTAATTCACAATACGCGTGAATTAGACGGGCAAAGTGATAAAAAAAATCCGCAAGATTTTGCCCTTTGGAAAAAAGCCGAACCACAGCATATTATGCGTTGGCCGTCCCCTTGGAGCGATGGTTTCCCGGGTTGGCACCTAGAGTGTACCGCAATGAGCACGAAGTACTTAGGCGATCAATTCGACATTCACGGTGGTGGTATGGATTTAAAATTTCCGCATCACGAATGCGAAATTGCCCAAAATCAAGCTGCAAAAGGTCAGGCTCCAGTTAATTATTGGATGCATGCCAATATGCTAGAATTAAACGGACAGCGCATGTCTAAATCTACTGGAAATACCATAAACCCAGATGAGTTACTCTCTGGTAACAATACCATTTTCAGCAAAGCTTATGCACCAAGTGTGATTCGTTTTTTTATAGCACAATCGTCTTACCGAAGTGTTTTAGACCTTACCGATGCTGGATTATTAGCAAGTGAAAAAGGATTCTACAGATTGATGGATGCCGTAAATTTATTAGAAGAATTAAAAGCTTCTGAAACCTCATCTATTGACATCAACACCTGGAAACAGTCGTGTTACGATGCCATGAATGACGATTTTAACACACCGATTTTAATTGCTAATTTATTTGAAGCTGCTAAATATATTAATCAAGTAAAAGAAGGTTCTGAAACTTTAAATGCTGAAGACTTATCTGTTTTAAAAGATACTGTTAATGCATTCGTTTTTGATGTTTTAGGACTAGAAAATATAACTAAAACAGAATCTGGAACCGATAAGCTGTCTGGTGCTGTCGATGTGTTGATTAAATTAAGACAAGAAGCTAGGGCGAATAAAGATTTTGCCTTATCTGATAAAATTAGAGACGAATTGGCTGCTGTTGGTATTCAACTTAAAGATGGTAAAGACGGTACAACCTTCTCTGTAAATTAGTTTTGAGAGCGTACAAACAGCTATCTTATAAATAATAAAAACCTCTCAGGTTTTAAAAACCTGTGAGGCCTAAGAAAGGTATAAAATAATAAGTTGCAGCTGTTCAAATTACAAGCATTTATCAGCTACTAAACCTTTTGTAATACCAACAAAGAGAACAATTCACTTTATAATTGTACTTTAATTAAAACCATTCCTGAGTTCGCGGGAATAGAGCATGAAAAAACTACTTACAGCACCGTTTTTGTTTTTAATAAAAGTGTACCAAACACTTATATCGCCATTAACGCCTGCTACCTGTAGATTTCAGCCAACCTGTTCGCAATATTCTAAAGAAGCGTTATTAAAACACGGTCTTTTTAAAGGCGGCTGGCTGGCTATTAAACGCATTTTTAGTTGCCATCCTTGGGGAAAATCTGGTTACGACCCAGTGCCTTGAATATTAACAAATCTTCTAAAGCACAAATAAGCAAGAACTATCATTTCGAAAACGCCCTCACTATTGACTTGCCATTCGTTTTTCTACTTCGGCTAGTCGAATGGCCTATAAATACAGACCTAACAGGTTTTAAAAACCTGTTAGGTCTCGGTAATGACTGAAAATTTAACCTCTAAAAAACAAGGTTAACAATAAAGGGAAGAAACCAAAAAACAGGTCTTCTTAGATTACCATTCTAACAGCTTTAAAACATCAATAAGCACGAACTGTCATTTCGAAATTAGGCACGATTGAGAAATCTCATCAAAATTATTCAAGCTTATTTAAAAACCAAAAAGTATGGGATGTCTCCTATTGTCGACATGACAAATCGTTAAAGTTTAAAAGACCGAACTATCTTTTCAAAAACGCTCTCACTATTGACTTGCTATTCGTTTTTGTGTTTCGGCTAGTCGAATGGCCTATAAATATAGACCTAACAGGTTTTAAAAACCTGTTAGGTCTCGGTAATGACTGAAAATTTAACCTCTAAAAAACAAGGTCAACGATAAAGGGAAGAAACCAAAAAACAGATCTTCTTAGATTACCATTCTAACAGCCTTAAAGCATCAATAAGCACGAACCGTCATTTCGAAATGAGGTACGATTGAGAAATCTCATCAAAATTATTCAAGGTTATTTAAAAACCATAAAGTATGGGATGTATCCTATTGTCGACCTAACAAATCGTTAAAGTTTAAAAGACCGAACTATCATTTCGAAAACCCCCTCACTATTGACTTGCTATTCGTTTTTCTACTTCGAGTAGTCGAATGGCCTATAAATACAGACCTAACAGACCTAACAGGTTTTAAAAACCTGTTAGGTCTCGGTAATGACTGAAAATTTAACCTCTAAAAAACAAGGTCAACGATAAAGGGAAGAAACCAAAAAACAGATCTTCTTAGATTACCATTCTAACAGCCTTAAAGCATCAATAAGCACGAACTGTCATTTCGAAATGAGGCACGATTGAGAAATCTCATCAAAATTATTCAAGCTTATTTAAAAACCAAAAAGTATGGGATGTCTCCTATTGTCGACATGATAAAACACAACACTTTCAAAAGAATTTTGATTGGCTAAAAAAAGTGGCAATCTTCCAGTTTTTTATTTTAATCTGGAAAGACTGCCACCCTAATTTGGTTTAATAATTGAAATTAATTTACAGGAATTTGTTTTAAAATCTCCAACACAAACTTCCAATATTTTTGAGCAGAAGAAATCTGTGCACGCTCATCTGGAGAATGCGCGCCTTTAATGGTTGGTCCAAAACTAATCATATCCATTTCTGGGTAATGGGTACCAAGAATACCACACTCTAATCCCGCATGACAAGCCGCTACGTTTGCCTCCTCACCGTTTAGGTCTTTATACACTTTTGTCAATACTTTCAGTATTTCAGAATCCATATTGGGTTGCCAACCTGGATAATCACTAGTAAATTCCACTTCGCAACCCGTAAGCTCAAATGCCGATCGCAGTGTATTGGCCAAATCCATTTTAGAACTCTCTACCGAGCTTCGTGTTAAACAGCCAATTTTAATATGACCATCTTTTACAATAACCCGCGCTATATTATTAGAGGTTTCTACTAAATTTGGAATATCTGGACTCATTCTATAAACACCATTTGGTGCTGCATACATGGCTCTTGTAAAGCCTTCTTGAACGCCTAAATCCATAATTTTTTCTGGAACCTCTGTTTTAGAAACTATAATTTCTAAATCGGGTTCCATGGTTTTAAATTCGGTTTTTAAGGTGTTTGCCTGCTGTTGCATTTCCAACAAAAAGGCGTCTTCATGTATGGCATCGATAGCGACAATCGCTTTACTTTCTCGAGGTATGGCATTGCGTAAACTACCACCGTCAATTTCTGAAATGCGCAATCCAAAATTCTCAAAACCATCAAACAGCAAGCGGTTCATTAATTTATTGGCATTCCCTAAACCTTCGTGAATTTGCATACCTGAGTGTCCGCCCTGCAACCCTTTTACGGTAATATCGAAACCAATTTTAAACTCTGGGGTTTCTTCTTCTGTGTAAGTTCTGGTTGCTGTCACATCTATACCGCCAGCACAACCCACGCCTATTTCATCATCTTCTTCGGTATCGAGGTTTAATAAAATCTCGCCTTTTAGCAAGCCTCCTTTTAAGCCTTTTGCACCTGTCATTCCAGTTTCTTCATCTATAGTGAATAAAGCCTCAATTGGCGGGTGCGGAATATCGGTACTTTCTAAAATAGCCATGATAGTTGCCACGCCTAAACCGTTATCTGCCCCTAAGGTGGTGCCTTTTGCTTTAACCCAGTCGCCATCAACATACATTTGGATGCCTTGGGTATCGAAATCGAAATCGGTGTCGTTATTTTTTTGGTGCACCATATCTAAATGCGATTGCATCACTACGGTAACACGATTTTCCATTCCAGCAGTGGCTGGTTTTCTTATAATCACATTGCCTACTTCGTCTTCTATGGTTTCTAAACCAAGATTTTTACCAAAATCTTTTATAAACGCAATAACGCGTTCTTCTTTTTTTGATGCTCTTGGTACGGCGTTTAAGTCTGCAAATTTATTCCAAAGTTGTTGTGGTTCTAATTGTCTTATTTCTGAGCTCATTTTCGGTTTTTATTTTAATCCTTCAAAGATACAAATAGTCTTGTATAATACCGCGAAGGTTTTGAAAACCTAAGTTTTGAAAAATCATAGTAAACCGAGATCGCATTTGGTAGCTACTCTTGATTGCAGTGGCATCCAATTTAAAATAAAGTAGAAATCAATAATAGACAGCACAATATATTGGCAGATTGCCTCGTCGTGCACGCCTCGCAAAAAACAAAAAACCTGATGAGATTCCGAAACAAGTTCGGGACTGCTTCGCAAAAAGATATAACGGAAAGCAGGAAGAAACCTTAACAAATAAACAACGGCGATAGGGTACAAATTTTTATTACTTTTGAAAGATGCTAAAGAATAAGAAAACGATTATTGCACTTTCGCTTATCCCGCAATATGCATTGGTTAAGGTTTTGGCACATTACCCTGAGTTTGTAGAGACGTACTACAGTAAGGGTTTGTACCCGATTATTTCGAAAATTTTTAGATATGTTTTGGGTTGGTTACCGTTTTCGTTTGGCGATTTGCTCTACGCTTTGGCACTTATTTATGCCGTTAGGTGGCTGTTTAAAAACAGAAAGCGATTCCTTAAAGATACCAAGCAATGGTTTGTAGATGTGTTTGCAGCGGTATCGCTTATGTATTTTGCGTTTCATTTGTTTTGGGGATTGAATTACCACAGAATGCCCTTGCATGAAAACCTGAATTTAAATCACGATTACACCACCGAGCAATTGGTTTTCGTGACTAAAAAACTCATTGAAAAATCGAACGCTTACCATTTAAAAATTACGCATAACGATACGCTAAAGGTCGACATCCCTTATTCTAAATCTGATATTTTTAAACGCAGCCCAAATGGGTACAACAACTTAAAGCGTGTGTTTCCGCACTTGGAATACCATCCACCAAGTATTAAAAAATCCTTATTTAGTTATCCGTTAACGTATATGGGTTTTAGCGGGTATTTAAATCCGTTAACCAACGAAGCCCAGGTGGACGCCCTTATCCCAGTGTTTAGATTTCCAACCACTACAGCGCACGAAATGGCACATCAATTAGGTTATGCTGCCGAAAATGAAGCTAATTTTATTGGTTTTATGGCAACGATTAATAATGATGACCTATATTTTAAATATTCAGGATATACCTTCGGATTGCGATTTTGCTTGAACGAAATTTATAGACGCGATCCAGATTTATACAAAACCATGGTTGCCGATGTTAATAAAGGTATTTTAAAAAACTATGAGGAAGTTCGCCTGTTTTGGAAAGCCTACAAAAATCCAGCCGAGCCTTTTTTCAAAATCTTTTACAGCAATTTTTTAAAAGCCAACAAACAAGAAAAAGGCATGGAAAGCTACAGTTATGTGGTGGCTTTATTAGTGAATTATCTTGAAAAAGAAGCCTTATAAAAAATGTTAAAAAAACACAAATATGTTAAAAACGTGGGGTTAATTTATATATTTAGAGATTAAACCTTCTAAATAACCAAAATAATGATAAAAAAGCAGTTTTTATTCATGATGCTTTTGTGCAGTTTTTCGTTCTATGCACAAGATTACTTTCCTAAAAACGATGGCGTTAAAGCAAAAAACACAAATTATACGGCTTTCACGAATGCAAAAATATATATTAGTCCGACCCAAATTATAAATCAAGGCACTTTACTTATTCAAAACGGTAAAGTAATAGCGACAGGAACTGCTGTAAACATTCCCAAAAACGCTGTGGTTATAGACGTGTCGGGTAAATATATCTATCCGTCTTTTATAGATATGTATTCGAGTTTTGGTGTTGAAAAACCTAAACGTCGCCCTAACAATTCCAGAACACCGCAATACGATGCGAGCAGAACGGGCTATTATTGGAACGATCACGTGATGCCAGAAAACAAGGCTATAGAGCGTTTTAATTTCGACGCGAAAGCAGCCAAAGACTTACTTAAAGCCGGTTTCGGAACCGTAAACACCCACATTCATGATGGTATTGTAAGAGGCACGGGAACGCTTGTTGCCCTTAATGAAACTGATGGTAATGAGACCAGAATTTTAGACGCTAACTCTGCACAGTATTTTTCTGGTCGAAAAAGTGTAACTTCTAGACAGGTGTATCCAAGCTCTTTAATGGGCAGTCTAGCCTTATTACGACAAATGTATTTAGATGCCAATTGGTATGCCAAAGGCCTAAGTAAAACCAAAGATTTATCGCTAGAAGCGTTAAACCGCAATAAAAATCTAGTTCAAATATTTGAAGCCGGTAGCAGAGCTAATGTTTTAAGAGCCGATAAGGTTGGTGATGCTCATGGTGTGCAATACATAATGCTTGGTGGTGGCGACGAGTACGAGCGTATTAACGATATAAAAGCTACTAATGCCGCATTCATTATTCCTGTAAACTTCCCAGAAGCTTTCGATGTGGAAGACTCGTTCTTAGCCTCTACCCTATCCTTAGGCGATATGAGAGCATGGAACCAAAAACCTGCAAACCCAAAAGTGCTGGCAGAAAACAATATCACTTTTGCCTTGACCACACATGGTTTAAAATCGCCTACCGAGTTTAAAGCACAGCTTTTAAATGCTATAAAGCACGGTCTATCTGAAGAAGACGCCTTGAAAGCCTTAACGACAATTCCTGCACAATTATTAGGAAAGTCTGATGCGATTGGATCCCTTAAAACTGGAAGCCAAGCTAATTTTTTAATTACTTCGGGCCCTATTTTTGATGAAAACACCACGTTGTATGAGAACTGGGTTCAAGGTAATAAAACCATATTAGAAGATATGCACGCCAAAGATGTTACAGGCGATTATACATTTTCTTTATCTGGAGAACCATTTAAAATGAACATTAGCGGGAAACTTAAAAAACTAAAAGCTAGAATTACTGCCAACGACAAAGTACGAGGTTCGAAAATAGCATACAACGATGATTGGATAAGCATTGCTTTTACAACGGCAGACTCTACAAAGCAAGAATACATAAGAATTGCTGCTACTGTAGATGCTAATAAAAACCTAAACGGTAAAGCCATCATGCCAAACGGCAAAACACTTCCATTTTTTGCGAAACCTACTAAAAAAGCCGAAGGAGCTTCTAAAGATGATCCAAAAGAAGATGCTCTTGCAAGCCGAAAAATCTTCGACGTGACGTATCCTAATAATTCTTATGGTTTTTCAACCTTGCCAAAAGCGGAAACCATTTTATTTAAAAATGCCACGGTTTGGACTAGCGAGAACGCGGGCATTTTAAAAAACACCGATGTTTTAATTAAAAACGGAAAGATTGCGAAAATCGGTCAAAACCTATCCGATAGAAGCGCTAAAATTGTTGATGCCACAGGCAAACATTTAACGGCTGGAATTATTGACGAGCATTCGCATATCGCTACCGCTTCAGTCAATGAAGGCGGACAAAATTCTTCTGCCGAAGTTACTATTGAAGACGTTATTGACGAAACAGACGTTAGTATTTACAGAAATCTTGCTGGTGGAGTAACTTCCATTCAAGTTTTACATGGTTCTGCCAACCCGATTGGTGGGCGTTCGGCTATCATAAAATTAAAATGGGGAGAATCGGCCGATAATTTAATTTACAAGGATAGTCCGAAATTCATCAAATTCGCATTAGGTGAAAATGTAAAACAAACACGGGCTCAAACCAATGTACGTTTTCCGCAATCGCGCATGGGTGTCGAGCAAGTTTTTGTAGATTATTTTACCAGAGCACAAGCCTACGATGCTTTAAAGAAAAGTGGGAAACCCTACAGAAAAGATATTGAGCTAGACGTGCTTGCCGAGATTTTAAATAAAGAGCGTTTTATTTCATGCCACTCTTACGTGCAAAGCGAAATTAATATGCTTATGAAAGTTGCCGATAAATTTGGCTTTACCGTGAATACCTTCACACACATTCTTGAAGGCTATAAGCTTGCCGATAAAATGAAAGCTCATGGCGTTGGCGGCTCAACATTTAGCGATTGGTGGGCCTACAAATACGAGGTAAACGATGCCATACCACATAACGCCGCCATAATGCACAATGCAGGTGTAACGGTAGCTATTAATAGTGACGATCCCGAAATGTCTCGCCGTTTAAACCAAGAAGCCGCAAAAACGGTAAAATACGGTGGTGTTAGCGAAGAAGAAGCTTGGAAATTTATAACCATAAATCCTGCTAAATTATTACATATCGACGACCGCGTGGGTAGTATTAAAGTTGGTAAAGATGCCGATGTCGTCCTGTGGTCCGACCATCCATTATCTATATACGCTAAAGCCGAAAAAACACTTATTGAAGGTGCCGTTTATTTTGATTTAGAACAGGATAAAGAAAAGCGTAAAAACATAAAACAAGAAAAAAGCGAACTTATCAATATGATGTTGCAGGTTAAAAACAAAGGCTTAAAAACACAGCCTATTAAAAAGAAAGAAAACGCACATTTTCACTGTGACACGATGGATAACGAACACTAACCGTTTTCAATTTATAGTTTGAGCTTTTTGTCATTATAAAACACAGTTGTTTTACCGAGAAGTATAAGGTAAACAGCTAAAAAAACAATTCCAATGAAAAATTTAAAAATACTAATCTTTCTTGTGGCCTTAATAAGTCAATCCCTAATAATCGCGCAACAAACACCTGCACCAAAACAGACTAAAGACTTTGCAATAGTGGGCGCAACGGCTCATATTGGTAACGGTACGGTTATCGAAAAAAGCCTTATTATTGTTAAAAACGGAAAGCTGCATACCGTAACAGATGTATCAGCCGAAAATTTGGATGTAACGGGAATGCAGGTTATTGATGCCGCTGGGAAACACGTTTATCCGGGGTTTATTATACCGAATTCGACTCTAGGTCTGGTAGAAATTGATGCGGTAAAAGCATCAGACGATGATGCAGAATTAGGATCATGGAATCCGCACATTAGAAGTTTAATTGCATACAATTCAGAATCAAAAGTTGTGGAGTCTATGCGTCCTAACGGTGTCCTTTTAGGACAAATTACACCTCGTGGCGGTAGAATTTCCGGCACCTCATCGGTAGTACAATTTGATGCTTGGAACTGGGAAGATGCCGCTGTAAAAACCGATAATGGTATACATTTAAATTGGCCCAGCAGCTTTACAAGAGGTCGTTGGTGGCTTGGTGAAGACCCAGGGCTTAAACCTAATAAAAACTATTCTAATCAAGTTGCCGAAATCGTAAACTATGTTACAGAAAGTAAGGCCTATAACCAAGGCAATAAAACGATAACGCATTTACCTTTTGAGGCTTTACAAGGCATTTTTGATGGTTCTAAAACCCTATATATTAATGTGGATAACGAAAAAGGAATTATAGATGCTGTAAATTTTTCAAAAGAAAATAAAGTTAAAAACATGGTTATAGTGGGTGGTAGAGAAGCTTATAAAGTGACAGATTTGTTAAAGCAAAACAATATTGCGGTCTTATTAGAACGGGTGCACTCAAGACCAAATAATGAGGATGATGATTACGATTTACCTTTCAAAGCTGCAAAGCTTTTGGTGGATGACGGGATTACTGTGGCACTTCAAGTTGCCGCTGGCGGACGCATGGAACGCATGAATTCCAGAAACCTACCATTTTACGCAGGTACAACAGTGGCGCACGGCTTAACCAAAGCACAGGCCTTAGAGCTTATTACCCTAAACCCCGCCAAAATATTGGGGATAGATACCAATTACGGCAGCTTAGAATCTGGTAAAAGTGCGACACTATTTATTAGTGAAGGTGATGCTTTAGATATGCGAACCAATAATATAACACATGCCTTTATTGATGGTAGAGCTATCAGTCTTGAAACGCACCAAACAACACTTTGGAAGCGCTATTCTGGCAAGTATAACAATTAATAATAAAAAAGGAAGCCACGAGCTTCCTTTTTTATGCTGTACAAAACAATTACTTTTGCCTTTATTGCCTTTATTATGATTAAAGAAATTACCAGTCCCCAAAATACTTTTATAAAACAACTCGTTTTGCTCAAGGAAAAATCGCGCGAACGGAAAAAAACAGGCTTATTCTTAATTGAAGGTCTGCGAGAAATCTCGCTTGCTATTAAAGGGCATTACGAATTGGATACCCTTCTGTTTTACCCAGAATTATTAAGTAAAGAACAACTAAATACCTTAGCAAGCCCACAAACTAAAGTTATTGAAATTTCTAAAGAAGTCTATCAAAAACTAGCATATCGCGACACTACCGAAGGGGTTTTAGCAGTCGCAAAGAATAAAAATCATTCGGTTGCCAATTTAAAGTTTAACTCTGTAAACCCATTAATTTTAGTAGCCGAAGCTCCAGAAAAACCCGGTAATATTGGTGCTATTTTACGAACTGCCGATGCTGCAAATGCAGATGCTGTAATTATTGCGAACCCAAAAACCGATTTATACAATCCGAATATTATTCGCTCTAGTGTGGGTTGCGTATTTACCAATCAAATTGCAACTGGAACGACTTCAGAGATTATTGAATTTTTAAAAGCAAGAGATATCCATATCTATTGCGCAGCCTTACAAGCCTCTGTAACCTACCATACACAAGATTTTACTAAATCTACCGCTATAGTTATGGGAACCGAAGCTTCAGGGTTGAGCCCAGAGTGGCTTGAGAGCGCTACCCAAAACATAATTATCCCGATGCAAGGCGAAATTGATTCTATGAATGTGTCGGTTGCAGCAGGAATTCTTATTTTTGAGGCCAAAAGACAGCGCGGATTTAAGTGATTTAGACGCTAGCCAAAAAAGTATATCGAAGTTGTGTTTAGAATTAAAACCAGAACGAAATAGACTGCTTCGTCGCTAAAAAACACTTCGCAAAGACCGTAAAAAAATAACATGACAGCAAATACTTTATTTTATATCATCATCGCCATAATAGTTATCAATTTTATAGTTGATAAGATTCTCGATGCCTTAAATGCCAAACATTTTAATGACGAACTTCCAGAAAATCTAAAAGATGTTTATGATACTGATGAATATAAGAAATCGCAAAATTACAAGGCGACTAATTATAAATTTGGATTACTGACCTCCTCCTTTTCAATACTTCTAACCTTAGGTTTTTTGATTTTTGATGGCTTTGAATTTGTTGACAATATCGCCAGAAGTTACAGCGACAACGCCATTATTATTGCTTTAATTTTCTTCGGAATTATTATGATTGGCAGCGATATTATCTCCACACCTTTTTCTTATTACAGCACTTTTGTTATTGAAGAAAAATTTGGCTTTAATAAAACCACGATTAAAACATTTTTTCTTGATAAAATAAAAGGCTGGCTCATGATGGCGCTAATTGGTGGTGGTATTTTAGCCTTAATTATTTGGTTTTACGAGTTTACTGGACATCATTTTTGGCTTTACGCTTGGGCATTAGTCACTGTATTTACCGTGTTTATGAATATGTTTTACTCCAAATTAATCGTGCCTCTTTTTAATAAACAAACCCCTTTAGAAGCGGGGACGCTGCGTGAAAAAATTTCGGCTTATGCGAAAACCGTTGGCTTTAAATTGGATAAGATTTTTGTCATTGACGGCTCTAAAAGAAGTACAAAAGCCAATGCTTATTTTTCTGGTTTTGGAAGTGAAAAACGCGTCACACTTTACGATACGTTAATTAACGATCTGGATGATGAGGAAATTGTTGCTGTACTGGCACACGAGGTCGGACATTATAAAAAGAGACATATCATATTCAATTTATTTGCTTCTATTTTATTAACAGGATTAACGCTTTATATTTTATCTTTATTTATTTCGAATCCATTATTATCGCTTGCCTTGGGCGTTGAGATTCCCAGTTTTCATATTGGTTTAATTGCTTTTGGAATGCTCTACTCGCCTATTTCTGAAATTACGGGTTTAATTATGAATGTGTTTTCTAGAAAATTTGAATACCAAGCCGATAATTATGCCAAAAACACCTATAAAGCTGAGCCATTAATTACATCGCTTAAAAAATTATCCAAAAACAGTTTAAGTAATTTAACACCACATCCAGCCTATGTTTTTATGCATTATTCGCATCCTACGCTGTTGGAGCGGATTGAGAATTTAAGAGGATGATTTAGTTTGTTTTCATTTCGACGCTAGGGGAAATACCATAATACAAAGAAGAAAAGCAATTGATTTTGGGGTATCTCAATCGTGACTCATTTCGATATGTCAAGTTTAAAACGAAAAGATAGCTTCGTCATGCTTCCTCGCAATGACGGACTATTACTGTGTGCCGTTGTTCAAAGGAACGTGTCAATCAAAGCACAGTTTATTCAGAGCGCAGCGAAGAATCTAATAACCTGTAAATTAAGTGTAAAACTTATTGAAAAAGATTCTTCAGTCGTGCCTCCTTCTGAATGACAGTTGTATTGACATTAAGAGCGACGTGAAGAACCTATTATTCATTTTAAAACGTCATGTCATTCAGAGCATTCCGAATATATTCGGAGTCGAAGAATCTCATGATTTTATCGGTCCTTTTAATTGAAAGATGGCGCCGTCATACTTCCTCGCAATGACGGACTATTACTGTGTGCTGTTGTTCAAAGGAACGTGTCAATCAAAGCACAGTTCATTCAGAGCGAAGCGAAGAACCTATTATTCATTTTAAAACGTCATGTCATTCAGAGCATTCCGAATATATTCGGAGTCGAAGAATCTCATGATTTTATCTGTCCTTTTAATTGAAAGATGGCGCCGTCATACTTCCTCGCCATGACGGACTATTACTGTGTGCTGTTGTTCAAAGGAACGTGTCAATCAAAGCACAGTTCATTCAGAGCGAAGCGAAGAATCTTACGTTCTATTTACTTAGTGTGACCACTTAAAAGATTCTTCAGTCGTGCCTCCTTCTGAATGACAGTTGTATTGACATTAAGAGCGCAGCGAAGAACCTATTATTCATTTTAAAACGTCATGTCATTCAGAGCATTCCGAATATATTCGGAGTCTAAGAATCTCATGATTTTATCTGTCCTTTTAATTGAAAGATGGCGCCGTCATGCTTCCTTGCAATGACGGACTATTACTGTGTGCTGTTGTCCAAAGGAACGTGTCAATCAAAGCACAGTTCATTCAAAGCGAAGCGAAGAACCTATTATTCATTCAAAACGTAATGTCATTCAGAGCGAAGCGAAGAATCTATAACATAATCGCAAAACCTATTAAAAGATTCTTCAGTCGTGCCTCCTTCTGAATGACAGTCGTATTGACATTCAGAGCAAAGCGAAGAATCTCATGATTTTATCTGTCCTTTTAATTGAAAGATGGCGCCGTCATACTTCCTCGCAATGACGGACTATTACTGTGTGCTGTTGTTCAAAGGAACGTGTCAATCAAAGCACAGTTCATTCAGAGCGAAGCGAAGAATCTTACGTTCTATTTACTTAGTGTGACCACTTAAAAGATTCTTCAGTCGTGCCTCCTTCTGAATGACAGTTGCATTGTAATTCAAAGCGAAGTGAAGAACCTATTATTCATTTAAAACGTCATGTCATTCAGAGCATTCCGAATATATTCGGAGTCGAAGAATCTCATGATTTTATCGGTCCTTTTAATTGAAAGATGGCGCCGTCATGCTTCCTCGCCATGACGGACTATTACTGTGTGCTGTCGTTCAAAGGAACGTGTCAATCAAAGCACAGTTCATTCAGAGCGCAGCGAAGAATCTTACGTTCTATTTACTTAGTGTGCCCACTTAAAAGATTCTTCAGTCGTGCCTCCTTCTGAATGACAGTCGTATTGACATTCAGAGCGCAGCGAAGAATCTATTATTTATTTTAAAACGTCATGTCATTCAGAGCATTCCGAATATATTCGGAGTCGAAGAATCTCTTGTTTTATTAACTTATTTAGAACTATTGAAAAAGATTCTTCAGTCGTGCCTCCTTCTGAACAAAACACTCTTCAAAAACAAGCAAATCAATACGTTAACGTTAGAACGGCATGTTTGAGCTCCCGACGCAGGAGGAGCGAGTAGTGAAATATTTATATTCACGATTTCAAAAAATTTAAATAAAAACCATTGAGTAAAGCGTGTTAAAACGCCCAAATAAAACATTTTATTTATTTAATTTTTGAGATAGTTGCCTTTGCTGGAATGAGAAACCGATAATTTATTTATATTTGCAGCTTGAAACCCAGCATTATGGGTTTAAATTCCTCAGAGTGAGGATGTGTTACTAGAGGTTTAAGGTTAAGTATGTCGATTCGCTTCTTTATGTAACACCGCATAACTTAATCGAATACTTACATATAGAATGAGCACATTCCAAGAATTAGGTCTTAACGACCATTTATTACAAGCCATTACAGATTTAGGTTTTACGAAACCGAGTGAAGTACAAGAAAAAGCCATCCCAATTTTATTAGAATCGGAAACCGATTTAGTAGCATTAGCCCAAACAGGAACCGGTAAAACAGCTGCTTTCGGATTTCCAATGCTAGAGAAAATAGATGTGGATAGTCGAACCACCCAAGGTTTAATTTTAAGTCCGACACGCGAACTTTGTTTACAAATTACCAACGAAATGAAAAATTACGGTAAATACTGTAAAGGTTTAAACGTCGTGGCCATTTATGGTGGTTCTAGCATTACAGACCAAGCACGCGAGGTAAAACGTGGCGCCCAAATTATTGTGGCGACTCCTGGCCGTATGAAAGACATGATTAGCAGACGTTTGGTTGATATCAGCAAAATTGAATATGCGGTATTAGACGAGGCCGACGAGATGTTAAACATGGGCTTTAAAGAAGATATTACCGATATTTTATCGCACACGCCAGAGGACAAAAGCACATGGTTATTCTCTGCAACAATGCCAAAAGAAGTGGCTACGATTTCTAAAAAATTCATGAAAAATCCTCAGGAAATTACTGTTGGAAATAAAAATGAAAGTACTAGCCAAGTGACTCACGAATACTATCTGGTGAATGCTAGAGATAGATATCAAGCGTTAAAGCGCTTATCGGATGCTAATCCAGATATTTTTTCTGTGGTATTTTGTCGTACCAAACGTGACACCCAAAAGGTGGCAGAACAACTTATTGAAGACGGTTATAATGCTGGCGCATTGCATGGTGATTTAAGCCAGAATCAGCGTGATTTGGTAATGAAATCGTTTAGAAACAAACAAATTCAAACCCTAGTGGCAACCGATGTTGCGGCGCGTGGTATTGATGTCGATAATATTACACACGTAATACATTACCAATTGCCCGACGAGCCCGAAGTCTATACTCACCGCTCAGGTAGAACAGGTCGTGCCGGAAGAACGGGTGTCTCCATGGCGATAGTTTCTAAAAGTGAAGTGCGTAAAATTAAAAGTATTGAACGCGTAATAAAAAAGAAATTCGAGAAAAAAGAAATTCCAGATGGCGCAGATATTTGTGAAATACAACTCATGTCGCTCGCTAATAAAATTCATAATACAGAAATAAATCCTGAAATTAATAAACACTTAGACAGTATTAACGAATTATTTGCTGATACAGACAAAGACGAGTTAATTAAAAAATTCTTTTCAGTAGAATTTACGCGCTTTTATAATTACTATAATAAATCTAAAAACTTAAACATAGCCGAAAGCTCTTTTGATAGAGATGGTGGTAGAGATTTTGGTGGAAAATCTAATTCTACACGTTACTTTATAAACGTAGGTGCTAAAGATGGTTTCGATTGGATGAAGCTTAAAGATTTCTTAAAAGAAGTTTTAGAACTGGGTAGAGACGATGTGTTTAAAGTTGAAGTAAAAGATAGCTTCTCCTTTTTTAATACTGAAAATGAATTAAAAGATAAGGTACTTGCTTTCTTTACAGATTATAAACACGATGGTCGTTTTGTAAATGTAGAAGTATCTGAAAACCGTGGAGGCGGAAGACGACGCGATTTTAAACGCAGCGGCGGAAAAGGTAATGATCGACGCAGTAGCGGAAGACGTGATGACAAACGAACAAACTCAGGAAGCCGAAGCGACAGACGCAGTGGGAGCTCATCTTATGCTAAACCAAGACGCTCAGACTCTGGTTCTGGACCCTCTGTACCACGACGTTCAAGACGCTAATACAACAGCAATATTGACAAAATAAATAGTATTAAAATAACCAAAAAAGTTTTGATTTTTAGTTTTCTTGAAAATCAAAACTTTTTTTTGTTAATTTTAAGTCAAATTGAAAAATTAAGGCGCATTATTACTAATTAGTTTAGTACATTTACATTAAAACCAATCTAGTAATTTCTAGGATAAAAACAGGTATTAACACCATTAATTCTTTAATGACACACTAGATTGTTGATGGTTGAACATTTAACCATGAAAAAGCTATGAAATTTATGCAGATGAAAAACTATTTAACGCTATTTATTTTTATACTAACCACATCACTTTGTTTTGCTCAAGACGTAGCCAAAGCGACAGGTATCGTTGTTAATTCTGCCGATAATACACCCCTTGAAAGTGTAAATATTGTAAACCTTAATCAGGTTATTGGTACAACAACTAATAGCAATGGTGAGTTTAAAATATCTGCTAAGGTAAATGACACACTACATTTCTCCTATTTGGGTTTTAAATCTATTAAGGTCCGTGTTACGAACGACTGGTTGAAATTTGGTAATTCTAAGATTGAGCTTACAGAATTAGCATTAGCACTGGAAGAAGTCGTGATTAATCAGTTAAAACTAACAGGGTTTTTAGAGGTTGACGTGTTGCAAGTACCTGAGATAAACAGTAATTTTAGATATAGCATATCTGGCTTACCAAGCACTGGATATGAAGCTGGAAGGCAAACAGCCGTAACTAAAATATTAGGCTCTATTTTTAATCCAGCAGATTTTCTTTACCGCATGTTTGGAGAGAAACCCAATGAATTGCGTAAACTGAGAAAAATGAAAGAAGATGATGAGATTAGAAATATCTTGGCCTCTCGTTTTGACAGGGAAATGCTCACCGTTTTATTACAGGTTGATCGTGTAGATTTAGATGAAATTGTTAGACAGTGCAACTACTCCAAAGAATTTATTCAAACAGCCAACGACTTACAAGTACTTGATGCGATTAGTGAATGCTACGAAGAATATAAACTTTTAAGCCGGAACAGAAATTAGCTCTAAAAATAGATTCAAAAATATTAAAAGAAGAAAATCAGTTTTCTTCTTTTTTTTGTGCTAATAAATACATTGGAATAAAAAACTAAATCTTGTTGTAAAATAGCATTTTTGATACCAATTTAATTTTAAAATGTCCGATGGTGAATTTACATTATTTTTCGTTCAGATGAAATAGAAATCGCAGATTCACAAACTCGTTATTTTACTATAATATGGGCGTGAGCTAAAATCAAAGCCTAGCCAAAGTTATGGTTTTATTTGATACCGAAATATGGGCGAAAAAGAACTGAGAAGCACATCATGAACACCTATTTATAAAATAAAAAAATGTGAGTAAACGAATTACAGGCGACATGACATGGTTAATTTGGTATAAGCCCCTTAGCACATTTAACAAAAAGATAATAGCACTACATTAAAAATTAGAATAGATCTAAAACGCGCTCTAAAGCCATGCCTCGGGACCCCTTAATTAACAAACTTAGGTTTTCTAACTGTGAAAAATCGAACCCTTTTTTAAATTCTTCGAAAGACTGGTATTGTTTTATTTTTTTTGATTTAGCCTCAGATTGATAGAAGTTTTCTCCTATAGAAACCACTGCATCAACATTTAAATCACGTGCTAAATTCAGAATGTTTTGATGTTCTTCTTTAGCCGCTTTACCGAGCTCGAACATATCACCTAGAATAGCCATTTTACGCCCCGTTTGTTTATTAAAATTAAGCAAAGCAGCGGTCATACTAGTAGGGTTAGCATTATAAGCATCCAATATAATTTTGGTCGTACCTCTGGTAATAATTTGGGATCTATTATTTGTAGGTCTGTAATTTTCGATTGCCTTTTTAATAGCGGTTGGCTCAACTTTAAAATAATCACCGATAGCAATCGCTGCAGCAATATTATTAAAATTATAATCTCCTACAAGCTTACTGTTAATAACCAGATCTTTATATTCACAGCTTACAAAAGGACTGGCATCAATAAAAGAAACTTTAATGTTTGTATTAGCTTTATCTCCAAATATTATACGATTTGACCCTGATGTTTTTTCCGTTTGAATGGAATCATTGCCATTAACAAAAATGGTTTTATGATGAGCCATTAAATAATCATACATTTCACTTTTACCCTTAATTACGCCGTCGACGCCACCAAAACCTTCTAAATGTGCTTTACCAAAATTAGTTATATAACCATAGTCTGGTTGCGCAAGAGCACACAAAAAAGCAATTTCGTTTAAGTGGTTGGCTCCCATCTCTACAATACCAATTTCTGTCTTACTGTCCATAGAAAGTAATGTTAAAGGCACCCCTATATGATTGTTTAAGTTACCAAAAGTGGCCTTAGTTTTATACCGTTCTAAAAGCACAGCATGTATTAACTCTTTAGTTGTTGTTTTACCATTGCTACCTGTCAAGGCTACAATAGGAAGGTTTAAATAGCTGCGGTGATATGAGGCGAGTTCTTGAAGCGTTTCTAGAACATTATTTACAACGATACAACTGGGTGAACTCTTGTATTTTTCTTCATCAATAACTACATATTTAGCGCCTTTACTCAAAGCGTTTTCTGCGTAAATATTGCCATTAAAATTTTCGCCTTTAAGTGCAAAATAAATATCATCCTTTTTTATGGTTCTGGTATCTGTACATACTGCATGGCAGGACAAAAATAAACGGTGTAGGTCTTGAATTTTCAATTGTAATAGTTTAACGTTAAGAATCTCATAAAAACTGGCGTCACAAATTTAATAGAAATACAAGCAAAACCATTTAGTTTTAAAAAATAAAAATCATTAATGTCCGACAAAAGACATAAGACCGCTTCGCTAATAGACATAAGAACCACGACTTGATTCTAACTAACTGATAAACAGAAGTGCTTTAATTAACAAAATAGCTCCTTTAAATCTTAATAATTATTTCAAATAAGCAAGGTGACATTTTAAAAAATGTACAAAGTTCTTTATTTTAAAAGGATTGACAGCATTATAATATTTTTAATGGCACACTAGTGAATAAAAATAAAAAAGCCCTAACATACGCTAGGGCTTCCATGGAATAATCTATGCTTTTTTTATCCTCTTACCTTTTTTTTGTTTTTGCTTTTGGTGCCTACACGAGACATCGCACATCTAAATCCTATGTAATCGGTTGCCATATCCTCTGGAAAATAACGTCGCTGCGCAGGGTCTAACCAATAAACTCTATCTTTCCATGATCCTCCTTTATACACCCGAACATTGTCGTTAATTAAAGAGGTACGATTACTGTTTCTATCATACTCCCTTACAATATTCCCCAGAGAATCTCTAGAAACAGAATGTTTTGGAGAGTTATACATTTTGCCGGTATTAGAACTTGGCTCAGCGGTATCAAATTCGTCGTCATTAAAGCTTTCAAAATATCGCGAAGAGCGCTTATCGCCATCTCTAAAGTTTCTAGCGTCACTTCTGTCGAAATTCGTTCTCAAGTAGGTTTCGTTTTCATCTACTGGCACCTGTAATATTTGCCCAGGTAAATTTCTTGCAACTAATTTTCCAGTAGACAAAGTGTCGTAAACAATATTATCTGGTGTCACCACTTTAACCGTGCCATCATCGTTAATAGCGTTTTTGGTATAAATATTTCCACGAAAGTAATTAAAATCGTTATACTCGTCGTCTATAATCGGTCTGTAAACATCGGCTACCCATTCTGCAACATTTCCTGCCATATCGTATAATCCAAAATCGTTTGGAGGATAAGATTTCACAGCGTTTGTAATATCGGCACCATCATCAGACCATCCAGCAATTCCACCATAATCTCCCTTACCTTGCTTGAAATTGGCCAATTGGTCACCTCGAGTTTTTCGTTTTTCTGAACGTGTGTATTGCCCGTCCCATGGGTATTTTTTTCGTCCTCTTTGCAAGTTAAAATCTCTTAACTCACTCAATCCAAGTGCTGCATATTCCCATTCCGTTTCAGTTGGAAGTCTATATTTTACTGGTATTATTCCAGATTCTATTTTTGCATAAACATTTACAGGATTGCCATCGGCATCGGTTTGCACATTTCTACCCCTTCCTTTCTCAGGATTTATAACCTCTTCGTTACCACCGTAAGTAAGTGTTGGCGCGTTAATATAAGTGTGGGTACTAAAAGTAGCATCGGCACTCACATCGTTTAAATGCGAACCTTTTTTTAGGTAACCTGCATCTTGTAGGGCTTTTTCTCCAACACGATCGGATCTCCAATTAGCAAACTCTACAGCTTGAATCCAACTTACACCAACCACAGGATACTCAGCATAACCTGGATGACGCAAATAGTTTTCGGTTAAAATTTCATTATAACCTAAACGGTTTCTCCAAACTAAAGTATCTGGTAAGGCACCGTGATAAATCGCTCTAAAATTGTCGTTTGATGGTGGATAAACACGTTTAATCCAATCCAAATATTCCAGATACATCACATTGGTAACCTCGGTCTCATCCATGTAAAAAGATTGAACATGCTGCTGCGACGGCGTATTATTCCAATCGTGCATAACATCATCCTGAACTTTTCCTTTAGTGAATGTACCACCTTCGATAAAAACCAAACCTGGACCAGTTTCTTGTTCTTTAAAACTAGTATTGTATTGAAAACCTCCTTGCCTGTCGTTAATCTGCCATCCTGTGGCTCTAGAGCTGTTCTTCGAGCTGGAAGATTTATTACAACCCATAACGGTTAAAAATAGCATTAAAACTACCATAACCCTTAGTGCTAAAATTTTTTTCATAGTTATTCGTTTACGTAAGCTGATAATAATTTGGTGATGCAATATAATGATTTAACCGAATATGACAACTAGTTTTTTACATTTTAACCAAAAAAACATGTATTTCGTCTTGTTTTTTAAGCATTACAACGATAATTTAACCGTTTCATTAAGACCATACGGTTGTTTATAAACGTGTTTTTTACAAATTTATTACTATTTTTATGGAAACAGGATAAAAATTTAGCCGTCTTACAAACTACTCCATAAGTTTAGTTTTAAAGCCAATGTTTATATAGCGCTAAACCTAAAAATTAGTTTCAATCGACAACTTTGTTGTGAGATAAACATGATTGAATCTAAAAATTTACCATTATAAAGGCCACAGACCACTTTTAGGAAATGAATACAAATCATAAACTCAAGTCACTCAAGAATTTTAGAATGAATACGAACAATACGGTATTGCAATAGACAACTTTTATAAACGTTAGTATAACAATGAACTGTTTTAAAAGAACACGAAAGCACCTATTGCGCTATCGACAAAACCAAATAGAAACGAACAATGAAGTCGTCAAAAAAAAGTGTCTTACCACTAATTATTACAACTTATTGAAGCTGAATATCTCCACAGAAGACCTTAACAACTTTTAAAGTTTACTAAAAAGTCTTAAAATAAAAATTATATTTGTTGAAACAATATGGCTCATGAAGAATAAAATATTGCTATTATTATTATTTGTTATCCTACTAAAAACAAATGCTCAAGAAGCCATCGTTTTCGATAATCAAGAGCGAAGAGTCATCACCACAGGTGTGCCTTTTGTATTAATTGCACCCGATGCGAGAGCTGCCTCGATGGGCGATATGGGCGTTGCAACCTCGGCAGATGCGTTTTCCCAGCAATGGAATTCTGCAAAATATGCTTTCTCTAGCACGAAATCGGGAGTAGCCGTGAGTTACACTCCATATCTAAACAAATTGGTGAATGATGTATTTTTAGGCAATGTTACTTATTTTAATCGTTTGGACGAACGTAGCGCATTTGCGGCAAGCTTTAAGTACTTTTCCTTAGGTGATATAGAATTTGTGCAAGATGAATTTTCACAATCCCTAATTCAAAGACCAAATGAATTAACTATTGATGCCTCGTACGCCTTGCGTTTAAGCGATAAGTTTGCCCTATCTGTAGCGATGCGCTATTTACGCTCCGATCTAAAACTTGACACAGGCAGCAATGACACCGCGGCAGCAAGCACCTTTGGTGTAGATGTTTCAGGTTTTTATCAGAGCAACATAAAAACCTACAACAATTTTGATGGCCGCTGGAGAGCAGGTTTTGCTTTACAAAATATGGGACCTAAATTTTCTTATGACGAGGGTGGACAAGACAATTTTCAACCCACATTGCTGCGCTTAGGAGGCGGGTTCGACTTTATATTTAACCCCAAAAATAAATTGGCAGTAACAGCAGAAATTGGAAAATTATTAGTGCCCACACCGCCTATTTATGGCTTTGTAGATCTCAATAACAACCAAATCCAAGATGGTAACGAATCCACTATAATTGTTAAAGGCAAAGACCCCGATGTAAACTTTTTATCTGGTATGTTTCAGTCTTTTACAGATGCTCCTGATGGGTTTAGTGAAGAGCTTAAAGAATTTACTTGGGCCTTAGGTGCCGAGTATGTTTATCAAGACGCTTTCGCTTTTAGAGGGGGGTATTTTAACGAAAATGAAGATAAAGGTGCTCGAAAATTTTTAGCTCTAGGTGCTGGATTTAAGTACGAAGCTATGACTATAGATTTTTCTTACTTATTTTCCACTTCAAAAGTGCAAAGCCCCTTAGAAAACACCTTGCGCTTTTCGCTAACTTTTAATATCGGTACTGGCACTTACAGTAATTTCTAAAAAAACATTAACAACACTCTAATTCAAAGTGACGATCTAATAGCTATCGTTTTTGCTTATATTGGTTCGCAATAACATAATTTATGAAAGAAATAAAAATTGAAACTACACTTCAAGTTTTCGACGATTTAAGTGAACTACCCAAAGAAGTTGAAAACTTAATGCGTAAAGCCAAAAAAGCTCGAGAAAAAGCTTATGCCCCTTACTCTAACTTTTATGTAGGTGTCGCCATACGTTTAGATAACCAAGAAATAATTACAGGTAGCAACCAAGAAAACGCTTCTTATCCCTCTGGCTTATGCGCCGAACGCACAGCTATTTATTACGCCGGGGCAAAATATCCTGAAAATAAAATGCTAACCATGGCCATTATTGCTGGTTCTAAAACAAATAAAACCTCAAGCCCTATTCCCCCTTGCGGCGCATGCCGTCAGGCCATAGCAGAATACGAAGTTAAACAAAACAGCCCAATAGAAATTTATTTTATGGGAGAGACCGGTAAAATTGCTAAATCTGATTCTCTAGCCAATTTGTTACCCTTAGTATTCGATAAATCTGCGCTGTAATAATTTCACTTAAAATTTAGTATTTTCGGTTTTTTCGTTAGTGACTAATGTGTTACTTTTGTTATTCGCTTATCTCAATTGTTAATTGAGTTCCAATAATATAAGCTCAAGACCTATCATCTTGTACCCTATTTGTAGATATAAATTATAAACTAAATGCAAAAAATAACCAAAGAAGTCTACCTTAAATGGTATGAAGACATGTTGTTCTGGAGAAAATTTGAAGACAAATTAGCCGAAGTATATATTCAACAGAAAGTTAGAGGTTTTCTTCATTTGTACAATGGCCAAGAAGCTGTTCTGGCAGGTGCCTTACACGCCATGGATTTAACTAAAGATAAAATGATTACCGCTTATCGTAATCACGTTCAACCCATAGGAATGGGCGCAGACCCTAAACGTGTTATGGCAGAACTATACGGAAAAGCAACCGGAACCTCGAAAGGGATGGGAGGTTCGATGCACATATTCTCTAAAGAACATCGATTTTACGGTGGGCATGGTATTGTTGGTGGACAAATCCCTCTGGGCGCTGGTATAGCCTTTGGCGACAAATATCATGATAGAGATGCTGTGACCATTTGTTGTTTTGGCGATGGTGCTGCACGACAAGGCTCGTTACACGAAACCTTTAATTTAGCAATGCTCTGGAAACTTCCTGTAGTTTTTGTTTGTGAGAACAACGGTTATGCCATGGGAACCTCTGTAGAACGAACCGCGAACCATCCAGATATCTGGAAGCTAGGTAAAGGTTACGAAATGCCTTGCGGCCCAGTAGATGGCATGAACCCTGTTAAGGTTGCAGAAGCTTTCGACGAGGCGATTAAACGTGCCAGACGAGGCGATGGCCCAACTTTTCTAGAACTCAAAACTTACCGCTATAGAGGGCACTCTATGAGTGATGCGCAGCATTACCGAACTAAAGACGAAGTTGCAGAGTACAAAAAAATAGATCCAATTACACAGGTTAAAACCGTAATTCTCGAAAAGAAATACGCCACAGAGGAGGACTTAAAAGTAATCGATAAACGCGTCAAAGATCTCGTAACGGCCTGCGAAAAATTTGCCGACGAATCACCATACCCTGAGACACAACAACTTTACGATGTGGTTTACGAACAAGAAGATTATCCATTTATAAAACACAAATTATAAACTATGGCAATAGTAGTAAATATGCCGCGTTTAAGCGACACCATGGAAGAAGGTACAGTTGCGGCTTGGTTAAAAAAAGTTGGCGATAAAGTAGAAGAAGGTGATATTTTAGCCGAAATTGAAACAGATAAAGCCACTATGGAATTCGAATCCTTTAACGAAGGCACACTGCTGCACATAGGTGTTCAAGAAGGCGAAACAACCAAGGTAGATGCCCTTTTAGCTATTATTGGCGACGAAGGTGAAGATATATCAGAGTTAATAAAGACAACTGGTAACGCTTCCGCGGAAACGCAAAAAAATGAGGAATCCAAATCAACTCCAGATAATCCTGAAGCTGAGACAGATACGCAAAACTCAGCAGAGACCTCAAATTTACCAGAGGGTGTTACACTAGTTACCATGCCACGTTTAAGCGATACCATGGAAGAAGGTACCGTAGCCACTTGGCTAAAAAAAGTTGGTGACACGGTTGAAGAAGGTGATATTTTAGCTGAAATCGAAACCGATAAGGCAACCATGGAATTTGAATCGTTCCAATCGGGAACCCTACTAGAAATAGGACTGCAAGAAGGCGAATCTGCTAAAGTAGATGCATTATTAGCCATTATAGGCCCAGCAGGAACAGACGTATCTGGTATTGCTAAAAATTTCACAGCAGCTACTCAAGCCACTAAAACTGAAGAAACTCCAAAACCACAAAAATTGGAAACTGCAAAGCCAGACACTCAAACCGCGCCGAGAACAGCAGAAAAAACAGAAAAATCAGTTACGACCTCAACTGCGCAAACAAACGGAAGAATATTTGCTTCACCTCTAGCTAAAAAAATAGCTAAAGAAAAAGGCATAAACCTATCTCAAGTAAGAGGTACTGGTGAAAACGGAAGAATCGTTAAAAGTGATGTTGAAAACTTTACTCCAGCAGCAACATCTACCGCAACGGTTGGTAAATTTGTACCTACTGGTCAAGAAGATTTCGAAGACATTTCGAATTCGCAAATGCGTAAAGCTATTGCAAAGGCCTTAACCAATTCTAAATACTCAGCGCCACATTACTATTTAAGTGTGGAGTTCGACATGGACAATGCTATAGCTTTCCGTGAGCAATTTAACTCCATTCCAGATACAAAAATATCTTATAACGATATTATTGTTAAGGCTTGTGCTTTAGCCCTAAAACAACATCCGCAGGTAAACTCGCAATGGTTCCCAGATAAAATGCGCTTAAACAACCATGTACATATTGGCGTTGCTGTTGCTGTACCAGATGGCTTAGTCGTACCTGTTGTAAGATTTGCAAACGAACAGAGCCTGCAACAAATAAATGCCAAAGTTAAAGAACTTGCTGGCAAAGCGAGAAATAAAAAATTAACACCCCAAGAAATGGAAGGCAGTACGTTTACCGTTTCTAATTTAGGCATGTTTGGCATAGACACCTTCACCTCCATTATTAACCAACCAAACTCTGCAATTCTCTCTGTTGGAAATATTGTGGAAAAACCAGTGGTTAAAAACGGACAAATAGTTGTGGGCAATACGATGAAATTATCTTTGGCATGCGATCACAGAACGGTTGATGGGGCAACCGGCGCACAGTTCCTACAAACTTTAAAAGGATATATAGAAAACCCTGTAACCTTATTAGTTTAATATTGAAATAAAAAGTATTCCATATTATAAAACCTGTTTCTAGTTAAATGAAGCAGGTTTTTTTTATCTTTAATTTTTTAAACTTTTAAAATGAAAAAACTACTAAGTATTTTAAGCGTTGTCGTTCTTTTAAGCTGTGGGGCAAACGAAAAAACCAGCGAGCATAATCAAAGCAACACTGCGACTCATGCGATATTAGAAAAAAACATCAAGGAAAATTTAGAATATTTAACCTCAGATGAATTAGAAGGTCGTTCTACAGGCAGCAAAGGCATTGAAAAAGCAGCTGTTTTTCTAGAGGAATACTTCAAAAAAAACTCGATTAAACCGTATTTTGAAACCTACAGAGATAGTTTTAATATCAAGGAACAAGATATTATGGGCTATAATATTATAGGTTATGTTGAAGGTAACGACCCCAAATTAAAAAACGAATTTGTTATTCTCGGGGCCCATTACGATCATATTGGCTATGGAAAAAAAATAAATGGCGACAGCATCGCTAATGGTGCAAACGACGATGCCTCTGGCACGGTAGCCATTTTAGAATGGGCCAATCATTTTAACACGAGTAAAACAAATAAACGAAGTATACTTTTTACCCTGTTTTCTGCTGAAGAAATCGGTTTAAAAGGCTCCAGTCATTTGGCTGAACGGCTAAAAGCAGAAAACCTTAATTTATACACCATGATTAATTTAGAAATGGTGGGAGTTCCCAGAGCAAAGGAAAACATTATGGCTTATATTACAGGTTACGAAAAATCGAACATGGCCAAAAAACTAAATACTTACGCCGAAAAAGAAATTATTGGATTCCTTCCAAAAGCAGAAGAGTTTCGACTTTTCATGAGATCGGATAACTATCCGTTTTACAAGCTTTTTAATACTCCAGCACATGCCATCTCTACCTTCGATTTCACTAATTTTGAGTACTACCACCATGTAGACGACGAGGCCGACAAAATGGATTTTAAACACCTTACCAACTTTATTAATGCCATGACTCCTGCCCTAGAAGGTATGGTAAATGCTCCAACACAAGAAATAAAATTAAACCATGAGTAACATAATAATTACGGGAACCAGTAGAGGTATTGGTTTTGAATTAGTAAAACTATTTGCGCAAGCTGGCCATAACGTCTTGGCACTTTCACGAAACGATAAACCAATTAAAGATTTACAATTGGAGAATGTTGTTCCTATGGCTTTTGATTTATCGGATCCTGAAGCCTTTGTTAAAGCCGAAACGTTTGTAAAAGAAAATTGGAAGCAGGTAGATATACTCATTAACAATGCAGGCGTACTTATCAATAAACCTTTTGCCAAAACCACCATATTAGACTTCGAGCAAGTTTACAGAACCAACGTTTTTGGAGTTGCAGAATTAACGCGACTTATCCTTCCATTTATGCCCACTAAAAGCCATGTAGTTACTATTAGCTCTATGGGTGGAGTTCAAGGTAGCATGAAGTTTCCAGGGCTGGCAGCTTATAGCTCTAGTAAAGCAGCTGTGATCACTTTAACCGAATTGTTAGCCGAAGAATACAAAGCACAAGACATTGCGTTTAATGTGCTAGCCTTAGGTGCTGTGCAAACCGAAATGCTGGAGGAAGCCTTCCCTGGTCTTAAAGCATCGACTAGCGCTTTAGAAATGGCTGAGTATATTTTCGATTTCGCTTTAAACGGAAACAAATATTATAACGGTAAAATGCTACAAGTTTCTAATTCGACCCCTTAAAAACTAAGCCTCGGTATTAAAAAACACCTTATAATAATGCATTTTTTTCTCGTCGTCGTAGCCACGTTCTAAATATTCTGCCGAGGCATCAGGAGCATCAATATCCAGTTTTATCTGTATGTTGGTATCTAATTTAATATCGCTTTTAATTTTGCGTTTTTCTTTGGTTACGACTTTTTCGGCAACGTCAAACTGGTTTCGAATAAGGATATTTTGTTCGTCTTCATATTCTTTTTTGTAGTCTTCAAACTCTCGTATTTGCTTTTCGTCTTCAAACAGTTCTTCTTTAAACACTTCAATATTTACAACTTCATTTTCCTTGAAAAAATCGATCGTTTTTGCTAAAAATGTGTTTTGCTCTTGAGCACCATAGCTCGTTTTAAGAATCTCGGAAGAGAACTCTTTACAAAGCCCTAAGTATTGTTGCGTATGGTTGTTGGCATCATCGGCGTACTTAATATTTAAAAATTGATTGGTCCAGTACTGCGCATCATAACCATTATTATCAACACTCAGAATAATTTTACCCTCGGTGTCACTTTGGTTTAAAATTAAACAGCCCTTATCAATTTTTTTAGAACTAATTCCCTTTTGTACCAAGACATCGTAACTGTTATTTTCTAAATAGGTTTGAAAAAAATTCACCTTATTTTCAATTTTAAAAATCCCGATGGCATTGGTTGTCTTCTCGCCGTATTCAATGCCTTCAAACATCACAATTAATACATCGCCTGTTTTAATTTGAGCCGATGTTGATTGTTCGTATAAATGCGTTACAATATGTTTTGAAACTTCAATAAACGCATCGTCTTCATTAAAAATTTGCGTGGCGTAACTATTAATTTCATTTAAAGCAATATCGGCATGATGATTAAATCGATAACTCTGCACTACGCTCCCAAAGGGTCTTAATAAAAAAGGAAGCATTAAATCGTAGCTGGGCTCATCGAAATCTACTGTTTTGTCTGAAAATGCATTTTTTGTATCGTTAAATTTGTTGCCAACTTTATGGATAATAAACTTCGAAATTGAAGCATTTTTTCTTGAAATCATATTTAGAGTTTTAAGACCAATTAAATTTTTAAAATATCGTTTTATTAATTTGAGTTATTTTTTGTTCTCATGAGATAGAAGTCGCAGATTCACGAACTCGTTATTTAATATAATATGGGCGAAAAAGAACTGCGAAGCACATCATGAACACCTATTTATAAAATAGAAAAATGTGAGCAAACGAATGATAAGCGCCATGAGATTGTTAATTTGGTACAAGACTGCAATACTAACCATTTAAAACCAAAAATCACTAATCTTGAACCCCAAAACACAGCACTCGACATGCTTACCACCTGCTTAAAATTATTGATGGATTGACTTTCTAGTTCCGAATTTAATTCATTTTATACAAAATTATGGTATTATCATCGCCAGTTGTAACAAATTCAAGATTTCGATCTTTATCGATATTACCCAAGTCTATTTGAGCGCTTCCATAAACCGGAAAATTTGGAATGGATTTCGCCTGACTGTCAAAAAGGTATATTTTTTGAGCTTGAACATCGGTTACCGATACATATATTTTATCGTTTAAATAAAAAATTATGGGTCTTGAATATGTTCCAAATTCTAGCTCGACGGGCCTACCCTTTATTGTTAAAATATTATCACTAAGTGTAACTAAAGTTTTACTGGTAGTGTAGACATGGTGCTTATCTGAAAGGTTTAAATTTGTAATCGCTGTATTTCCTTTTGTATCTATTGTGATTAAATTGCCAGCACTCGTGGTTGTGGTAAACTTATTGTTGTATAAATAAACGGCTTCCTCTGAAAATTTGCTTGAGGTTTTAGGGACTATTCTAGTATGGCCTCTGCGGTCTAAAATATAAAGTTTATCTTCGGTTTTAAAGGTTAAATAGTCTTTGCCACCCATTCTAAAATGTTTAGGCTGACAAAAAATAGTATTATTAGCAGATTTAAAGGTAAAGCCACTTACAATTTTACCGCCAACATCATACATAAAAAGCTTTTTATCCTGAGTTACAAGCAATCTGTAATTTTTATTATTCTCGTAATCGAAAACAGATAATGGCTGTGTAATCGGGTCTGCAAATCGCTTAGGAAAAGGAGAAACATCTTTACCATTTCTATCTATTACGTAAACCCGTTTTGGAGTCGCAAATGCAAGTTGAAGCTTGCCATTTCTATAGATATCTATTTGCTCGATATCTCCTAAAACAGGGCCTTGTAATTCTTTCTTCCAGAGTATTTTTCCTTTACTAGAAATTAAATACAAGTTATTATTAACATCTTGAACTACAATTTCCTTTCCTCTAGTTACATGGTTCGTAACAAACTGCGGGTTGTTTAATAATGCGGCTTCCAATTTGATATTAAACGTTTCGGTAATTGAGTTTTGAACACCTTTTATTTTCGCCTTTTTAATAACCCCATTAACGTGTGCAAAGTTAGTGTCGTAAATAAACTGTATGGCAGACAGTTTATATTCATCCAACGCCATGGCAGAATTACTCGCCATATTATCTTGTAAAACCTTTTTTAAAATAGACGGCTTGGCAAGTAAGAGCAACGAAGACTCGTCGCTTAAATTTTCTTTTAAGGTTTTAAAATAAGCGCGTTCACCTAGTGTGGTTTTATTTTGATAATTAGCAATAATGTTTTGAAGCAGCTCCATACTGTTGGCAAACACCACATAATTATCTATTAAACAGTATTTTGTTGCCTTATTAAATGTAACTAAGGGATAAAATGAATCTGAAAATAAAGTAGGTTTACTAAAGTTAAAAATTTGTACTTGCCGGTAGGTTCCCAGAGTATTAAGTTCGCTTAACAAGGCTTCTTTGGTGGCCAAAATATCGATAGCATTTAAAACTACAGCGCGTTTATCGCCATGATAGATAACCCCAATTTCTGCTAGGTTATCAAAAAGCGTTGTAGCAGGAATTGAATCTTTTTTGTTGAATTTTAACAAATTCGTTCTAAAAACATGAATGTCATTAAAGGTGAAACTTAATAAGCCATCACTGTTTGAGGGCGTTATCTTTTGAATTTGATTTTCTTGGGGAATATTACCTTTAAAAATATTAATTAAACTTTTTGATGAATCGCTAGCCTTTGTAATCCCGTTAATTAAAATTTCATCTTGACTAATATCGGTATCTACAGCAAAATGATTAGAGAAGCTTTTAAACCTTAAAGCATCTTCAATAAAAAAGGACTTAACAAACGCGCTATCGGTTTTCATAATTACAGATAACGACTTATTTTTATTCGTGGTTTTATAAAACTTCTCGAATGTTTGGTTGTAAGAATTTGAAAAAGCGGCATTGACCAACTGTTGGGAGGATGAGGCAAAAAAAATACTATCTACTACTGTACTATAAAACGTGTTATTATTTAGGTTTGATTTTGTGATGGTCTTGTTTTTGTAAGCTAAACGCTCCTCGGTATAATTAGATAACGAATCTGTTTTAAACAAGTTTTTATGATGTTTCGTTATTATTGAATACGATAAACTATCGTTTTTATTTTTAGTAAAACAAATTAACAATTCGCCTTCTGGCTCCAAAAGGGCTAAAGACTCTAATTGCTGTTCTAGATTAATGTAGTTTGTGGTTTTGGATAATTTTTGAATAAGATCGCTATTTTGAATATCGCTTTTTAAGCCCTCAATATTTCCCGTTTTTAAAACTGCGATAGTGTGCTGCGGTATAAAATGAATTAACTGACTTCGCTTTGTTTTATTATTAGAACAACTTAAAAAGGTTAATAGCAGGGCAAAACAAAAATATCTCATGAATATAATAATTTTTAAATTCTAGAAGTTTTGTACAATATTCGAGTAAAACAAATTAACACAAACCTACATATTTTTAGCCTTAAAAAACAGGGTTTAAACACCGAATTGTAAAAAGCAAACTTATATTTCTAATTTTAATTGTTCAGGAATCAATTTAAACGACTTTCTGTGGTATTTGGTTATCCCGTATTTTTTAATAGCTTCTCGATGCTGTTTAGTGGGATAGCCCTTATTTTGTTTCCAGTTATACATTGGGAATTCCTCATGTATTTTATTCATATATAGGTCGCGATAGGTTTTTGCTAAAACTGAAGCCGCAGCAATACTCAAATATTTAGTATCCCCTTTAACAATCGTTTTAAAATTAATACCCTTATAAGGTTTAAATTTGTTACCATCTACTATAATAAACTCAGGCATTGCTTTTAAATTATCTATAGATTTGTGCATGGCCAAAATAGAGGCGTTAAGAATATTGATGGTGTCGATTTCTTCTTCAAAAACGTGGGCTACCCCATAAGTTAAAGCACCAGATTCTATTACTGGTTTTAAAAATACACGGTTTTTCTCACTTAGTTGTTTAGAATCATTTAAAACCGTATTGGTAAACTCTTGAGGCAAAATCACAGCAGCAGCTGTTACTGGGCCCGCGAGACAACCCCGGCCAGCCTCGTCTGTGCCGCACTCCAAAGGCTTATTCGAATAATTATGTAGCAACATGATATTATAAATATTTTCAAATTTATAAATTTTATACCTAATTAAACTGGAGCTTAGACCAATAGTTTTTGCGGGGTTCGGGTGAACTTTAATGTTGACCTCACTAAAAACTGTTTTAGTGATAGTTGATTAAAATCAATATTCTAAATCGTTTTATAAAAAAACCGTCTTAATATATAATATCAAGACGGTTTACATTAGTTAGTAAAAACTATGACTCTTAATAGCCTTTATTCTGAATCATATTAGAATTGGCATCCATTTCAGATCTTGGAATTGCCCAAGACAGTCTGTGGTCTCCATATGGAATTGTAGTCAAAATATTTTGTTGAGCTGATGTTTTTTCAATATCACTTCCAGTTCTTAATAAATCATCATAATAAAAACCTTCAAACATAAGCTCTTTTCTTCGTTCTAATAAAATATTCTCTTTACTAGCAACAGCATATAAAGTTGCCCCACGCTCTGCCGGTATTTTATTTAACTGAGTTAAAGCATCCCCTCCGGTTTCGAACAAGGCTTCTGCGTAGTTAAGAATAAGCTCTTCATATCTTAAAATAGCAACGTTATCATAACCTTGATTATCAGGATATTTACCAAGATTTCTTAACATGGATCCTTCATAACCTAAAATACCTCCCAGACCTCTAACATCGGTTGGCTCAAAAAGATTAAGTACATCATCAATAACTTGGATATCACCGTAGCTACTTCCTCTATAGATGTAAGCTAAACTATTAGAGCCTTGATTGTCGGCCTCACTAAACTCAAGTTCAAAAATAATATTGTTCCCACCATCTGAGGCAAAAGAATTCACAAAATCAGCACTTGGTACAATTGCAAAACTAGTATTGTTTATTACGTCTTCAGCAGTCGTAATAACTCTAGGCCAATCACCAAAGTAAGTAGCTACCCGCGCCTCTAAAGCTTTGGCAGCATATTTACTAAAGAAATTTTTCTCACCAGTATCTTCCAACAAATTAAAAGCACTATTTAAATCTTCATAAATTTTAGTTTTCACCTCTTCAACGGTATTTCTTGGAGGAAACAAATCTTCTTGAGAAGAATCACTTGTGCGGTATGTTGTTACATAAGGAATACCTCCTGGTGTTGTTCCACCAGTAACGTGTTGTTGTCCGAACTGCTTTAGCAAATCAAAATGAGCAAGTGCGCGTAATGCATAAGCTTGGCCTTGTAAATGCTTGCCAAAGTCTTGATCGCCTTCTAATTGTGTTAAATCAGTGTTTATAACCAAGTTAGCGCTAGAGATTACTCTGTAAGCATCATCCCAAAAGTAAGTGTTTGTAGGAGAATAATTAAAACCTGCTTCCGTAATAAATCTACCCGAGTTACCATTAGAAAAAACATTGTTTGTTCTTACTTCATTACTCACAATAAGATCTCGACCATAATAACCAGACCCCGTCATTCTACTGTAAGCACCTTTTATAAGAGCGTATAAATTATCAACTTTACTTATACTAACTCTTGGATCCTTATTTTGTTCTAGTGCTGGATCTAAATCGTCAGTGTTACAACCGATTGATAAAGATGCAATCATTAAAACAATTAAAATGTTTATTTTTTTCATTTTTTCTTAAAATTTTAAGTTAATACCAAAAACGATAGACTTTGTTGGTGGTGTAGTTAATGTAGTTTGTCCTCTAGTTCCACCATCATTCCCATCGGTATCTATACTCTCAGGGTCATATTTTAAATTATCATCTTTAACCCAAGTTAAAAGGTTAGTTCCTCTAACAAATAATCTTAAACCATCAATCTTAGCAGCTTTGGTAAATTTATCATTAAAATCGTAACCTATTGTAGCATTCTTTAAACGGAAATAATCTCCTTCGTGTAAAAATTTAGAACTCGTTTGAAAAGCTCTTCCTGTGTATTCGAATTTCCCGTTTCGAGCAATATCACCAGGTTTTTGCCATCTGTCTAAAAGAGTATTATAACCTTGATACAACGCAGTAGGATACAAATCTGTACCTTGAGTATATCTCGCCCATGATTCATATACTGAGTGTCCACCCGCATAATAACCACTAGCATCTAAAAAGAACCCTTTATAATCGACATGGAAATTAATTCCGGCTGTTAATGTAGGTAGTACACTTCCTCCTTGAAATACACGTTCTGCCTCACTATAGTTTGCTGTTTTAGCACCGTCAACACCATTTACAAACCACTCCTCATTACCAGTGTCAGGATTTACACCAGCCCAAGTAGGCATGTAGTATTCATATACTTTATGGCCTGTTTGAACTCTATCATAAGATGAAGTAATATTAATTTCTTCCCCATTTAAATCTTTAGCTAATTCTAATACTTCGTTCTCATTGGTAGCTAAATTACCACCTATCGACATTGAGAAATCTTGACCTCTTAATACTTCAAAATTTAATTCTACCTCAAAACCTTTGTTTTCCATTCTACCAATATTCCTAGTTTGGTCAAAGAAGCCACTAGTAAGGGATAATGGCACATCCAAAAGTAAATCTTTAGATTCTCTTTCATAGTATGCAAACGAACCAGTGATTCTGTTTTTTAAGAAACCAAAATCCATCCCCATATCTAAAGTATAAGAAGTTTCCCAAGAAAGTTCCTCGTTACCAAATTGGTTAGGGTATGATGCTCCTTCGCCATTATAATTGGAATCAAAACCTAATAACGGCTGGTAGCTGTTTAAATCTATGTTTGCATTTCCTGTAACCCCGTAAGAAGCTCTTAACTTTAAATTATTAATAAAGTCTGCATTCTGCATAAAGTTCTCTTTATGTAAGTTCCATGCAGCCCCAACAGACCAGAAATTACCCCATCTATTGCTAGCAGCAAATCTAGAACTTCCTTCTCTTCTATAAGTAGCATTTAAAACGTACTTACTGTTATAAGCACTATAGTTTATCATTCCTAAATAAGACGCAATAGACCAATCTAAATACGTAGATTCTGTACCATCTGTTTTATTACCAGCAGAACTTAAATTTGTTAAACCTACATCACTAAAATTATCGGCTTCACCAGCAAGAAAATAATTTCTATTTTTTTGCCACTCTTGTAAAGCTGTAACATTAAAGTTGTGATCTTCGCCTATATTAAAGCTATAATCCAATGAGTTTTGGAACACATAAGTAGTATAGCTCCTATGTGATTGATAGCCATAACCATTTGACGAATCACCATCCCCCCTCACAGGGTTGCGGTAACGTTTAAAGTTGGCTACAACATAATCTATACTTCCGGTTGTCGTGAACACGAGATTTTCAATAGGAGTTTCCCAAGATAAAGAATTATTTGACATGATTCTAGTAGTCCTATTATCATCAATATCTTCTTGAGCTATCCATAAAGGATTTGGTAATTTAGTACCTAAATTTAGAGTGCCGTCGTCATTATAAGCTTGTTCTGTAGCAGGCATAAAATACTTTACAGCTCTAGGAGAAGAGAAATAAGCACTTGTCTCTAACAAACCATCTTGATATGAGTGTGAACCAGAATTAATCGAAGAGAATTTTACTTTATCAGAAAAATCTTTTGAAAAATTTAAGGCACCAGAAACTCTATCAAATTCTGAACCTATTACTGTGGCATCTTGACTAAAATAGCCTAATGAAGCATAAAAGTTATAAGTCTCTTCACCTCCTGTAGCAGATAGGTTATACTCCTGAATTGGTGCATTTCTGTTAGTAATTAAATCGGCCCAATTTGTTTCTGGACTACCTGCATCTCTCCAAGCTTGATATGATCTACCGTAAGACGTATTTGCTCTAGCCCATACTCCAGCCTCTTCATAATCAGCAAAGCCTTGAGCCGTTCCAAAGGTATTAAAAACACCTTCGTAAAAAAGCTGTTCTCTTTCTGCTCCTGTTAAAACTGTTGGTCCATCAATGGCATCATTAGTAAAACCAAAATAGCTATTAAAGTTAAACTGTGTTTTTCCAGACTTCCCTTCTTTGGTGGTAATTACTATTACACCATTAGCCCCTCTAGCACCGTAAGCCGCCGTTGCAGATGCATCCTTTAAAACAGTAACACTTTCAATATTATTACTATTTAAAGATGAAAGAGCCGACAATTTTGAACCTGAATCGAGTACGCCTAAGTTTGGGTTTGTCATTGGAACACCATCAATTACATATAATGGCTCATTACCAGCTGTAATAGAACTGATTCCTCTAATTCTGATATCCGATGTAGAACCGGGTGTTCCAGAGTCTCCTGTTAAAGATAAACCGGCAACTTTACCTTGAAGCACCTGATCCACAGAAGCAACAGGAGTTTGCTGAAGAGCCTCTTGGTCAATTTGAACAGTAGAACCTGTAACGTCTGCTCTCTTTTTTGTAGCATACCCCATCACAACCACTTCTTCTAATGCAGCTGTATCTTCTAGCATAGTCACGTTAATATTGTTTGACGCACCCACCATAACCTCTTGAGTAGTATATCCTACAAAGCTAAACACCAAGGTAGCCCCTTGATTCGCTTTAATAGTGTAGTTACCATCAAAATCTGATGATGTACCTGTTGTGGTGCCTTTAACTAAGACAGTTGTTCCAGGTAAAGGCATTCCCGATTCGTCGGAAATGACACCTGAAATTGTCTTTTCTTGTGCAAACGTTAGTTGCACAACAAACGCTAATAATAGCGTTAGAATTCCACTAAACTTTGTTTTCATGTTTTTTATTTTTGATTAATCTTCCCGCGAAATTCATAAAAAAAAGTTAATAAACAAAATATTATCACTAAGAAAAATATCAATTTTACAATTTGTTTTAATTTCCCTCAATTTAAAAAAAATAAAATGATTGCAAAAAACGCAAACTCCATAAAATACAAATCATTTCAGACCCCAAACTTTTAATAAATTTAATAAAGAAATTAATCAAATTAGATTTAAAATTAATTACCCCAATATAAAAAAACAATTTCTACTTAAATTAAACAAATTAACAAAATCAAGCCAATAAATCCCGTAAAACCACCGAGAGCAAACCGTCTGGACAATCGCAACAATAACATGTTTTTCTTCAAATAATGATACGCATTTTTAGCATTACCTTAACTAAAACTAGAATTTATTAAGATTTTTTTAATAAATTAGTGGTTTCTAAAACAAATAATATATATATGAACTTAAAATCAACCTGCCTGTTAATGCTTATTATGGCGTTTTCATTGCAAACCTCGCATGCTCAAGAAAACCGAATAAGTGGAAAAATATCCGACATTAATGGTCTTCCATTAGTAGGTGTTACTGTACTAATTAAAGATACAAGAAGAGGTGTCGTATCAGATTACGAAGGTACATACAGCATCAATGCCGAACCAGGCGAAATCCTGCAATTCAGTTTCATTGGTATGAAAGAGCAACAAATAACTATTGGAACTGCACCTATTATTAATGTAACTTTAGTTGAAGAGATAGAAGGTCTCGACACTGTAGTAATAACTGGTTTTCAAAACGTACAACGCGATCTCTTTACTGGGGCCTCTCAAACCATTAAAGCTGAAGATATTAAACTAGATGGAGTTGCAGATGTCTCGAGAGCACTAGAAGGCAGAGCAGCCGGTGTAAGCGTACAAAATGTTACTGGTACTTTTGGTGCTGCACCTTGAATTACCATCCGTGGATCGTCTTCCATTTTAGGAGACACCAAACCCATTTGGATTATTGATGGGGTGCTTCAAGAAGAAATTGTTAATCTTTCGGTTGCAGACTTGGTTTCTGGCGATGCCAACACCTTATTAAGTTCGGCAGTAGCAGGCTTAAATGCATCAGACATAGAAAGCTTCGAAATACTTAAAGATGCCTCTGCCACAGCATTATACGGCGCAAGAGCATTAAATGGTGTTGTTGTTATAACTACTAAATCTGGTAAAAAAAATCAAAAGCCCACTTTTAATTACACTTCAGAATACGCCGTAAGAGATCTCCCGAGATATTCTAACTACGATTTGTTAAATTCACAAGAAACCGTTTCTGTGTATAGAGAAATGGAATCTAAAGGGTTCTTAGACCTCCCGTCGTCTTTTCAAGGAAGATATGGCGGTATTTATAATATCATGTACAGAGCCATAAACAACTACGACCCCATCTCTGGACAATTTGAACTGGAAAACACCCCAGAAGCCAGAGCTCGTTTTCTGCAACAATACGAGCTGGCCAATACCAATTGGTTTAAAACCTTGTTTAATACCACACCAACCCAAACGCATGGTCTAAGTTTTTCTAGTGGTAGCGATAATTCTACCATGTATGCTTCTTTAGGATATTATACTGATGGCGGCTGGACCATTGCCGATCGCGTACGAAGAATTACTGGAAATCTAAGAAACACATTTTATCTCAGCGACGATAAATTAAAAATAACCACGCAATTACAAGGTTCTATAAGAAATCAATTAGCTCCCGGAACTTTTTCAAGAGAGGAAGATTTGGTAAATGGATCATACACCAGAGATTTTGATGTTAATCCTTTTAGTTATTCTCTTAACACAAGTAGAGCATTACGCCCGAAAGATAATAACGGAAACCTAGAATACTCGCGTTATAATTGGGCGCCTTTTAATATTGTTGATGAACTGGCTAACAATGGCATTGAAATAAATGTATCCGATATTAAATTTCAAGCTCAAGCAGAGTACAAGTTTAATGATAACTTAACCTATAACTTTTTAGGTTCTGCTCGCTACGCTACATCGAACAACGAACATGCCATTACAGAAAACTCTAATGTTGCCGCAGCATACAGATCAAATGAAACGACCATTGTTAGAGACCAAAATAATTTCTTGTTTTCAGACCCAGATAGACCTAATGCGCCACCAAGAGTCGTTTTACCTGTAGGAGGCATTTTAATCACATCAAAAAATGCCTTAGTCACTTACACTATTAGAAATACTTTAGATTGGTCTAAACGTTTCAAAGACAATCTACACGGATTAAGAATTTATGGCGGGCAAGAATACCGTTATGCTGATAGAAATCAAAGTAGCAACACCGGATATGGCTATCAATTTGATAGAGGCGGAACGGTTTTCACCGATCCAGACATCTTGAAAAAGGCCATTTTAGAAGGCAATCCATATTTTTCAGCATCAGAGACTAGACAACGAGAAGTTGCTTTTATCGCTAATATGACTTACGATTATGATAGAAAATACGTTTTAAATCTTACTGGTAACTACGAAGGCTCGAATAGAGCTGGTAAATCTTCACAATCGAGATGGCTTCCAACCTACACCATTGGAGCGAGATGGAACGTAGATAAAGAAGATTTTATTCAAAACTCTAATATCATTTCCAGTTTGGCAATTCGACCTAGTTACGGTCTAGTGGCTTTGTTAGCAGATAATGCCACAAACAACTTAGCTGTTTTTAGAAATCAAATTACCGATAGACTTAATAACGACGACCGTGAAAATTTTATCAATATTGAAGATTTACAAAACACCGAATTAACCTGGGAGAAAACACTAGAATTAAACTTAGGTGTAGATGTGGGTTTATTCAACAATAGAGTGATGATGAATTTTGATGCCTACTTTAAAAAAGGTAAAGACCTTATCGACTTAATAAGAACTACAGGTATAGGTGGAGAGTCTTTAAAGTTAGGGAATAACTCTGAAATGACAACCAATGGTATCGAATTTCAGTTAAACACGGTTAATATAGATACCGAAAACTTTAGGTGGAAAACTGGCTTTAACATCTCGAAATTCTCACAAGAAATCACCTCGTTAAAACAAGAAACCAATGTGTTCGATTTGGTGACGGGTACCGGAAATGGCAATGCCATTGGCTATCCAAAAGGAGCCTTATTCTCTTTTCAATTTGAAGGCCTTAACGAATGGGGACTACCACAATTTTTAACTCAACAGCCAGATTACGATCCAGCGAAACCATATGATAAGATAGACTTCCAAGACACCGACAATGTTTTGGAGTATTTAAAGTACGAAGGTGGTACAGAACCCAATTTATCGGGTGGTTTAGCCAATAGTTTCACTTATAAAAATTGGGACTTTAGTTTCTTTATCTCTTTTTCAGGTGGAAATAAGATTAGACTAGCACCAACATACGATTCCGAGTACACCGATTTAGATGTTTTTCCTAGAGAATTTGTAAACCGCTGGATAGTACCAGGTGATGAAAACAGGACTAATGTTCCTGTAATTGCCTCACAAAGCTTAATACAATCTTATGGTTCTGGTGAACTTAGAAGAGCTTACAGCGCATATAACTACTCGAGCGAACGTGTCGCCGATGGCGGATTTGTAAGAATGAAAAACATCTCATTGGGTTACTCTTTAGATAAAACCGTTATTGATAGATTAGGCCTTTCCAATGTTAGAATGAGTTTACAAAGCACCAATCCGTTTTTAATCTATTCCGATTCGAAATTAGGCGGTCAAGACCCAGAATTTTTTAGATCTGGTGGTGTTGCCTACCCAATATCAAGATTATTCACTTTTTCTCTTAACGTTGGATTTTAAAAAAATAAAATATGAAAAATTTAAAATATAATATAATAATACTACTTTCATTAGGGCTTTGGGTTACTTCTTGTAGCGATACACTAGACGAAAATCCAGATAACAGAACAACGATAGATTCTGCCGAAAAAGTAGCAGAACTCTTAGTTGGAGCCTATCCAGATGCAGCTTATGTCCCTTTTTTAGAACCCATGTCAGACAATGCTGGTGATAAAGGTCCGAGTGCAGACATAGGTATCGATTTTGCAACAACCCTAAATGCTCGAATGTTCTTTTGGGAAGATTTTAATAATATCGATAGCGACACCCCAACATATTACTGGAACAGAGCATATAAAGCCATTGCACAAGCCAATCAGGCTTTAGCTTCTATTGAAGAGTTAGGTGGTGGCTCAGAGCTTAACCACTTAAAAGGAGAAGCGCTTATTTGCCGAGCTTATGCTCATTTTATGTTAGTTAACATTTTCTCTAAAGCCTATAATCCTGCAACAGCAGCTTCAGATGTGGGCATTCCCTATGTAGATTTACCTGAAACAGTACTTTTAGGCGATTACGAAAGAGGCACCGTAGAAAATGTATACAATAAAATAAGAGCAGATATAGAAACAGGTCTACCTCTAATTGATGATAACTACAATGTACCAGCCTTTCATTTTACAAAAAAAGCAGCGCATGCTTTTGCGGCCCGATTTTATTTAAATACGGCTGAATGGCAAAAAGTAGTAGATCATAGTACTTTAGCCCTAGGATCAGATCCCGTCTCAGTTTTAAGACAACAAACGGCTAATTATAGACCTGCATCCTATTCGCAACAAGTGGCATTGTACACATCGGCAACTTTCGAGCCTGCGAACTTGTTATTGGTTTCTGCCGAATCGGTATATAATAGCTACCACTTTTCTGCGCGATATCAATTGAATAATGACAAAAGAGACGAGATTTTTCCAACAACTAACGACATTGGTCTGCCTTGGGGATATACCGTGTTTGGTAGTGGAGATTTGTTTTATAACGTCCCAAAATTTCAAGAATATTTTAAAGTTACCAATCAGGCGGCTAACATAGGCACCCCTTTTGTAACCTATGTATTGCTCTCTACAGATGAAGCCTTATTGAACAGAGCAGAAGCCTACGCTATGCTGGGACAATTAGATAATGCCGCTTCAGATATTAACTTATCTTATGCCGTAAAAACACGGTTTTATGATCCTGCGTTAGATGCGTTAACCGCCGCAGATATACAAACCATTTTTGCCGTTAGCGATAATACCTTATATACACCATTTTACCAAATTCCAGCACCGTCGCTAGCCTTTGTCAATGCCGTATTAACCATTAAAAGAACTATTTTTTACAATGATGGCTTGCGATGGTTCGACAATAAAAGACACAACATGGTTATAGAGCATCAAGATATATTTGGGAATACGTACACATTACCAAAAGGCGACAATAGAAGATTATTACAAATTCCCGAAGCGGCTCAAGCCTTTGGAATACCGCAAAATCCAAGATAGTTAAACCAAAAACCTAAGAAACATGAAAAACTATATAAACATAATATTAATTTGCTTCGCGCTGATGTTTACCACCTCGTGTAGCGACTCTTCTGATTCCATTACAGAAAGCCAAATAGATACAACCCCACCAATTTTAAATAATTTAGATATATGGCTTAGAAATAATTTTGTACAGCCTTACAACATCGAAATACAGTACAAATGGGATATTAACGACACCGACGTCGATAGGTTTTTACACCCTCCTTTCGAGTCGAGTGTAAGACCTGTTGCAGAAGCCATACAGAAAGCTTGGATAGAACCCTATAACCAATTAGGAGGCCCAGATTTTATTAAAAAAATTGCCCCACGTCAATTCACACTTGTCGGCAGTTTTAACTATAACCCCAATAGCCCAACCATTACCTTAGGTTTGGCTGAAGCTGGTACAAAAATCACTTTGTTTAACATCGATTTTTTAGATTTTACAAATATTAACAGTATTAAACAGCCTTTAAAAACATTACATCACGAATATGCACATATCTTAAATCAAAATATCCCGTTCGATATCTCTTACGGCTTAATTAACCCTGCCGATTATACAGCACAGTGGTTTAACATATCCAATGAAGAGGCCAGAGAGTTGGGTTTTATCACCGCTTATGGCTCAAGCCAAGAAGGTGAAGACTTTGTTGAAATGGTTTCAGAAATGCTTACCAACTCCAAACAAGAATTCGATGCTATTGTAGACGGCATTACCAGCGATAGGGCTAGAGAAATAATTAGGCTTAAAGAATCGCTTGTGGTAGAATACTACCAAACAAATTTTGGCATAGATCTTTACGAACTTCAAGCCTTAACTCATGAAGCTACTCAACAACTAGTAAATTAAAAAATTATGAAAAAAATATATAACAATTATTGGTTTATCTGTTTCTTATTCCTGTCGCTCGCTTCGTGTAATGATGACAATGTAGACGAAGTTTTTGCAGACTCACCAGCAGACCGAATTGCACAAGGAAATAGCGAATTACTAAACGCTCTTTTAGCTCAGCAAAACGGCTTTAAAGCAGTTTACTTTACCAAAAACGATGAGTTTGGCGGCTTTACATTTTTTATGAATTTCGCTGCCGATGGTACCGTAGCAATGACTTCAGATTTTGATGCCAATACAGCCATTGAATCCTCGTCGTATGAGGTTAGACTCGGCACCACGACAGAATTGGTTTTCACCACAAGAAATCACATACAAAAAGTAAGCAACCCAGACTTACCTGGCCTAATAGGTACGGGTTTTAAAGGCACATCAGTATTTCAGCTTTTCGCAAATGAAGATGGAAAGTTAATTTTTAAAGATGCTAGAAACAGAGATACCGCAACCTTAATACTTACTCCAACCAACTTTTCTAACTTTGAAACCGAGAGTATTGCCAGTGTAGAAGCGTCTTTACAAAACCGAGATAGCTTTGTAAATTCAAGTGCGGTTACATCTTTTCCGTTTATGAGAATTGATGACGGTACGGGAAATATAAAAGAATACTCTCTTAATTACGATGGTTTTAGACTTTTTGCAAACCCATTCACCATAAATGATGATGGCTCTATTTCTGATCTTAATTTTGGACTAGCCTTTACTGAGGAAGGTTTTACAATTAGCCCTGCTCTGGATCTAGGTGAAACTAAAATAGAAGATTTCGTACTAGACCAAACTTCAGGATCAGATTATATCGCAGAAGTCAATAATATAAAGGTTAAAATAGGTTATGGCAATGTACCCGTCGTCCCTTTAGACTCTTACGATTTTGGAACGGCCCATGAAGTTGCCGTATTTAATCTCGCAGAAATGTTTAAACACAGTGCGCCATTTAACAACTTTTATGAAAATTACACCACCAATCTCGCCGCAAACCCAACTTTGCCTGGTCTTGAAATTACAAACATAATTCTTTGGGAATTAAATACTGGTGGTATTCCCTATATCGATATTAGAACGAACTACGGAAACGTTTTCTACGATCTTGATTTCACTTACGATGAAAACACCGGGATTGTAATATTTAGCCTCACCGGAGCTACTAACGCACCAGGCTTTTTTACAGATCTTTTGCAACCCTTGCTAGATGTATTTATCCTTTCATCTACTGGGTACTATACAGTAAACTCTGGGACTTATCAGAATTTCTCAAATAGAACGTTTAGTTTAATAAATGCCGATAACCCATCTTATAAAATCGATTACTGGACATTTTAACCTTTTAATCTCCTAACTTATGAAATAGTTAAAAAGCTCAAGTAAAATTTAATTTTACTTGAGCTTTTTATTCTTACTTCAAATATTTTATCAAATTATATCGTTATGATATATTGTTTTACATTTGCAACGTTTAAAAATCATTATGCAGAGATTAGTTTTTATTTTCCTTTTTATAACCTTATCTACAAAATTAATTGGACAAACGCTTCCTCAGCGCCAGTTAAAAACTGATTTAGATACTAGTGGCAAACAGGACTCTTTAGACAGGGAGTTAGGGGAGTCTACATCATCAAAAAAAACAAAAGCCAAAATAAAAGACTATCTCATCATCTCGCATAAAAACGATACCACTTATGTAGACACCACGCTTACCATACAAAAAGAATACAAGTTTAATTACCTGCGAAAAGACAATTTTGGTTTAATGCCCTTCTCTAATTTAGGCCAAACCTATAATAGCCTATCTTATAATTTCGAAAACACGAAACTAATGCCAAGCTTTGGCGCCAGAGCTAGACATTTTAATTACATGGAAGTAGAAGATATTTACTACTACCGTGTACCAACACCATTAACAGAACTTATGTACAAAACGGCTTTCGAGCAAGGCCAATTAGCAGATTCGTTTTTTACAGTTAACACTTCGCCACAATTAAATTTTTCGATAGCTTACAAAGGCCTGCGTTCTCTGGGCAAATATCAACACCTACTAACAAGTACTGGTAATTTTAGATTTACAACAAACTACCAAACTAAGAATAATCGATACATTGCAAGAGCCCATATTGTAACACAGGATTTGCTAAACCAAGAAAATGGCGGATTACAAGACTCCAACGTCCCATTTTTTGAGAATGGAATTGAAGAATTTTTAGACCGCTCGGTTTTAGAAGTGAATTTTGAAAATGCCGAGAGTGTTTTAAAAGGAAAACGGTTTCATTTAGAACACCAATACCACCTATTGAAAAAAACAGACTCTTTATCGAACCATAAATTAAGCCTAGGCCACATGGCTTCTTTAAGCGATAAATTTTATCAATACGATCAATCTTCAGTAAGCACGTCGTATTTTGGGGCGGCCTTTTCTAACTCAGCATTTAGAGATCGGGTAACACTTGAAAACCTTTACAATCAATTTCATTTAAATTACGGCAATACCTTAATTGGTAATCTTCAATTTAATATTAGTCATAACAATTACAATTACGGATATGACAAGATTGTTGTGTTGGGCGGCAATACCATTACCAATAGATTAAAAGGCGATATTATTGCCGCAGGAGGAAAATACCGCAAACAATTTAGAAACTTCGAATTAGAAGGTGAGTTGGGTTTAAATATTTCTGGAGATTTCGAGGGTAATTTCTTAAAAGCCCATGCAACTTTTAATCTTAATAACGATATATCGGCAACAGCCTCGATAAATCACAGTTCTAAAGCCCCCAATTACAATGTATTATTGTACCAAAGCAATCATTTAAATTACAATTGGAAAAATAATTTCAATAATACCGAAACACAGCAACTAGCATTCCAACTCAAATCCGATAAAATAGCTAACCTCTCTGTCGATTATACCACAATAAACGATTACACCTATTTTAAAAGAGACAGTACTGGTATTGCTGATGGTGATTTCATACCATTAAAAGCCTTCCAAAATAATACATCTATAAGCTATTTACGGGTTAAATTAGACAAAGAAATAAAGTTTGGTAAATTCGCATTACATAACACCATACTCTACCAAAACACACAAGACGATAACCAAGTATTAAACGTACCTCAATTTACAACCCGTAACACCTTATATTATTCCAACCATGTGTTTAAGAAAGCCATGTTCTTACAAACTGGTATAACCTTTAATTATTTTACAGAATATAATATGAATGCCTACGACCCGTTATTGGCAGAATTTTATGTTCAAACCGATAAAAAATATGGTAATTTCCCGAGATTAGATTTCTTTATAAACGCCAAAGTACGCCAAACAAGAATCTATTTAAAAGCAGAACATTTTAATTCTTCTTTCACAGGATACAATTATTTCTCGGCGCCAAACAATCCATACCGCGATTTTACTGTACGTTTTGGTATCGTTTGGAATTTCTTTATGTAGTTAAGCCTTATAAGCCGTATTAAATTCTTTAGCTTCCATACCACTCAACGTAATAAATAAAAGTATTATACCAATTTAATTTTGACATGTTGTCTTGTTAATTTGAATTCTTTTTTTTGTTCAAATGAGATAGAAATGGCAGATTCACGAACTCGTTATTTTACTGTAATATGGGCGTGAGCTAAAATCAAAGCATAGCCAAAGTTATGGTTTTTCTTTATTCCGAAATATGGGCGAAAAAGAACTGCGAAGCACATCATGAACACCTATTTATAAAATAGAAAAATGTGAGTAAACGAACTATAGGTAACATGACATGGTTAATTTCGCACGAGAGTTTGTGGAAAGGAATTGTACAATTTCGTTTAACGAGTAAGTTGTTTGTTTAGTCCAGTACGAAAAACCGATGATTAAATATTAACCTTTATAGATTATAATGCTTAAACAAGGTGAAAGCCACGACACTTTATTAAACTAAAAAAGCCAAAGAAAACTCTTTGACTTTTTGTGCGGGCGGGGAGACTCGAACTCCCACACCTCGCGGCACTAGATCCTAAGTCTAGCGTATATTGCACCAAATTACATCAAAGTCATTCATTTTCAATTGATTATATGTTTCTGCATTTTCTTTAATATCATCTAATATCAATTGATTTCAACATTTGTTGTACCTATGTTGTACCTGAAAAGAACAATAATTTCGTATCTTTATGGTGTTCCTAGGTAAAGGAATACATTCAAAATGGAATGTTGTACCTATGTTGTACCTGATTTGACTTTCGTACTCAAAACAGGTCAATTATGTCATCAAATGCAAAAATAGTACTACGCAAAAAACCGAACAGTAAAGGTCTATATCCACTAGCTATTCGTATCACAAAAAATCGTCGCTCAACATATCAATATGTCGGTCATTATATCGACTTAGAGGATTGGGACGAAAAAAACATTCGAGTAAAAAAATCAAATCCAAACGCGGACAGTTTAAACAAGTTGTTGTCACAAGAACTTTCTGATGCCAATAAAGCACTTATTGATTTGCAATCAGAACACAAAGATGCTTCTGCAAACCAAATCAAAAAAGAGCTATACGCATTGGGTAATACTTCTACCTTTTTTGAACTAGCACAAGAGCATCTGGACGAATTGGAAATCGCCGAAAAATTAAACCGCTTATCTACGGATAGTGCTTTGGTTAGCTATATCATAAAGTTTAATAAATCAAAACAGTTGGCTTTTCAGGAAATTAACGAACGCTTCCTAAAAAAGCTGATGATATATTTGAAAGCCAAACACGAACTTTCAGAAACATCAGTAATGAACATCTTAGTCCTCATTAGGTTGTTGTTCAACAGAGCTATTAAGCTCAAAATAGTTAGTAGGGAATTATATCCTTTTGGTGGTGACAAGATTAAAATTAAGTTTCCAGAAACAAGCAAAGTCGGGTTGAATATTATTGAAGTAAGAGCCATAGAAGCTCTTGAGAATTTAACTTTGAGTGAAATACACACTCGAAATGTCTGGCTCTTTAGTTTTAATTTTGCCGGAATGCGAGTTACCGATGTATTGTGGACAAAGTGGTCTGACATATACGACAAAAGGTTGCATTATAGAATGAACAAAAACTCAAAATTACTATCATTAAAAATTCCAGATAAGGTTTTCAAAATTTTAGATTATTACAAAGAAGACAAAAGATGTGCAACCGATTTTGTTTTTCCCGAATTGAAAAAAGCGAATCTCGATGATGCAAAAGATGTCTATAACAAGAGAAAGACAGCTACCAAGAAATTTAATGACAACTTAAAATCTATAGCTAAAAAGGCGAAAATTGATAAGAAAATTACAATGCATATTGCGAGGCATACCTTTGGCAATATTGCTGGTGATACCATCCATCCCTTTATGCTGCAAAAATTGTATCGTCATAGCGATTTAAAAACCACATTGAACTATCAAGCTAATTTTATTCACAAAGAAGCAGATGATGCTTTGGATAGTGTGGTAAATTTTTGAACTATTATCAGCCATCTGCAAATATTTTAAAGTCATATTTCAACATATTCAATTGCCATTCCCTTACCTTTACCAACATAATTTTATGTTTATGGTGTTAAAGGTTAAATGGACTGAATTTAAAAGTAGTCTTGAAAATTTTCAGTCCGAAGGAAATGCGCTTATTAAAAAATATAAAGCAGCAAGAACTGAGGATTTATTAAATGAATTGAAAGAGGAAAAACAATCGTGGGAAAGCGATGTAATCAGTTATGTAAAGGCTTCTTTTGACCCTGAACACACCAATTTTGCATACGAGTTTAAGGCTCAACAAGGATATAATTTCGGAATGAAATTAGGTATCGACCAAAGAGTCAAAAACACTATTCAAACCATTAAAGATGAAATTAATGGGCTTGATTACTATTTAAAAATATTATTCATTTCAGATGCTATTGTGCGAGCTGATGACATTGATTTAGAAGAGCGTAAAAACCTTGATACCGAAGGCATTCTTGATCTTATACTTTCTAAACTATATGAACTGTATAATGATGGGAAATACTATTCTATTAAGTGGATTCTTGAAGGTAACGGCCTAAAGTTAGGTGGGCGTAGCGAAGATTGGGACTATGGTAGAATGCTTGAAGAACGAGGCCTTATTGAGACTATGAATGGTCGTGAGGTAAATGCCAAACTAAAACTTGAGGGAAAGTATGCCATTGAACAAGCCAGAAAAGCACAGGTACCCGACTACTCAAAAATTAGTGATTCTGATGAAGAATTAAAAGAACTTTTGAAAGAGATATTATCCGAGATTAAAAAATCAGGATATGGTCAACAAATCATCTTCGATGAGTTTGATGAGTTGCGCAATGACATTCCGCATCTAAGCAAAAAATCGTTTGGTCAGTTATTAAAATCAAAACTTGGCGATTTGGTCGCAGCCAAAGCCTTTGACAAAACTTTGGCCAGCGACATATTTAAACAATTTACTGACCAAATATTTCCATTTTAACGTATGGGAATATGGGCAGACATTAAAAATAGAATAGTTCAATTTTTCCGAAAAGAACCACCACTGGAATATGAGGTAACAGAATATGTGTTTTCGGACAGACAACCTCTTGATGGTTCTTCGACCATTTCATTTTTCGTAAACAATCCCAAGCCAGATGTAAGTGTTACCAGAACTTTTGATAGTGAAGACCAAGCTGTTAATTGGCTTATGGGAAATCGAGATTTCAAAAGGATGTTATTTAGCAATGTATTTCCATCATCAAATTCGGTGAAATACCATTGTGGCGTTAAAGAACCTATCACAATCCCAAACAAAATGCCTGGGGATATTGACATTCTTCTGTATGAGCAAGGAAAGGAACAAAATGCGGTTGGAATAGAATGTAAAATAGTAAAAACCGAATCGCTTGAAAATCAACCACCAAAGATAAACAAGATTACAAGCGTTCAAAAAAAGGGAACTATTCAGGCAAATGGATATACCAAAATTGGATTCAACAGGGTTTATCTGCTAATCATACTATTGGATGATGGTCGGCATTACAAAAACCCCAATGTTATATTCAGAACTACTACTTCAAAATGGCTAAAAGAATTGTATGGTTTTGACTGGCAAACCCGAATGAGTGATGATATTGGAATTATTTACGTCCACATTAATCAATTTACTACGAACCATATAAATCAGACCAAAGGATTAGGATTGCGTGTAGAGCGTGAAGCAATACCAGTTTTACAACCTGAAGAACTAACTGATAAAATCAAAAAACTGGATTCATAAGATAATTTGAAACGTAAAGGAACTTGCGGGATATGCCGACATCATAGTAAACTAACGTTTGAGCACATTACACGAGATTGTAAACTGAAGTCTCTATAGTTTGCCTGATTCATTTTATCAAGTGCTCGGTTCTTGCCTAAAACATTCCACCAACATCCCATAAAGTTCCGGATGTTTCTTTTTTAACAAGTCTGGACGCTCAAAAAAATACTCTGACGCAACCGCAAAAAATTCCGCTTGGTTTGTACCGCCATATTTACGAATATCGGAATGGTTATCGTTAATCGCTTCCATTTCTTTATGGATTAGGTTTAACCACGGTATCGCATATTGGTGCTGCAATAATCGTTCTGGTACCCCATCCGTTCTATCATCGAGCTTATCTATAAGGTGCACAAATTCGTGTATGCCAGTATTGCTTTTATCGGTTGTATTTTTAAAGCCGTGGTACAATGCTTTCTTGGAAAGTATCATCTGTTTCTCGAACCTTCCATTTCCAACTATTCCACCAATATTCCGTGAGTTATCCTTACTGCTAAATTGCATATCCTCATTAAAATTATCAGGATATAAAAGGATGCCACTTAAATTTGTGTAGTGCCATTCCTTGAAGCCAAAAACTGGAATGACGGCACTTGCTGCAATTAAAACCTTATCCAACTCTTCCAGTTCAAACTGCACAGCATCGATATAGACCTCACTTAAAAATAGCATCATTTTTTGCTGAAAAATTAGCTGTGCGTCTTTTGATAGATTTCTATAAAACAGCACATTATCCGTCAATAATTTATGCCAATGTTCTGGAAATGGCTTTACACTATGACGTTTTGCTTTTCTATAAAAATGAACAGCAAAAAGAACAATCACAACCGAAATAAAAATATAAGCCATATTAAAAACGTATTAATCTACAGGTTCGGCCTTAAATCCCACTTTTTGCAAAGTCGCCTTTACATCTTCTTCGGTTACACCATCGCTTTCAATGGTTAAGATTTTATTAGGATTGGCGGTATCTACTTCCCAACTTTCTACACCTTCTTGTTTGTTTAAAAAAGGGGTGACTTTTGATACGCACCCACCACAATTGATATTTGTTTTAAATTTTAAAGTTTTCATAGTATTGAATTTATTTATTATTAAAGTTTTACTCGTTTAAGTCTTAAGCTATTTGCAACTACGGATACACTACTGAATGCCATTGCTGCACCTGCAATCATCGGATCCAACAAAAACCCATTTACAGGATAAAGAACTCCCGCTGCAATTGGAATGCCAATAATGTTGTAAATAAATGCCCAGAATAAGTTCTGACGTATGCCCAACACCGTTCTTTTCGATAGTTCCAATGCTTTTGGGATAGATTGTAAATCTGATGTTATCAAGGTCATTTTTGCTACATCCATTGCGATATCCGAACCTTTGCCCATAGCAATACTCACATTGGCTTGCGCCAGGGCGTGCGAATCGTTGATACCATCGCCCACCATTGCTACTATCTTTCCATCCGTCTGTAATTTTTCAACAAAAGCCGCTTTGTCCGAAGGCATTACTTCGCCTTGGTAATTTGTTATTCCTACTTGATTTGCTACAGCAGATGCTGTTTTATTGTTATCTCCCGTGAGCATAAAGACTTCGATGCCTCTTTCTTGAAGCGTTGCTATGGCCTTTTTTGAAGTTTCCTTAATCTTGTCTGCAATAGCGAGTATCGCCAACACCTCTTTTTCATTGCCAAGGAAAATGACTGTTTTCGATTGCTCTTCAAGACTTTCTGCTGTTTGCATCAAGGAAGTATCGATTTGAATATTTTTCTCAAGCATTAGTTTATGATTTCCAACATAGTATTGTGAACCATTTTCTGTTTGAGCTTTTACACCTTTGCCTGTAATGCTTTCAAAAGAAGTCATTTCAGCTTTTCCAATATTCTCATCCTTTAAGTGATTGACTACCGCTTCTGCCAAAGGGTGTTCTGATTGTGCTTCTATTGCCAAAAGAATTTGCTTGTATTGATTTTGATCTTCAAGTTTATCCCTCCAAAATATATCAGTTACTAAAGGTTTTCCTTCCGTAATTGTGCCAGTTTTATCAAGAATGACAGCATTCACTTTATAACCGAGTTCTAAACTTTCGGCATCTTTTATAAGAATATTATTTTCAGCACCTTTTCCGATACCCACCATTATGGCGGTAGGGGTCGCCAACCCCAATGCACAAGGACAAGCTATTACCAATACAGCTACAGAAGTCAATAAAGCTTGAGAAAATCCGTTTTCGCCACCAACTGACATCCAAACAATAAATGTAATAATAGATATACCTAAAACGACAGGAACAAATATTCCAGCAATTTTATCTACCAGTTTCTGAACAGGCGCTTTGCTTCCTTGTGCGTCCTGAACCATTTTAATGATTTGGGACAGCAAGGTTTCTCCACCTACTTTTTCGGCAGTAAACTGGAAACTACCTTTTTGGTTTACCGTTCCTGCGAAAACTTTTTCATCCTTTGTTTTTTCTACAGGAACAGGCTCTCCCGTAATCATACTTTCATCAACATAAGAGCTTCCTTTGGAAACTTCTCCATCCACAGGAATCTTCTCTCCTGGACGTACCAATATCGTCTGACCTACTTGAACAGCCGAAATAGAAATTTCCTTTTCTTCCCCGTTTTCAATAATTTTAAGCGTTTTAGGTTGTAATCCCATCAGCTTTTTAATAGCCGAAGAAGTATTTGACTTTGCCTTTTCCTCCAATAGTTTCCCTAAAGAAATAAAAGTTATAATTACCGTAGCCGCCTCATAATAGACGTGAGGCTCGATACCACGACTCAACCAAAATTCAGGAAAAAAGGTGTTGAAAACACTAAACAAAAATGCAATTCCGGTACTCAAGGCCACCAAGGTATCCATATTCGCCTTACCGTGTTTGGCCTGTTTGAAAGCATTGATAAAAAAGCTACGACCGAACCAAAATAAAACTGGAACGGTCAACACCAACGATATCCATTTTCCGGGTTCCCAAGCCATAAAGAACATTCCCAGAATAAAAATGGGCAGCGTTAAAATGGCTGACCAAATAGTGCGATTTTTTATGTCTTGATAGTGCTTTTGCTGTAGTTCTTGTTGTACTTCCGAAGGATTCTCCGCATCAATGATAATATCATAGCCAACTTCGCGAAGTGCATTTTTAAGCTGATTAGGACTCAACTCTTTGTCGTACTCTACAAGAACAGAACTGCTCGCAAAGTTTACGCTTGCATCAAATACACCGTCTGTGTGTTTTAACACAGATTCAACACTCGCTGCACACGATGCGCAGGTCATTCCTGTAACTGGGAATGATTCTTTTATTCCTTGCTTATGGTTTTTCTCTTTGGTTTCAAATATGTTAATTGTCTCCATAGTCCTATTCTAATTTGTACTCTGCAAATTTCAGGATTAAAAGACTTTAATGTATTATGTTATTTGCTGAATGATTTGTAGAATTTGCTGAATTCGGTTCATCTATTGCAAAAGCGTTGTATCTAAACAGATATAAAATACTTTAGGAACTGTAAGAACAGTACAAAGCAGATTAACAGGATAACAACGATTAGAATACCAATCCAAATTATTTTATCTTTTTTGGTAATGCTATTTTTTACAGACGGTACTTTAGTGTTTTTTTTATTTCGTCTATCTCGTCTATTTCGTCTATTTTCTAACATAGAATATCATTTTTGCTATGAACCAACCAACCAATCAACCACTTCCACTTCATCTGCTGTAACCCCAAAAATTATATTCTCGCAGTTAATCAATGCTTATGAATATTCCCTTTTAGCACAAAATAGTATAATAGGAATGCGGTTATTACCACAAAGATTATTGCAAGAATCCCATTAAACTTATCTTTTTTTGTGATTTTGTTATTCGATGATTTACTAACCTTTTTATTTCTTTTATTTCTCTGTTTTTGATACATCGTTTTTGATTATTACCATTTCATCTTCTGTAATCTAACAGCATTTAAGATAGCCAACAAAGCCACTCCTACATCTGCAAACACAGCCTCCCACATTGTCGCCAGGCCTCCTGCACCCAAAACAAGTACCACAGCTTTTACTCCAAAAGCAAGCGCAATGTTTTGATATACAATACGTCTGGTTGAACGACCAATTTTAATAGCTTTTGCAATTTTGCTCGGTTGGTCTGTTTGGATGATAACGTCTGCCGTTTCTATCGCTACATCACTTCCCAAGCCGCCCATTGCTATACCAACATCGCTTACTGCCAATACTGGGGCATCGTTGATGCCATCGCCAATGAAAGCTACTCTTCCGTCATTTTCGGACATCAATTTTTCGACTTCGTTCAATTTATCTTCTGGAAGCAATCCGCCTTTTGCGGTATCGATGCCCATTTCTTTTGCGACTTGTTGTGTGATGGAATCCTTATCGCCTGAAAGCATTATGATTTTGGAAATTCCTGATTCCCTAATTTGCTTAATGGCTTCGTGTGCATCATCCTTTAGCTCGTCTGCAATGATTACATAGCCTGCAAATTTGCCTTCAATAGAAACCATCACGATAGATTCTACAATGTTGTCGGTTTCAGATGGAACTTCGATATTGTTTGAAATCATCAATGGTTTATTCCCAACCAATACGGTTTTGCCGTTTACTGTTCCCTTTAAGCCTTTTCCTGCTACTTCACTTACTTCGGAAGCTTGAAAATCTTCGCCATCGGCTTTATAATCCATAATTGCCTTGGCAATGGGATGGGTAGATTGTTCTTCCATCGCCATTAGGTATTTCATAAATTCAGGTTCTTTCCAGCCAATGGCTTTTATTTCTTTGATTTTAAAAACACCTTTGGTTACAGTTCCTGTTTTGTCCATAACAACGGTATTAACCTTCGTCATTTCATCCAAATAAGATGCGCCTTTGAACAAAATCCCGTTTTTTGAAGCTGCTCCCAATCCACCAAAATAGCCCAACGGAATAGAGATAACCAAAGCACACGGACAGGAAATAACCAAGAAAATCAATGCTCTATACAACCAATCGCTAAAAACATAATCGTCCACAAAAAAGTAAGGTAGAAATGTCAAGGCAATTGCCAAGAATACCACGATAGGCGTATAGATTTTTGCAAACTTTCTAATGAACAATTCGGTCTTTGATTTCCGTGCGGTGGCGTTTTGCACCATATCCAAAATTCTTGCAATAGAACTATCCTTAAATTCTTTAGTAGTTTTTATTTCAATTACACCGTCCAAGTTTATGCTTCCAGCAAATACTTTTTCGCCTTTTGCAATGGTATCAGGTTTGCTTTCGCCCGTTAATGCTGCGGTATTGAACGAGCCTTTTTCGGACAATAAAATACCATCTAAAGGAATTTTTTCGCCCACACGTACTTGCACTTTTTCGCCAATAGCAACGGTTTCGGGATTTACAGAAACATAATTGTTGTCCCGATAAACCAAAGCTTCATTGGGTCTTACATCCAGTAATGCCTTGATGCTTCCTTTGGCTCTTTTAACCGCGGCACTTTGGAATAATTCGCCTACCGCATAAAACAACATTACTGCCACACCTTCCGGATATTCGCCAATGGCGAATGCACCTATGGTTGCGATGGACATCAATAGAAATTCGGTAAAGAAATCGCCATTTTTGATGCTGTTCCAACCTTCCTTTATCACAGGAAAACCTACAGGAAGGTATGCGACTGCATACCAGACGATACGTATCCAATCTTTAAAAAATGCTACGTCAAAATAATCCATCGCAATGCCAATAATCAGCATTACAAAGCTGAAAATTGCTGGTACATAAACTTTAAATTTCCCTATGCTTTCTGCGCTGCTTTGGTTGTGGGCATCATTGCGCTTGTGAGTATCTGAAGAAGTTTTATTCAAATCTCTTAAATTGACTTTCTTTTTTTTCATTAGTTTGATAATAATTTTATTTTAATTCACAGTTATTCCAATCTCAACACCAATTGCGCAAACTGCACTTCTATGGTATCATCGATACCCTCTATTAAGAAATCCAAACCAGTATTTGAAACCAATAATTGTCCGGTTGCACTTATCAAGCAGGACATACTTACTCCTTGTTCTATATGGGTAATGGTTGCTTTAAATTGTGATTTAAAGGATTTTCCTTGATAAGTAACATCTATCAGCCAATTAAAGTTGATAGGGTCGTGCCGTTTTGATAAAAAATCCTGTGATGGAATAGTGCCCGTGAACCGAAGCATCAAAGGGGCTTCCTGCTGTTGTAAAATGGTATTGATTTCAGGAATATCTGTTGATAAAGTCTTAAGGTCGAGTACACCATTAACCACTTTGGAATCATAATCAAGATATAAGGCCAATTTATGGCTTTCTGCCTTGACGGGTTTAGAGTTAACCAAAGTCATCATCATAATATGACCTTCTTCAGTTGTATAAATTTTTTGGGCGTTTACTTTATAATAACTAACCAACAAGATTATTAAAATACAATGTTTAACATTCATAATATCCATCTTTAATTGTATAATTAAAAAAAAGCAGCTTCTACTTTTGCTTTTAATGCTATTAATCATTTTGCTTTAAGAAGCATCATAAAAGCTGCCTGCTATTAATTAAGTTTTCACTTAATTTATTTTAAATAAAAAATTTCACTCTTTCACATAACCACTTACCGCTATTTATTATCTATATCCTTTTCTCTTTTACCGAAATAATACATCAGAGCAACACTTGCACCTAATAGTCCAAACAGAATATTCTCGAAAATTTGATTCCCATTGATATTCACAATTTCAATGAAATTATTTATTAAATATTGCCACCAATTAATTTCATAATTCTGACTGCTAATCGTGAAAATTGTTATCCCCAAAGGTTGAAGGATAAAAACACCTATGGCAAACCCAATTAGTATGGTAATAAGAATATTCTTTTTATTCATCGTCTGTCTTTTACGGAAGTAAGCTTACTGGCTCTCAATCCAACTTTTGACATCTTCCTTTTGGTCTATATTGAAATACTTAATTTCGGCGTTGGTAAAAGGCTTCATAAATTGGGTTATCCATTCTTGCCATTTTTTATCTCCTACCATTGCTATTTTTTCATAGTCTCTGGCGTGGGCCGTATCCATTTTGAGGTCTTCCCATAAACTAGGCAAGTCCCAACCCGTAAAATTGTCCATCTCAAAATACCAACGAACCTTCATCCCCTTGTCCAGTATAGCGTGGATAAGTGGATGGATTTTTTCGATGTCTTCTTTTCTCAATTTGCCCGAAGCTTTTGTTGCAACAATATTTTTTTTCCTTTAACTCAATTATCTGTAACATTTTATATAGTTTTTAATTAATTATTATCCTTCTAAATCGTAAAACCATTCTTCAGCCATTACAATTGCTTTTTTGATGGCCTTTTCTTTTGAAAAGTCTTCCTTTTCGATTAATTCTTTCGCAATTTCAATTGCCTTTTTTCTTACCGATGGATTAAGGGTGTCAAGCTCTGCTCTAAATTCTTCAAATGTCCAGTCCATAAAAAATATATTAGTGGTTAAACAATTCCTTTTCCTTTTCGGGGTCTATATCTTTTTTTTCTCTTTTATCCAAAAAATAATCCAGCAAGATACCTACTACAATCGCTCCCACAAACGCGGCATAAACTTTCCAATCAAATTGTATGACCAAAGAGAGGCTTATGATTATCGCCAAAATTGGCAGTATCGGAACTTTCCCAACAGATAAAGGAACTTTAAAGGGCCTGTCTTTATCTGGTGCTCTGAAACGCAATACGATAAGGGCAATGTTCACGGCGACAAAGACGAGCAACGCACCCAATGACGACATTCCCGCTACGATTTTAATATCGCCCAATAGCATAAAACCCGCAACTGCCGCCATAACCACAATGGTAGTAACCCACGGCACTTTATGTGCATTGGTTTTGGTCATAAATTTCGGAAGTTCGCCCACGCTTGCCATTCCAAACAGCAGCCTGCTGATAGAGATAATACCGCTAAAGGCCGCATTGGCAGTAGCAAAAAGTGCTGCGACCGCCAATGTCACGGGCAACCAACTGTTGAGATTTGATGCCGCAAGTGAAAGTGGCGAATCTACTTTTGCCAGTTCTGACGGGTCGGCAATGTTAAGTACCGTAAAAGCTATGAGCAGATAGATAACGGTTGTAAAAACCATTGTCAGTAGAAAGGCACGAGGAATGGTCTTGCCAGAGTTTTTTACTTCAGAACCCAATGCAGCCATATGCTCAAAACCTGTATAGACAAAAAACAAGGTTGCGGTAGCCGCCAAAGTACCGGAAAAGGATTCAACTTTAAAAAATTCAGCCTTTGGCGGGCCAGTTTCTGCAAGCCCGACCACAATAAGAATGAACAATCCCAAAAGTTGTATGCTAACCATTATAATATTGGCAGGAGATGATTTCTTGATTCCCGTAATGCTTATCAATGAAAGAATTATCAATACGCCATAACTTATCAATAGGGAAGGCACACTAAAAAAAGTGTTGAAATAACCTGAAAAGGCCAGCAATACAGCGGCTATCGTGGCAGAACTGTGAAAGGCAATTGTCCAGCCAGTGAGAAAGGAAGGAATGTCAATTTTCGGAAACGCTTTGCGTACAAAAATGAATTCGGCACCTGCATTGGGATAGGTAGAGGATAACTCTGCATAAGACAATGCCGAAACGCTGGCAGCAATTGCAGCGAAAACAAAACTCAACCAAAGGTCGGTACCTGCTTGTCCAGCTGCTGCGCCTATGACAGTATATATTCCTGCACCCACAATAGTGCCTACTCCATAAAAGGTAAGACGAATTGTTCCCAATGATTTTTTTAATTCTGCCATAATATTTTTTAAGTTAGAGAAGGTGGAAGAAACCTGAACCTGACCATTGGACCCAAGGGTTCAGAATTCTGAAACTTCCATCTAATATTTTTGCCTGCATTTTTCACATATTCCCTTTAATATCAGGTTCACATTTCTCACTTCATAATCGTCTGGCAAGCTTTCTTTCGATATCTTATTCGGTAAACAGATTGTTCTTCTGCAATCGGTACAATGAAAATGCAGATGTAAATCTATACCGTATTTATCTTTGGCGTTTTCATCAGAAATAGCATATTTTGCCACTCCGACCCCATCATTAATCTGATGAATCAGCCCTTTATCCTCGAAAATCTTGAGATTTCGATAAAATGTCGTTCTGTTTGCTGTTTTATTGGTTTCGCTCTTTTGAACAAAAGCCTTTTTCAAATCGGAAAAGGACACGGCACTTTGCTTCCTTTTCAGGAACTTGTATATCTTCAACCTCATTTGAGTAGGTCGAATACCGTGATTTAATAGTATCTTTTCCGTTTTAGTCATTGCAATATTAATTCAAAAGCAAACCCTTTTTTCAAAACATATATTTGATGCTATTTCTTATAAGCCAAAAGCCTTAACGCATTAAAAACCACAAGTAATGTTGAGCCTTCGTGGATGACCACTGCAATACCGATATTGGCCCAACCCATAATGGTCGATGGGATAAGCAATGCCACAATACCGAGGCTTACCCAAAGGTTTTGCTTGATAATTGCCTTTGCCTTCCTGCTCAAGCCTATGGCAAAGGGCAGGGTTTCCAATTTATCGGCCATTAGGGCAATGTCTGCAGTTTCCAAGGCCACATCACTGCCCGCTGCACCCATTGCGATACCTACTGTGCTGTTTGCCATTGCAGGGGCATCGTTCACACCGTCGCCTACCATTGCGACTTTGGATTCCTGTTCTTTTAATTTTTTAATGGCATCTACCTTTTCCTCTGGCAACAGGCTTCCCCAGGCATCGGTCAACCCAATTTCTTTAGCAACGGCATCGGCAACCTTTTGATTATCCCCGGTTAGCATTATCATCCGCTTGATACCGATTTCCTTTAATTTTTTCAGTGTTTCCTTGGCCGCTTCCCGTGGGGTGTCCATCAGGGCGATGATACCTATATATTCTTTGTTCCTTCTTATGAGCATCGTAGTATTTCCACCACCTTCAAGTTCTTTTACTTTATTCGATATATCTTCGGATGGTTTTGCTTCATCGAGGTCTTCGTACAAGTCAAGGTTTCCAATATAGATTTTATCCTTGCCCAAAGAAGCTTTGATACCTTTTCCGAGAACTGCTTCCAAATCTGACGCATCGATAATATCAGTACCTTTCAGACGCTCTTTCCCATCCCTTACGACGGCTTTGGCCAAAGGGTGGTCGCTCAAGTTTTCAACGGCAACGGCTATCTTTAACAGTTCATTTTCTTCAATATCCCCCAATGGTACTACTTCGGTAAGTTTGGGCTTGCCTTCGGTAAGCGTGCCTGTTTTATCAAAAGCCAAAGCGGTTATGACCCCTAAATCCTCAAGTGGTCGCCCACCTTTGATGAGCACGCCGCCACGTGCTGCCCTTGCCACACCGCTCAATACGGCACTTGGTGTTGAAATGGCCAGTGCACAGGGACTTGCAGCTACCAATACCGCCATTGCACGATAAAAGCTGGCACTAAACGGTTCGTCAATGACCAGAAAGGCAAAGAGTAGGATACCAACCAGTATCAGTACGGATGGCACAAAGTATTTTTCGAACTTATCGGTCAACAGCTGTGTGGGGGACTTTTGGGTCTGCGCCTCGTTGACCAGTTTAACCAATCGGGACAGGGTAGAGTCTTTGGCTTCTTTGATTATCTTAATTTCCAACATACTATTACCGTTGATAGTTCCAGCAAATACCCGATTTTCATCCTTGATATCATCGTCTGCCGAATAGTTTCTGTCCTTATCTTCCACAGGGATTTTGTCCACAGGTACACTTTCCCCAGTAATTGGTGCTTGGTTTACACTACTTTTTCCGTTGACCACGACGCCATCTGCGGATATTTTACTATTGGGCTTGACCACTATAATATCGCCAATACTCAATTCCTCAATTCCAACTTCTTCGGTCTTGCCATCTTTTTTAAGCAATGCTGTTTTTGGTGCAAGGTCTGCAAGCGCAGCAATGCTTTTTCTTGCTTTGTTCATTGCGTAATGTTCCAAGGCGTGCCCAAGGCTAAATAAAAACAACAACAGTGCACCTTCTGCCCATTCTCCCAGAATGGCGGCACCAATGGCAGCGACCAGCATTAAAAAATCAATTTCAAAACCACCCTTGGCCACAGTTTGAACCGCTTCCTTGGCCGTAAAGAAACCACCGAAAAAGTACGCGCCAATGTACAAAGTAAGACTGACCCAATCCGGGATGGATTCCACATAAGAAAGCCCGAAACCTATCCCGAGAAGTGCCCCACAGATAATGGAAAAAATAAGCTCCGTATTTTTACCGAAAACCCCACCGTGGGTGTGCGCTCCACCTTCCTCGTGGGTCTCGCCCTCCTTGTGCTCGTGGCCCTCTGTGGAAGTTTGCTCTTTAGTATCTTCCTTCTTTGAACGTTCCTGTTTTTTTTTGGATGCTTCGGTGTAATTATTTTCGTTTGAAGAACTCCGCTGAACCTGAAGGTCTTCCTTTTCAATCTGTTTACTTATTTCATCAAAATTTGTTTGCTTTTTATCAAACTCAAGGCGCACCATTCCAGAGGCCGAAACGGAAGCCTCCAAAACCCCATTGATTGCCAAAAGACTTTTCTCTATGGAACGTGCCTGTCTTGTATGTCTGATTCCTTTTACCTCAATGAGCAAATGCCCATATTTTTCGGTAATCTCGGCACCTGTCTGTTCTGCGAGAGATTGAATGCGGTCTATAGAAATGATATCGGGGTCATAATGAAAACAGAGCTGTGGCGTGGTATCTTCCTTTGTATCGGTAACGTGTACTTTTTCGATACCCTCTTTGGCCTGTAGTTCTTGAATAAGCCTTTTAACACAAGTGTCTTTTTCGTTTGGAACTTGTGGTAGGATAACCGGGATTTTTAGTTGTAGTTTTTTCATTTTTCACTATTTTTTTTTAATCCATTCTTTGGCATCGTCTTTTTCTTCTGGCTTATAAAATTTTATATGAGCTTCTGAAAAAGGAAGCAATACCTCGGTAAATTGCTCCTGCCATTTAACGCTACCCACTAAAGCAACACGCTTTAAATGTGTTTCATTCGGAAGATTCAATTCAATGCCCTTCCAATAGGCACTTACCGTCCAGCCTTCAAAATTTTGCATTTCAATGTACCAGAACACTTCCTGATAGGCATTTATATGTTCTGTTAAGACCGGTATCAAGTTCTCATAATCCTTGGCATCCAGCTTGTTTTCAGCCACCATATATACCGTAGCTTCTTTTTTATAGATTGTTATCATTGCTCATTATTTATAAATGATGATTGAATTGAAAAACCTAAAACTCAACCCAAATTATCGCTGCATTTTTCGCAGATACCTTTTACCACCAAATTAATATCTTCGGTAATGTAGCCATCGGGCAAGCTGATATGCGGGATTTTATGTTCTGTTAAACAGACCGTTTCATTACAGTTGTTGCAATGAAAGTGCAAATGAAGGTCGTTGCCGACCTCGCATTCACAGTTCTCTTCGCAAAGGGCATATTTAATAACTCCAGTCCCATCCTCAATTTGATGTACAATACCTTTTTCCTCAAACGTTTTTATAGTCCTAAATAGGGTACTTCTTTCGCTGACCTTAAAATCCTTTTCCAAATCGCCAAGACTGATGGCCACCTCTAATTCTGCCAAACGTTTGTAGGTCATTAGGCGCATTGCCGTAGGTCGTATTCCTTTGCTTTCCAGAAGTTGGACTATTTTTTCCATTTGCACTAAAATGTTTTATAGGTCGTACCGTTTTAAGGAATCTCCCGTTTTAATCTGAAAGGCATTCTCTATATTGGCTATATATATAATACCATCTCCAGGCCCGTCGGTTTTGGCGTTGGCTATAATTGTTTCAATGGCCGCTTGGGCTTCCTCATTTTGGCAGACCAGTTCCAGCTTAACCACTGGACTGTCTGTAACGTGAAAATCCAGCGACGGTCTTGCACCTTTTGATTTGAATGCACCAGTGCCTTCAGCTTGTGAAAGGGTCATACTTTTGAACCCATTATCAGATAGTGCTTCAATGACTCTTTGGATTCGGTTCGGTTTTATAAATGCTTTTATTTCCTTCATATTATGAATTTTTTAAATTTTTAATCGATTTTGAACCGAGCCTGTTTTCTAATTTTTAACAAACTAATTAAGACGATAAACAAACTCGGAATCAAAACCTTTGGTTTTTCTTGAATTAATGGTCGTGTTCCAGTTCGCCTTTAACCATTTCAGAAGACAGGTTATAAGCTCCTTTGATGACCACTTTGGCATCCGTTGAAACTTCGGCAGGAAGATTGACTTCAACAAAGCCCAAATCAGTTAGTCCAACCGTTACGGGTACCATTTTAAATTTCATTTTGTTCGCTTCCATTGCTTCATCTTCATCCAAAATAAAAATAAAGGATTGCTCGCCTTCTTTTATAATGGCAGCTTCCGGTACTGCAAAACCTTTTTTCTCGCCCTGCACTATGCGTCCTTCCACGTACATACCCGGCAACAGGTTTTTATCCTTGTTCTCAATATCTGCCAAAACTTCCAATGCTTTTGGGTCAGTATTGAAGGTTTTGCCAACAGACCTAACGGTTGCCTTAAGCAGTTCGTCCGGACGAGAAGCCGTTGAAAAATATATCTGTTGCCCTTTCTTGATTTGCTTTATGTCCTTCTCATATACTTTGAAGTTGACATAAATCTTTGAATTATCGCTTATTGAGAACATTTTGGATTGTTGTGCCACATAATCGCCCAGACTAATCATTACTTCATCCACATAGCCACTTATGGGCGTGATAATGGGAACTGCGGAATATATTTGGTCTTCAGCCACCTTGTCCGGGTTGATGCCCAACAGTCTCAATTGGGAACGCAAACCATTGACGCTGGATGTTGTGGAACGAAATTTTGACTGCGCCATCTGAAATTCCTTGCCAGAAGAAACACCTTTATCATAAAGAGTCTGCTTACGCTCAAAATCCTGTTTCAAAAAGACCAGTTCATCATTTTTTTCCTGATAATCCTGTTGCATTGCAATGATATCTGGATGCTCAATATACGCAAGCACCTGTCCTTTGCTTACGTTATCTCCAGGTACAACTTTTATGGAACTCACATTTCCACCAACAAACGGACTGATGTTCGCCTTGTCCTGTGGGTAAAGTTCCAGCGTACCCGTTACCTTAATGTTGTTCCCTAAATTCCGTTCCTCCAGAGGTTTCATTTCCAAACCGATGGTTTCAGCCTGTTGCTTTGTAAGTTCTACAACGCCTTCTTCCTCACTATGGCCTCCTTCTTCTTCGTCGTGACCTTCTTCGCCGTGTGCATCTTCGCCACCTGCTTCGGTTTTTGATACGCCTTCAGCTTCGTTATGCCCAAGTTCAGATTTTTGGCCATCGTTACAACTCATAAACATAAGTGTAAATAATACGGTACTTACTAATAGTATATTCTTCATTTTTCTTCTTTATTATATTATAGATTACCCAACTGATATTGTACCTCAATAGATTGTTGGTTGTATTGATTGATGTATTCCAAATGTGTTTGCTTTATCCTGATGGCACTGTTAAGGATGGTTATATAGTTGACATAATCTATTTCGCCTTCCTTGGATGCCAATTCTGCGGTGGTTATTTGTTCTTCCGCCAAAAGCAATGCGCCTTCTTCATAATACTGCAATATTTTCCGCGTTTTTTCAAGGGATTTGAACAATTGCGACACCCTACTTTCGGTGGTTGCCTTTTGCTCCAAATATTGATTTTCTGCGACCATTGCATCTGCCTTGGCTGCCTTTATCCTCGATTTCTGCGGAAAAAACCATAACGGAATACTAATACCTGCCTGATAGGTATTGAATCCAGAAACATCATCCACTACTTGCCTTCCAAACGATAAACTGAATTTCGGTAGGAGTTGCGATTTTTCAACACCCACATTTGCTTTACTTACTTCGGCGTTCTGCAACGCATATTGCAATATTGGGTTGTTTGCTACCGAGGTAGAATCCAAATTTGCCATAAAATCCAATGGCTCGTAAAAATCGTTCACCGTTTCAATGCTTTCATCCGTTCCCAAATACTGTTTTAAAGCACGTTTGGCAATTTCAATATCATCATAGGCTTGTTGTTTTAATACTTGTATTTGCTGATATTCCGAAGATGCTGCAATAAATTCCAATTTCCCGGTTTCCCCTGTTTCATAACGCAATTCAGCAGCCTCCCTAAAATTAATATAAACACTATCCAGCTGTTCTGCAAAACGCAACTGTGCCTTGTAATAATTAATTTGGTCATAGGCTTGCATCACATTGCGCACCAACTGTTGTTCATTGGCCACATAAAACTTTTCTCCCAAGGCAATACGCTCTTTGTAAAACTTCGATTTTGAAAATCCTGAAAGCAAATCAATGTTGCCCTGTTGCACACCAATGGTAGTCTGTACTCCGGGAAGATTATTGCCATATTCTTCCTTTCCCGTAAAAACTTGCGTACTGCCCAAGTCGAAACTTGTGCCTTTCATAGCCTGTTCACGTTCTATAAAGGCTTGACTTTCTTTAAGAGAAGGATAATTCTGTTTTGCCAAAGCGATGGCCTCATCCACGGTCAAGGTTTTTGGAATTGTTCCATCTGCATTGGTGTCTTGGGCAAAAGCAGTTCCAGAAGCCATCAAACCGCCAACCATCAATAATACGGTTACAATGTTAGTTGATTTGTTGACATAGCTTATAGCTCCATCGTTATTGTTTCGTTCTTTTCTCGATTCGAGCCAGTAATAAAGAATAGGAATAACCACCAAGGTCAGAAAGGTTGCCGTAAGCATTCCTCCAATCACTACTGTTGCCAATGGTCGTTGTACTTCGGCACCACCAGAGGTGGAAACCGCCATTGGGATAAAGCCCATAATTGTTGTAATGGCTGTCAATAAAATTGGACGTAAACGTTCGTGCGTAGCTTCGTATATACGTTTTTTTATATCTGTCATTCCACTGTCTTTTAGTTCATTGAATTTGTTTATAAGAATCAAGCCGTTTAATACGGCAACTCCGAAGAGTACGATAAACCCGACTCCCGCCGAAATACTGAAAGGCATTCCACGAATCCACAAAACGAAAACGCCACCTATGGCTGCCAAAGGTACCGCCATATAGATCATCAAGGCTTGTGAAAATGAATTCAAAGCAAAGTAAAGCAGAACAAATATTGTTATTAAAACGATTGGGACTACGATCATCAATCGGTCTGACGCACGTTGCAGGTTTTCAAATGACCCTCCGTAAGTAACATAATATCCCGGTGGCAGTTTCACTTCCGTTTCCAGTTTTTGCTGAATCTCCTCAACCATCGATTTTACATCTCGCCCACGAACATTGACACCAACCGAAATACGCCGCGAGGTATTGTCCCTTGAAATCTGCATTGGTCCTGGTTTGTAACTGATGTCCGCGACTTCCTTTAAAGGCACTTGCGCTCCGTTTGGCAAATCGATATACAAATTCTTAAGGCTGTTGATGTCTTGCCTAAAGTCTTCCGCCAAACGAATGACTACATCAAAGCGTTTTTCGCCCTCAAAAATCACACCTGCGGCTTCTCCTGAAAACGATGCACTCACATAATCATTCAGCTTGTCAACGGTTACTCCGTATTGAGCCATTTTTGCGCGGTTATACACCACGGTCATTTGGGGCAAACCACTTGTAGCCTCTACGTTAAGGTCTGCTGCACCGGGAACTTTCCGTATGACCGCAGCAATTTCCTGAACCTTATCTGCCAACACGTTTAAATCTTCTCCATATAATTTGATGGCTACGTCCTCACGAACACCTGTAAGCAATTCATTAAATCGAAGTTCGACAGGTTGTGTAAACACGAAGTTTACTCCGGGAACTACTGAAATTTTTTCTTGAATTTTTTCTATGAGTTCTTCTTTACTGTCTGCGGAAGTCCATTTACTCTTGTCTTTTTCAAGAATAATGTAACTATCCGCAATATCCATAGGCATTGGGTCTGTTGGTATTTCGGCCACACCAATCCGTGAAACCACTGTTTTTACTTCCGGAAATTCATTGATTAAGTTCTGAAGTTTTTCTGAAGCCTCAATGGATTCTGTAAGACTACTCCCCGGTTTTATCAAGGCCTGAAAGGCAATATCTCCTTCATCAAATTTAGGGACAAATTCTGCTCCCATATTGCTAAATACAAATCCTGTAATTAATAGCAATGCAATCGCACCTATAACGACACCGGCTCGAAAGCGAAGTGCAAAATTAAGTATGGGTAAATAAGCCCGATTTAAAATATCCATAATTTTATCGCTTATCCTATCCATCTGGTTTTCAAATTTGGCAAACCAACTGTTTTGATTTTTAGCAGGTTTTAAAAATAAGGACGACATCATTGGCACGTATGTAAGACAAAGGATAATCGCTCCTAAAACAGCAAAACCAAAAGTGAATGCCATTGGCCGGAACATTTTTCCTTCTACGCCGGTCAAGAACAAAATAGGTGTGAAAACAATGAGAACGATTAATTGTCCGAAAAAGGCAGAATTCATCATTTTACTTGCAGAATCGTAGGTTATTTCATCCATTTCGGATTGTCCTATAATGGCATTGGATTTTTTCATCCGTTGATGAATGTGGAATACCGTACCCTCCACTATAATTACCGCCCCGTCAACAATAATCCCAAAATCAATTGCCCCCAACGACATCAGGTTTGCCCAAATGCCAAATTGTTTCATTAAAATAAATGCAAATAATAGGCATAAGGGAATGATTGAAGCAGCAATCAATCCTCCACGGAAGCTTCCCAAAAGCAAGACCAAAACAAATATGACAATAAGCGCTCCTTCTATTAGGTTTGTTTTTACGGTACTTGTGGTTGCCTCAATAAGTTCACTTCGACTTAAAAAAGCATCAATATAAACGCCTTCCGGCAGGGATTTTTGGATTTCGGTTATACGCTTTTCAACATTTTCTATAACGTTACTTGGACTTTCGCCTTTCAGCATTAGTATTTGTCCACCAACAGATTCGTGGCCATCTTGGGTAAACGCACCATAGCGCACTTGATTTCCATAGCCCACTTTTTCGGCGACATCCCGCACTAAAACAGGGCTTCCGTTTTGTGTGGTTACAACGGTGTTTTCCAAATCTGAAATGCTACGCGCCAAGCCTTCGCCACGAATAAAATTGGCCTGATGGTTTTTTTCAATATACGCACCTCCGGTATTTGCGTTATTAACTTTCAGGGCTTCAAAAACCTGATTCATTGTAATGCCAAAACTTTTTAGTTTATCAGGGTTTATGGCAACTTCGTACTGCTTTACATAGCCTCCAAAAGCATTAACCTCTACCACTCCTGGGACTAATGCCATTTGGCGTTTTACAATCCAATCCTGTATGGTACGAAGCTCCATAGCATCGTATTTATCTTCGTAGCCTTCTTTTACTTTTAGGGTGTATTGGTAGATTTCGCCCAGACCCGTAGTTATTGGTGCCATAAATGGTGTGCCGAAGCCTTCGGGGATTTCGCCAGCAACTTCCGTTAATTTCTCCTGCACTAATTGCCGGGGAAGATAAGTACCTGCCTCGTCCTTAAAGACAATGGTAACCACAGACAGCCCAAAACGAGATACGGAACGCAGCTCGATAACGTCAGGAAGGTTTGCCATTGCCAATTCTACCGGATAGGTTACAAATTGCTCAATATCTTCAGTCCCTAAATTTGGGGCAACGGTAATAACCTGTACTTGGTTGTTGGTAATATCGGGTACAGAACCCAGTTTTATAGTGGCCATAGACCAAATGCCCGTACCTACAAGCGCCACTATAAAAAGCCCAATAATAAACTTGTTATTAATGGAAAATGAAATGATTTTGTTAATCATAGAAAAAGTATTAATTCAGTTTAAACCTCGCAGTGCAAATAGATGCAATACGTTTATGATGTGATACTTACTTTGAAAAGCATCACGATAGGATATAGATATCCTTAAAAAAACTGAATTATACTTTAGGGGGTTGGAAAAGCGATTCCAGATATCTGGAAGTGAAGTTTACTTTATGTAAGTTAAACTGTTTTTTCTCTTCAAACTTTAGTCGATTGGTTAAAGCCGAATTGTTGTTCGCAATAATTAATACTAAAGGGTGACAACATTGATGATGGGAATGGACTGGTGTATTCTCCTTATCTGGGTTATTATGATGCCCTTCATTTTTTGCATCATTGTCAATGTAATCTTCAATTACATATTCAAGGAAAGAGTCTCCATAAACTTTATGGTCTTGATAATGGGTAATAATGCTTGAAATTTCTTTAATTGGTCCACAAAAGTCCATATCAATGCTAATTCCCTGAAAAAAGAATAAAATTGACATTGATATGGAAAAGAATATTTTCATAAAGTTTGACAAAGATACAAATTAATCGATGCACAGGTTGTGCAAAGATTGTTTAGGTGTGAGCAATAATCTTTATTTTCTTGAATTGGCGGGCAAGCAACTGTTCCATAAGAACAAAACACACAACAATCTCCATCATAAGGCTTCAAGACTGTTTTACAATTTTCACACTCATAAAAGAATTGACAAGCGTTTGTTGGCATCTCTTCTACTTTTTTGTGTCCACAGTTTGGACAAGTAATTTTTGATTTTAATTGAATTTTCATCAAATCTCATCTAATGACTTACGGTTTTTATTAGTACTTTTTTTAAATTCCGAAGGGGTCATTCCTGTTAGCTTTTTAAACTGATTGCTTAAATAAGCGACGCTACTGTAATTCATTTTAAAGGCTATTTCACTCAAGGTTAATTCATCATAAACTATTAGTTCCTTGACACGTTCAATTTTTTGGTTGATAATGTATTGCTCAAAGGTGATACTTTCAACCGATGAAAACAGTGAGCTTAAATATTTATAATCAAGATGTATGTTGTCGCTTACATAATCTGCCCATTTAATGTTCAGTTCTCTGGATGAGAGATGAATTTTATTTACAACCAATGTTTTCATCTGTTCGATAAGTTGACTTTTACGGTCGTCAATCAAATTGAAACCTGAATTTTGAAGGGCTTCGGAAAGCTCTTTTTTGGTGTTTGTATTTAATGTTGACATTAATTTAACCTCTCCCAATTTAATAGAAGCATAGGATATTTCAAGTTGTTTTAAAATATTGGATACTGCCGAGATACATCTTGGGCAGACCATATTTTTAATATAGATAATCTCACTCATATAATACTTGTTTTAAAACAAGGTTAACCCAGATTTGTTTAGTGAATAGTAAACAGCAGCTATCGCAGCAATTACAAAAACCAATACTATCACAACAAAAGCTATAATTTTATCTTTTTTTGAGATATTACTTTTAGGTTGATGCTTCTTCCTTTCATTTTTTCGTCTATTTCTTCTTCTTTCACTCATTATCGTTCGCCATTATAAAACCAAGATTATTTTTTGGCCTTATGAAGATTACTTGATTAATCCGTAATTCGTTTTATTTTAAAGTTGCTTTTACCTCTCCACAGGTTAACATAGCCTCTCCATAATATGGATTTCGCACTTCTTCTTCCAAACTTATCCAATAGGCACCTTTATTGTTATCGGCCATTGGGCAAAACTGGATATATACATTTTGATTGACCCCAAAAAGCTGTACACCACTTATCATATGTGCCGAAAGATGCTTGAAATGCCCTCTTTGTGCTGCTATGTCTGAACTGTTCTCAATAGCATCTGCTGATGACTTTAGTTCCTTTTGAATGGTCATCCAATGGTTATGTGCCTTTTCATCAGATAATAATTTCATATCTACTTTTTTCAAGGACTGGTTGATTTGTTCTCCTGCTTGTTGAGCACCCTTGGTATCAGTGTTTACTAATGCGTCCTTCAAAAGAATGTAATCATCAAAAACCTGTTCTAACTGAATCTGAAATTTGTTTGAAACCTTAATTCTTTCCTTCATTTGAGAATGATCGGTTACATCCATATTTTCTCCAGAACTATCTTCTTGCATTCCCAAATGCCCTTCGTGTCCCGTCATAGTTTTACCTCCTTCTTGATTCATCATTGATTTTTTACCCTGAAGCTGTGCCGCGGCATCTACTGTAAACGTGCCGTTAGTTACCACTTCATCTCCATTTTTTAAACCTTCAAGAACGGTATAACTATCGCCAGTGGCATTGCCCAATAAAACTTCTTTCATCTCAAAAACAGCTTTATTAGGGTCTGTTTTGACATAGACCACAGAACGTTCGCCCGTCCACATAACAGCCGTTGACGGTATGGAAACGGTGTTCTCTGTGCTCGTTTGAGCACCCTCGATTTTTCCTTCCACAAACATTCCCGGCTTAAAGAGGTCTTTTTTATTTTGTAAAACTGCTCTCACGACCACCGTTCTTGTAGCAGAGTTTAATAAGGGGTCAATAAATGAGACCTTGGCGTCAAACACTTCATTTCTATAGGCATTGGTGGTTACTTTAATGGTTTGTCCTTCTTTTAAGGACGCAATTTGGTTTTCGTAAGCATCAAATTCTGCCCATACTGTATTGAGATTGGCAATTTTGTATAAGGGTTGTCCTTGTTTTAAATAATCTCCTTCCTCTACCATTTTCTGTGTTACCGTTCCTGATACGGTTGCGTACACAGGAAAGTTTTCTTGTACTTTCCCAGAGTTTTCTATGGCGTTGATTTGCTTTTCTGAAAGTTTCCAAAGTTTAAGCTTGTTTCTAACAGCTTTATATAATTCTGGTTGCGATTCTTTTAAGGATGAAGCGGTAAGCAGTTCTTGCTGTGCCGCAACTAATTCTGGCGAATAAATAGTTGCCAAGCGTTGCCCTGTACCAACACGTTCTCCTGTAGAATTAACGTATAGTTTTTCAATTCTTCCTCCAAAATATGTGACCTGTACGGCATTTGACTCTTCATTTGCTTTTATCTTTCCAGATAATTTTAGGGAATTATTTCCTATTTGTCCTTGTCCCACAAGAGACGTTTGAATATTGGCTAGAGCCATTGCGTTATCGGTCATTTTGATTTCATTGGCATTGAGTCCATCGGCACCTGATTCAGCTGGAATTAAATCCATTCCACATATTGGGCAGTCGCCAGGCTCTGGTTGCATAATTTGTGGGTGCATTGAACAGGTCCACATTTGATTAGCAGCAATTTCTTCTGAATGTTCGTGATTGTCTTTAGCACTATTTGTTGCCTTATCAGTAGAATCTCCACCGAACAGTAGAAAGCCGCCTAGAAGGCCAACAATCAAGGCAATACCTATATAAATGATGTTTTTTTTCATTGTTTTTGTTTTTATTTGTTATTTTTTAATCGTTTAATCATTGCTTTCATTTCTGCAATTTCCTTTTCTTGTGCTTTAATTATATCATCTGCTAATTTCTTCACTTCCGGGTCTTGTATATCCGCTCGCTTACTGGTTAAAATGGCGATAGAGTGATGCGGAATCATAGCCTTCATATAAAGCACATCGCCAATAATTGGGGCCTGTGCCCTCACAAGGCCTAACGCACCACCAAATAGAACAATACTTCCAAGAACAATTGCTATATTTTTCTTTTTGTTTTGGTACATATTACGCATTGTTACAAACATAATAATGGCCATAGCGGCAATACCCAAACAGCTCATATAAAATCGGGTAAGACTAAAATAGACGTGGTCAATTTCATAAGAGTTTAAGTACATTGTAACGTACATTGCTATGAAGGATGCCACGAGCATACCTACAAATTTTGTGTAGTTCTTTTTCTTTGAATTTTGATTTGAACTTTCCATTTTATGTTGGTTTTAGTGGTACTTATTTTCGTTTCTTTTTAACCAATTTTCTAATTGTGGGCGACGATATGTACCAAAGTAAGAACCCACTTAATACTGTAATTAACCCTAACAATGAAAACGCCCGCAGGATTATGGTATTAAAGTTGTCCCTGCCTTGATAGTCCATAGTGTGGGTCATCCACAAAAAATCGAACCAGCGCCAGTTTCTATGACGAACGGTCTGAAATGCACCATTTTCTATGGCGACATAAGCCTTCAAGTTTTGTGGGGTTTTATATGAAATCTCATAGGCTGGTAATGGACGACCACGGTATTCGTGATGTGCATCTACTTTCTCAATTCGTTTTATACCCCTTATTTCCAAATCGGGAAGCATATATCTATTGGCTACCTGTTTTGCTTCAGCTTTAGTAATACCATTTTTTTCATTTCCCGTTTTAGCACTAAATAAATTAGCTTCGTTAATCCAATAGTACGGCTCATTGGCTATTTCCAATAATTTTAGTGTTTGGATTGGTTCTTCACTCGCTAATTGCTCAGTCCCCAATAGGTTGGAAAAAGCAGTTTGCCGTGGCTTTTCTTTTTTGAACTGGTCGCCGTGTATTTCATCAATGTCCGTCCAGCTAAAATACATTCCGCTGATAGTCCACATCAAGAACTGAATGCCGAGGAATATACCCAAGTATCGGTGCGCTTTTCGAATCCATTTTGCTGTCTTTCTGTTGACCATACTTTCTATAATTTAATTCACAAAATATTTGACAATTATTCCACCTACCAACCAGACGTAACAGATATAGGCAACATACTTTAAAATCTTTTCAAGCAATGGGCTTTTAGGTGCCATCCCGCTCATCGTACTTTCAACGCCCTTATTTTTAAAGAACCCTAAATAGTTGTTTGTAAAACCCTGTGTTTTCAGATTTTTTTCTTGTTGTCATTAACCATTTTAACTTACTTTCTTAGCTAAATAACTGAAGCGCCAATGCACCACCAACTATTAAGATTAGGATTGTATATACTATATAATTGAGCCATTTTTTAACAACAGATTTTTCTGTTGTTTGGTGACAACCATCTTTGCAACATTCTTTCATTACTATCTATTTTTTTCCCTATTGTTACTTACAAAAGCCTATAAATAATACTTGAAAGTGAGAGGTAAATTTTAATCAACCAACCAAAATATTTACCCCTCAAAATCAAGCATTCTTCACTAAATTTCTCTTCATCATAAGTTTTTAATTACCTGACATAGGAAGAGAGACGTTATATTTAGGGGTTTAATCTCTCTCCCTTATTCAGGCTGCTATTAACCAAATCAACTTTTCTTTTTCAAAATTTATTGTGCCTGTACACGGGAAGGATTTCACTAACTATTAAACCTAATTCCCTTCCCACGACAGGACTTCACTATTCAGATATCTTTATCATCTTACAACCTTCTGTTAACTAATAACCAGAACATCGAGAAGATTTTTTTACAAAGAATTATCTATTTTGAATAGTTTTTTGCACTTTTCCACATTTAAGCATTCTGCTACCGTAATATGGGTTTTTTACTTCTTTGCTGGTACTCAACCACGCACTACCTTTATCGTACATTGGGCAAAATTGTTGGTAAAGCGTGTTTTTTGTTCCCGTAATAGCTACCAAATCTGTTATGTCCTTACTTAAGGTCTTAAAATGTTCGCGCTGGTGGTCTATGGCACTTTCAGAAATATGTTCTGCGTGCTCGGTAGCATCTTCTATGATATCGGCCAGCTCTTTTTGTTGTTCTTTTGTATAACTACCCATATCAAATGCTTTAAGAGTGGCTACCAATTTTGTTCCTGCTTGTGCTGCCTTTTTTGTATCGTCCGCAACTAAAGCATCTTTTAAATTAAAGTAATCACTTAAAATAGCTTCTGCTTTTGCGTCACTATTTTTATTCATCATTTTGCTATGGTCCATTTTCATATCTCCGTGATCGTGGTTCATTTTTTCTTTTTCCTGTGCATTGGTAAAAGAAACTGCTAACAATAGCATTGCTGCAATACTCATTTTTAAATTTTTCATTTTAATTACTTTTAAATTATTGTTTATAAACTATCTTTTAATTGTGTGATAAAATTGATTAACTCTTCTGCTTCAGCTTCTGTAAATGTTGCCTCACTATGTATCAAAGTGTAAGAATCCAAAGGCATTTCGCCATTTTCAATCTGCTTGATAATAGACCTTAACTTACTTGCTTTTCTTCGGCTGGATAATGAATCCCATTCGTTGAAATTAAGTTCAGCTTTTCCTTCTTTAATATGGTCTTCCAAAAACCAAGCAACGGGTTGAATTTTATTGTACCAAGGGTATTGCGTATTATTACTGTGGCAATCATAGCAGGAAACCTGTAACTTATTTTGAATGTTCTCCGGAACATTGTTAACCAACATAAAATCAGTTTCGGGTACCGTATCACTTTGATTGCGTGTAGTCGGAATAAATTGAATTCCCACGAACGCTACCAGTAGTACTATTGCTATAATCTTTACAATTTTCATTTAGTTAATTTCACGTTGTACTTTGCCGCATTTTAACATTTGACTACCATAGTATGGATTGCGCACTTCCTCTTTAGTACTTAGCCAAGCTGTACCGCCATCATACATAGGGCAAAACTGCTCGTAAAGCTTCATCTCTGCTCCTGTTATAGCAACCATATCTATAACATCTTTACTTAAAACTTTAAAATGTTCGCGCTGGTGTGCTATATCACTTTCTGAAATGTGGACTGCGTGTTCAACTGCATCCTCTACAATATCCTTTAATTCCGATTGCTGGGTATCGTTATATTGTGAGGCGTCAAAATTTCCTAAGGATGTTGCTAGGGTTGCCCCAAGTTCTTTGGCTTTGCCATTATCATCTCCCACCAAGGCATTCTTTAAGTTGAAATAGTCATTTAATACCGCTTGTGTATTACTATCTCCACCCATTGCCATTTCCCTCTTTTCGCCGTCGTGATGACCATCACTGTTATCGTGGTTCATTTCTGAATGGTCTCCATCCGTGCTATTTTGTTCTTTGCTGTTGTCTTTACAAGACATTACTGTTAAGGTTATGAATGCTATCGCAACTATACCTAATGTTGATTTTAATTTGCTCATTTTGTTTTAATTTAAGTTTGTGTTTATTAATTATTATTACTGCCTTTTTATAGTGTCTTATAATTTTTCAATGACGTTTTCCAACATTGCAGTTATTTCGCTGGCTACCTCATTCAATTTTTCATTTTTTACAGCTTGCATTGAAGCCATTGGGTTTACGGCCGCAACTTCAATGATACCTGCTTCGATTTCCTGTACTATGACATTGCAGGGCAACATCGTTCCAATTTTATCTTCTGCTTGCAAAGCTTTATGTGCATAGGGCGGATTACAAGCTCCGAGTATCCTATACTTTTTAAAGTCTATATCCAGTTTTTTCTTTAGTGTTTCTGTTACATCAATTTCTGTAAGGATTCCAAAACCTTCTTCCTTTAATCCTTGTGTCACTTTCTCTATGACCTCTTCGAAGGTTCCATTGATTGTTTTATTAAAATAATAGTTCATCTTTTTTTAATTTTTAGTTGTTTAAAATCTTGCTAATAGTCCACCACCCAATCCATATCGGTTATTGTAGTTAGCTTGGATTGAAAAATTGCGCGAAAGAATGTATGCAACCCCTACCAACCATTGTGTTTCGCTTTCAAATGATTTATTATTCTCTAAATCATTGACCCATCCAAAATCTGCTCTGTATTCGTATTCGCCTTCCAAAAAAATTCTTGGAAAAATCAATAATTCTCTGTCCAAACGTATTCTTGGGCGTAGCTGATGGTCCATACTCACATCTACATTAAATCTATAAGGCGTAAAATACTTTACACCAACCAATCCTACGGTATTAAATGTATCGTAAGAATCTGGTGTTGACGTTTCGGTATTTACTCCTGCATAAACACGTACCCAATCGTTCAGATACCTATTATAACTTATTTCGGCTTCAAGATTTTGGTCGTAATCGAACTCTGTTCTCAAACCAAATTCATTTCGGATATTGCTCGACGTTAAAAAGAGTTCATTAAAATTTGAACCTGCACGAGCCAATCCCCACGAATAATAATGGTCTGTCTCATCGATAAGTTTCTGAACTGGATAATCTTTCATTCTATCATCCCTTGGGGTATCGTAACTAAACACTCTTGCCATACCACCCATCATATGGTACAATACGTGACAATGAAAGAACCAATCGCCATACTCTTCGTTATAAAATTCAATAATAACTTTCTGCATTGGTGGTACGTTCACGGTATGCTTTAATGGGGAACGTTCTCCTTTTTCATTAATGACCCTGAAGTAATGACCGTGCAAGTGCATTGGATGGTGCATCATAGTCAGGTTATTTAATGTAATTCTGGTTACCTCGCCTCCTTTTATATTTATCTTATCGGTTTCTGATAATGGAACCCCATTCATACTCCATACATAGCGATTCATATTACCTGTTAGGTTAAGCAACACTTCATTTACTGGTAAATCTGCCTTAAATTCAGTTTTTTCTTTTGCCTCTAAAAAATCATAGTTGAAGTATGTCTTTCGCTCCTCATAATCAAAAGAAGTAGAATCCTTCTGCATCATTGGCATATTGTGCATATGACCTTCCATTTTATTTGATGCTCCATTATGGCTCATTGACATCGAGTCTTTTTTCATTCCCATTGTATCATCCATCTTCATATCCATTTGGTCATTCATTTTGCCATCTTTCATCGACATCTTATCGTTCCCCATTTTCATCTCGCCGTCCTTCATATTCATCTTCATTCCGTACTTCTGCATTAAAACTTCGGGTGTATTCTTCTTCTTGTTTCCAACCATTGCAGGTGCTCCCATTTTCATATCCATTTTAGCCATTTGCTTCATCATTTCCACTTTGTCTGGTCTGTCAATTCTTTCTGCGGGATAAAGTGTTCCTTGTCCTATACGTAAAGAGGTATCACCAGAGCCATCCTGTGCCGTGGCAGTAATTTCAACTGTACCTTCTGGAATGGTGACAATTACATCGTAGGTTTCAGCAATACCAAAAAGGAAGCGACTTTTTGATATAGGTTCCACATCAATACCGTCACTTGAAACAACCATTGGGTTACCCCCTCCGAAATCCATCCAATAATAGGTAGAAGCCGATGCGTTAATGAAGCGAAGCCTTACTTTTTCGCCAGCCGTAAATTCTGGATACTCTGCCAGTTTTTTACCGTTGGACAAAAATGCGGGATAATAAATGTCTGCAATATCAGCCCCTTCCATACGGTCTCTCCAAAATTTAAGTTGAGCACCAAAGGCACCTTCTGAAATGACCCTACTTAATGGCACTGCTGTGCCTTTTTTAACTTGATACCACTCGTTACCTCTTTTAAGGTTTCGTAATACATTCATTGGTTTTTCATTGGTCCAATCTGATAATACCACGACTAAATCTTTATCATATTCCAAGGTTTTCTCTTTTGGATGAATGATAATAGACCCATAAACACCTTTTTGTTCTTGTAGCATTGTGTGGGAATGGTACCAATATGTTCCCGATTGGTTGATTGGAATCCTGTATTGGAAAGTTGTTCCTGGCTCAATCGGTGGGGTAGTTAAATATGGAACCCCGTCGTAAAAATTGGGAAGTATCAATCCGTGCCAATGCACTGAAGTTTCTTCATCCATTTTATTGGTTACATTAATAATGGCAAGGTCTCCTATATTAAATTCCAAAACGGGTCCTGGAATATCACCATTGATAGTCATTGCATTAGCAGTAACACCACCAAGCGTCATTTTATTTTCTTCAATGGTAAGGTTATACTCTTTAATAGGTCGTCCTTCTTCTTTTCTATCTTGTCCGTTGGTTCCTACTTGTGCAACACTTTCAAATGAAACGAGAAGTACAAATAGTATTGTTATCTTTCTAATCATAATTCTTTATTTTAGTGTTCAAAAGCCAATTTGGCCTAGTTCAATTTTTTATCTTGTTAAATAATTTATTAAAGCATATTCTGTAAAATACTCTTTAATGGAATCGATTAAATTGATTTGAAACTTTAACTGCAATTCCTGTACATCTAACACATCATTAAAATCTATAGCTCCAGTTTCGTAGTTTTTCATAAGAATTTCCTCGGCATCAATGGCCTGTTTCAAATTATCGGTTTGTACATTGAACTTAATTCTTGTCGCATTTCTATTATAAAGCCCTTGCGCCAAAAGTGTTTCTAACTTATTCAACCTATCCTCTTTTTGAAATTTTATTTCTAGTTGTTTCAACTCATTTTGTCTTGTCACAGACTTATATTTATTATTAAAAATGGGAATAGAAATAGAAAGCATAGGCATAACCATATCTTTAAAAGAGCTAGTTATCATTGGACTATTTTCTTGGTTAATATACTGCACTCCAAACCCTACCATAGGACCACTTTCCTTTTGGTTTAACAGCTCTGACTGCTCAACAGATTCATATAACTTATCATATTTAATAAGTTCCGGGTTTATTTGAAGGTTCTCATTTAAAACCAGAGGGTCAACGTCCGGAATCATCATTTCTTCCACAACATCCACCGACATATTTTCTTCACGATTCAAAAGGTTATTGAACAGCGTCTGTTCTGCCTGAAAACCCTGTTCTAGCACTTCCTTTTGTTGAACTAATTCGTTTTGCCTTATTTGAAGGCGAAGTACATCAACAGCTGATGCTTTACCAACTTCCAATGAAGTTAATGCTAGGCGTTCATAGGTTTGTAAAAGTTCAATGTTTTCATCCAGAATAAGCTGTTTTGCACGTATGGCATAAAGTTTATAATATGACTGGGATACTGACAATGAAAGTTTTCTTTTCGCAATTGCTATATCAACATATTGCGCTTCTGCTATAGATGATGCATAATTTTCCCTTGCTGAAATGGTCCCGAACCACGGTAACATTTGCATTACAGAGGCACTAAATTGCTCCATAGGCATATCCATTTCAGGAGCTATAGCCATAACGCCAAAATTAAATTCAGTATTTGGTAAGCTGTTAACTTCATTTACTTTTTCTTCGGCGATATTGTACCGCAATTCAAAAGCTTGGATTTCTGGATTGTTCTTTTCAGCTTCCTGAATATAGGATGCTAAATCTTGTGCATTTACTTCCGCGAAAGCGAAAAAAACAAGTGCTATTAAAATTATATATCTCATTTTGTAGCTCGTTTTAATTGAAATTCTTCTTTCCAGCTAAATAAAACTGGCACAACAAATAGGGTTATAAGTGCAATTAACATCCCACCAAAAGAAGGAATAGCCATTGGAATCATTATATCACTCCCTCGACCTGTTGATGTTAATACAGGCAACAAAGCAAGAATAGTTGTCGCCGTTGTCATTAAACACGGACGGATACGTTTTTCTCCTGCCTCAACTACGGATGCCCTAATGCTTTTTCTATCTTTAGGTTTGTTTTTGTCAAAGGTTTGCGTAAGGTAGGTAGCCATTACTACGCCATCATCGGTAGCAATACCGAATAGAGCAATAAAACCAACCCATACAGCGACACTTAAATTAATGGTGTGCATTTGAAAGAGGTCTCGTAAATTTTCTCCGAAAAAGCTGAAGTTTAAGAACCAATCTTGGCCGTAGAACCATATCATTAAAAAACCTCCCGCAAAGGCGACAGCAATTCCAGTAAAGACCATTAATGACGTTCCAACAGAACGGAACTGGAAATATAGGATTAGAAAAATAATAGCCAAAGCCAGAGGTACTACCACGCTCAATGTTTTTTCTGCTCGTAACTGATTTTCATACGTTCCCGTAAATTGATAATTGATACCCTTTGGAACGGTCAATTCGCCATTGTCAATTTTTTCTTGAATAAGGGCTTGGGCATTTTCCACCACATCTACTTCGGCGAAACCATCTAATTTATCAAAAAGTACATAGCCAACTAAAAAAGTATCCTCACTTTTAATGACCTGCGGCCCTTGTTCGTATCTTATAGTAGCCAACTCACTTAACGGAACCGGACTCCCTTTTTCTACTGGAACATAAATGTCTTTTAAGTCATTTGGATTTGCACGTAATTCTCTGGGATAGCGCACACGAATGCCGTAGCGTTCTCTTCCTTCTACCGTTTGCGAGAGCACCATACCACCTACAGAGACCTGGATAACTTGCTGTACCTGTTCTATGGTTATACCATAGCGCGCAAGTCGTTCTCTGTCAATATCAATAAGTAGGTAGGGTTTCCCCACAATACGGTCGGCAAAAACTGCTTCATCCTTTACACCCTCTGCTTGTTTTAAGATATCTTCCAATTGTACCCCAAACGCCTCAATTTCTTTTAAATCCTGTCCTTTTACCTTAATCCCCATAGGTGCTCGCATACCAGTCTGTAGCATCACCAAGCGTGTTTCTATGGGCTGTAGCTTGGGTGCAGAAGTAACACCTGGAAGCTTTGTAACCCTTACGATTTCTTTCCAAATATCGTCTGGCGATTCAATTTCAGGTCGCCAATTTCTAAAGTACTCTCCATCGTCATCTGGAATGAGCTGTGAACTTGTCACAGAGAATGGGTCTGTAATTTTTGAGGCTTTATAGTCATCATCTTCTACTTCAATTTCGCTATTAGGGTTGGTTACTAAACTGCCATCCTTTAAAACAAATAAGCCGTCTTCGTTTACCTTAAAGCGTTGTCTTTTGCGATTTTCATTTAAAATATATTCAGATTTATATTGAATAACATTCTCATACATCGATAACGGTGCAGGGTCTAATGCTGATTCTGTACGCCCAGATTTACCGACTACAGTTTCAATTTCTGGAATGCTCGCAACGGCCATATCGAGTTGCTGTAGGACGCGTTTATTTTCCTCCACACCTGCGTGTGGCATTGAAGTGGGCATTAACAGGAATGAACCCTCATTGAGTGAAGGCATAAACTCTTTACCAGTATTACGCATAATCATCACTCCAAAAATTACAATGGCAGTTGGTATCGAAAGAAATAACAGCTTATTACGCAATGCCCAATTTAAAATTCGAACATAATAATTTCTAAAAAGTGTAAATACACCCAAAAGACCAAAACAGATAAGACCAACGAAGATTAAGTTTATAAGGATACTTCTATCTACTCCCAGTGGTCTCCAATATTCCGCCAATAGGAATATGATAGCAAAAGCCGAAACAAATATATTGATGATGTTGGCGCGTTTTGACGTAATCTTTTCCTTTAGTGAAAGGAAGCCAACAACGCCAAATGCAACTAATATTAATCCAAGCGGATAGCCTAAAATTAAAGATAAAACGCCAAAAACAATCAATGCTCCATTTAGCATATAACTAACAGAAGTTTTTAAATTTCTCTTTTTAAATAAATAGGCCGCAAATGGTGGAATTAAAAATAGGGCAACAATAAGAGATGCGGTGAGTGCTGCCGTTTTTGTAAATGCCAATGGCCTAAACAATTTCCCTTCTGCACCAATCATAGTAAATACAGGAATGAAACTAATAATAGTGGTCATTACTGCCGTTAAGATGGCGCCAGAAACTTCGGCAGTCGCATTATAAACTACCGTATTCATAGGTAGCTTTTCTTCATTTTCATCAATATGCCGCAGCACATTTTCTGAAAGGATAACACCCACATCCACCATTGTACCAATAGCAATTGCAATACCGGATAAGGCCACGATATTGGCATCGACATTGAACAGTTTCATAGAAATAAAGACCATCAAAACCGCAACAGGTAATAATCCTGAAATCAATACCGAGGCCCTTAAATTAAATACCATTATAATAATCACGAAAATGGTAATTAAAATTTCTAATGTAAGGGCTTCATCAAGTGTCCCCAAGGTTTCCTGAATGAGTTCTGTTCTATCATAAAAGGGTACGATGGTTAATTGCGAAGTCCTCCCATCGCTTAATGTTTTTGATGGAAGCCCAGAACTTAACTCGTTTATTTTTTCTTTAACATTGTTGATGACTTCCATAGGATTGGCCCCATAACGAGCCACTACAACACCACCAACAACCTCGGCTCCTTCCTTGTCCAATAAGCCTCTTCTTGTAGCAGGACCGTGTGTTACTTTCGCAATATCCTTTATACGGATGGATGTAAAATCTTTTGAAGTAACTACCGCGTTTTCTAAATCAGATAGTTTCTTAATATAACCCAATCCTCTTATAAGGTATTCAGCTTGGTTGATTTCAAGCGTTTGTGCACCAACATCTTTGTTGCTTTGTTTTACTGCTTTTACAACCTCACTCAAGCCTATGTTGTATTGCCGCATTAATTCGGGATTAACATCCACTTGATATTCCAAAACATATCCGCCGATGGAAGCCACTTCTGAAACGCCACTCGCAGATGACAACGCATATTTCACGTAGAAGTCTTGAATGCTTCTTAATTCTTGTAAATCCCATCCACCTGTAACATTACCATCTTTATCACGTCCCTCAAGGGTGTACCAATATATTTGCCCTAATCCTGTGGCATCGGGACCTAGAGCTGGATTAACGCCTTCTGGTAGAAGTCCGGCTGGTAATGAGTTTAATTTTTCAAGTATTCGGCTTCTGCTCCAATAAAATTCAATATCTTCTTCGAAAATGATATAAATGCTCGAAAACCCGAACATAGATGAACTACGTATTGTTTTAACCCCCGGAATACCAAGAAGCGATGTGGTTAGAGGATAAGTAATTTGATCCTCAATATCTTGAGGGGAACGACCATCCCATTTAGTAAATACAATTTGTTGGTTTTCGCCAATATCTGGTATGGCATCTACGGCAACAGGGTCTCGAGGAAGTGAGCCTGTATTCCATTCAAACGGGGCGTTTACGACTCCCCAAGCAATAAAAAGTGCAAGTAGTAGAACGGCTACTAGCTTGTTCTCGATTAAAAATTTGATGCTTTTATTCAGCATTACAATGATTATTAAACAGTTATACATCCAATAATATCTTGATAAAATCAAAACATTAAACACAAGAAATTGAGCCCAAAATAGTATTGACCATAGGGCTAATTATTCCGATATTTATCGGAAACTGTTTAAAATCAAATTAAATACGTCTCGTGCAGTTTTTGTATATCCCGTATGAGAAAGGGAACCGCATAATCTCTAAATGGTACAATGTGTGAATCAATAGTCTCAAAGAGATTGATATAAGAATGTACAAAAGAGACAACAAAGACTTGTTGCTCAAAATTTAAGGTGTTAAAAGACATCTTCAGGTCGTCCTGACCTTCAACAACTAATTGTTTATCTGAACAGCAGGAATCATCCTGAACTTCACTTTGACAATCATTTTTGGATAGTTGTTTATCCATTCCGCAAGTTTCAACGTGCCCAAATAAAGAAGAATCCACTAAAGTATCGCCACAGTAATGACTATCAATAGTAAAAGAAACTGTTGACAATAGCACGATAAGTGCCAAACAAACGGATGATATTTTATGAAAAACTTTTTTCATTAATGTTGCAAATTTATAAAAAATTTATCTCAATTTGTTTATTTAACAATTTTTTTTGATTTATCAATGTTTATTTTGCACGAAACCGCTTAAATATTATTTGCAAATAAAATTCTTTTGCAGCTTCCTTTATATGATATAAATCATAGTTCTGTTGAACTTTTAGAATTATATTTGTACTGATTAATTTTGTTGTTTTTTTGTAAAAAACTGATAATAAAATAATTGAACAGTTGAATTTTATTTTCCAAAATCCTTTAATGTTAATCAAAATTTATTAATTTTATAGTGTGAAATCTTTTTTTACTAAAATAATGTCCTTCTTTTTAGCAGTTTTTATACTGTTTTCCACCACATCCTTTACGGTAAATATGCACTTTTGCTGTAATGAAATGGTGGATTTGGCTTTTTTTAGTAAAGTAGAATCTTGTATGGAGACTGCACAGAAAAAAGATAATAATTCCAAGCAATGTACTACAATACAAGAGAAAGACTGTTGCGATAATAAGACCATCTTGAAAGAAGGAGATGACACCTTCAAGAAGGCCAATACAATTTCAGAGATTGAAACTTTAGTTTTCTTAAACAACTTCGTCTATTCTTATATCAACCTTTTTGAAGGTTTAGAGAAAAACACAGTTTCTTTTAAGGCTTATAGGCCACCTTTGCTATCCACAGACCTTGTAATCCTCAACGAGTCCTTTTTAATTTGATTTTCTACTTCGCAGGTTAAAATTAATCTGCATTGCCTCTATAGCCAATATTTCACTTCTGGCTAACATTTGTTGTACCCTATTCTCAACAACGCTACACAATATTAATCCTGTTAGGCTAAACCTATCAGACCATTGAGCTAAACTCAATGACAATACATTATATACTATGAACAAACCAAAAGAATTTTGGATTAAGAATATGGTCTGTAACCGCTGCTTAAAAGTAATTAAACAAGAATTACAAGAACTTGAAGTTACAGTGCTTTCCTTGGAATTAGGAAGGTTGCTGGTAGAAGCACAAAAAAAAACGAACAATGAAATTATCGATACCGTTACAAGTGTACTTCACGCCAATAATTTTGAAATTGTTCAGAATGAAGAAGAAATGCTCACAGAAAGAATCAAGATTATTCTAATAGAACAATTGCAAGAGCTACCGTTACATATTAAGGTAAAAACATCTGAACTATTGGCTTCAAGACTTCATAAAGATTACAAGACATTGAGCAGATTGTTTTCAGCAAATCAACAGACAACCATTGAAAAGTACTTTATCAAATTAAAAATAGAAAAAGTCAAAGAGCTCATTCAGCTTAAACAACATTCCTTTTCAGATATAGGGTACCTATTGGACTACAGCAGTGTCAACCATTTGTCTAGACAGTTTAAGGACGTTATAGGAGTAAGTATGACCGATTATAAAAATGCAGAAGACTGGAAACGAAATTTTTACGATGAAATTATATAGATCATAGCGAAAGTTATGTACAACAAGATAGTACAAAACCAATAATTTTATAGTATTAATTCAAAACAAACACCTATGAAAGCACTTACAATTATTTTATCGATGATTGGGCTTGTAAGTTTGAACAGTTGCACACAAGAAACAAACCCTCAAGCAGTACTGGAAAACCCAGAAACCCGCACAGAAGTCTTCAATGATATTGCCCAGAATGACGATTATATGACGGAGTTTATGGAAAATATGCACAACAACCCACAAGCAATGCAAATGATGCAGGGCAACAAGAACATGATGGACGCTATGATGCAGGGCGAAGGAATGCAAATGATGATGGAAGACGGTATGATGATGCACTCAATGATGGACGGAATGATGAAAATGATGCACGAAAAAGGGATGATGAGCGAAGACTGTATGGAATCCTGCTCAAAGATGATGGGCGAAAAAGGAATGGATATGCAGGGTATGGACAAGATGGACGATATGGATAGTCCAACCAAAGGTGAGCATACCGAGCATCATTAATTTTAACTTTTAAAATAAACAACAATGAAAAATAATCACTGGATATGGATGGTCATCGGTTGTGGATTACCATTACTGTTTATCTTTTTTGCACCATCATTAGGTATAGGAAGCAGTTCGTCTCTATTCATCTTCATCCTCTTTATGTTTGCTTGTCACTTATTTATGCCTCACGGTTCACATCGCCACGGTGGGCACAATCATTCACAGAATAGACAAAGAGAAAACGAACACGGTAAAGATGTTTCAAAAACAGAACCAAAAGATGAACACAAAGGGCATCATCACCATTAAATACTAAATGATGAAACAAAAATTTCAAATAAGCGGAATCAGCTGCGGTGGATGTGTATCAAGAGTAAAAAAGACTTTAGAAGAACATCCCAATATAGAAAAAGCAGAGATCTTTTTGGCACCAAAAGGTGCTGCACTTATCACGATGAATGAAGCACTTTCTGTTGCCGAATTACAAAAGCAACTTGATGGGCTCAATGGTTATACAATTACAGAATTAAATTAACAACAACTTAAAACCAAAAATTATGCATTTTTACGAAGGACATTTTGGAGGTATGCACCTAATATGGTGGATTATATGGATTATTTTATTGGCTTGGATATTCTTTATCCCAGCAGATATCCCTTATCAAAAAACAAAGAAGGACAGCCCACTGGATATTCTTAAAAACCGCTTTGCAAAAGGCGAAATATCCAAGGAAGAATTTGAGGAATCAAAAAAGATATTAAAATCAGACAACTAACTCAAAACTTTAAAATTATGTATCGATTAAACGTAAAAAAACTCGGATTTGCTTTCGGTCTTACGGGGGCACTAATTTACTTAGGCTGTATGATAGTTATGTCAACAGCAGGTCGAGAAGCCACTATCGATTTTTTCAACAGCCTATTGCACGGTTTAGATACCACAAGCATTATCAGGATGGATGTGCCACTATGGGAAGCTGGTTTGGGAATAGTACAGATATTCATTTTAGGATGGCTAATAGGTGCCTGTATTGCGGCTTTTTATAATGCGCAAATAAAAGTCAAAAAATAAGAGAGTAAAATAAAATTTATGCAATATGTCTGGTTCATATGGTCTCTTATAATTCTTGCTCTTTGGGCAATAATCTATTTGTCAAAAAAGGGGTATAGAAAAGAAATGCTCAAAATGAGCCTTATTACGATGCCCTTTGGTTTAACAGAACCATTATTTGTACCAGAATATTGGATGCCACCTTCCTTATTCCATTTAGCGGAAAGAACAGGTTTTGATATTGAGAGCCTTATCTTCTCTTTTGCCATTGGCGGAATAGGGACGGTATTGTATAATCTGATATTCAAAAAAGGCTATATAGATATGCCTCATACCGAACGGAGCCACCAAAGACATAAGCTACATATTTATATACTTTTTGTTCCAGCCATTGTATTCGTCATATTTAGTCTTTTCACCACGCTTAACCACATCTATTGTGGCATCATTGCAATGTTTTTTGGTGGTTTGGCAACATTGTACTGTCGCCCAGATTTAAAAGGAAAGATATGGGTTGGAGGAATCTTGTTTACCATACTGTACTTCATTTATTTCGGAAGCATCCTTCCGTTTTATCCGCAATATGTGGAGCTGTACTGGAATCTGGACAACCTGACCCATATTCTTGTTTTGGGAATCCCAATTGAAGAGTTACTGTTCGCTTTCACCTTTGGTATGTATTGGTCTGGATTATATGAACACTTGTATTGGAGAAAACTTATAAAATCGAAAGAAATGTCAACCAACTAAAACATTCAAATTATGAAAATATTATTGGCCATAGATGGTTCAGATTTCAGTAAAGTAGCCATTCACGAACTTATAAAAATGACCCTATCCTCAAATAGTGAAATTCATATTATAAATGTTTATGAAGTTCCGAAAACAAACGGCCTGGGATTGCATACTATGGGCGGCAGGATAGGAAATTACATAGAAGAAATTAGAAGTAACGCTCAAAAATTGGGAAACAAAATCGTTTCAGAAGCTTTCGATAAAATCAAGGCCGAAAACAAGGCACTTTCCATAACCACAAGTGTTGTTAGTGGCCTGCCCAAAAGTACTATTTATGAAAAAGCAGAAGATTGGGGTGCAGATTTAATCGTAGTAGGCTCTCAGGGTCACGGTGCACTTTCACGCTTAGTATTGGGCTCTGTATCCCAATATTTGACCACAAATGCCAAATGTTCAGTACTCATTGCAAGAGATAGAAATAAAAAATGAAAGAAAAGCAAACACATAGCATTCCGTTGGAATCCACCTGTAAGATAACAGATGAAATCTGTCTTCCAGATACTAAATTACCTCGTGTGGTTATCGTTGGTGGAGGATTTGCAGGTTTGGCATTGGTTGAGAAACTGAAACACAAAGAAGTTCAAGTGGTTTTACTCGATAAAAATAACTTCCATCAGTTTCAGCCTTTATTATATCAAGTGGCAACGAGTGCCCTGGAGCCTGACAGTATTGTATTTCCATTCAGAAAACAAATCAATGGCTATAAAAATGTTTTCTTTCGTTTGGCTGAAGTTGAGGAAATTCAACCTGATTCAAATACTATATTGACCAATAAGGGAAGTGTTTCTTATGACTATTTAGTGTTGGCTACTGGCACGACCACCAATTTCTTTGGGATGGATTCTGTGGCCGAAAATAGTTTGGGGATGAAGGATATTCGCGATTCCCTCAACATCCGTCATATGATGTTGCAAAATTTGGAACAGGCAGCTATTACTTGTGATGATAAAGAACGCGACGCGCTGACAAATTTTGTAATAGTAGGTGGTGGTCCAGCAGGCGTAGAAATGGCAGGAGCTTTGGCAGAGTTTTGCAAATACATCCTTCCCAAAGATTACCCAGAGTACCCTTCTTCCATTATGAATATTTATCTAATAGAAGCCATTGATGAGTTGTTAAGTACAATGTCTGATAAAGCATCTTCGAAAACCCTCAAATATTTAGAGGATTTAAATGTAAAGGTATTATTAAATGAAGCTGTAAGCAATTATGATGGAAAGGAAGTCACTACCAAAAGTGATAAGACCATATTGGCTAAAAACCTTATCTGGACGGCTGGCGTAAAAGGACAATTCCCAAATGGTATTGATGGAAAACACGTAGTCAGAGGCAACCGTATTAAAACCAATGCCAATTTAAAAGTAGAAGGCTACGAAAATATTTTTGCCATAGGTGATATCGCAGCACTCATTTCCAAAGAAACCCCAAAAGGACATCCACAAGTAGCACAGACCGCTATTCAACAAGGTAAATACCTGGGCGATTCGATATTAAATATCATAAATAACAAATCCATAAAACCTTTCAAATATAAAGATAAAGGTTCCTTAGCAACCGTAGGTAAACGCAAGGCAGTTGCCGATTTGGGTAAATTCAAATTTGCAGGTTATTTTGCCTGGTTGTTATGGTCTATCGTGCACCTTATGTCCATAAGTGGCTTTAGAAATAGATTGAAGGTTGGTTTTAATTGGGCGGTTAGCTATTTCACTTATGAAAAGAGCAACCGCTTGATTATTAGAAATTTTAAGCCAAAATCATTAATCGATAATACAGAAGAATAACTAATTAAAACAAAATTTATATGAAAGAAATAGGAGTTATAGGATACGGAGTCATAGGAAAAAGAGTGGCAGATGCCATCAAATTACAAGATGATATGAAGCTTTCGGGCGTTTGCGATATAATCAGCGATTGGCGCATTCAAAATGCCGTAAGAAAGGAGTATGATATTTATGCAGCTACCGAAGAAGCAGCCAATGATATGGACTCAAAAGGAATTTCAGTAAAAGGAAGCTTACAGGAACTTTTAAAGAAATCAGACCTGGTTGTGGACTGTACACCCAAAAAAATTGCCGCTCAGAATGTCGTTATCTACAAGGAGCAAAACATCAAATTTATTCTACACGGTGGCGAAAAACACGAAACCACAGGGCATTCCTTTAGTGCAGAAAATAATTACAAATCGGCTCTAAACTTGAATGCGACAAGAGTAGTTTCTTGTAATACTACGTCTATTTTAAGAACCTTGACCGCTTTAAAAAGAGCCGATTTATTGGATTATGCCAGAGGTACACTTTTAAGAAGAGCTACAGACCCTTGGGAAAGCCATTTAGGCGGTATTATGAACACAATGGTTCCCGAAAGAGACATCCCAAGCCATCAAGGTCCCGACGCACAAAGTGTTGACCCTGATCTTGATGTTATCACTACCGCAATAAAGGTACCCCAAACCTTAAGCCATTTACATTACTGGAACGTGAAATTAAAAAAACAGGCCTCGAAGGAAGAGGTGCTGAATGCCTTTAAAACCTCTAGTCGCATCAAACTAATTCAATATGATCAAGGTTTGGTTTCTAACAATACCATTAAAGAAATGTTCTTAGATATGGGCAGGCCTTGGGGTGATATGTATGAAGTTGCCCTTTGGGAAGATATGCTGAAAGTGGTGGGCGATGAACTTTTCTATGCCTACGTGGTCGATAACCAAGCTATTGTAATCCCTGAAACCATTGATGCCATTCGCGCACTTACTGGAATCGAAACCGATCCAAACAAATCTATCGAAAAGACCAATGAAAGTCTAGGAATCAAATAAATTCATTTAAAATGAAACATCCATTATTCATTTTTAAACACACAGCGGAATGACTAATTGGATGTTCCATATGTCCTTTAAAAAACAAATATTATAGACAGATGAAAACAGATATAAATATTACAGAACTTTTGGGGGAAAAAGCAGCCTTCTATTTGGATCACGTTTGTGAAAAAATAACCAAGGATGAATTGCAAACCCCCAGCAAGAGCAGTCTTGACAAGGTATTTGGCAATAGCAACAGAAATCCGCAGGTACTGCGAAGCCTTGCACAATTGTACAACCACGGAAACCTGGGCGGTACCGGCTACCTGAGTATCCTGCCCGTGGATCAAGGTATTGAACACAGTGCAGCCTTTTCATTTTATAAAAATCCAGACTACTTCGACCCGGAGAATATTATAAAACTCGCTATTGAAGCTGGTTGCAACGGTGTAGCATCAACTTTTGGAGTCCTTGGGTTGAACGCTCGAAAATATGCCCATAAAATTCCATTTATAGTTAAGATTAATCACAATGAATTGCTCACCTACCCCAATAAATATGACCAAACCTTATTTGGGAAAGTAAAAAGTGCTTGGGACATGGGAGCCGTGGCTGTGGGTGCCACCATTTATTTTGGTTCCAAAGAAAGCAACAGGCAACTCAACGAAATAGCCGAAGCTTTTGAAGAAGCCCACAATCTGGGGATGGCTACTATTCTATGGTGCTATACACGAAATGAAGCTTTCAAAATAGAAAATGAAGATTATCACGCAGCGGCCGATATAACCGGACAAGCAAATCATTTAGGCGTAACTATTCAAGCAGACATCATTAAACAAAAATTACCGACCAATAATTTCGGATTTAAAGAAATAGGATTCGGAAAATATGACGATGATATGTATGAAGCGTTGACTACAGACCATCCCATTGACCTTTGCAGATTACAGGTGGCCAATTGTTATATGGGTAAAATAGGGCTGATAAATTCTGGTGGTGGTTCCAAAGGCAAATCAGATTTGTCCGAAGCTGTAACAACTGCCGTTATCAATAAAAGGGCTGGTGGTTCTGGGCTGATAATGGGAAGAAAAGCATTTCAAAAACCCTTTAGCGAAGGCGTGAGAGTATTACAATCCGTTCAGGAAGTGTATCTGGATAATAAAATTAATATAGCATAATCAACAGAATGTTTGACACAGAGATAAAATCATTAAAATCACTTAACCACTACCTCATAAGATTGGTAGAAAGTCGTCTATGGCTTAAGGTAATCATTGCCTTGTTTTTAGGTGTTGGATTTGGTCTGCTATTGAGCCCACAAAATGGATGGATTTCTAAAGAAACAGCAGATATCGCGGGGAATTGGCTGGCATTGCCTGGTGTACTATTTCTGAAACTGGTTCAAATGATTATGATTCCGTTGATTGTGGCTTCCATCATTACTGGAATAGCAAGTAATGATAAGGACAATCTAAAAAAATTAGGTGGTGGGGTTTTGTTATATTTTCTAGGTACTACGATAGTTTCGGTAAGTTTGGGTGTCATACTATCTCAACTTTTTAGACCTGGTCGCTTTTTACATCAACAGGCTCTAGCTGAACATAATGAAATTACAGCTGTTCCAACGGAAAATCCAGAGCTTTCCTTCGGAATTGAAACGATTCCTGATGCCATCTCAAACTTACTTCCCGAAAACCCGTTGGCATCTATGGTAAGTGGTGAAATGTTAAGCATTGTAATTTTCACAATCATTATTGGTGTAGCTGTGCTATCACTTGAAAATGCCTTACTGCGCCCAGTGAAGCTGCTTCTAACTGCCATTCAGGAAGTCTGTATGACAGTAGTAAAATGGTCAATGCTTCTAGTGCCTATTGCTGTTTTCGGACTTATGGCGCAGCTTACCTCTAGTGTTGGTTTAAGTTCTCTTTCCGGTCTCACCTATTATGTTGGCGTCGTCCTGCTCGGTCTATTACTTTTGGTAATTTTCTATTTAGGGCTAATTGTGCTTCTTGGAAAAGCAAACCCTATGCATTTCCTAAAAAAAATAAGGGACGTTCAATTATTGGCCTTTTCAACCACAAGCTCTGCGGCCGTGATGCCACTTTCCCTTCAAACAGCCGAAGAAGAATTGAAGGTGGACAAGACCATTAGCAATTTTATTATTCCCATAGGTGCAACCGTCAATATGGATGGCACTGCACTCTATCAAACCATAACTACGCTATTCATAGCCCAAGCCTATGGCTTGGAAATGAGTTTGCTCAATATTATTGTGGTCATCGTAACCATCGTTGCTGCTTCAATCGGCACACCTGCCATTCCCGGAGGTGGTGTGGTGATACTCGCTTCTGTTTTGGGAAGTGTCGGTATCCCAGCCGAAGGCATCATCATTATTATTGGTGTAGAAAGATTGTTGGGAATGTTCAGGACTGCTGTAAACGTAACGGGTGACCTCACAGCTTGTATGGTTTTTAATAGGTTTTATGGTAAAACCCCAATATTGGTTAATGATAAAACTTTAAAAATATGACATTACTACTCATATCCATATTTTTCATTTTTCCTGTGGTCTCTATAGCAGGATATCAACATTATAAGATTGTTAAGCACCCAGCTTATGATGCTGACAAAACACTCTTAAATTATGAAATTATAGGTGCGGGTGAAAACAAACTCGTTTTGCTGCACGGTTTGACAGGGTCATTGAATTATTGGAAACGCAATTTAGAAAGCATTTCAAAAACACACACTTTGCTATTAATAGACCTTTTGGGTTTTGGTGATTCGCCAAAACCACAAAGTGATTATTCGCTTTCAGTTCAACTTAAAGCTTTAGAATTGGTTTTGCAAAAAGAAGGATTCAATGATGGAAAAACCATAGTTGCCGGTCATTCTATGGGCGCTATAATTTCAATGGCCCTATTGGAAAAACACTCAAATTGGCTCAAAGCAGGCATTTTTATTGGAATACCTGTTTATCAGGATGCAGATGAATTTAAAAAAATTATGTCCTCACATTCCTTTGTGAACAGAATATCAACAAGCAGATTCTCTAAATACATCTGTATGATTCATCCCATTTTTATGTCGCGTGCATTTAAACCAGACAACCTCACGGATGATGTTTATGAAGATGCAAAAAAACACCATTGGCAGAGCTACTATTATTCGCTTACGAGGATAATCCTAAAAACAGATTTATACGGGATTGCAAGAAAGATTAGAAACACAAAAGTGCTTTTCATTCACGGAGCAAAGGACACTACTGCACCGCTCAAAAATGCTATAGACTTATCAAGAGAATTTACAAACGTAAAAACTGTTACCTCTACAGGGGGAGACCATCAGTTCTTTCTAAAAGAAGCAGAATTTGTATGGAAGACCATCCAAGATTTTTCTGTTTCAGATAAAAAATCACAAAAAACAATTTTAAATGAATACTAATAAAATTAAACATATAGGTGTATTTACCTCTGGAGGTGATAGTCCAGGGATGAATTCAGCCTTGTACGCCATTGCAAAAACGGCTGAAGCAACTGGTATAAAAGTTAGTGGTTTTAGAAAAGGATATGAAGGATTGATAGACGGTGACTTGGTTCAATTTAAATCACACGAATTACAAAAACTGACCCAAAAGGGTGGCACAATTCTAAAGACCGCACGAAGCAAACGTTTTCTCGAACTGGAAGGTCGAAAAAAAGCCCTGCAAACCCTAAATGCAAACAAAATAGACGCTTTAATTGCCATAGGTGGTGATGGTACTTTTAAAGGTCTATTGGCTTTTTCAGAGATATGCGATATCCCATTCGTAGGGATTCCCGGGACTATTGACAACGATATTTCGGGTACGGATTACACCCTTGGTTTCGATTCCGCTGTTAACACAGCCATTGAAAACATTGATAAAATAAGGGATACTGCCGAATCCCATAACCGTGTGTTCATTGTTGAAGTAATGGGAAGGGATTCGGGTTACATCGGTATTCATTCTGGATTGATGGTTGGTGCGGACGCCATATTAATTCCGGAGAGCGGTACGGACTTTATTAACCTTTTGGGTAAGGTGAAAAATTACGATAGCGAGGATGCTTTTCTAATCGTAGTTTCTGAAGGTGACGAAATTGGTGCCGAACTTGTTTCTTCAAAAATAAAGGAAGTCAACCCCAATGTCGATTTACGAATTACAAAACTTGGGCACGTACAGCGTGGTGGAAATCCTTCTGCTTTAGATAGGATGTTGGGTATTAGGCTTGGGGTGGAAGCCGTAAAATCACTTTTACAAAGTAAAAAGAATGTAATGGTCGGGATTTTAAACAATCAATTGCACTTAACCCCTTTTAATGAAGTGGTCAAGCAACATCAGGTCAATAAAGAATTGCACGAACTTTTAGAACTATTTGGAACATAAATTATGAAAACAACCATATACAGCACACATAAATTCGATAAGCCTTCCATTGAAAACGCTAATAAAGGAAAACATCAATTGAATTTTCTGGAATTTAGGCTAACAAAGGAAACCGCCTTATTGGCAGAAGGTTCAAAGGCCATAGCACTTTTCTCAAGTGACGATGCCTCTTCGGAAGTTTTGGATATTTTACACAAACTAGGCATAAAATTTATCGCATTACGTTCGGCAGGTTTCAATCACGTCGATTTAGAAAAAGCAGCTGAATTGAATATAAAAGTGGCCCGTGTCCCAGCCTATTCACCTTATGCCATTGCAGAACATACAATGGCTTTGATACTTGCATTAAACCGAAGACTGATTAAAGCCCACAATAGAGTGCGCGAACAAAACTTTTCATTAAACGGTCTCACTGGTTTTGACCTAAATGGGAAAACCGTTGGCGTGATTGGAACAGGAAAAATAGGGTCTGTACTCGTAAAAATACTTCACGGATTCGGCTGCAATATTCTTGCCCAGGATATAGAAGAAAGCAAAGACCTAATTGATAAATATGGCGTAATCTATTCAGATTGTGCGACGCTCTGTAAGCACGCAGATATAATAAGCCTGCACGTGCCATTAAAAGCTTCAACAAAACATTTAATAAATAAAGAGCATATAGCACTAATGAAATCTGGAGTAATGCTCATCAATACAAGTCGTGGTGGGTTGGTGGACACCAAGGCAGTTATCGAAGGATTGAAAACTAAAAAAATAGGGTATTTAGGACTGGATGTTTATGAGGAAGAAGAAGGATTGTTCTTTGAAGACCATTCCGATGACATTTTGCAAGACGATGTGATTGCACGCTTAATGACTTTCAACAATGTACTAATTACAAGCCATCAAGCTTTTTTAACCAAAACCGTATTGACCAATATTGCAGAAACAACCATATATAATCTGGATTGTTTTGAAAAACAAAAACCTTCTGGAAATGAAATTAGCATTAATTAATAGTTAAAAACAAATATTATGAAAAACATACTCGTACCAACAGACTTTTCAAAAAATTGCAATAAAGCAGAAGAACTCGGAATTGAAATGGCAAAGCTTTACAATTCCGAAATCCATTTTTTCCATTTGATGAAAACCCCGGTAGAATGGGTAAAGTTGGATAAACAAAAAGAAAAACAGTACCCAGAAACAGTAAAGCAAATAGGCATCGCAAAAGCCTACCTGAGAGAACTGGAGAAAAAAGCAGAACGACAAGGCCTTGAATGCAGGACTTTTCTTAAATTTGATGGTGGTCAGGCAAATATCCTTAAACATTCGGGTCATTTTCATCACGATTTTATAGTTACGGGAAGTAGTGGCACCCGAGGCGGTATACGTGAGTTAATGGGAAGCAACGTAGAAAAAATTGTTAGGAAAGCTGATGTACCAGTTGTTGTAGTCAAGGATGAAGAAGTATCCTTTCCTTTTAAGGATATCGTTTTTGTTTCAGATTTTCTTCAAGATGTAAGCGATGCATTTAAGCAAGTTATTTCGATTGCTGAAAAATGCGGCACACATATCCATTTATTGAGGGTCAATACTCAGACCGATTTTAACAGTATAGAACAAGGGTTGGATCCCATCAAGGAGTTCCTGAAAAAATTCCCCGATTTGGATAACTTCTCAATGAATGTATATAACGAACCAGACGTAGAAACAGGGATAAACAATTATTTACGATATAAAAATGCCGATTTAATCGCAATGTGTACTCACGGACGTACAGGCTTTTTAAGCTTATTCTCTAAAAGCATCGCAGAGGGTGTAACCAATCACTCCGAATTACCAGTAATGACTATTAAAATGTAACAATGAATAAATCAGTCTTAATAAAAAAATACTCTGGTGAGTACGAAGCCTTTGATGTAAACAAACTCATCAACTCCCTGCGGCGTTCACGGGCAGATGAGGATATTATTCAAGATATAGCCCGGAAAGTACAAGAGCAGATTGAAGAAGGAATGACAACCAAAAAAATCTATCAGTTGGCTTTCAAGATGCTAAAACGAAAATCTAGGGTAAGTGCCTCAAAGTACAAGCTCAAAAAAGCTTTAATGGAACTAGGTCCAACCGGTTTTCCATTTGAAAAATTAGTAGGCAAACTATTGGCACACGAAGGTTTTGATACAGAAGTTGATGTTATTGTCCAAGGTAATTGTGTTCAACACGAAATAGATGTGATAGCGCAAAAAGACAATAATCATTATATGATTGAATGCAAATACCATAGCGATCAAGGCCGAGTTTGCAACGTGAAGATTCCATTATACATCAATTCAAGATTTTTAGATGTAGAAAAAAATTGGGAACGCCAAAAAGGTCACGATACTAAACTTCACAAAGGAGGCGTCTATACAAATACACGATTTACAAGTGATGCGGTACAATATGGTAAATGCGTTGGGCTATTATTGACAAGTTGGGATTACCCAATGGATAACGGGTTAAAAGACAGAATAGATAAGTCGGGGCTACATCCATTAACAGCAATAACAACGCTTACTAAGGCCGAAAAAACGAAATTATTGGATAAAGGTCTTGTGCTCTGCAAAGAGCTTCACGAAAACCCAAAAGTTTTAGAACAAGTAGGAGTGCCAAAGTCAAGGCACAAAAAGATTCTCGAAGATTCAAGAGAACTATGTAGAATTCAATAAAGCACTACATACATTTTTAATTTAAAAATAGAACAAATGAAAACAGATGAACTGAAAGAAAAGGACAGTATAGATTTAGAGCCATTTTACCAAGCATTGGAAGATGACTCTAAACTACTTGAAGAAGCCCTTGAGATATTATTGGAAATGGTTCACTTTGAACCTAAATCAGTAAAGAAATTGGCTCTTTTTATTAAAGAGGATTCTCGTAATCTATATAAAGAAATAGTGGAATTGAGCAAATCAAAACAAGATAAAGGAAATACACCTTCTTGCTGTGGTGGACTCTAAATAAATACTATAAAGATGGATAACAATAAAATAAATATTCACTTTTTAGGTGCAGCAGGTACGGTAACCGGCTCAAAATATTTAGTGGACACAGGAGATAAAAAGATACTTATAGACTGTGGCCTCTTCCAAGGGTTAAAGGAATTACGCCTTAAAAACTGGGAGTACCCACCTGTTAATGTAGGTGATATTGATGCTGTTTTGCTTACCCACGGTCATATGGACCATACAGGTTATTTACCCAGATTGGTAAAACAAGGCTTCAATGGTCCCATTTATGGTACGAATCCTACTTTGGACATTGCAAAAATCATTTTGAATGATAGTGCAAAAATACAGGAGCAAGAAGCCGAACGTGCCAATAAGGAAGGCTATTCCAAACATAGTCCCGCAGAACCATTATACGATTTAAAGGATGTAGAAAAAACTATCCCACACTTTAAAGGAATTCCACAATCACAATGGATTCCGTTATTTGATGGTATTAGGGCTCGCTTCCAATACAACGGACATATTCTGGGTGCAACCTATATTGAGTTGGATGTGCACGGAAAACGTTTTGTCTTTTCAGGAGACATTGGTAGAACCAATGATTTATTGCTCTATCCACCCCTTAAACCAAAAAAAGCGGATGTGCTTTTCATTGAATCCACTTATGGTGGAAGGTTTCATCCCGATGAAATAGAAGCACTTCCACATATTGAAAAATTGGTCAACGATACCATCAATAGAGGTGGCAGCCTGTTTATTCCAAGCTTTTCGGTAGAACGTGCCCAATTGATGATGCTCATTTTTTGGAGATTAGTAAAAGAGAACAAAATACCGAAAGTACAAATGATAATGGACAGTCCAATGGGAGCGAATGTACTCGAACTCTTCCACCGTACAAGGGATTGGCACAGATTAGAGGACAATGAATGTGATGAAATGTGCTCACATTTCACGGTCGTAAGTAGTTATCGGGAAACTATGGAATTAAGAACAGATAACAAGCCAAAAATCGTGATTGCGGGAAGTGGAATGCTTACTGGCGGCAGAATGCTCAACTACCTTGAAACACAGGCACAAAATCCAAATAACACCTTACTTTTTGTGGGGTATCAAGCTGAAGGCACTCGTGGAAGAAAGCTATTGGAAGGCGATAAGGAATTAAAAGTGTACGGAAAATGGGTGCCATTTCATATGGAAGTTGCAGAAATCGAAGGACTTTCGGCACATGCAGACCATACAGAACTTATGGATTGGATGCGTAAAATAAATAATAAACCAGAGCGGATTTTCATAGTGCACGGTGAAAAAGAAAGTGCAGAAGCACTACAAAAAGGTATCAAGGAGACCTATGGGTGGGATGCTGAAATCCCACAATTATATAGCATTGAAGAAATAAAATAAACTATGGAACAACACTCAAACATATTAAAATACAAACACCTCGGCATCTACACCCAAAACGAAAATGTGGTGTATATGCGTGAGGATTGTCACGTCTGTATTTCAGAAGGTTTTGAAGCATTGACTCGAATTAGGATATCCAATGCAAGTACCTCAATCGTTGCAAGTCTAAATGTCTTAAATTCTGATATACTGCTGCCTAACGAAATCGGGCTTTCAGACGCAGCAGCAAAAAAGTTGAATGTTTCCGACAATGACACATTGTACGTTTCCCATTTAGAACCTATTGAATCGTTAAGCCACGTCAGGGCAAAAATCTATAATCAAAAATTGGATTATAACGCCTACAACCAAATTATCACGGACATCGTTGAAGGAGATTATTCAAATATCCACCTTTCAGCATTTATCACCGCCTGTGCAGGAGACCGAATGGATATTAATGAAATATCCGACCTCACAAAAGCGATGATTGCTTCAGGAAAGCAATTGAATTGGAACAAGGAAATCGTAGTCGATAAGCATTGTATTGGCGGATTACCTGGCAATAGAACAACGCCATTGGTAGTTGCCATTGTAGCCGCATATGGGCTTACGATGCCCAAAACATCTTCGAGAGCTATCACTTCGCCAGCAGGTACAGCAGATACTATGGAAGTACTGACCAATGTGACACTCTCTTCCGAAGAAATAACGGCTGTGGTAGAAAAAGAAGGAGGTTGTTTTGTTTGGGGTGGTACAGCGCAATTAAGCCCTGCCGATGATGTACTGATTAAGATTGAGAAGGCCTTGGATATTGATAGCGAAGGGCAACTCATAGCTTCGGTCCTTTCAAAAAAATCTGCGGCAGGTTCCACTCACGTTGTTATAGATATTCCCGTGGGAGAAACTGCTAAAGTCAGAAGTGCAGAAATGGCTGAAAAACTCAAGAACCATATGGAAACAGTCGGTAACGCTGTCGGGTTGAATGTGAAAGTGGTCATTACTGATGGTACGCAACCTGTAGGAAGAGGGATTGGTCCAACTTTGGAAGCCATCGATATATTGAAGGTTTTACAAAATGAGGCAGATGCCCCAATCGACCTAATGGAAAGAGCCTTGCTTTTGGCTGGAGAACTTATAGAGCTTTCGGGCAAAGTCGAAAAAGGAAAAGGAACGGAAACCGCCAAAGAAGTGCTTACATCTGGTCAGGCTTATGAAAAATTCCTTGCCATTTGTAAGGCCCAAGGCCGCTTTTCAAAACCTGTTTTAGCACCTTATAAAATTGAAATCAGAGCAGAAAAATCAGGCAGTCTAAAGCGTATTGATAATCGAAAGATAGCAAAGCTTGCCAAACTTTCAGGCGCACCTCAATCTAAATCTGCTGGAATTTTATTGAATGTGCATTTGAATGATAAAATTGAAAAAGATGACTTACTATTCACGCTTTTTGCAGAATCGCAGGGTGAATTAAATTACGCCTTAGAGTACAAGAACAGTCATAACGACATTATAACTATTAAATAAAAAATAAAATGAAAACTATACTATTTAGCCTTCCGGGAAACGAGGAATTAACAGAGCTAATGGCAACAAAAATGAATGCTGAAGTGGGAAAGACCACCTTACGAAAGTTCCCTGACGGCGAATCCTACACGCGCATATTATCTGACGTAAAAAATAAATGTGTGGTCTTGGTCTGCACCCTACACGACCCTGATGAGAAATTATTACCACTATATTTTTTAAGCCATACAGCAAATTCATTAGGTGCTATGTGTACTTGTTTGGTAGCACCGTATTTGGCATATATGCGACAAGACAAGATATTTAATGAGGGTGAAGGCGTTACCTCTACCTATTTCGGGAAGTTAATTTCCGGTTTTGCTGATAGCATTACAACTGTCGACCCTCACCTACACAGGATACACTCATTGGGTGAAGTCTATCAAATTCCAAACAAAGTCATTCACGCTGCAGATGACATTTCAAAATGGATAAAAGAAAATATAAAAAACCCAGTATTAATAGGTCCGGATTCCGAAAGCGAACAATGGGTATCTGAAGTAGCTAAAAACGCAGATGCACCATTTACCGTCTTACAAAAAGTACGTCACGGTGACCGCGATGTAGAAGTCTCGGTTCCTGATGTGGAAAAATATAAAAACGCCACACCAATTTTGGTAGATGATATTATTTCTACGGCTAGAACAATGATTGAAACCGTACAACATTTGAAAAAAGCAGGAATGAAACCACCAATATGTGTTGGTATTCACGCCGTTTTTTCAGGTAATGCCTATCGGGATTTGTTGGATTCCGGAGTAGAAAAAATAGTGACCTGTAATACTATTCCACATCCTTCAAATGGGATTGATTTAAGTGATATACTGGCAAAAGAAGTAAAGAAATTAATGCACCATATATGAAAAAACGAGTCTTCATAGTATTACTTACTTTATTCAGCATTACAATGACTGGACAAACTGAAATGCTCATTGGGCAGATTTCAGGAAGATTTGTCATTCGGGAGAATTTTGATGAAAAAGGTGCTTTTCTCAACAAACAAACTTTTGAAGCTGGTAAAACAATGGAGAAAAATGGATATTTTGAAATTGATGTAATCACAGAATTATTTGACAAAGACAAAAAATCCACCGATAAATATACAACGACCTATCGATGTAAGCCAGATGAAGCCAGTGTAATGGTAATGGCGTTTCCGTTTTCAAACCCAAAATCGAAGGAAACCGAAATCAACACCACTTCAAAAAATTTCAAGGAATTATACGATTTGGATAATCTGGAGGATATTGAACTGGAAATGAGTTTTGATTCGGGCTTGTTGAATTTCTTCGGTTCAAAAAGCACCATAAAGATTTACGACCGAAAAATGGATGGTAACCAAAACAACATTAAATCAAAAATCAACATTAAAGCCTATGCGTTGGGTATTCGTATCAAGCAATTAAATTATAATGTAATAGAAAAATTAAATGAGAACGGCCTATTGACCTTTCAAAAATTTACCGAAGAAGACAACAGTTATTTCACAATGACCTATAAATAAAAGAAAATGAACAACTACGACACCCTTTCAGAAGCAATCAATGACCTTCAACAAAGAGGATATGCCTATGATTTCAACTTGAAACCAGAATGTTTGCAATGTGCCTCACTGAAAATAGAAATTCAGCCCGAAGATTTTGATGTGGATGAAACCCATCGTTTTGAAGGTATGAGCAGTACGGACGATAACAGTGTTCTTTATGCCATTTCATCCAAAGATGGTATAAAGGGACTTTTGGTAGATGCCTATGGTGTCTATGCCGAAAATATTTCTGAAGCAATGAGAAAAAAATTACGATAACACTTAAACTAAACCAATAATGGAAAATCACGAACATCACAATCACGAGGAAATGGACCATTCGAAAATGAAACACAAAAAAGAAGACCATTCTAAAATGAACCACGGAAAAGGCGACCATTCTGGCCATAATCCTGGACACGGTCAAATGGGTCACGACCATCATAAAATGATGATTGCCGACTTCAGGAAACGGTTTTGGGTAACGCTAGTCCTTACCATTCCCATATTGTTCTTCTCGCCAATGATTCAAGATTTTTTTGGATATGAGTTCCTACTTCCTGGAAATCCTTATGTCCTGTTTGCACTCTCTACCATTGTATATTTCTATGGTGGCTGGCCTTTTCTTAAAGGATTTGTTTCCGAAGTAAAGGATGGTGCACCTGGGATGATGACACTTATATCTATGGCCATCACCGTAGCTTATGTGTATAGTTCAGCGACGGTGTTTGGACTGGAAGGTGTCGATTTCTTTTGGGAGCTCGCCACGCTAATAGCTATTATGCTTGTTGGACACTGGATAGAAATGAGAAGTGTTTTAGGTGCTTCAAAAGCATTACAACTTTTAGTAAGTATGATGCCGGCCGAAGCACATCGCGTAAAAGGGGATACCGTTGAAGACATACCACTCGAAGATTTATTGATAGACGACATTATTTTAGTTAGGCCCGGAGAGAAGGTTCCTGCCGATGGAATTATTATTGAAGGCTCAAGTTATCTAAATGAGTCTATGCTTACGGGAGAATCAAAACCTGTGAAAAAAGATGAAAAGGATAAAGTAATTGGAGGTTCGGTAAACGGCAATGGCAGCATAAAGGTAAAAGTTGAACATACAGGAAAAGACAGTTATCTCAATAAGGTTATTACGATGGTTGAGGAAGCGCAAAAGACCAAATCTAAAATGCAAAACCTTTCAGACAGGGCTGCAAAATGGTTGACCTATATTGCTTTGGCCATTGGTTTTGGAACATTGGCCGTTTGGTTGATGCTTGGGTTTCCATTTGTATTTGCATTGGAAAGAATGGTTACCGTGATGGTGATTGCCTGTCCGCACGCATTGGGTCTTGCCATACCTTTGGTAGTTGCCATTTCGACTGCTGTTTCAGCTCAAAACGGATTATTAATTCGCAACAGGACCGCTTTTGAAGAATCACGTAAAATATCTGTTTTGATTTTTGATAAAACAGGAACGCTTACCAAAGGTGATTTTGGGGTGACACGTATTGAATCTGTAAATGAAAAATTTTCAAAAGAGGAAATATTGCGCCTTGCAAGTGCTCTGGAACTAAGTTCAGAACATCCTATTGCCGTTGGTATTATTAAAAAAGTAAAAGAAGATAATATCACCATTCCCAATCCTGAAAACTTTAATGCTATTACTGGTAAAGGCGTAGAGGCAAGTGTAGAGGGTAAGGATATTAAAGTGGTTAGTCCTGGTTATTTAAGGGATGAAAAAATTACCATCCCCAAAGATGCTTATAGTGATGCCGCTGAAACTGTTGTATTCGTATTAATCGATGGACAACTGGCGGGGTATATCGCTCTTGCCGATGAGATTAGACCAGAATCTGCGGAAGCTATAAAAGTATTTAAAAAGAACAATATAAAAGTTTTGATGGCAACTGGCGACAATGAAATAACTGCCAAAGCTGTAAGCGATAGCCTTGGTCTGGATGGCTATTATGCCGAAGTGTTACCACACCAAAAAGTAGAAATTGTAGAAGAGTTACAAAATAAAGGAGAGTTTGTAGCTATGACGGGCGATGGCGTAAACGATGCACCCGCACTTGCCAAAGCTGATGTAGGCATCGCTGTTGGCTCTGGTACTGATGTAGCTGCTGAAACTGCCGATATTATTCTTGTAAACAGTAACCCACAGGATATATCCAACTTAATATTATTTGGAAAGGCTACCTACAATAAAATGATACAGAACTTAATATGGGCAACGGGTTATAACGTTGTTGCAATACCATTAGCCGCTGGAGTTCTGTATTCTTCAGGATTTGTTTTAGGACCTGCGGTGGGAGCTGTATTTATGAGTTTGAGTACAATTATAGTGGCCATTAATGCGCAATTATTAAAGCGAAAAATCGGTAAAAAATAAATGGAAAGAAAAGAAAAACTCAACAGGATATTTTTAATTCTGGTAGTATCTCACAAAGTGTGTAAAGTTTAAAAATATCGAGGGTTGCAACCCTCGATATTTTTTTATTAATTTAAATTTTATACACGATGAACAAAGACGATTTATTAAACGACGACTTTTTAAAACAGTTTAAAACAGGAGAAGAACTAACCTCTTTTCTAAAGTCCATTCAAAAACGAGGCATTGAAAAGATGCTGGAAGGCGAGCTGGATGCTCATTTAGATTACAGCAGACACGAACAATCGCCCAATCCGAACTCACGCAACGGTTATGCTTCCAAAAAGGTAAAAACCGCTTTAGGTGAAAGTATCATTCAAGTACCTAGGGACAGGGAAGCCTCCTTTAACCCCATGCTTGTCCCTAAGCGAACCAATATGGTCGATGGCATAGAAAACGTAATTATCAGTCTATACGCCAAAGGTATGAGTAATTCTGATATCGAAGAACAAATCCGAGAGGTCTACGGTTTTGATGTATCAACATCCACCATATCACGCATCACAGATAAAGTTACCAACGATATTGTGGCTTGGCAGAACCGCCCCCTAGAACCTGTATATTTAATAACCTGGATGGATGGCATCGTTTTCAAGGTACGAGAAAACTCCAAAGTCATCAACAAAACCATGTACATTGCCGTAGGGCTTCGTAGAGACGGCAAAAAGGAAGTCTTGGGGCTTTGGTTGGGCAAGAACGAATCGGCAGCCTTCTGGATGAGCGTCTTGACCGATATGAAAGCCAGAGGCGTTCAAGATTTGCTTATTACCGCCACCGATAACCTTAATGGCTTTACCGACACCATTAAAAACGTGTTCCCTGAATCCAAGACTCAAATATGTGTGGTACACCAAATTAGGAATGCTTGTCGCTATGTGGTCTGGAAGGATAAAAAGGAGTTTACAAAAGACATGAAAAACATCTACGATGCACCTACCAAAAGCGCCGCTAAGGCCGCCCTGGAGGACTTTGCTGAAAAATGGGAACACAAGTATTCTTATGCCATCAAAAGTTGGAGGGATAACTGGGAAGAGCTTACTGCTTTTTATGAGTTTCCGGTTGAAATCAGAAAAATCATTTACACTACAAACCTTATTGAAAATCTCAATGGAAAAATTAGGAAATACACCAAAAACAAGCTCTCATTCCCAACCGATGAAGCTGTAATGAAATCCACATTTTTAGCATTAAGGGAGGCTACCAAGAAATGGTCAATGCCTATTAGGAATTGGGGCATTATTTTAAACCAATTTTTAACTATATTTGAAAAAAGGGTTCAACTTTAAGAAAGTCAAACCCTCGATAAATTAAGTTTACACACTTAATGGGATAGTGTCTTAATTCTGTTGAGTTTATTTGTAGTGATGTTGGGCTATGGTATATTATTGCCAACCCTTCCTTACTATACCGAAAGGCTAGCAATAAAGGGCAATCTCGACACCGACCTTATCAACTTCCATATTGGATTGCTTACGAGCATCTATCCATTTTTTCAATTACTATTCGTAGTGGTTTGGGGAAAGCTTTCAGATAAATATGGTCGAAAACCTATAATCATTTGTGGACTAATCGGTTTTGTAATTATGCAATTGCTCACTGGTCTTGCCACATCTCTAACAATGCTTTATGTTGCTCGAATTTTTGGTGGTATTTTCACATCAGCAGTTATTCCAGTTAGCAACGCATATTTAAGCGACATTACTTCTGAAAAACGGAGAACAAAAATAATGGCCTGGTCAGGCGTTGCCATTAGCTCTGGGGTTATTTTTGGTCCTGTTATTGGTGGGTTACTTTCACAAACTGACCTTCATTTACAATATTCTTTTGGTCTGCTACATTTAGACCGATTTTCAACGCCATTTCTTTTCGCAGCACTACTAGGATTGATTGTCCTATTTATTGTTATGAAATGGTTAAAAAACACTACACGTGTACATAAGTTCACAACCCAAAAAGTGAGGTTGCGATTCACATTTACCAAATATTTTGCCGTATTACTGGTTCTGTCGTTTGTCATCCAATTTGTAGTAACGCTGTTTGAAACCGTCTTTTCAATATATGGGAAAGATGAATTAGGGTTTAACAGTAACCAAATAGGTATTGGTTTTATGCTATGTGGTTCAATAATGGCTGTTTTACAACCTGTGTTCGCTACTTATGGAGAGAAGTTTTTATCGACAAAGAAACAAATTGCATTAGGGTTGTTTATATCTGGATTATCCTTAATTGTCTTTCCTTTTTTTAAGAATGAATACTTGGTATATGTATTAATCGTTGTTTTCGCTGCTGGAGGTGCTATGGTAACCCCAAATTTACTTTCTGCGGTTTCATTAATATCAAAGCAAAATACTGGCAGGAACATTTCTATTCAGAGCTCTACTAATAGTGTTGGTCAAATTCTAGGGCCTGTTTTAGGGACTTGGTTGCTTTCAGGCGGTTTTTACTACCCTTTTATAATTGCTGGCAGCATTATTTTGGCTGTTATTGGTTTTTTATTCTTTTTCAAAAACCCGCCATAAAAAAATAAGCACATAACCATAGTTGTTGACAATTAACCCAAATCTAAAGCCCCAAATATTTTGCATAAGCTGATTCATAAAATATTAGATAATTACAAAGAGGAAATAAAAGCAGTTGAGGAATCTAATCTCAACGATTTCAATAATGTTGAACAAGGTATTTCCATTTCAAGACAATACTTACAGAAACTGCGAATCTGTGTAAGGGAAAATGAATTTCAAGACAAACAAAATGAAATCATATTCTTTAAAAAGCACAAACCTTATGTTTATAGCAGATTGAAGTTTTACGCCAAACTCTACAATTTTTTAATAAACAGACCTGCCGGCACCATAAAATCTCAACAGGAATTTATCGATTTAGAAATAAATAAACTACAAGAAAGCAATCGGCGAAATATAGATTTTATAAAATATTACAGGGAGGATTCTGAACTTTTGGATGAATTCTATTTTCTACGAGGAAACGATAAAATCAGTCTGGTGTCAAACACATCTCATTTTTATACCGATGCAGAATTTTCCACAAGCCACGATAATGCAATTGCCAAAATTATGGCCTACGATTTATTAATCAGTCATTACGTAGAAGAGTTAAGTTATTTAAGGGATCTGTCAAACGGTGTACCGAATAAGCTGAATACTTTATCAAATGGCGAGCGACTTGGATGGACAGCCTCAAAAACAGACCTAATTGAATTGATTTATGCCTTACAGGCTTCAGGAGCGATAAAAAGTGGTACGGCTGGGATTAAAGAAATGGCTTCGGCTTGTGAAGACATCTTTGAACTAAAACTTGGAAATGTATATAGAACTTTTCTCGAAATTAGAGAACGGAAAATTGACCAAACCAAGTTTATCGATAGACTGAAAGCAACACTTTTAAGGAGAATGGAGGAAACGGATGGATAAAATCCATTTCGCTTAAATGTTAAATTTCTTCCCAAGTTGGGTACTACTTGGGAAAAAATAAAATTAATTTTAGTTATTATCATTTGGTATATACTATTTTCAGGACAACCACTAAACAAAACTAATTTAAACCATTGAAAATGAGTATATAAAAACACCCAACTTGGGTATGACTTGGGATTAATATCCAATAAATCATCCCAAATTTGTAGAACGAAAGTCAAATCGACAGATTCACGAACACTTTTTTATTAAAATACTAAAGCTCGTGAGTTAAATCAAGTCAGGGGCTATTAAATTAGTTGAAAGCGATAATGATAGCCCCTTTCTTTTAAAACCGTTCTATTATGCCAGCAAATATTATTACCACAGACGATCTTCGAGAATTTAAAATAGAATTGCTCGATGACATTAAAAACCTTCTTTCCAAACAAGCCACTGGAAAACTCAAAAAATATCTCAAATCTTCCGAAGTTATGGACTTGCTTCAAGTCAGTCCAGGAACATTACAGAATCTTCGCATCAACGGAACATTGCCATACACCAAAGTTGGGGGCATCATCTACTACGATGCCGAGGAAATTCAAAACGTGATGACATCAAATCGTGTACAGCATAAGCTAAATTCTTAAATGATGAACTACATAAAGCTACTTAATGCGGCTTTTGAAAAGTTCTTTTTTGATGACCGCCTCAATCCAACGCATATAAGTCTCTATATGGCACTGTTCCAAGAATGGAACAGTAGCCGATTTGCAGATGAATTTTATGTGAACCGTCGAGAATTAATGCGTGTAGCCAAGATTGGCTCAAAATCCACTTACCATAGATGTGTGACAAACCTTGATTCTTGGAACTATCTCACCTATTTTCCTTCTAATAACCCTTACAAAGGAAGCAAAATCAAGATGGCCATTATCGGTACAAGTGATGAACCGGATATGGGACGGTACGATCCCATATTAGAACAGCTTGCGGAAGAGTACCATCCCATCCGTGAACCTGTTGTGGGACAGCACCGTCCCAAAAATGGACAAGTGGTGGACTCAAACCGTCCCGTGAGTGGACAAGCATTGGTATCTACTATAAACAATACCAAACAAGTAAACAATCTAAAACAACCAAAGGGCTGGCAGGCCGTTATTGATTTTTTTATTGAAAAAGGTTTTAATGCTGATGAAGGAAAAAAATTCTTCGAGTATTATGAAACTCGGAATTGGCAAACGAGCGATGGAAAAGAAATTCGAGATTGGCGAGCCTTGGCCACTAACTGGATGGGCAGGACAGAGTTATATGCCAAAGAAAACAAACCAAACAAAAAACAAGCGTCCCAAATCAAGGACAACTTGCGAACCACTAAAAACAAAGATTATGGACAACCCCTCTAAAATCACCGAAGGTGGCGTGGAATATTCGCTTGGCAAGTTTGACGGCAAGAGTGTTCTCTACGATTTTGACAAAATCCTGATTTACCTGAATGCCAAGGGAAAAATGCTCTTTGGAAAAAATTTCCGAATCTACGATGAGGACACGGCTATCATACGTAACCTCTGCCATTATTTCATCAAGGACAAAGAGAACTGTGAAAAGAACGGAATTGATATCGACAAAGGTATTTTACTTTCTGGACCTGTAGGATGTGGAAAAACCACCTTGATGAAATTGCTGCGCCATATCGTTCCAATGCAACGACCTTATGAAATGATTCCTTGCCGGAATGTAGCGTTTAGTTTTAACCATCTCGGTTTTAAAACCATTGAAGAATATGGTAACTCCAAATTTTTCTGTTTTGATGATTTGGGCGTAGAGCCAGCTGGTCGGTTTTATGGAAAGGATTTAAACGTAATGGGCGAAGTGCTCTTATCTCGATACGAGCTTTACCTACAGACAAAGCGTAAAATAAAAACCCACGCAACCACCAACCTCAATGCCGAAGAATTGGAAGAACGCTACGGAAACCGTGTTCGTAGCAGAATGCGGGAACTTTTTAATTTGATTGCTTTTGATACAAAGGCTACGGATAAACGGAAGTAATTGCTATTCACTATTAAACTTTGGCAAAAAATGTGTATTTTGCCAAAGTTTAACTCAAAATATCATTGTTCTGGAACAAACTATTAAAGATAAAATATCAACATACTTTGTTGACCAGCAAGCTATTTCAAAAACCAGTCTGGTAGAGCTTATTCAGAAAGATTTTCCAACCTTAAAGGAAAGTTCTATCACTGTGTATTTGTCTAAACTTAAAAAAGAAGGTGTGTTAAAAAACCCATCCAGAGGTATGTACGCTTTAAATGGTAAGGATAGATTTATTCCAGTTATTGACACCAAATTAAAACGACTGTACAATAAAATAAAAAAAGACTATCCATTCATTGAATTCTGTGTATGGAACACTTTATGGTTAAACGAATTTATGCGCCACCAACCATTTAAGTTTTACACCATAATTGAATTGGAAAAAGATGTGGCACAGTCCGTGTTTTACAAGTTGAAAGACCAGGGTAAAAACGTTTTTATAGAACCAGATGCTGAAACATTTGAACTGTACATTCATAATAGTGATGACGTAATAATCCTTAAACAATTGGTATCCGAAGCACCTTTAACCGAAATCGAAAATATCGTTATCCCATCCCTTGAAAAATTGTTGGTCGATATGCTTATAGACACTAATTTATTTGGTGCACAACAAAGTGAATTGGAATTTATTTACCGATCGGCATTCGAAAAGTTTGAGATAAGCAAAAGTAAAATGAAACGCTATGCTCACAGGCGCAATAGAGAGACGGAAGTTGAACACTTAAGCAATTTAACTTTGTCAAACAATTGATTTTATTGCCAAACATTAATTTTAATGATTAAAGAAACAACATATCAACCAGAGTGGATTTACGAAGTCAAAAAAAGACTAGGTAAAAAGTATGACCCAAAACTTATTGAAAAGGTTATCTATGCCTTATTGTTTTTGGAACAACTTAAAATCAACGAGCTCGATTTTATTTTTAAAGGCGGAACTGCCCTATTGTTAGCCACCAAAGAACCTAAAAGGTTTTCAATCGACATCGATATTATTACCGAGCAAAGACAAAGCGACATAGAATCTGTTCTTGAAGCTATAAGTAAGGAAACTGAAGCGTTTACACATTGGGAAGATGACAATGACAGAAAGCACACGCCTGATGCACCAGTTGGTCATTTCAAGATGTTCTACAAAAGCAATGTAGATGCTCGGGTTGAGCCAATTTTACTGGATGTGCTATACACGCCAAATCCTTATCCCGAACTTACAGAAATTCCGATTGCTCACAACTGGCTTCAAACACAAGGGAAAATCACAACAGTAAAAATGCCAACTTTTGATGCCATTTTAGGCGATAAACTGACTGCGTTTGCACCAAAAACCACAGGGATTTTATACAGCAAAGAAAGACCAGTTGAAATTATCAAACAGTTATTCGACGTAGCGTTTTTAATGGATAATATTTCGGATTTGGCAACAGTCCGTAACAGTTACACAAAAGTAGTTGCAGAGGAAATAGCGTTTAGAAAATTAGACATAACCTCAAAACAGGTTTTCGAAGACACCCGAGAAGCGTGTTATGTTCTTTCTACCCGTAACACTAAATCTGATGAGTTTAAACATCTACAAACTGGAATAAGCAATTTTACCAATTTTACATTGGTAAGATTCAATATTGAAGAAGCCATTACAGCTGCTTCAAAAGTTGCATACCTATCTGAACTGATTAAGGCTGGTATTGATAGCGAAATCGAAAGGTTTAAAAATCCGCTTGAGGTTAAAGATTGGTTGATTAAGAACCCTCAATTCACCAAGCTAAATAAATTGAAAAAGAGCAATCCGGAAGCTTTCTTTTATTGGTATAAGGCAATAACTTTAAGTTAAAATTTCACAATTTAATGAGGCTTTACTTGGAAAAAGAAAAATACTATTCTTCCCAAATAATGCTAAGAGCTTTACCCTTAAAAGTAATGCAATGCTCAAAAAACTTTCTTTGAATATTGTCTTCCTTAACGTAGTTGAAAATATCAACTGCCCAAATCTCTTCTTTTTTGAACAGGTTATCAGTAATGTTCTTAAAGTATTCGCCCATTACTGTATTTGGCGCCACCTTGTTTTCATATAACAGGTATTTATAGGGAAAATGTTCACTACAATATTTCCAACGTATTTCTCCGTTTTCGCCATAGACAATCATAATATCGTGATTTCCTATATCTGCAAACCTGAATGCACAGGCAGTCCTGCTGACTTTATACTCGTCCTTCAAATAATCTACCAATTCAATACTAAAGGTTTTACGATAAAAATCTTTTGAGAATCTTTCCTCTGGCATCAGCAAACAGGATGCAAAAAAATCTGCTTCTCTTTCTATTTGGTTAAACTGCTTCTGATTAGTTCTTGACGGATGTGGTTCTAACAATCCTCTTTTCAATCCAATCCTATGGGAATCTATATAGTAGTGTCCCAGCTCGTGTGCCAACGTAAACCTTCCTCTTGCAGAATCTGGCCTATTACCCAAATCGGTATTTATGTGAATATAAAACTTTCCATTATCATAGTAAGTCATTCCATCAAAGGTGTTCTTGCCGTAGCTGTCATAAAATACCGATAGGCCTTCATCATCTAATATTTTGTCAAGAGGCGTAATCTTTTCTTCATATTCTAATGCAATGCTTTCGGCTAATTCCTTTATGCTTGTTTTATTCCGAATCACTAGAATCTTGGTTATGTTTTTTCCGCATTTTATCTATAATGTGTTGAGACAATTCTTTTTTTCCTTTTCTAGCGACCATTCTTAAGGTTTCAATTTCTTCAACAACATCTTCTTCAAACATTGTTATGACTTTTGGCTCTCTATAAAACGTATTATTGATTACGGCAATTGGGTCAATAGATTTATCATCCAACTTATACTCATAATCTTCATATAGTTTATTGAACCTATCTAGTTCAAGTTCATTACTAGGGAATAAAAACCCTGTTGAACCTAACCAACTGTCCAATTGAGCTGTTTCAATTAGTTCTATTTTCTTAGGCTTCGCCATTATTCATAATGTCTAAATAGTTAGTAACGTGTCTATCCGCATCGCCGTAATAGGTGTTCACGGATTTTTGGGTTAAAGAGAGTTTATCCCTAAGCAGTTTTGTAATTGTTCTTGGTACTTTTTTACCTTCCTTTCGATAAGCTCTATAAGTAAAATAAATGATTCGATGCTTTTCAGATAATCGTGTAAGAGCTCTTTCAATGGTTTTAAGTTTCGCCACAACTACCCTTTTTGCCTCAGCATCGTCTGGTACGTCAAACTTTGCCAACAACTCTTCTGCATTTGTAACTAGGCTTAAATCTTCTTCTTCAGTAGGCTCTGCACAAGTGTTCTTTTCGCCATATTTAATTATTTGGGTGTATAAAATTCGATACATCCAAATAAGTATGCCCTTATCCAAATCTTTCGCTTTGGACTTGTCTTTGTCAAAAGTTGGGTATTTCCAAACTCTGGCAAAAGTACAATGCGCTATTTCCAAAGCCACCACCTCGTTATATCCATACTTATTGCAGTAAATCTCGGACTTACGTTTCAAATCTTTCTCAAATCTATAACAGAATTGTACAAAAGAGGCTTCTGCCTCTTTTGGAAATTCATCCTTAAAAGAAATGTAATCCAGCAGGTCAACGCTAGGTAGTTTTTCAAAATCTATGTCCTGATTAGTACTTGTATTCATCTATATACCAAAACGGATATATCTATAATGGTATATGAGTGGACAGCACCCATAAAACCTTTGGTTAAACAGCAAAATGCTATAAGTAAATAATTAATAATGCAAATCAAATATAAAAAAAGTAAGTTCAACTAAAAATTAAAACTATGGCTAAAGATTCATCTGGTAAAAAGTTCAATAGAATTCCTGAGTACAAAAGAAAAGTAGGCGGAAAAACTATTACTATCAAGGAACATATTAGAAGTAACCGGAAAGACAGTAAAGGAAAGTAATGAGCGGAAATCCACAGCTCTGAATGGATATTGTTTAACCTAAAAATTCATTTTTATGAATAGTATTAATTTCTCTAAAGGAAAACTGAGTGTATGTCGGAAGGGCAATTGTGTTAATGTAAGTGGAGATATGGCAAAAGCCGTAGTCTTTGGTATTGCAACACTCGTTGTTATAAGTGGCATAGCTTCAATATTAGAGCAATCTAATTAGAAGATTGATTGTGGTGATTTTGTATGCAGAATTACCACAATCAAAATTTATTAAACGGTCAATCTGTCACAAGATATGAATGGCTTAATAATTGAAATTTTAAAATAAAAATTATTATGACTGAAGAATACAAAAAAGAAGTGATTGAAATTTTGGAAAATCTGGGAAAGCAACTCGATATTTCTGAAACTCAATATAATGAAGCTGTAAAAAGTTACGAAGCAGTTGGTGATTGGCTGTCTAAAGAAGGCTCGCCACTTTATCCATATAACCCAAGGATACTTCCTCAAGGTTCCTTTATGCTGGGCACAATTATAAAGCCTATTAACGATGAAGATGATATTGATATAGACCTCGTTTGTAAACTGAATGGCAAACCAATTTATTGGACACAAAAACATTTAAAAGATGCTGTTGGAAATAGGCTCAAAGACCATTCTACCTATAAGGAAATGATTGAGGATAAAGATGGTGGTCGAAGATGTTGGACACTTGAATATTCAGACAATGCTAACTACCATATGGATATTTTGCCATCTATTTCAGATAAAAATTTTACGGTTCTTTTGAGCGAATCCTTTAACAATAGCCAACATATAGATGCTAATAAACTGGCGATTCGTATAACCGATAAGGAAGAGTACCACTATTCGACCGAAACGGACACAGAATGGTGGATGAAAAGTAATCCTTTCGGCTATGCCAAATGGTTTTATCAAAGAGCCATATACAGTTCAACAAAAATGTTCGCTCTGAGCGAATCTGTTGATCCTGTGAAGCCATACCAAAAAGAAAAGATGCCCTTGCAACGTGTAATTCAGTTATTAAAACGCCATAGGGATATTATGTTTTGTTCAGATGAACTTGATAGTGAAAACAGGCCCATTTCTATTATAATTACCACTTTAGCTGCCAGAGCTTATGACAGAAGCGAGAACATCGTTGATGCTTATGTTAATATTGTGAGCACAATGCGTGGCTTTATAGAAACGAAACTGAACCGGAAGACAGGCCGTTACGAAAGATGGGTAAGTAACCCTGTCAATGATGAGGAAAATTTTGCGGACAAGTGGAGCGATGTTCCCCAAAAAGAAGAATATTTCTATAAATGGTTGGATAAATTGGAGGAAGACCTCGAAACAATCAAGTACAGCCAAGGAGTCGGCCTACAACGGTTGAATGAATCCTTTTCAGCACAATACGGCGACAAGGTCGTAAATAAAGCTTTTGCCGACTATGGCGAAAATAATCGAGTTCTAAGGGAATCTGGTTTGAGAAAAATGGCAGGAAGAACAGGTCTTTTAGGGTCGGTTGGTACTTCAATACCAAACCATAATTTTGAAGGTAATTTATGAGCAAATTTTTTAAGACAAACAGGAAAAGAAAAGTAAAAGGTATTCTCTCTACTGAACAATTGAAGAGGATAAAAAAAGTATTTCCAGAAATCAAGGTCTTAAAAAGCGGATGGGATAATTTTGAAATCATTGTTCAAATTCAACCCACTGCTATAAGCGAGTTATATGATGTAAAAGTTGTTTATATGGAAAACAAATGGGTAAAAATTTTTGTTGTCAATAAAACATTGGAAATCGCAAAAAGCAGAACAAAACTGCCTCACGTTTATGACAGTCAAAAGCAGCAGCTATGTCTTTATTCGCCATCTAAAAAAGAGTGGAATGCGCACAATTACATTATTGATACAATCATTCCTTGGATAAGTGAGTGGCTATACTACTATGAATTATGGTTGCCCGAAGGCAAATGGTTTGGCGGTGGTCATAATGAATACCCTAATGAGAACAAAACAAATATCTTGATAAATGAAGAATACAAAATTTAAAATATTGTCGATTGATGGCGGTGGCATTAAAGGTGTTTTCCCTGCATTGTTCTTAACACTTTTAGAAGACGAATTGAAAAATCGCTCTGATGGCAAAACTAAAATTTATCAGTATTTCGACTTGATTACAGGAACATCAACTGGTGGCATTATTGCTATTGCATTAGCCTTGGGAATACCTGCAAAAGAAATATATCAACTTTATTTGGATAATGCCAAGAAAATTTTTGGCAGCAAAAAACCTTTTTTCATTGGTCAAATCCTTAATTCAGCACACGAAAGAGAATTTTTGGAAAACCTTATTCGTGAAAAGTTCAGAGATGCAAACAATGGAATTGAACCAAGGCTTAGCGATTGCAAAACAGATGTTTGTATTCCTATCTATGATTTGATACAAGGCAACCCAAGTGTGTTAAAAACCAAATATCATCCAGCTTTTGAGCGAGATTATCACATTCCGGCTTATCAAGCTGCTATGGCCACTTCTGCTGCACCTACATATTTCGACCCATATACCTCAGAATATATTGACCTTAATGGCACACAAAAAGACTTTGTAAACAAAGTTGATGGTGGTATAATGGCAAACAACCCTACATTAGTAGCGGTTCTAGAAGCCTTAAAGGCTTTTAAAGTTGAAATGTCTCAGCTCGAAATCCTTTCACTTGGAACTGGATATAAAAAGTTTACCGATGGTAATTCCCGTAAAAAATGGGGTTTGCATTATTGGATGGTAAAGAATAGTAGAAAAAGGCTTGTTGACTTATTTATGCAAAGCCAATCACAATTAGTTGCAAATTACATAAGCCTGCTTTACCAAGGGATAGACAGAAGTGAAAGAGATAATCCAAATTTTGTCTATGACCGGATAGATGTTTTGTTGAACGAGGATAATAATATCGAAATGGACGAATCTGACAGAATTAAAATTAAGAATTTTGCAGAATTAGCATCTATTGAATTTCAACACAACAGGACTACTATTCTGAAAAATCACTTTTATTAAATACTATATTACTTTTTCTTTGCTTTAGGTCTAAGTTCTTTAAATAGTATGATGATAATTTGTTTTATAGTAGTAATTATTTTTTCTAAAAATTCTTTCATAATCCAGCATTTAAATAGTTATTCAATTCCATTAAAATAATCAATGCCATAGTTCTGAGCGTTTCAGGTTTTCCTAGATAAAAGCTCTCATCCCAATTACTCAAAAAACCTAATTCCAAAAGCACAGAAGGACAATCGCTAATTGTTTCCCGCACCACCTGAAAATCAGCAGACTTCACACCCCTACTCTCAAAACCCAATTTCTTATTAAGCGCATCTTGCATTCGAAAAGCAAACCAGACGGAATCATCTTGATATTTTGATTGCTTATTGCTCACATACACTTCCACACCTCTTGCATTCGGATTATCCGAATGATTACAATGTAATGAAACAAACAAATCTGCTTTAAGAGCATTGGAGAGCTTCGGTCTATCGGATAACGAAATCAAAGTGTCATTATACCTTGTTAAGTAAATATCTAATGGTTTAGCCAAATTGTTATTTAGCTTCAAAATCGCATTTGCGATTTCCAATACAACATCCTTTTCTTGAATTCCATTTACACCTATCGCACCAGAATCTTTTCCACCGTGTCCAACATCAATTATTATTCGTTTTTGAGTTGCATTTTCCTGCCCAAAAATGATACACATTTTTAAGAGCAAAATCACAAAAGTGACGTTTTTGAGCACTTTTTTCATTTTCAAATTTTGGGTTATTAACAATTCAACTTCCAAAAATCATAGAATTTGATGCCAAATAATATCATCGGAAATCAAACAAAATCAAATAATATTTTATTCACAAATATTTGATTATCAGTTATTTGTAAACAAATATATGTATTTTTCCAATAACAAAAACAACACAAATTTTTAAACTTTTCAGTTATGAAAAAATCAAATTATTTCGCAGTATTTATTTCACTTATCTCAACATCTCTTTTTGCACAAATTGGTGGCATTGAGGATTCTGTAAATGACGTAGGTGATACCATAAGAACAATCTTTCCAATTTTACTCGGTGTTATTTTTTTAGTTGGTTTCCTTTTTAATGCAGGACACTTCTTTGGCGAGAACGCAGATTTAAAAAAAGGTATTACCAGAGTTTTGGTATTCGTGTTAATTGCGGGTGCTGTTGTTGGGATATTTACCTATCTAATTGGAATCGTAGTATAATGAAGCGGTTCGAGGTCTATAGAAATATTAGGAAAAAAGCAGTCATTTTTGGGCTGCCCATTTCCCTGTTTGCCTTAATGATGATGTCCATACTTGGATCCTTAATGATTATCATTTTTTCATTCAGTTTCGGAATAATTATAGGCGTCTTAATTTTTAATGCTGCGCTTTACATTGCATTAATCCGAATCACAAACAATCCACAATTATTTCAGATGGCGAAAGCCTTCCCGAAAATTATCAGTAACAAAAGAAATTCAGGCTTCGATTATGAACAAGATTAATCTTTCAGCATATCAACCCATTGCAGATATTCAGGACAATATCGTATTTGCCAATAATGGTAATGTCGTTTTGTGCTATAAAGGTAACTTACCAGAAATCTATTCGTCGTCCGAAAAAGACTTTGAAGATATGCACGGTGCTTGGTTTCAGGCTTTGAAATCTTTACCGATTGGTACTGTAGTTCACAAACAAGATATCTACCTGAAGAAATCCTATTCTTCTGAACAGCTTCCGAATAAAACTTTTTTAGAGAAGGCGACACACGAGCATTTTAAAGGTCGTGGACATATTGAACACAAATGTTATTTGTTTTTCATCTTGACCAAAAACAAAGCGCTCAACAATCCAAAATATGTCAATCCGTTCCGAAAGGTTTCAAAGGGAATTGTACAGGAACTGGATGACAACATTAAAAGCTTTGCCAACTCGGTAAGCGATTCCGTTTCTTTTATCAATAATAGCCGAAAAATGGAATTTCTACCACTCAATGCCGAGAAAATTCAGAAACTAACCAACGGTTATTTCAATGGTTTCAATGAGGGATTTGATACCGATATCATCTTAGATAAAAAAAGCGTCAATATTGGCGAAAACCATTTTGATGCCCTTGCCATCAATAGCGAACTGTGCTTTGGCGAAAGTGTACAGAGTAGCAAAACCAATGAGAAATTCACTTCAGACGATTTTGTGTTTCATCAAGGGTTTATTGATGGCTTAGGGCTTACGCTTAACGAAAATCATATTGTCAATCAAATTCTATATCTCGATGACAAACAAAAGTGGCGCAAGCTGCTCGATAAAAAAGTTGAAGAATTGAATAAAAGTTCCAACTTCGGTTCGCAGAACAAAGTGGTTCTGGGTAAAATCCAACATATTCTTGACCAAATCAATGCCGATGATAATGCACGGATTATTCGTGGTCACCTCAATATTGTCTATTGGGCAAAGGAAGCCAAAAAACTGGACAAAATCACGTCCAAAATCAAGACCGAATTTAAGGAACTGGATATCATCCCATATTATCCACGTGGCGAAGAGCGTAAAAACTATATTCTTAATAGTTACTGCTGCTTTTCTTCCAACTTTTCAAATCACGATTTATATGTGACAGATTTAAAGCACGCTCTGTGTCTGTTCATTAACAATACCAATTACAAATCCGATAACACCGGAATCATCTTCAATGATAGAGAACATAACATTCCAGTGCTAAAAGATGTTTGGGATGAAAAAAAGAAACGGATCAAGGCACGGAATTTTGCCATTTTTGCACCAACAGGCGAAGGCAAATCCTTTTTGGCAAACAATATTCTGCGCCAATATTTTGAAAGTGGTGTACGGTTGGTCATTATTGATTTAGGTGGTTCTTACACCAAATTCGCCAAGCTCTATCCTGAAAAATATACGGTTCTCAGATATGAAAGCGGTAAAAACTTAGGCATCAATCCATTTTACATCAGCGATGTTAAAGACTTGACACCTGAACGTTTGGAAGACCTATCTGTTTTCCTTTTTGAACTGTTCGCTTCAGATTTAAAAGTTACAAAAGCACAATCAGTCTCGGTTAAAAAGATATTGCGTCACTATTATAATAACACTTCAGAAAATCATTCGTTAGATGGTTTTTACAGCTTTATAGAAAGGAAACAAAAAGACCTTTTAGATACCCTAAAAATCCATCCCGACTACTTCAACATAACGAGCTTTTTGCACGTAATGTCCGAATATGTCGGTGATGGTCTATACAGCTTCCTTTTTGAAGTAAGCGAAGACCAAACCTATAAAATCGAAGATAAACGATTGATTGTTTTTGAGCTCGATGAAGTCAAGGACAATAAGGAAATCCTGTCCGTAATGTTGAAGCTGATTAAATCTGCCATCCAAAGAACCATTTGGAAAAACCGTGCTGAAAAAGGCATTATCTTATTTGATGAGTTTGCAAAGCAACTGAAGTTTGAAAATGTACTGGAAAGCGTGGAGTTCTACTATCAAGCCATCCGTAAACAAAACGGTGCGATTGGGATTATTCTACAATCCATCAATCAGCTTCCAAACAATTCCACTTCAGCGAGTATTTTGGAAAACACACAGGTTATTTACAGTTTGAATAATGAAAAGGGATATGATGAATTAGTAAAAAGGCTCAATCTATCCAGTCACGATTTAAACCAACTAAAGTCTATTAAAAACAATCTTTCCGGTCCACGGAAATACACCGAAATGTTCATCAAAATCGGTAGGGAAAGCAACATTTTCCGGTTGGAAGTGCCAAAAGAAGTTTATGCGGCTTACTTAACCGATGGGCAGGAAAATGAGGAAATTATGAAGCTCTACGACGAGCATCACGATATGGAAAAAGCAATAATTCAATTTACATCTTAGAACAAATATTATGAAGACAAAAATCAAAATTTTAGTACTGACCGTAGTCCTGACTTTATTTATGACAAGCAAAGCTACTGCCCAAGGAATGCCAGTGTATGACAATACCAACTTTATCAGCTTGGTAAAATCCTTGGTAGAATCTGCCAAACAGACGAGCCAACTTATCAAGTCTGTGAAATTTCTGAAAGATGCAAAAGAAGCCATCGAAAAAGTATCGAGTGTGGTACAACAGCTTAATGCTGTCCAAGAAATTGCAGACAACAATCAACGACTCATCAATGTAATGCAAACCGATTTGCAGGATATTTTGAATTCGCCTTACATCAAACCCGATGAAATCAGTAGAGTGGTGGAATCCTTTGATGCCATTGTACAAAACTCATTGGAAACGGTTGATTTTATTGACGAAGTTCTGTCTAGCGACTACCTAAAAATGAGCGATGCCGAACGTGCAAAAGTACTCAAGGAAAAAGAGATGGAATCAAAGCAAATGGTGTCCAGCATCACAACCAAAACCAAACGCTATCGTGATATTATTTCTTTCCGAAAGATGCAGGATAAAGTCAATAATCGAGAAACAGACTATTAATAATGACCGCAACCATACTTTTAGGGATTGGGTTGGAATACATCGATACGGTGTTCCAGACCATACAGGCAAGCAACTTTTCACAATATACCATTGCAGGAATGAAAACACTTGCTGTCCTGTTCTTTTTGGTCAACATCTTAAAAAAGTATAATGAAGGCATTGCCAATAAGGACGGTTATACTTGGGGCTTGAGTCCCGGCGAATTGGCAAAGAATTTTGCCATCGTCCTTTTAGTAATATTTTCAACGCAGGTGTTAGGATTCTTTGATGGGATATTGGTAGCCATCGAGGGACAGTACAGGGGAACAGCACCTGCGTTACTTCCATTGCAGATGCAGGATATTCCTTTAGAGGAAGATGTAAGTCTTTTTGATGCTGCAAGTTCAGCGATGACGCTTTTGTACGAAGCATTGGTAACACCGTTGTATGGCTTTAAAATATTAGCATTTATCTTAAGCACCATTCTTTGGATTCTCGACCTATTTATATACCCTTTATTTTTAGCCGAACGCTTTTTCCTGTTGGGAATAATGCAGGCATTTTTCCCATTGGTTATAAGTTTAGCGGTTTTTGAAAAATTCCGTTCCCTTGCTTATACATTTTTCAAATTATATGCGGCTGTATATATGTTGGTGCCTGCCTTCTTTCTGGTCAATGTATTTATCAATGCTATTTATACGGAAATCAATACCAACTTTTGGACAAACCTTTTCGGAACCGATACAGGCCAAGGCTTTTTTGCACCGGTCGTTCAATTAGGTTCTGTGGCTTTTATCGTATTCCTAAAATTCAAATTGTATAAACGTGCCACATCTTTTACGCTCAGATTATTTACCAACTAATTCAATTCAGAATGAAAACACCATACAAGAATATCTACAACGTCTTAAAATTAAACCGGTTTATCGTTTTGGCAGTTTTGGTCCTAGCATTACTATCCAGCACCTTCGCTTTATGGATGGCATATTCCACAAATCAAAAAGCACTAAATAGCGCTTTTGCCATAAATACCGATGGCAGCATTATTCCGCTGAAGCTCGTAACCCAAAAAGAAAATTTTAGGGTTGAAGCCTTGGCACATTTAGACTTGTTCCACAATTATTTTTACAATATTGATGCGAGTAATTATGAAAGTAATTTAAAAAAGGCACTCTGGTTGGGAAACAGTTCTGTGGACAACCTGTATCGTCAGAAAAAAGCAGATGGTGTTTACAACCGTCTCTTACAATATTCGCTGATGCAGAAAGTGTTGAGCATCGATTCGCAAATAGAAGAACAAAACGGGACGTATGTTTTTAGGACGGTTACTGTTTTTGAAATCAATAGAGGTTCTATAATTGACACTTACGAATTGGTTTCCACTGGAAACCTTATTATGGTTGACCGAAATTTTCCCAACAATCCACACGGACTTTTAATTACCAATTATTTTGAGAACACCCTTAAAAAGCTAAATGATAAAAGTTGAGCCGACCTGCCTGACGGTAGATTGGTAATCGGCATTTAAAAAATATACTCTTATGAAAGTAGAAAAGAACAAAATAGTATTTGCAACGGTCTTGGCCGTGATTTTCATATTTCTCATTTCCTATTCTGTAATGGTTATGGGCGATGATGAAAGTGAAACGGAAAACCTGCAACAAACCTTAATGCCCGATTTGGATGAAAACCAAAAAGAATATGAATCTAAGTTAGATGCGATTAATGATTTGAAGGAAGTACGTGAAAACAATGCACCCAGCATTTACGATGAAAAACTGATTGACTCATTGGGTTTTTACGACCCAGACTTGACGGAACGTGAAAAAGAACGTATCGTCGATAGTATTTATGATGCCGGAAAGATTCAATATTCCGAAAAACGCTATCGGAATTTTGGAAGGAAAAGAGTAGCTCAAACGAAAACTTCAACAATTGATTCCGCTGAAATAAAAAGAGAACAAAAAATCGAAGCCAAAGAATTGGGTCTGGAACATCAACTCTTCTTTGCTGCTGCACCCAAACCCAACGAAGTTTCAATTCTCGGTAATACTGACGAAACCATTTACGTCGTCGTGGATGGCGACCAAATTGTTAAGGTTAATTCGAGACTGCGATTGCGGTTGATAAAAGCTGCGACTATAAATGGCAAGTTAATGGCCAAGAATACGCTCATATTCGGATTTATCAGTTTTCAACCCAATCGCGCTTTAATTGAGATTGAGAACATCAAACATCATCCCACTAAACTTAAAGCGTTCGATTTACAGGACGGAAGCGAAGGTATCTATGTAGAAAACAACTTTAGGGCAGAAGCAACCAACGAGGTTCTCGATGATATTATCGGCGACATTAATATTCCCACAGTTCCACAAGTTGGTGGAATCACTAAAGTACTCAAACGAAGAAATCGTAATGTAAAAGTTACGATACTCAATAATTACAGATTAATCCTAAAACCACGACTATGAAAACAACAGCTTTATTGACAATTGTGTTGATTTTTGCTCTAGCACCTCGACCTTGCTCGGCACAGGCTAAAACGAACTCTCAACAACCACATATACTCGACACCATTTATGCAAATGACACAAAAAACGTCGCTTTGTTCTTTCCTGAACCCATTAGGCAAGGCATAACTGGTTCAGATCATTTTGTATTTACTTACAATCGGGAAAAAGAACAGTATTTCGGGCTGCTTCAGGCACAGCCTGGAACAGAAAGTAATCTTTTGGTAGTCAACAAAAATGGTTCGATTTTTTCGTATATTGTAAGGTATAAAAAACAGCTTTCTAAACTCAATTATTTCATTCCACTAACAAATAGTATCGGTAATGAAAAACCGATTGTAAAGGATTCGGTTCTTGTTGAATCTTCTGAAGAACTTGTAGATAACAGCACTTATTATTACCAAAAATTCTGCTCATATCTTCTCAATAGAAAACAGCGCATAGGGCGCATCAAGAAACGAAGCGAAGGTATTATCTTGAATGTAGAGAATATTGTTTTTGATAAAGATGAGCTCTATTTTGTTATCGAGATTGAAAATAATTCTACGTTGGATTACGATTTGAATTTCTTGAACCTGTCTATTGAAACGAGACAAAAAGGGAAAAGAAAATCATTGCAACGACTGTATCAAGAACCGATATATAAACATAATCTGCCGTCCAAGATTAAGGAAAATGAAATGGCTCGATTCGTTTATGTGTTGCCCAAATTTTCATTATCCGATGACCGCAGGGCAATTTTGGAATTGAATGAAAAAGATGGCGAACGTAATATAGAAATGAAATTATCGCATAGATATATCAATAACCCAAATTAATACTATTATGAAAAGATTAGTCATTTGCTCGCTTGTATTGTTGTTCCTTTCCTGTTCAGAAAGCACAACAAAATCCCCTTCTGAAATTGCCAAAGTTGTTGCGTCAAGCTTTTTTTCAAAAGATGAATCAGCCTTAAAAAAGCATACCACTTCTGAAGGCTATGCCAGTTTGATTACTGTACAGAAAATGATGCCAGATACTGACCAAGACATTGAGGTAGAAATTTTAGACGAAGCTATTGATGGCGAACTTGCCTGGGTAAAATACAGCACTACCTACGATGGAAAAACAGGCATTTTTAAACTGACTAAGGAAAACGGTCAATGGAAAGTGACCAGTAAAGGACCAAGGGAAAAAGGGCCTTTTTAAAAAAAGATTCTACTGAAAACATCAAAAATTTAATTCTCATTAAAAACTATCTTTGAAGATTAGTTCGATTGAATTTTTAAATATCTGAAACTTTGGGTTAGGATGATTATTTAGTTCGATAATAAGCTCATTATAATGTTCTTTGGACAATCTCAATTTCCCTATTGCTAAAGCGTATAAAAACTCTAATATAGCCTCGCCTTGATACTCATCGACTGATTTTAGAAAAGTCTTTAATAACATAAGCATATCAGCAGAAATCTTTTTGCTGCAGGAATAATTTAATTCCTCATTTTTTGCAGCCCTCAAAAGAGATGCTTGAATTATTCCATCATTAAAGCGATTGAAAACGAAGGGGTCTAAAACATTTTTCACAAAACTGGTTTGAAACAAGCCATCATTTTTATTATTACGCATATTATTCAGAACACAGGATATAGTAAAATATACGTCAGATTGAGTTACATTTTGATAGTACTCGTTATCATTAAAAAAAGCTGAGTTTTTTCTTATTTCAAGTTCACTACCTCCTACACTTGAATAAAAAATTTTTTCGCTTCCACCTCGATTTGTAGAATCTGAAAATGCTCTCAAAATATCTATCCTATCATTAATAAATTTTGAAGGCACATCCAATTCTTCTTGAACTGATTGTAAATAATCGAGTTCTTGTTCCCAAGGTGTATTCGAACTTGAGTTATCGCAGTTTATGGTCTCAATCTCTACCAAAGAACTATTATCTGGACCATAAAGACCATACTTGATATTAGTCCTGAGCTCAGCAAATTTCTTTGGATCGCTAACTCGGTTTATTCCAATAAAATAGATTAACCTAATGTTCTCATAATTTCGAAAAAACCTACTTAAATAGAGTAGGTTTTTACCATTTGAGATACAAGAACCAACAATTAGTATAGACCCTGAAGATTTGGTATCTATATTATCTTCCTTCAATTCTGATTGATTAATTATAGTGACTTCATTTTTTGCAAAATCCTGAATTCTATCACTAATGTACTGTGACAAAAGCCCGGAACCTTTGTCATTAAGATGGACTATGTGGGTTATAGATGCTGGAACGTATTGATTTATATAAGCATCTAATTTACTTTTGTGACTTTTAAAACTTTCATTAGCAATATTTCTAATGATATTCTCGTAATCTATATAAAGATTGTAATTTTTTCTTGATGTCGAATCCTCACTATATGAAACCTTAAGAGATGTTCCGGACTCGCTATTTAGTTTAAAAACTTCTACAAAGTTTTTCAAGGATTTTGAAATATACTTAGATGCACTTATATTTCTGGCATAAATTACCGGTTCATCTAAATTAAAAGAATCGCCTATAATACTGATAGGTGTAGAATGGTTTTCACAATAGGTGCATTTTTCATTCTTTTTTGATTGGTCATATAGCGGAATGCCATAGTTTAATTTTTCGTTTCTCTTTAAATTACATAAAACTCTTTCTTGAATTATAGGTGAGTCCTTATCAATTGGCATATAATATAAAGTGCATATTTCGTTAGAACCTATTTCAGGATGATTCTTCTGAATATAATTTATAAGCCCACCAGATGTAGATGCTGAAATAAGAAATATGGATTTGTCATAGAAAACGGATTTGCTATTGTACAATCCGTCATAGGACTTAAAAGATTCAATATTAATTTCCTTATCTTGATTATATCTTCTCAAATATTTGGTCATTGAATATGCAATGACATTAATAGACAGAGTATCACAATATATATTATCGAAATCTACTTTACTAAATAGATGTAGTGTATTGAGTGCTATAAAATCAATTTGACTTTTAAAGACCAAAACATTGGCAGTTCTAAGAAATTTCGATGAATGCTTTCCAGAAGGAAATACAAAATGGTGGGAAATTCCATTACTTTCAACCAAGCCACCATTATCTTCAAAAATTTTAACCAAACCTTGGTTCAATATTTCTTTTTTATTTTTTGCCAAGAATCCTCTCTTTGGAAAACTGAAAGAGTCTTTATCATAAGGTATATAAGAGATATTGTCTGAAAGTGAAGATTCTTCAACCTTTGGAATACTTTTAAAGATGGCTTCTAAATTTGCTTCAACACTTTTTTTTACATCATTATTCCCTTTACAATGCAAAAAAATTAATGTGCTTGTTTGATGGAAATATCTGAAGTATTCTGTAAGCTCATTTTTCAAGGTGTTAAAATCAAAATCGACATCCGGGTTGAACACTATCGTAGCATTTTTATGCTTTTTGTTTTCGAGTTTGGCATTGTATATATAGTATTTACCCATAATTTAATTTTTAAATGGGTATAAAATACTTATGAATGAACCCTGAGCCTTAATTCGATTTTCGGAACCATCTTGGTTCCAATCTTCAATCACTAAATCCTTAAGATTATTATTTTTGACTGGAACATAATTATCCTTAATCAAATCACGATATACATTATACTTGTCAGTAGAGATTTTTAGAAATCCTTTTTTATCTAAAATTCTCAGAATTCTATCCAAACCAATTCCTTTTTTTGATTTCAAATTTGATGTAGATGAAGTTTGATTTTTAATAAGACACTTTTTTATGATAGTCAAATCATCAATTTCATCTTGTTGGTGAAACTTATCAATGAAACCAACTCCAGAATCAAAAACTACAATTTCCAAATAATACACCCGCTTTAGATGATTAAGATATTCCTTTTCTATTCTCTGATGATTGAAAAACGTAGCTATTGGTGTTTTTTTATATTCTTCAATAATTTTTTCCTTTTTGTTTATATGAAAACGCAGATATGCACCTCTAACACTTGAAGGTATTACTACTGAGTTTGAATCTGTTCTTCCCCATTCGAAAGTATTCTTTGTTAACTCATAAACGATTGCTCCTATATCTTCAAGGATATCTTCTACTTCAATTAAATTTTGCTTTTTGAAAGTCAGAATATTTTTTGTGAGTATCTTCTTAACTGTGTTAGCAATCTTCTCTTCATCATCATTAAAGCCATTTGAGTTTTCCAAAAGCTTAATTAAACCTTTACTTTTAGATAGATGGTCTGTATTAACCCAGATGTGTTTATTACCTTTGAATTTTTCAAATGAGTTCATCTTTACGAAAAATTCATTTTGTTTTTCTCTTAGCAAGCTTTTAATGTTTTTTCCGTCTTTGTCTACAAATTCAGCAGTATTCCAGAACAAAGAAACTATTGGGTAGCTATATTCCTGCTCATAGAATTTATCCAATTCACTTAAAGCGAAATCAAGTTTTACGATTTTAATATCACAATTACTGTTTATAGTTATAATCAGTTTTAAAATATCAGCCAATAGACCAAAACGGTATTGCGCTAAATCACTCGGAATTAATAACACTATAGGTTCATCTATAAAGTCACTTATTTTGCAATAAGTCTCTGCAAGATGCTTAGGGGTGGTATGTTTAATGATTTTTATTTCGGTCATTTAACTTTTTAATTGCTCACAAAATATATAATTTTCATTCAATTTTCATTCTGAAAAAAAAATTTTCAGATTTTTATTTTTTATCGAGATTGATTTCCCAATAGCCTCGTGTATCGCCTTGACGGACTAAAAAACCTTTATTCTTGATAGCAGTAATATGTTTGCCAACAGCAGATTCATTAATACTTAAAGTTTCAGCTATTTCATTATAGGTTATGGAAGGATTAGCTGCAATAAGTTTAAGAACTTCTTTTTGTCTGTTAGTTAGAGCTTCAGTCGCATCAATTACACCACCTATTGCACCACCTATTACACCACCTTTTTGACCACCCATTAGACCACCTTCTTCAACAGCAGTTTATTTCGGTCATTGTTATTTTACATACTCAATTCATTATCCAGATTACTCGTAAATAACCCCTGTACTAACTTGCGATTTCTCAAATACTCAAAGAAATCGTCATAGTTTTCTGGACTAAGGAAATGAAAATTATAACGCTGATTTACATTGTTTTCTTCAAGTTGTTTATTTAATTCTTGAAAATGTATGGTTGCCCATTTAAACTTTGCTTTATTCAGGTCTGAATAGTCTTGGTCGTCTTTTATTTCAACAACAGTAATGTATTCCATTTCTTCATCAGAGGTTTTTAAGAAAAAGTCTGGATTGAATTTACCTTGTTTTGTATGGTTACCAGATTTACTTGATAATGAATACTCAATAGTGTAAAAGCTCTGATTGGTTGACTTTAACCAAGCATCTAAAACACTTGCATTTTCATTTTTTACCAGTTTTTCTGCAAATTTTCTTTCAGGTGTTGCGTTGAGAAAAACTAAGTCAACTGGCGTTTTAAAATCGTAACTATTTGCCTGTCTAATTGCAGTTCGTGGTAAGCTTTCATCATCAATGACATCTTGAAGAAAGTTTAGAACATCAGCATCCTTTACTTCGTCATTGTAGTTATTTGAATACATTACTGTGGAATTATGACGTAAATTACCAACAGACAAGGTTTCCTTAATTCTTTCCTTTGTTGAGATAGGGTAAGGTTTTTGAGCTTTCCTTACCAATTCAAGTGATTTGTTTTTTCGTCTTAGAAGTGTATTAAAGGATGAAAAAATGTTTCTTTTATTCTTTTCGTTTAATTCATCCCCTTCAAGACCAACCTTGTCCATAGAGCGACGTATTAATTTAGTAATTTCCTCTTTAGGTGGAAGGTTGTTTTTAGTGTACTGTTCTTCTTGAAGGTTGAGTGTAACACCTTCCCATTCTCTGGTTTGGAACTCGTGATAGATTTTATCAACGATTTCCTTTATCGGCGTCATTCGGTTTTTAATCTTGTATTCAACACTCTTATAGTCGCTCGCAAGATTTGTATAGGTTGTTTCTTGGCTTACTTGGTCAACTGAAGATTCTAAATTTATGTAATCCTTGTAGTTAAATTCCTTTTCCTTTTTATTGTTTTCAACGGCTCTTTCAGTCTTATTGTAATCTATATTGTAAAGGTCAAAATGAAATTTATTCCTATCGCCCTCAGTAATGTTAGAGCTTTCCAATCGCATTTCTAACTCAAGCACTTCATCTACGAGACCTTTGATTTTTGAACCCCAAGAGGAATGATTAAAGATAGTTACCTCTGCATTTCCTACATATTCTGGTGGTACTCTTAGTCCTCTACCCAACACCTGAGAAATTAATAGTTTAGAATTGAAAGCTCTTTCTTCCATTGGGACTATTTGAAACACATTTTTCACATCCCAGCCTTCTGTAAGCATTGAGACCGAAACAATCCACTCTACAGTAGAATCCTGCTCGTCAACTTCTTCAAGACGAATTACGTTATGCTTGTGTGCCTTATCCGAAGTAACGGTCATAACTAACTTATCCCTAATTTCCTGCTCTTCCAAGCCTTCTTCTAACATTAAAAACTCGACCAAACGTGTTTCAAGTCGTTTGGCATTGGTAATGTTGTTGGTTACGAGAATAGTAAGCGGCTTTACATTCTTATAAGTAAGTTTATTTTTGGCGTGGTTCTGATAAATTTTCTGGAATCTTTGGTCTTCATTTATACTATCGTCTTCAGAAACATAATTTATCTTCTTTACAAACTTCTCGTCAACTGCTTGTCTTAGTGAATAGCGGTAAATGACATCATTGAAATAATCATTTCCTATATATGCTGTGCCCGTAAAACCAAGCATATATTTAAAGTTGTAGCCATCATCAAGTAGAAACTTCTTCCAAACTTTAAGTCCTCTTGCTTCTGTTGTATTACCTGATATTTTATTATAAATATGATGTGTTTCATCGTTCAGTACCAAGGTGTCAAAACCTCTTTTGAAACCAAAACTATCTTCAATTGAAGAACCTGTTCTTTCATAAACGGCGTGAACATTTTCAATGCACATATCGCCCTCGTTTACCGTAACACTTCCATCAACAATACTTGGGTTTTTTATTATTGCAGATTCGGGAATTGTTTCTTTTAAGATTGGGTCTGCAACCAAAGCCAAAAACTTTTTGTGCAGTTCTTTTTCAATCGTAGTTGATGGGCATAAAACCAAAACTCTTTTTACCAAACCTAAGCCCAGCATAATCTGTGCAATCCCATACATCACATAACTTTTTCCTGTTCCCGTTGCAAGGTCTATTGTTGCGGACAGCTTAGAGGGTAGCTGAATTTTACGATGATAATCTGTAAGCTCTGGGTAACGTTCCCGTAACTGCGGATTCTTATAATGATTTTTTGAAACTAAATCTTGAATATTAGCATACTCTTTGGATGCCAAATAAATAACGGAATTTTTGATTGCCTCTTTTTGATATTCTCTCGTCCCGCAAAGTACATCCAAAAATCTGTCCCAATACTGAAGTGGTAATTCATTTTGATTGTAAAACTGATTTACTTTTAGAATTAAATCCTTTGTGTCATATCTCTTTTTTTCTTGAATCATCCGTTGGCATTTTTAGTGGTAAATACTTCACGGAATTCATTGCCATAAATATCGATATACACGGCACTTATTTTAGCACCAAAATCTTCTATTGTAATCTGAGCCCTGCCGTTCTCATCAACAATGTCTGCTGCGAAAAATACATCTGACATCAAAAATTCCTTGCCATTGTAATCTTTGTCTACAACAACCATAGCCAAAGCTTCAAGACCAGGAATATCTTCTAAGGTATCTTCATCGGGATAGTAGGCCTTAAATGCCTCAATGGTAATAGTTCCTTTTTTAAAGGATGATTTAACTTCGGGTTGCCGGATAAAGTGAAAGCCAACTGCATTTTCAAGGGAATTGACATTGCTGGAACTTGTGGGCTGTCTGAATTTTTTAAATTTCTCTTTGTGCAATTCTTGAATAATTTGGTACGGCACTTTCAGGAAATAGTAACGAACGTTACCTATCTCATAATAATCATCAATGAACTGAACAGAGTTGGCAGGTGCGATAATGTAAATACGGTCGCCTACTTTTTTGCCAATGTTTTTATGTAGAATTTCCAAGTAATCCTCATCGACTGCGGCATCCTTATGTTCCCAATATTTCCAAATCATTACGTCATAGCCGTCCTTGCGCTCGCCTTGAAATTCAATCCCAGCAATCTTCTTTGGTTTAGGCCTTACTTCGAAAAGATTTAATACAAATTCTTGATATTCTTGATGTTGTAAAGAAAATAATTTTTCTATATCGTAAAACCCATTGTTTACAGTAATGAAACTTTTCGATTTATTTTGGTATTTCTTAGACCGAATATTTAAATCACGAGATTGTTGAATACTTAGCAGTCTTTTTTGAATAGTATAGTATGAATACTTACCAATATCGCAAGTAATCCATTTTCTATTTAACTTTTCAGCAACTGCAGCGGTTGTACCACTTCCACCAAAGAAATCCAAAACAATGTCATTTTCATTGGATGACGCTTCTATAATTCTTTTTAATAAAAGTTCAGGTTTTTGGGTTGGGTATCCTGTTTTCTCGTGTTTTGTGTATGCATAAGTACCAACGGGATAATCATTAAATTCTTCAGCAAGTTCTTTTTTACCCATCCATACATCCCAAACATATTGAGGTCTTTTGACCGAAGCTTCTTCTACAGCCTGTTTTTTAGTTAGAGAACTGTCTCTACTAATATAAGTTTTCAATGCATTCGTACCTCCACTACTTTCTCGACCTCGGGTATAAAACCAGCCCTCATCATCCTTTTGCAACGCTTTGACGATTCTTTTAGAATATCCAATGCGAGTAGGCGGATTAAAAGTAGAACTACTCTTTTTGTAGCAATAAATTGTCTCGTGAGATTTTGGATAGGTATTACTTGAACCCATTAAACCACAAACCCAAACTATCTCATAAAAATCAAAATCTCTGAAAATTTCATCAAGTATAATTTTTATTAAATGTCCTTTTTTTGAATCTAAATGAACATAAATACTCCCTTCTTTATCTAATAATTCTTTGCAGAGTATTAACCTTCGCCTAAGGTATTCTGCAAAATCAGAATCGACAATTTTATCTGAATATGCCAATTGTCCTTCTTTAGACTTAAAATCAGATGCAGTAGCAAACGGCGGGTCAATGTAGATTAATTTTACCTTTCCCTTGACCTTATCTTTTATAAGAGGGTCTTCGTTTTTATAAATTGTTTTGAGAAATTGAAGGTTGTCCCCAAAGACAATCATATTCTTCCAACCGTCTGGATAAGATTCTCGGTCGCCATTGTAGGTTCTTTCAATTTGTAAGGGTGCGGCGGTTACACCATCTTCATCTGCGAGAATGTCTTCCTTACGCATTTTACCGGCATATACCAGCTCATATTCTTTTTGGGTTGTGGGAAATAGCTTATACTTAAAGTCATCTGGCAATTGCTCGCCTTGTTGCAGTTTTTCTATTAAAAAGTCTTTTTCTCTTTGGCTTAATTCTGTCATTGGTTGGTAAAAAAATAAGTGTTAAAGATATTGGTATAATTTCACGATTCAAAAGATGGGTTAAGATAATTTTAAGATTGTCTATTATTAGCTGTCTTGCCCAACGATTTCGGGTGTTTAAAGCTATCTAAAAATTGACTGTGCTTCATTGTAAACTTTTTCAAAATTAGCCGCTAAATCTACCTGAGAAAATTGCTTGGATTCTTCAGGAAGCTGCCGCTGTATTCTTGACAATTTAAACTGCACTTTCTTATCCTTACCATCAGCATAGGTTATAAATTCGCCCTGTTTTAATCGAAAGAACACATCTGCTCTAATTTTCGGGATTTCCTTTTCGCCTGTAGTAATGCGTGTATCAAAATCGAGATTATGGCCACGACTGATGCTTTTCGTCGGGTCTTTGATGATTTCAAAAAAGCGCTCATAGTATTTGGCGGTATCAGGGTCATTTACCTTACCGAAAAACTGGTAAGACAAGTTGCTCAATATTGCTTTGCTTGCCTTGTCGCCATACATAATATCGTTCTGTATCTTATCCTGCATTACGTAAATGGTGGCAATATCATAACTTCTAAGTGTTGCCGGAATACGGTGCATATTTAACAGTCGTATTGTTGGTGCTTCTTCCATCAGCAAGAAAGACGGTTTGGAATTCCGCACGCTCATTTGTTTGGTAATGGTGTGAATGATGGTGGCAATTACAGGCGAATACGAGGTTTCATATTTTGGATTGTTTACTACCGAAATGATTGTTGGGTTTTCCTCGCTATTGATATTCAATGGCACTTCGTCTGCGGACAATGCCATAAAAATCCGTTGAGTACTGATTCGTTTCAGCGCATTCGCCAGGGTACTTTTTACACCAGCTGTCTGTCTATCTGAATCCTTACCACTAATAAATGCATCTGCCATCGCTCTCGATGTGGTGTTGGTTTCCAAAAACTGGATTAGGCTATCGGTATCGAGCATTTGATAAATGGCTATTAAATGTGGTAACGTACAGTATTTGGGATAATCGCATTTCAGTTTCCAAATCAATCCACCAATCAAACCTTCAGCTGCGTCGTTAAAGAATTTTGTTGTTCCAGTTGTTCCACTTTCTCTTTGCTCTAAAAGGTTTTCAATTAAGACTCTTGACACCTCGTTTACGCTTTCTTCGTTCTCTAAATAGCGAGGTGCAATAGGATTTACCCTATGTATGATTTTGTCGAAGGAAATGACCTTAAACGGGATATCGCTATCCTTAAAAAGCGGATACGCCATTTCGGTCAACTCAAAATCCTTGTAGTCGTGAATGATTCCACAGAAGCGCTCTTTTCGGAAATGTTTTAAAAAGCCATACACCACACTTTCGGTCTTACCACTTCCCGCAGAACCGATGATAGATGCACCACGTTTAATATTATCTAATTTGAAATTCCCTTTTGTCGTAGCAAAATTGACTTGATATTTTCTGTCGCTATTTTGTGCATTTTCAGTCTTATGCAAAAAAACATATAGTCCTATATTAATTAACATTAAAGGACACACCAGATAAAGCAGTATCGATACTAATTCGTTCTGCTCGGTTAAATAGAAAACCAAGCACGAAAGCATTATGAAATTCAAGAAAAGCGCATACTTGCTCACTCGAAACATCGCATAGAAAACGGTACTGGCCACAGCAATAATTGAAAGTATTGTTATGAGATTGTCTATTTCCATACCCTAAATTCCTATTGAACTTGATTTGATGGCAACCTCTGCACCACGTCTTAATCGTTTGAAAACCCGAAGTGCAATTTGTGCTTGACTTACTGGAATACTTGGAACAATTGGCAAGCCACTTTTGGTAATCATTTTGAAAGCCAAAGCTTTTTCGTTGGCTGGTAATTTCATCAAGGCAGCGAAATAGAGATTCGGGTTCTTTACAAAATCCTTTCTTGCTTTGTAGGTCTCGGCAAAGTTTCGCTTGTAGCCAAAAGTTTTGTCAAACGTCTTTTCTGCTTTCTCGAAAAAGGCATCCCTGTCGAAACCGCGTTTCACATTCTTACCGTGCATTTCAACTTCTGATGCTTTGTGCTTACTTCCTGGGGAAAGGCTAACCGAATTGGAAGCATCCTTTCTGCTCACGATGATATGGATGTGACTTTGGTTTCCATCTTTTTGCATTCCCTGGACAATCCGTTTGCCATTTTGCTGATGTGGTGCTTGGCGTTCCAATTTGGCAATTTCCTTTTCCATCCTTTTAATACTCCCTTCAGCTCGTCCTTCTTGAATGTTTCTGATTTCGGCTTTCAGCTGAAGTATTTTTGTTGCGAACGGTTGGTTCTCTTTTATCTGAAAATCTGTTCCCTTGAATGTTCTTTGGTGTTCAATTTTCGCATAGTATTTTATATCATCGATGGTTATAGGTCGCCCGTTTATTTCCCTATTGAAGCTGGCAACATAATCTTTCATCAGCTCACGGGTGTAGGTTTTTAAATCTTGACTATTGTTTTGAAGTTTTCGCAATTCATATTTTGATGGGCTGACCGTAATCGAATAAAACTTGGGTTCTTTCTTTTTCAATTTTGCGGTGTTTCCATCGATTTCTTTGACCACTTCTTCCGCGGAAATTTCATCGCCATATTGGTTGAAAAAATGTTCCATTTCGTGCTGTTCCAAACCTTGATTTTCCTTTTCCAAATAGCCTACAAAATCAGCTGAACTTTGTGAATAATTAGTACCCAATTTTTGAGGTGTGATTGTGATGTACATAGTTCAAAAAATTAGAGTTGATTACTTGTGTTTTGCTTTTCTTGAAAACGGACTTCCTTCTTTTCTTCGGCATATTTCTTTTCTACAATCAGCGGTTTTTTGGTTGGCTCTTCTGTCTCAAAAAGGGATTGAATCATCGCCACCGTAGGTTTGGTTTGTGTCTTTTCCACGTCTCGCATTATGGCAATAACCGCATTTATTCTTTTGAGTAATTTAGCTTCAATGGTACGTCCAGTTGGTCCTAATTTTTCCTTTGGCGAAATTTCATTGTAGAAGAAAAAATCGAGCATCGTGGACATCGCCTCGGTGTGTGATTTGAAGTACGTGCGTGAGAAAGTTTGGAAACGTTTTGCGGTTTCCTTTTTAAATCTAATTCCAGTAAATGAGTCCATATTTCGCCGATTTGTCGCAAAATCTTCCCTAAAAATGCGCGTTTCCAGCCCATTTGTCGCAAATCGTTGATTGTCAAGAATTTAAGATATATCCAAATTACTGGTTATCAGCTATTTAAAAACGAAAAGGAATCCGAAACATCGCGCAGCGTGTTACCCTCTTGCTATTCCTTTTCGTCACGCGCAAGCGTGACAAAAATCCATACAATCCGGCTAAAAAGCCGATTGCCATTTTCAGGGAAAATTATTTTCCGATATGTTATTTTTCGATGTGCAGGGTTATCGGCGAAAGTCGAAAAGTGGATAACCCTACGTAATTTTGAATGCTGAATTTCAGCGAAATAAATATACGCTTTTTTATTGACTTGGATTTGTTTCAAAATAAAAACACCCCTGAAATTTCAGAGGTGTTCCACATATAATCTTAATGTGTCAGATATTGAAAACATAATCGTAGGTGTATAGATTTTTAATCATTTCTTCATCTATTAACTTTTCATAATCTGCACCAGTTTCGTCAACATATTTTTGAATAGATTCCCCAAAAAGATGTGTAACGTGTTCTCTCGAAACCTGTAAGAGTTCCTCTTGTTTTTCCTCGCTCAAATCTTGAAATTTAATGTAAATCATAACTTCAAAATTTTAGTATTCGCTTGGTAACATCAGCGTATCATTTACAAAAAATAACCGCAGTTCATCGAGTGGAAAATCGGTTGCTCTGTAACCGTGTTTTTCTAAAATATTATCGTTGCCATCGCTGTAAACTATCTCGGCTTCGTAACCTGTAAAATCCTGCTTTTCTTCGGATAATCTTTTGAAGTCTATGGTTACAAATTCGCTTCGGTTCATTAGACTTTTTGCGATTACTGACGTGTCCGTAATGAGCCAAAAACATTCTGCTACTTCCGATAAATATTTCAATCCGTCCGTAAAACGGGTTCGCAATAATGGGATTTGATAGAACATTTCTGTTCCCGTAAAATATTGCAATCGCTCTTTTATTTCGTTAACTTGTGCTTTCATTGTGCATATATTTAAATGTGTGAATAATGAAAAAGAGGGCGCAACTTTCGAGAGGAACGCCCTCTTTGTTTTTGAAGTTTACTTGTCGTTTTTGCTTCCAAGTAATAGGATTTCATCGGCTACAACTTCTGTAACGTAGCGTTGGTTGCCATCATCGGTGGTGTAGGTTCGGGTCTTTAGTTTCCCTGTAATTCCTACTTCCTTGCCTTTTTCGACAAATTTTTCGACGATTTCAGCGGTCTTACCCCAAGCTACTACGGTATGCCAGTTGGTGTCCGTTTGCTTTTCGCCTTTGCTGTCTTTGTAGTATTCGTTTGTAGCGAGTGAGAAGCGGGCTACTTTCTTACCGCTTTCAAGGTTCGTAATGGTTGGCTCTTGTCCAACGTTTCCAATCAATTGTACGTGATTTCTAATAGTACTCATAATAAAAAGATTTGTGTCTGCTTTGTTACAGACTGGTTTATATTTCCCCTATTTGTTTTAAACTGAATTAAATTTTAAGGGGTGTTTGTTCTTTTCTTCTGTGCACCGCACAATGGATAGAGTGGGTTTTGTCAAGACTTTTCGGGCAAAATCAGGTGTGTTTGCGACGTAGTAAAATCCTTAGATTTTCAAGGAAGTAGAAACCTTATTTTTCACTAAAACTTGTATAGTCTTGACAAGTTCCATAAGGGCATTAGCAATTCTTTTAAACGCAGTTGCGTTTGAGCGTACCGACAGTTAAGCGAGATAAGCAGCTGTGTTTATATTAGAATTGGTTATGTCGTGCCTGTTTTTCGACGCCCCGAAAAACAACAAAGGCTTTATCCATTATAAACCCCTTAAAATGTGTAAGGCAGCGGTTCGGTTTTTAAGGATTTTCGATTGAGGGCTCAAGAAGACCGCGCCGAAAATCCTGTTAAGAAAACCGAAGGGATGACTTTCCGATGAAAAACGGACTTAATTCTCAATTTTGGCAAAGGAATGAAGTGTTCCTTCCCAGCATAGCGGGAAGGGTTAGCGGAATGGAAAGCTAAAATTGGGGATTGTGTCCAAGACCTTTGTAATGAAGCTCTTTTCACGAAATGTAGCTTTTCGCGAAATGCAGGGGAATGTGCTGAACGGATTAAGAAAATTATTTATTCTCATTATGCAGGATTTAAAGCGGACTTGACTTTGAAGGTGTAGGTTGGAATGCAGTTTGACCGCTTCCCGACTTTTCTCGGGAATGAACGGGCAAGTGGAATGGAAAACGGAAGCTTTGAAGTTGTGTCCAAGATTATTATAGGAAAGCGCTTTTCCCGGAATGAAGCTTTTCGCGAAATGTAGGGGAATGTGCTGAACGGTATTGCTTTTAAACCTATAAATAGCAAGCACAAAAAAATCCAGTTTAAGGTACTGGATGAACCTTTTGGCTTTATGCCATAGCATAGACTTCATTAAACAGCTTTTTATCCAATCGTTCTTGTTGGCCAAAGCTTTTCTTTAAGACATTATGAAGTACTGAATTAAACGCATTGTAACCTAACCAAAGATTTGGTTCTTCATTGAGCAACAAAGCTTCATAGTTTAAGATTTCGATGACCTCACGAGATTTTTTCGACGGGTCGCTGTTCTTGTCGCTACATTCATACCGGAACAGTTTCGTCCTGTCAAGAATCGCTTTCACAAATTCCTGTGTATCGATGATTTTAAATTCTTTCATCTTGTCGAATTTCTTTGTAATGGTGTAGAATTCATTGTCCAGAAATTTATCGAATAGATTGTTCAACCTTGGCATAATAAGGTGCGTATTGTTCTTACTATGTTTGATGGAAAACTCGATTTCTGCCTGAGAAACGTGTAGTCCGTTTGAACATACTTCTCTATAAAACCCGAAGTGTCCAGAAGTTTTTTCACTTCCGTCATACGAGTTTTTGAACCGAAGCATCGGTAATATCAAGTCCTTATCGTTCTTGACGGTAAACTGGCTTTTGTCGTCGATGATAAAGTCGGTAATGAACGACCTGTCATTATTGTTGATGGTGCGTTTGTGAAAGTTCAGCTGTGCATCGGTCAGCATTTCTTCAGCTTTCTTGAAGAACAGTTGGTTCGGAATGTGGCCATAGCTGTTCGATACCACGTTGACGATTTTGCCATTTGAGATAATGGCATTTTCAAGTCCTCTTCGGGATTCCATCTGTGTCAGACTTTTTAAGGATTTCATTTCTGATGGAACAAAGATTTCATCCTGTTGCAAATTTTGTAAATACATAGCTTTTGAATTTAGATTAAACATTTTGTGATAATACTCGGTAATAGTTGGGATGCTTATCCCTGTAGTAAGCGAAATGGCTTTCCCCACTATCAATGTCATAATTTTCACTACTCGATTGATAATGCTTTTCAGCTTCTTGTAGCGAAATTTTAGGTTTTTCAGATACTCGTTTCATAATGATATATTTTGATTAAACAATATTTGAGCAGTACTCAAACGGAAGCTAAAATCTCAGCTCAAAAGGAAACGGAATAAATAAGCGTAGGATGTTGCGTTGGCTTTATGCCGTAGTCTTTTGATGGGTGTATTTTACGAGTTTATCTTTGCGCTAACTATTGATTGATAACCCCTTCCTTATCAACCCATCTTTTAAAACACTATCATAAAAAAGAAAAAGGGCCAGCACGAATGCCGACCCTTCTTCAAACAACAAAAGCTAATCGTTGAGTTCCTTAATTTGCTTTTCAAGAACTGTGATACGCTCTTTCAAACGTGCTTCACGCTTGTCTCTCTTTTCGGCATATTCTTTTTCTATGCTGGCAATCTTGGATTTGTAATATCCTTGCATTGCGTTGTAAAATGAAATGTTTGTCAGATTATTGACGTGATTGCTTTCGCCAAAATGCACTTGCTTTGTTAGCATATAGCGTATCAACTTGTGAAAGATTTCCTTTTTGAACTTCTTCTTGAAATTATCGACCATTTCAACTTTGGTCATCTTTGAAGTGTCGCCCAAGAACTTTGAGAAATACTTTTGTTGGCTCATATAGTCCACATTATTTTCAAAGAGCGATATCGAGAATGCCGACATTTCATCCGTTGAAAGTGTCTTCTTCGTATCGATATATTTCGTTTCACGAATCATCTGCACAACTTCTTCAAACTGCTTGTTGTTCTCTATTTGCTTCTTACGGATTTCTCTTTCGTTGATTTTAACGATTTGTTCTTCAGGCGTACAATCTGCCATTTTCCTGTTGGCCAATGGTGCCGAATATTCCGTAGAATCGTTCTTTGATTTTTCAATAATCGTTACAAAGACCTCTTTGTTCCTGTACGTTTCAGGATGGAAAATAACACCATCTACAAATCCATCTTCTTTTGCTGAATTGAATTTTTCCAATGCTTCTTTATAATTATGCATTGCTTCATCCAATTCTGTCTTTAATTCATCTTCAGAATAATCGTAATGCTGATATTCTATCTTGATACCCTCGATTGTTGGCTCAATCGGATTTTCTAAGATTTCAACATCGTCCAGTAAATAGACTTTCAATCCATTCTTTTCCAATTGTGATATTATGAGCTGATTGTTTTCGTCATCTGCCCAATACTGTCGTATCTCAGGAATTAGCAGGATGTTCTCTTTTTTTGATTTCTTAATCAGGTTTAAGAACGATTTACTTTTCTTAGTTTCAAAACAGGCTGATTTTGTACAGACCATTTTTCCTTCGCCGAACAGATTACCTTGATTTGCAGCATTGAAAGGACATTCTACACAAGACCCTGCTTTTGGGACCAATTTTTTATCGGCTACATCAAAGGATGCTTTTTCCAAATCGTAGGTCTGGTCTTTAATCATCCTGTTTATCTGATGTGCATTAAAATCCTCGCCCATAGTTTCCAACATCATCTGCTGTTCTTCTGGTTCAAAGAGCGCTACACCTACGCCCAAGGATATGGTCATTTCGCCATTTCGTACAAAGTGCTTAAAGCCCTCTATCAATCCTGCTAACTTTAGGCGTTGTCTTATAAAGTTGTCTGTTCTGCCCAATCGCTTTGCAATTTCAGCAGGTGCATACTTTTCACTCAGAAAGGCAATTGCTTCGGCCTCTTCGGTAGGTTCAACATCCTGTCTTTGTAGATTTTCAATGATTTGAATTTCCAGAACATCATCGTCCTTATACGTTCTTACAATACAGGGTATCGTTTTCTTGCCAGCTAACTTACTGGCACGATACCTACGCTCGCCCATTACGATGATATAATCTTTTTTGGATTTCCTTACCGTAATAGGTTGTAGTACGCCGTGCTTCTCAATACTTTCTGAAAGCTGTTCTAGCAACTTTTCATCAAACGTTTTTCTGGGTTGCATCGGGTCGGGTTTGACTTTTGCAATAGGCAGATTCTCAATTTTAAGTGCCTGGACTTTTTTTCCGTTCACTTCTTTTTTGGCAGCTACTTTTGTTCGACTGCGCTTTTTTGTGGTACTCGCTTTTGTTGTCATAATACTCAAATTTTTGATTAAACAATATTTGAGCAGAAACCAAACGGAAGATAAAATCTTGGCTCAAAAGGAAACGGAATAAATGAGTAGTGGAAGAAGCGTTGGCTTTATGCCGTAGTCTTTTGATGGAAGTATTTTACGAGTTTATCTTGCGGGTATATTGTATGATTATAAACTCTCAACCAAAGAACTAAAGTTGATAAAACGCAAAATTTATTAATCTCTAAAGTTAGAAATAGGGTTTGATTTCAAATGAAAGCATATAGTATCAATCTATAGTTCCACCTAATAAAAGTGGAAATGTTGTACCTATGTTGTACCCAAACAAAAAAACCTCTCAGAAATGAGAGGTTTTATGACTGCAATTTTGCAGTTGAAAAAGTGCGGATGACAGGAATCGAACCTGCACACCTCGCGGCATCAGATCCTAAGTCTGACGTGTCTACCAGTTCCACCACATCCGCTTTTTCAATATTTTAAGAACTTTTATTAGGTTAAATCCTAAGTCTAGCGTGTCTACCAATTCCACCACGCCCGCTGTTAAGGACTGCAAATATAAACAACATTTTTAAATTGCAAACACCTTTAGCATTAAAAACATTCTTTTTTTCTATTTTTGCTCAACAAGCGATACATAACAAGACATGGATAACACAAAAGAATATATCAAAGAACACCAGCAACGATTTTTAGACGAACTTATCGACCTTTTAAAAATTCCGTCAATTAGTGCAGATTCGGCTTATAAAAAGGAGGTCCTTAAAACCGCCGAACAGGTTACAATTCGTCTTAAAGAAGCAGGATGCGACCATGTTGTAATATGCGAAACTGCGGGATACCCAATAGTTTACGGCGAAAAAACTATAGACAAAAACCTTCCCACTGTTCTAGTTTATGGACATTACGATGTACAACCTCCAGATCCGTTAAATCTATGGCACTCCCCCCCTTTCGATCCTGTTATTAAAAAAACAGAAACACACCCAGAAGGAGCCATATTTGCAAGGGGCGCTTGCGATGATAAAGGTCAAATGTACATGCATGTAAAAGCGTTGGAGTTTATGACACGTACTAATCAATTGCCTTGCAATGTTAAATTCATGATAGAAGGCGAAGAAGAAGTGGGCAGTCCAAACCTCGCTATATTTGTAAAAGAAAACCAAGAGAAGTTAAAAAACGATGTTATTTTAATTTCAGATACGGGTATGATAGCACAAGATGTGCCTTCTATAACAACGGGACTACGGGGATTAAGCTACGTTGAAGTTGAGGTTACAGGACCAAATCGCGATTTACACTCGGGTTTATATGGTGGCGCTGTGGCCAATCCTATAAACGTTTTATCGAAAATGATAGCCTCTCTTCACGATGACAACAATCATATTACCATACCAGGTTTTTACGATAAGGTTGAAGAGCTCTCGAAAGAAGAACGTGCCCAAATGGCAAAAGCGCCTTTTAATCTAGAGGACTACAAGAAGGCCTTAGATATTAGCGCCGTATACGGTGAAGCGGGTTACACCACTAACGAGCGAAATTCTATTCGTCCAACCCTAGATGTTAACGGTATTTGGGGCGGCTATACTGGCGAAGGTGCAAAAACTGTTATAGCCAGTAAAGCCTATGCCAAAATATCCATGCGTTTAGTACCTAATCAAGATTGGGAAGAGATCACAAAATTGTTTAAAACCCACTTCGAAAATATTGCTCCTGCAGGCGTTACCGTAAAAGTAACACCACATCATGGTGGTCAAGGCTATGTTACACCAATAGACAGCATGGGTTATAAGGCGGCAAGTAAAGCCTATCAAGACACCTTTGGAAAAACCCCTATTCCGCAACGCAGCGGAGGCAGTATTCCAATTGTTTCACTGTTCGAGCAAGAATTAAAAAGTAAAACTATTTTAATGGGTTTTGGCCTAGATAGCGACGCTATTCACTCACCAAACGAGCATTTCGGTGTATTTAACTACTTAAAAGGCATAGAAACTATCCCACTATTTTATAAGTATTTTGCCGAATTATCTAAATAGTTTTTGGGTGTTACCGCCTTTTGCTGTTTAAGAGCAAAAGGCGGTCGCGCTTTCCGTTGCAATCTTTTGCAAAAAAAGCAAAAGGATTTCCACTACAATCCCTAACACATCAGGCGTAAGAACATGTACAAAGAACATAAAAACCATCTTTTTCTACTTTTATTAGCTACAATTTTTATGAGCACCTCTGGTGCTCTTGGTAAATTTATCGATTTACCTACGCCAGTTATTATTTGGTTTAGAAGTGCTCTGGCTGCAGTATTTTTATTTATGTATTGCCGTTATAAAAAAATAAGTATAACAATTAAGTCTTTTAAAGATGCGCCCAGTATTATTTTAAGTGCGCTATTAATGGGCGCCCATTGGCTTACTTATTTTCATGCCTTAAAATTATCGAATGTTGCCATAGGCATGCTGTCTTTATTTACTTTTCCTGTAATTACAGCCCTATTAGAACCAGTATTTACCAAATCTAAATTTAATCCCATACATATTGTTATGGCACTCATGGTTCTACTCGGGATTTATATACTCGCACCAGATTTTAACTTCGAGAACACCCATTTTAGCGGTGTTTTATTTGGTTTACTATCAGCTCTTTGTTACGCCTTACGAAACCTCATTTTAAAACGCCACGTTGCCAAGTACAATGGTACTACACTCATGATGCAACAAGTCTTAATAGTTAGTATTATTTTACTTCCGGTCATGTTTACCATGGACAGTACGAACATACAAACCCAATACCCATACATTATCCTATTAGGGCTAGTTACAACAGCCATTGGACATTCGATGTTTATTGGAAGTTTTCGATATTTCTCGGTGAGTACGGCTAGCATTATTGGTAGTGCTCAGCCCGTTTTTGGTATTGTAATTGCACTCCTTTTTTTAAATGAAAAGCCTGAAATGAATACCTATCTTGGAGGGGCACTAATTCTAGCTACCGTTGTTATCGAGAGTGTCTTAGCAAAAAAAGACAATGCTTAACCAACGCGATACCGACTATTTGTGTTGAAGTGTTTCCTGTTTAAAAACTAGAGCTTTTATACTAAGGCGTTACTATTAAAATGCTCGTACAAATCTTTACACCCTAAACCAACAATAGCCATTTTTTTGTTTTTAGCTAAAGCCTCATAATGCAAATCTGCCAAAGCATTAACGCCAGACTTGTCCATCCATTCCACATTTTCAATACTAATGGTCAGGCTATCTAAACGTTCAAAAATTGATGAAAATTCTGCATTAAAAACGTCTAAATTACGTTTGTTTAAAATTCCTTTAATAGTGAAAAAATTGTTGAAGTGTGTAATCTCTAATTCCATAATGAAGCTGTTTTGATAATTAAACAAAAATATGACCAAACCACATACCTGGTCAGACATTTAAAAATAAACAACTTTAACAGAAGCTTAACTATTTAATCGACGAATAGATTTTAACGATAGACGAAAGTATAATACATGCTAAATTAATCGACAAACAACAATCTGCACCTCAAGTTTTTATATATTTACAACTATCAAAATCAAAAAACTATGAAGCATCTTTTAACGGCACTATTCATCGCAACATCTTTTTTTAGCTTGGCGCAATCTTCAGAACAGGAGGACAAAAAGGAAATTGAAAACGTTTTAAAGGCTCAACAAACGGCATGGTCTAACTATAATCTTGAGGGCTATATGCAAGGCTATTGGAAAAACGACTCTCTTAAATTTTACGGTAGTAACGGCTTAACTTATGGCTGGAAAAACACCTTAGAGGGCTACAAAAAAAGATACCCAAGCCCAGAACATACAGGAGAATTGAATTTTAAAATAAACGATATTAGTAAAATAAGAGAAGGTGCCTACTTTGTTCTAGGCGAATACCATTTAAAAAGAAGCGTAGGCCGTGCCAGTGGTTTTTTTATGCTCGTGTTTAAAAAAATTAAGGGCGAATGGAAAATTATTGCAGATACCACTTGTTAAATTATGGATAGCACTATTAGAAAAGCCACTTTAAAGGATTTACCCATTTTATTAGAGTTTGAACAAGGCATAATTCAAGCCGAAAGATCTTTTGATACGACACTTAAAGCTGAACACATTACCTATTACGACCTTTCTGAATTGATTACTAGTGAAAACTCAGTCGTTTTTGTTGTAGAAATTAACAAGCAAATTGTAGCCTCTGGTTACGCCAAAATTAAACCCGATAAACCTTACTTAAAACACGACAAGCAAGGTTATCTTGGGTTTATGTTTGTATCGGAAAAACACCGAGGCAAACAGCTTAACCAATTAATAATGAACGCTTTATTAAAATGGTGCCAATCACGCGGGGTTTATGAAATTAAGTTAGATGTTTATCATGATAATATAGCAGCAATAAAAGCCTACGAAAAAGTAGGCTTTAAAAAACACTTAATAAACATGCGTTTAAATATTGAAAACTTCGATGTTTTAGTACCCGATAAGCTTTCATAAAAACATAAGTAACATGTTTTTAGCGCCTTATGTTTAATTCATAATAAAGACCTACCAAGTTTTTAAAACCTGGTAGGTCTCTAATCGATCGAAAATTGATAGTGCTTAGCGCTCAAAATTAATTTTTGTCGTGTACTTAACTTAAATTTATAAAACACTATTTCGATGCTTTAATAGGAAACACTTCCACCTTATCTCCTAACCACTCCCGCAGTTTATCGTAAATTTTCTGTTGGTCTTCTTCAGAGAAATCTTTAATTCGAGTGCCGTGATGACCGCCTTCTAAAACCATCTTCAAAGCATCGACATGTGGTTTTGGAGTAGGCGCACAAGCCCCCCAAGGATCGTAAGCGCCGTTTATATATAAAATATGATTGCCCATGTTTTCAACAAATTCCCTTACGTTTTTAATATAATCTGGGTTGTAGGTTAAATCCACTCCGCTAGGCGCAAATCTTTTATTTGAAGGTGATTTTACAACTTGTAATAAATCTTTTACGGGCTCTAAATCAAATTTATAATACCCCAACTCGATCATGTGCTGATAAAATGATGGTAAATAACGATTAAATCCTTCATCATTATACATCCCCATACCCGAGATTATAATTAAATACTCGAAATACGCGTTTGTAGAAGCCCCTTCGGTTGGGATATCGTCGCAGTTGCCACCCCATTGCCAAAACGAAAACGGAAATTCCAATACGGCATACTCTAAAGCTTCAGCCATGGGAACTTGCGTAAAGGTCATGTTTTCTTTTTCCGCGTAAGCGTTTAAATCTTTTAAAACAGCATCTCTATGGGTTAAAACATGCCTTTGGAATTGTGAAATCTTGTTTCGGCAAGCCTTGGTACCAACGGTATTTATCAAATTTTCTGTTCTAATATCTTCTTGAGTGTTTATTAAAGGCGCTACATAGGGCACAGCCACATCCATATCGTTTGGGTATTTAGATTTATAGATTAATGCTGTTTCGCCGCCTTTACTAATTCCTGTAGAAATCCATTTGTTTTTATAGAGCTGCTTTAACTTGGTAACTATACTGTGATAATCTTCAACCGCTTGATCGTTTTTTAAATACTCCCAAGGAATGGGCTCTGGTCTGGATTTACCGTAAAATCGATACTCGACCATAACTTGATTCGATTGTAAAACCTGACTTAACTCGTAAGTTCTTGGACTCGCGCTATAGCCTTCAGTCACTAAAACAGTTGGTTTAGAATAATCTGAATGCGACACATAAATATAATGGTTAAAAGTGCCCGCTTCTAAATTATTATGATCTAAAGGTTGCTTTAAAATGAGCTGAAAGGCTTCTTTGAAATGATCTTGAACGGTAATCGAACTAATTTCTGCCGAAGGAAATAAAACTTCTAGCTGCGCTTTAAAAGCCAAGCCCTCGAGTTTAGGCTCCGTTTTTTTGCAGCCATTAAGAGTTAAACCTACCACAAATAGCAAGATCATGTTTCGTATTGTATTCATTTTGTAATTCTTTTAATTTTTGAAATGACTATGGTTCAATTTTAATGTGCTTTGTGATCGTTGATTCGATTTTGTATAAAAATCAATTGGAAAACACGAACAACTTTATACTTACAGGATATTCAAGACCTAAGCGGTTTTTAAAACCTTTCATAATTATATAATACCCTGCCTTAAACTCTTGACAATCAAGACCTAAAAGGTTTCTGAAACCTGTTAGGTCTCCATTACCACCACAACACCGCGATAACGAAGCATTTAGGCTCGTTCGCTAAAAATATGTCATGTGCTAAAAATTGTATAGTGTGTTGATTTTATACCATTTCGAACCTTTAAATGCGGAACACAACTTCCCATTTACTATAAAATCCCAAACGGATTTTCAATACTGTGCATAGGTTTTGTAAACCATTCTGGTCCGTTCTCAGTCATATAAATATGGTCTTCATGGCGTACTCCAAAAGCATCAGGTACCACAATCATAGGCTCATTACTAAAACATATTCCAGGTTCTAAAACAGTTTTATCGCCTCTTACAATATAGGGATATTCGTGAATGTCTAAGCCAATACCATGCCCTACGCGATGTGGCAATCCCGGCAGTTTATAATCTGGCCCTAAATTATGAGATTCTAACACCTTACGCGCAGCATAATCCAAAGATTCGCAGCTACTGCCCAATTGTGCAGCATCAAAAGCCGCTTGTTGGGTTTCTTTTTCAATATTCCAAATGCGTCGCTGTGCATCGTTAGCTTCACCAAACACATAGGTTCTTGTAATATCTGACAAATAACCGTGAAGCATACAACCCGTATCGACTAAAACCATCTCGTTCTGCTCTAAATTCTTAGGCGTTTTTACACCATGCGGAAACGAGGTGTCTTTTCCAAACAGCACAATACAAAAATAAGAGCCCGAAGCAATGCCATAACGCTTATGTGCTTCATGGATAAAATCGACTACTTCCTGAGCGCTAATACCCACTTTTAAAATTCTAGCTGTCGCTTTTTGGACTTCTAAAGTAATATTCATAGCATGTTGAATAATTGCTATTTCGGCCTCAGACTTCACCATTCTACACGCCGAAATAATCGGGTTAGCATTAGTAAACGTAAAGGCGGGCGATGCTTGCGCTATACCATCTGATATAAAGAAAGACGTGGTTTCATCAATAAAAATAGTCCCGCTTTGAACGCCGTTTTCTTTTAGAATATCATTAAATAATTGGTAGGGACTTTCATGCTCTTCCCAACCATGAATTTTGCCTTCAACACTCATAAAATCTAAAATCGTGCCCTCTTCAAATAGTGGTGCTATAAAATGAATGTCACCATTTGGAAACAGTAAAGCACCAACCATACGTTCGCTCGCATTCCAACGCATCCCTGTAAAATAATACAAGTTGGTTCCAGCATTTAAATATAGGGCTTGCACATCGTTCGCTTTCATCAGCTTACAAGCTTTATTTATTCGGGTTTGAAATTCTTCTTTAGCAATAGGCTTTACCAAATGGGCGCTTGGTGTTATGGCCTGTAATTCGGCTTCGATTGTTGATCCTCCAATTCCAATTGTACTCATAAAATTATATTTTTAATTATTCATTAAAGCTTCTATATCCTCTATTTCTATAGGCATCGCTTCAGTTAAGTTAATATTTCCCTCTTTTGTGATAAGGTAATCGTTTTCTAAACGGCAACCTATACCCTCTTCTGGAATATAAATGCCTGGTTCGCAAGTTAAAACCATGCCCGCTTCTAGTGGGCGCGAATACAGACCAACATCGTGCACATCTAATCCGATATGATGCGCCGTACCATGCATAAAATATTTTTTATATAATGGTTGTTCTGGATCTTGGTTTAGAACTTCGTCGGCAGTTAATAGTCCTAATTTAATCAATTCGGCTTCTACTAAACTGGCCATTTGCTTTTCGTAATCAGAAGGGATTACACCAGGCTTTAAAAGCTTACTGCCATCTTTTAAGCATTTTAAAACCGAGCTATATACTTCTTTTTGTCGTTCTGAAAACTTACCGTTTACAGGAAAACAACGTGTAGTATCGCTGTTGTAGTTGGCATAACACACCCCAAAATCCATTAAAATCATATCCCCATCTTTACAAAGGGCATCGTTGGCAATATAATGAAGCGCACAGGCATTTTTTCCTGAGGCCACAATAGGATTAAAAGCATGTCTAGTGCCTCCAGATTTTATTAAATTATAAGTTAACTCGGCCTCTAATTCGTATTCTTTAATATTGGGTTTGCAAGCTTTTAAGACCCGTTTGAAGGATGCCACACTAATATTGGCCGCTTTTTGGATTAATTCTATTTCGGTTTCCGATTTAATTTGACGCAATTGACGTGTGATTTTTGCGGCACGATAATAGTCGTGCAAGGGGTATTTTTGTTTGCACCAAGCAATCATCCTGTCTTGTTGGGTTTGTTGGTCTTTTGTGGCACGTTTTAAATGTTCGTTATGTCCTAAATAAAAACCGTCGGCCTCAAAAGCCATGTATTGCAATGCCATTTCGAAGTCTTCAATCCACTCTACACGGGTAATTCCAGATATTTCAGTGGCCTGTGCTTTGGTTAATTTTTCACCGTCCCAAATTTTAATAAGCTCGCTGGTTTTCTTGATAAATATTATTTCGCGGTTTTCTTTTTTGTACGCATCGGGATATAAAACTAAAATAGTGTCTTCTTGGTCGATTCCAGAAAGGTAAAACAAATCGTTGTTTTGAGTGAACCCCATAACATCGTCGGCATTGTTGTGCTTGACATCATTAGAGCTTAAAATGGCAATGGTATTGGCTTTCATTTTAGAACAAAACTGTGTTCTGTTTTTTATGAAAAGCGTATTTGAAATTGGATGGTATCTCATGGTTTTAATGATTTTTCTGAATAATGATTTTTTATTCGGATGATATTACGGATTTTAATTTTTTTGTTTCTTATTAATAGAAATAAAATGATGCGCTGAGCGAAAATAAATTTAGAACGTTAACAACTAATCATTCTCACAATAATAAAGACCTAACATTTTTTTGAAACCTGTTAGGTCTCTATTACAAAATAAAACAAATTTATTATACTTTTAAAACGTTTTTCATTTGATGCCGTATTACAAAACAACACCAATTATTCCCATTCGAAATCCCAAATTGGTTTGGCTTCTAATAGGTGTTCAACAAAATAATTCCAACGTTTTTTAATAAAATATTTTCTGTGTATTCCTGTAAAACCATGCCTCTGGTTTGGTAATATTAACAAATCAAAATCTTTATTGGCTTTTATTAGAGCCTCGGCAAATTTAAAAGTTGCCGAAGGGTTTACATTCTCGTCGATACCGCCGTGTACCAATAACAGCTTCCCTTTTAAATTTTTGGCGTTAGTGATATTGGAGGCCGTCTCGTACGTTTCGTCTACTGGCCAACCTTGATACATTTCTGGCCACCAAGCTTTTTCCATTCTAAAATCGTGATCTCCAGCACTGGCGACACCAACCTTATAAAAATCTGGGAAAGCCAATAAGGCTCTACCTGTATCGTAACCTCCCGCTGAGTGTCCAAAAATTCCAACGCGATTTGTATCTACCCAAGTATATTGTTTACCTAAATGTTTTATAGCCAGCACATGATCTTCCAAATTATTTTTCATGTTTTTGTACGAGTGGTTAAGAAAGGCTTTTGAGCGTCCTGCTGTGCCAAGACCATCAATTTGAACCACGATAAAACCTAATTCGGCGAGAGACTGATTATCGAAAGCACGATTAAACGATTTTGGGAAACGCTGTGTATGTGGCCCTGTATAAGTCGCATCAATTATGGGATAAGTTTTTGAAGCATCAAAATTTGTGGGTTTCCAAAAAGCGCCGTAAATAGTTGTTTTACCATCTTTAGCCATTAATGAGAAAGGCTCTGGAGCTCTCCAACCCATATCCTCGGCTTGCGAAACATCGGCACGCGTTAAATTAGCCAGTATCTTACCCGTTTTCGAATCTCTTAAAACGGATGTAGTCGGGATGCTTATGGTTGAATAATTATCTACAAAATACTTACCATCTTTTGAAAAACTGACGATATGATGTGTGTTTTCTGGGGTTAAATTCGTAACATCGCCATTATAACCAACCTTATAAAGCTTTTGATGATAAGGATTGCTATCAGCCTCTTTTCCTGAGGCTAGAAAATAAATCTCCTCGTTTTTTGTATTGGTATAAACTACCGAATTTATGTAGTAATCACCCTGCGTTAAAGCTTTAGTTTCTTTAGTCTGTATATTAACCATATAGAGCTGTCTCCAACCACTACGCTCCGATAAAAAGATGATGTTTTGGTTATCATCTAACATTTTAAACCAAAAGTTATCAATATTCGTTTCACTGGTTTCTTCTATTAAGGTTTCTTCTTTCCCATGGTTCAAATCAATATGCTTCACCACTTCTCTTTTATAACCACGCTCGGCATAGCTTGCCAAGAAGGTTCCAGATTTATCTAAGCTTTGAATAGAAACCGCATTAATATGCGTATTGGTTGGTAAATTGCTATGTACTTGTTTTTTGGTTTCGACATTAAAGAAAGTAGGCGTTACCTTTACCATGGTAGTATCGCCAGGCGAACCACGATAGTACGACAGTAATTTTGGACGGTAGAGCGAATCGATACTATGGTCTAGCAAATACATTTTTTCGGCATTTCTAAAATCTACGAGATTTGTAGAAATCCACTTCGAGTCTGGAGACCAACTTACGCTAAAACGCTTTGGTCGTTCGCCATTTTCGCCTTCAATTGTATCGTACCAACCGTAATAAGTACCATACTCATACCCTTTTTTACCATCGAAACTTAATTGATGTACCGCGTTAGTTTCAGTCGATTTAATAAACAGATTGTAAGCTTCGGTGTAAGCAATCCATTTTCCGTCGGGTGATTTTTTTTCAAAAGCATCGGGTGCTTCTTCTTGCTTTTTTTCTATGTTTTGAATTTGATAAGACCTCAGGTTTAAACGGTATTTCTCTTCTTCAAAAGTAAAATCTAGATTGCCTTTTTTAGAGCTTTCAATATTAGAAATGGAAATGGCATATGCTTCAACTGGCTTTTTAGCGAATTGCGATAGAGCTTTTGCTAACTTATCGTGATTAAAAAGGTTGACGACTTTATAAGTTTTAAAATTAACCGTTTTATAAGTTTTCTTGTCTTTACTATAATCTACAAACCAAATCCCAGAATTATCTTTAAACCAATGCACAGGGGTATTGAGGTTAAATACCGTTTTGTTATTAAAATTATCGTGCATAAAACCTACAGCACGTTTATAATCGTTTTTAGTAAGTTGTTGTGCCTGCACAGGGGTTAAGCTCCACAATAACGCCAGTAGTAAAACAGATATGTGTTTCATTTTTATTTTTTAATTTTTTAAGTTTAAAACATTTTAAAATGATGATAGCCGGCTATGATTCATTGTAAAAAATTAAGCCTCTTATGTATTAAAATAAATGGTTATGGGAAGTAACAGCCTTTACCATGTTAATACCAGCATACATTTAACGCAAGCCGCTAATTTAATATCTTTTTTTAGATGACCAATACATGAGACTTGATAAAAGCCTTTAATCCTTAAAGTTTAATGTGATAAACCAGTTGTTTTTACTCGCACATATATATTAAACTATCCAATAATGAACTAAAACATTTAAAATAGCATATTATTTATGTATTTTTGCCTAAACTTTCTTATCGGAACTACAGAATACTAAATTATTTGAAAGCACTTCCTTTTAGCATACCAAAACAACTTAATGACGCCTTTGTTTTTCAGCGGGATTATGGTACTTCGTTTTACGATAAACTACACCAACACGAAGAAATTCAAATTAGTTTTATTGTTGAAGGCGAAGGCACTTTAATTGTTGGCGATTCTATTAATTACTACAAAGCCAATGATGTTTTAGTAATAGGAAGCGATTTACCACACGTTTTTAAAAGTAATTTGAATGCGTCTAGCAAATCGCACATGTTAAGTTTGTTTTTTACTGAAAATTCTTTTGGTACTGACTTTTTTCAGTTAGAAGACTTAAAAGAACTTACTGCATTTTTTAAACGTGCTAAGCATGGCTTTAAAGCAACATCTAAAAAAAAAACCTTGATAGACTTGTTTTTTAAGATTGAAAAAACCACTAAATTAAACCGATTTATTGCCCTGCTTCAAATTTTAAAAATCACTTCAAAATGCAAATACAAGAGCTTATCTTCTTTTGTCTATGAGAAAAAATTCTCGGCAAATGAAGGCCAAAGAATGCGACGTGTTATTGGATATACCATGAACAACTTTCAAAACGACATTAGTTTAGATACCATTGCCGAGGTTTCTAGTATGACCAAAAACGCGTTTTGCAAGTACTTTAAAAAATGTACTAATAAAACCTATATCCAATTTTTAAACGAAGTACGCCTAGAACGAGCTTGCAGACTTTTACTATCAGACAACGATTTTTCTGTTTCCGAGATTGCCGAAAAAACAGGATTCAATAATATGTCTAATTTCAACAGGCAGTTTAGAATTATTAAAAAAATGAGTCCGTCGCAATACAAGAAAAACAATTACCGCTAAAAGCGAATTAATAATATTGGTTCATAGAATTTGACATAGGACAAAAGGATCTAAAATTCTCGATTGATGATAATTCGATGCTTCCATTAATCCTAAAGCTATAATTAATACAAGTATTTTAGTCTTAAGTCATAAAGTCTTAAGTCGATTATGTCTAATTTAAATCCAAAACCTTATAATTTCTTGACGTAATCGGTAATTATAACAATTTGAGTGGCACCTACTTTACCTTCAATATATTTATCGTTATCACGGTCTAAACGAATGTTTCTAACCGCTGTGCCTTGTTTGGCAACCATACTAGAGCCTTTTACTTTAAGGTCTTTTATTAAAACCACCGAATCTCCAGCTTCTAAAACCACACCGTTTACATCTCTGTGAATTATTTTATCGGCCTCATCGATACCTTCGCCCGTAGCTTTTGCAAATTCTAGAACATCATCTTCTAAATACATCATATCCAGCAAATCTTGTGGCCAACCTTCTGCTTTTAATCGGCTTAGCATTCTCCAAGCCACCACTTTTACAGCTTGGTGCTCGCTCCACATACTATCGTTTAAACAACGCCAGTGGTTGGCATCTGTAGTTTCTGGATTATTAATTTGAGCGATACAGGTGGTACAAGCCAGTAAACTGCCATCGACACCAGCAGTAGATGTTGGTGGCACTTCGTATATCTCTAAATTTTCGGTAGCTGTGCATAATTCGCAAGCATTATTACTTCGTTCTTGTAGTGTTTGTAATAAACTCATGGTATTTTACTTTTTGCAATAATACAGCTTAAAAGCACATTAGGCAAATGTGCTACTTTAAGGTGTCTTGAAGTTTTTTAGGTAATGTTTTAACAACGCAATCGTAAGAATGATCGATAAGCTTTAAAATGAGTTTGTTTTCTAATTCGCCTTCATCGAGATATAGCGAGTTCCAATGTTTTTTATTCATATGAAACCCTGGTCGAATGCTACTGTATGCAGCTCTTAACTCTTGGGAGTATTCTGGGTTGGCTTTTAAATTAATAGTGGCTTCGCGGTTTTCCCAACTGTCTAAAGTGGTGATGACAAAAATTTTTCCTAACACTTTAAATGCCAAGGCGTTTTCATCAAAAGGAAAGCCTTCTGTGACGCCTTTTTTTGAAATGCAATAGTCTCGAAGCTGTTCTATGTTCATAAAAACACGTTTAATGCTAATTTATAAGTATTTAAAATTACATTAATGTCCGATAAAAGACATAAGACCGCTTCGCTTTTAGACATTAGAACCTAGACTAGATTCTAACTAACTGATTGGCAGAAGTGAGTTAATTAATAAAACATCTCATCGAACTCTTTATAAATGTTTTATATAAACATGATATCATTTTAAAAGACGCGTCAAGTTCTTTGTTTTAATTTAAAGAGATTAACGATTCTAAACCGTTTTTAGTTGGACATTAATTATAAAATTACTAAATAAAATTATCATCTTAAAGTCACTTTCCAATTTAATTTACAATTAGGGTTTAGTAGCATTTTTCTTTTATGCCTCTTTAATAAAAATTAATACTGAGGTGATTTTCTAAAGAAATAAGTAGCACCCTCAGGAATAGAAGACACAACAGTATGTCTGTGTTTTTTATATCTCGATCGGTCTTCTTCGGGAGCATCGGGGAATGTATAAGTCCCGATAACTTCGGTTTATACTAAATTCCAACCTGGTTTAAAAATTAGATTGTAAGTCTCATTGGTTTCTACAATTAATGGCGTGCCCGTATTACTTAAATCGCCTTTAAAATCTTCATTAGCTTTTAATGTGCAGGCTTCTTCTGCATAAACCCAAGACAACAAATAGCCTTCATCACCATAATATAAATCGCCTGGTGTTAATAGGTTTCGGGTAACTTTTACAGAATTGCCAATGGTTAAAGTCCCAATTTTAACACCATTTTGATACACTAACAAATAAGAATTAAGCTTAAAGCCTGTATCCTCATTAGTTAATTGATAGGACTCTGGATCATGTATATCAAAAAGCCTATTGCTATGCTTAAAGTCTTTTAAAGGCTTTAATATTGGAACTTTGTTTTTAGGATTCAATTCAATAGTCCCATCTGCTTTAATACCACCAACCTTTACGTATTGGACTTCATCCTTTCTTAGGTCATAACCATAATCGAAAACTAAATAGGCAACGCCATTATTCCATCCTTTAAGTTTTGTATCGTTATTACTGGACAATGTATTGGTCCAGTATTTATCGTATTTGGCTTTAACATTAGGGATGGTTTTCTGTTTTGTTTTAGTATTTGATTTTTGTTTTTTTTTCATAACCTCATCTTGCTGCATTACCGCTTTCATTTCTGGGCTATTTAAAATACTGTCTCGCATCCTTTCGGCTTTTTCTATCATTTTTTGCTGTTCTGGCGTTTGAGCAAAAACGACCTGAACTGATAAAAGCATTACAATTATTAAGATCTTTTTCATGTGTTTATATTTATTGTTTTTCATCGGGCAAATGCGACATCCATTTAAGCATTTCTTGAATATCAAGTTTTAGTCTTGGATACTTCATATCAATTAGATTTTATTTTCCAGTGGATAAATTTTGAAAGTAATCTATAATCTCTGTTATTAAAGCAGGGTTGCTATACGTTATAAACCCCAACAAAAAAAGCAAAGCAAGTAGCACTAAAACACCAACTAAGCCATCTTTTCTACCAGGTTCTAATGTTGATATTTTATGGTTTGAAGGCTTATAGAAAACACTCACTTCCTTGCCCTGAGTGTAGTTGTGCATTAATAATGAAGCCTTCCTTTTTGAAAAATGCTTAAAAGAATTGGCAAAAAATGGTTTTTGTCCTTTATAGCTTATGCCCTTGACGTTATAGGTATATAAAAAATCTATGGTTTTAGAAAGTGGAAAATCGAGGCCTTTTACCACCAGGCCTTTTGCTCTTGGCCAATGCACCGATTGTTTTGCCCACCAAAATAATCGCAATTTAAAAACTAAAATAGGCAATACCACCAATTGTAAAATAATACTGGCTATTTGAGATTGACTTAGTGTTGCGAAAAATTCCATAGTTGTACCGCTTATTTGTTAAAATCTTTAAAAGTCTTTAAATTTTCAACCCCAAAATGGTTCCATAGCGCATCAACATCCATCTCTTTACCTTCCAGCGTTACATAAAAGCGATTATCGTAAAGAAACCGAAGTTCAGCTTCATAATCTGCTCCAACAGATGTATCACGATCAGTTCCAAAGGTTAAAATGCCACTACGCTCTTTTTTTGAATAGCGAATGGTATTGTTATTCTCTGATGTTATGTTGTTGATTTCTAACATTTTTAATGGAATGATTGCTCCCATAGCATTGGCACCAGCGGCATCTAAAATCTCCAATCTAATAGTGCCATTTCCAAAACTTCCTTTAACCGTGTTACTTGAGGTAATTCTGCCCTCATCAGAATCAAGACTTAAGCGCCCTAATTTTTTTGGAAAAGCCTCAACTAATTGCTCGTTTGTTAGTAGGGTTTTTGTTGCCAAATCCTTCATTAAAACATTATATTTCGCATTGATGTCCTCGTTTTTTCCCGTTACTTCGTTCATTAAGCCCTCTATAATCTTGGTTTCTTTAGATTCTTTACAAGCCAAAACAAGCAAAACAACCAGTGTTAGTTTTAGTAAATTTTTCATAATGATTAATTTTAAAAATTGTTTATTTTATGCGCTCTGCTATAATTAATTTTGCCAAGGCTATTGTTTTTTCTTTATCTGAAACCTCATCATTTGAAATATCTACTTGAAGGGTAAAAGAAACCCCATTATAATATACCTGTAAATAGCTCTTTTTCGAATTCCAGTAAGCCCTGTCTCCCACATCTGTTATTTTTAACAATTCGGGATGTTCTTCTGGCTCAATAAATTCTAAAAAGGATGCCAGATCTGCCTCGGTGTCAACCCATTTTATTTGGACAAGATCAGAACGTGGGTAGGTCTTTCTTTTACGATTTGAAGCCGATTTCTCTTTTATTTCCTCTCTTCCATTTTCCCAATTATATCTCAAAATTTCTCCTGTCATCCTCTTTAATGCATGAGTTTTTCTTGCTTTTGAAGGCTCAAAACCAGTAATCCTTGATGCCAATTCTAAGGTTAATAAATCGTTATAATCGCCACTAAACACCTCTTGATTGTCTGAATCTGAAACAACGCCTTTCACGTTATCATGCTTTGCGACAGCATTTGTGGATTGCCCATTGCCTTTACATGAAAAAAGCAATAGGGCGAACACAGATATATATAATAATTTTCTCATGGTTTTTGTGTTATTTATAGCAGTTTATTTTAATTATTACTCGATAGTAAATTGCATAGTGGCTGGACTAATACTCCCTTTTACTTTTTGCCCTTTTGATGGAACAAATTGTAAAATGATTTCATACTTACCGGGAATACTAACTGGAAGTCCTTTTTCTGCATGTTTCTGCCATGCTGGGATAGCGTCGAAAGCTTCGATAGGCACAAACATATCGCCTGGTATCCAAGGCCAGCCGCCACGCGAAGTTTCCGAAATAATTTTACCATTGTGTTTTACAGTGGTTTTCATATCAAAAAGTACGATACCTTCAGGCCCGAGATCGTTTGACTTAAAGTTAAAATTGATGCTATAAACACCATCTTTAAAAGCTTTAAATAATGCTACAGGTGTGTTTTGTTTAATGGTCTTACCGTTTGTAAATCCTTTAATAGCCAACCTGCCTTCAACCGATTGTGAAAAGGAAAATGAAGCTGTGAATAGAAAGGCCATTAATACGAATGTGATTTTTGCTGTTTTCATGGTTATTTTGTTTTATGTTATGAATTGTTTTTAAATTGTTTTATTTTTTAGTGACGAAAACGTTGTTAGCATGCGCCTTATAGTTGCCATCGGTAAGTGGTGATCTCACACCATTTACCCAAAGCATTGCAACGTCTTTTTTACCAAGCCTTTCATAACCTGTTAAATAGGTATCGTTATCTGAAATAAAAAGCGATTGAGCAGAGACAAAACTTTTTCCGTCGGTTATTGGTGTAAAAACACCGTTTTTCCATAGTTTTACTACAAAACCATCATTTACGACTACATGTAAATTATTACCAGAGACACAAATTGATGACACATTGGCTTGACTGGAACCATCTGATAACTTTATTTTTTCGCCATTCTTCCATAAAGTGGCTACCTTTATTTTTCCTTGAAATTCGTAACCTCCAACATATACATCATTTCCTAATACAGAAATAGCGGAGGCCGATGCAATATTTGTTCCATCGGTTAATGGAGTAGCTGCACCATTTTTCCAAACAGTTGCCATATAATTTGTTCCATTGTGTACCACTCCAGCAACATAAACATTACTACCTGATATATGTATTGAATTCGCAATCGATTTATAGGGACCATCTGATAGAAGCGTTTTCACACCGTTTTTCCAAAGCGTTGCAATATTTTTTGTTCCATCGCTTTCACGTCCCACTGCATATACATTATTACTAGAAACTTGTAAAGCAAATATTTGTGCATTAGTCTCTCCGTTTGATAGTTCTGTTTTTACACCATTTTTCCAAATTGTTGCAACATTATTTGTTCCATTGCTTTCAAATCCGCCTACATAGACATCATTTCCAGAAACATATACACCGAGGGCGTATGCATCATTATCGCCATTTGTTAAGGCTGTGGCCGATCCATTTTTCCATATTTTGGCAATATTTTTATCCCCATCAGATTCGTATCCAACGGCATATACAGCGGTTTCAGATTCTACTTTATCGATTATTTCAGCATCATTATTTTTACTACAAGCAAAAATGACCATAATAAGTAGTAAAAGGACACTGGGTTTTAGTATGGTTTTCATAGTTATAAGTTTTTATATTAAGTGTTTTAAAATCTCTAAAAAGGTTCTGCGTTTTTCTTCCAAAAGAAACCTGATATTTTTACAGTTTTCCCATTAACGTCGTAAACCTCAGCATTCATAACTTCTCCTATAATATCATAACTATCGGTTTCAAGTATTTTTATCTTTCCAACAGCATTTTTAGATTCATCAAAACCAGTACCCTTAATCCACAGTTCTGGTCGTAATGGTATATCTGCCGAGTTTTGAAGATATAGTCTAGACCCATCCAGTTTTAGTTCTACACCAATGATTTCATCTTTTTTGGTGCCTTTGGGCATATTGATTCGTATTCCAAATGATATATCTGAATTACCACCTCGTACTTGCTTCCAATAATTACCCCCTAATAGCGTTCCCTTCCCCCAACCTATAATATTATCTCCTTTTATATATTCTATTTTACCATCAGGATAGGTCAATTTTAAATTATTGCCTTGAAGTGAGGTCGGTTCAAAAGCGGTCTTCTGAATAGTTGGTTCATCGTCCTTATCGCATGCTACGGTACTTAGCAATAGAATTGCCATTGCGCCTACTTTTAGTGTAGTTATTAGTTGTTTTAAAAGCTGTTTCATCTTTTTCTTTTTTTTAAGGTTTTCAATGTCGATGTGCGATTATCACTGCATCAGGCTTTTTTTTAGAAATTCGGAGTATATTGTTATAAATAAACCGAATCTAGAATCTGTCAGTTAATAAATGATGACATGGTAAGGGTTTGTGCACTTGGCATGGTTATATGCTGTTCTTCATAGTAATAATGTATGTTCGCACCATTTTCAACTAAAGATTCCAGTCTTTTTTTACTATCAAAAGTGATGGTAAGCCTACCTTCATAAATAAAAACTGTTTTTTCTGTACCAATGCCACCACTAATTTTTTTCGCCTTAGGTTCTTTTTCTAGCATAGAAATATTGATTTCTGCGGCAAAAGCGGGTATTTTATGCATTACCGATCCTTTGTTCATCTTTAGCCCGGTAATATCCATTTTTATGGGAACAAGCTGTGCCATAGCACCAAACATTTGAGCTAACTTGGTTTTCATCCAGCCTTTACCTGGGACGTTTACATATACATAGCCTTCGGCGTCTGAATACATCGTCTGGCCTTCTGACGGGTGAGTCATTTTAAGGCCGTAGTTATCGGCATCAAAAAACATATTAATCGTCCCTCCTGGTGCTTTCATGACAATGCGCATATCAGAGCTTCCTGTACTTACATTAATCATTTGGTAACCGTAATTTTCTTCATTAAAATGAAAAAAAGCCTCTAGTTTTACCTTGCTATTTTTTTTAAGATCTTTTTTTAGATTTACACTTTTAAAAGTAACACGCGTTATTTTTTCGTTTTTACCAGTTTTTACTTCTATATTATCGTAGGGATCGGCATCAGGAACAAATGCAACATGATCCAGCACCGTATTACCATCTACTTTTAAGGAAAAACTCATGCTTTTCTCTTCCATTTCTTGTGCGGTGTAACCTAAAAACTCTAAGGTAAAACTCGCCTCTTCTGGCTGGTCATCTTCCAGAATACCTTCAAAAGGATAAACCGTGTCTTCTTGTAGTTCTTTTTTAGTTTTTTCGTCTATAAAACTTATGGGTTCTATGATGTGCATGGCATGGCCTTTGGTTGCCATTTTTAAGTAATTAAAAACCTCAACAGAATCACCTCTTTTTTTTTCGCTTTTATAGAGTGGTATGTTTTTTTTTAGGTTATCGGGCATATTTTCGAAGGCCGTTGGGGCGGTTTCTCCATACTGCAACATTCTATCGAACATATTATCAAAAGCTTTAAAAGCATCTTTAACAGCAATGGTGTTTTGCCAATAAAAAAGTTGTCCGTTTTTTAGAATACCACTAAATGTGCGACCTAAGTCGCCTTCTTGTCCTAGCTGACAAGCACTAAAAATAAAAAGCTTATTATTTAATTCGGAATAAGCATTAGAAAAGAATTTAGGTATAAAAAACATTTCCGCTTCTCCAAATGCAATTCCTCTAACGTTTTTACTTTTTAACAAATCGAATAATTGTTGGCGCTCATTTTTTCTAAATTTTATACCTGATGATATATAGGAATGGCAATTACTTGTAGATTCTATGGCATCTCCCTTCATATTACATGTTTTTGATCCATGCGAACTTAAATACACCATATCATAATCATTAAATGATAAATAATCATCAATAGTAATGTTTTGAGAAGCTTCTGTTTTATTTGATTTGTAATTAATATTACCTTTATAATTTCTATGATTTTTAAGTTTTGAATAAGGAACTTTAGCATCGTCATTTTCAAATTGCCATTCATAAGGTGCTAGTATCAATGCTTTTTTATGTTGCCTGTTTTCGCCACGTTGTGCACCAACGACGTTAGCCGAGTTTTCTTCGGCAATTACTGTATTCAACAAGAGTTTAGGAGGAATTGCTGTGTTAGTCGCTCCTCCTTTGGTTAACGAAGAAAATTCTTTTAGTTTTATTAACATCACAGGGCCATTTTTAAGCCTAAACCTTAATAATTCGTCTCCTACACCAATTTCCTGTAAGTCTGGAATTCGCCGTAGCTCTTTTACCAATTCATCTACCGGCTTTAATTGGATGGTATCCAAAATGGCAAAACCTTTATAGATAACAGAATCTGGCATTTTTGAGAAATCCTCTAAAATACCGTTCACAAAGCCATCTTTTTCTTTTGTGCTATTGTTGCACGAAAACAAAAAAACCGACAGTAATATTAAGAATAGGAAACGCATAATTTTATAAATTAATAAGTGTTCATGTTTGGCTTTGCCGATGAGGTTCTTTTACCCTTCACATACACTCTTTTTTCGTGTCTAACGGGTTTTACCGATGGAAGTGACTTATTGTAATTTAAATAGCCCTTAAAATCATTATCGGTTGGAGAGCCAAATTTTAACTCGAAATACCCATATCTTCCATTATGATTAAAACTTCCTTTAAACACCTTAGGTTTAGAAGTACTACTGTAGCCTTCTACATCAAAAATGTCTATAAAGTCTCCACCGCCTTTAATAAAGAATCTTCCTTCAATTCTGATTGCGTTCTTACTGTTTTTATATTTAGTGCCTGTATCCCATACTTTAAGTCTCCCAAAAGTATCTGTCTCCCAAGTCCCAGTCCATGTTGGCTTAACCGCAGTGAGGAGATTATTCGATACAATTACGGGCATAACTGTTCCCCATATTTTTTCGCCGTTCCAGTTTTCTGAACGCCATCTTGCATCAGTTTCCGATTTATGATACCCATCGAATTTTGCTTTATCGTTAGACAGTATAAATTTGAATGTCCCTTTTTTTCCAAGACTGCTTTTATCATATTTTGCTACCATACGAGAGTAATAGCCTATGAGTGCACCATCTTGTACTCTTATTTGTGTTAATTGTCCCTTTGGAAAAAAACCAGAATATTTATCTCCATTTTTTCTTATGGTTACTTTACCAAATTTGGTATTCCACGCTCCAGTCCAATAATCGGTCTGGGCGTATATTGTAAAAGACGTTAACAGCAGAATAACGTATGTGACTAAAATTTTAATTGCTTTTTTCATGATTTTATATATTTTGTTATGCTTTATGATACTAGATTATTAACGCTCTTGAACAATAATTTTGCCTCCTAAATTCCCTGGATCTACAAACACTCCAGTTGAAGTATCATGGTTCATTCTGGCACTAATAGTAATAGTATGTGTGCCAATGGGCAGATAAGAAAAAACACTATCTAAAATCACAAATTCTGTGGTATTGCTCGTTTGTATCCAATACACAGATGATGCATTGCCCCTACCTCCATTTACAAACAATTCGAATTTAATGGCAGCAGGAGTTTTACTAAAAGTGCCAGACTTGATATTCGCCCTAAATTTTATGTCTATTTGCGTATTTTCATCTATTTTAGTAAACGTTTTTGTGCCAATGTTTAAATCGGTATTTGTTGTTGAAACATCTACACGACCAACGTTCATATCTGTAATAGTTATTGGGTTGTAATAAGTGGGAACTCCATCTTTACCATCTTTACCATCTATGCCATCTATACCATCTTTACCGTCTTTGCCATCTATGCCGTCTTCTGGAGAACAGGACATTGTTAAAGAAATTAAAGCAAATACTGCTAAAAAATATTTTGCTGAATTTTTAATTGATTTTTTCATGATTTTTAGTTTAAGTTAATTTTTAGTTACAAAAATAGATTTGGCAATTGCGGTCAATGCACCATCGGTTAGAAGGGTTTCCGTATCATTTTTCCAAATTTTGGCTATACTTTTGTCTTCATTTGTGTTAAAATGGTACCCCGAGGCGTAAACATCATCATCTAAAACAAAAATCGAAAAAACTCCAGCGTTTATTATCCCGTCTGTTAAATGGATGGCTTCGCCATTTTTCCAAACAACGGCCGCACCTTCACCACTACTTTCATAGCCTGCTACATAAACATCTTTACCAACAACATGTACCGCGTTAGCAACAGCATTATGGTTGACTTTAGACAAAGAAGTGGGTTCTCCGTTTTTCCACAAAACGGCATTAAACTTAAGCTCTACTTGCTCGTAACCAGTCACATACACATCGCCTTGAGAAACAAAAACCGAATTAGCACTAGCGTTATTCTTTCCATCTGTTAACGGTATTGCCACGCCATTTCTCCAGACTTGTGCAGTATATTCTATGCCATCATACACCCTCCCAGCTACATATACATCATTTTCATAAACATAAATAGAGAAGGCAATGCCATCGTATGCTTGGGCAGACAGACTTGTGGCTACCCCATTTTTCCAAACTTTTGCTACGCCATAACCATTTGCTTTATATTCTACGCCTGCTGCATAGACATCATTCCCTGAAACAAATACAGAATACACTTGTGCCGAATGGGATCCGTCTGTTAACACGGTAGGAACACCATCTATCCAAATTTTTGCTACATTGTTAGTACCATTAAATTCGTAGCCACCCACGTAAACATTATCTCCAGAAACAAAAACAGAATGGGCTTGTGCATCTTTTGTGCCATCTGTTAAATCTGTAAATTGTCCGTTTTTCCATAACTTGGCCACGTTATTGGTGCCATTATTTTTAAACCCTGCCACATACACATCGATTGTTGGCTCTGGTACAATGGCTTGTGTTGTATCGTCATCTTTACTACAAGAAAAACTGATATTTACTAGTAGTATTAGCGAAAGGAGTTTTAGTATTGTTTTCATTTTTTAAATATTTTTAAACCAGATTTTAAATTTTTCCCCTAAAAAAGGGACTTCTTTTTCTTTTCCGTTAATGGCATTCATTAAACCTATTACCCACATATAAAGGAGCACAAACATGCCAAGTATGTTTATAATCCATCCCAAAATGGGAATCATGCCAATAAACAGTAATGCCAATCCTGTAACGGCCAAGCCTAAAGATTGCCTAATGTGATAAGACGCAAAAGCATCTTTCTTATCGTTGTTCATAATAAATGCGATGATAAGGCCTATGAACGTGATATAGGATATTAGGGCTATTTTCTTACCTTCATCAGAAATTGTCATTTTATTTTCTGTGGTTTCCATTTTTCTTGGTTTTAAATTTTAATGAATTCTACCCGTCTATTATTAGCTCTTCCTTTCACGGTTGTATTATCGTCTATAGCATCCGTTTCGCCTTTACCCATAAACTGTAACCTGCCTTCATTTATGCCAAATTCATCTACAAGAATTTGTTTTACAGCTTCTGCCCGTCTTTCGGATAGTGTCTGGTTATAATCTGCTTCCCCTTGATTATCGGTATGCCCAACTATTTGAAGATTTATACCGTCGTTATCGCGCAGCATATTGGCGATGTCTAATAAAATACCGTAAGATTCTTTTTTTACGGTTGCTGCAGCGGTATCAAAATAGATTCCTGTGGTACTAAATTTTCCGTTTTTAAGTAATAGTGAGCGCAAGTCTTCGGTAGATTCTGCAATTTTAAAATTGGTAATACCCACAAAGTGTCCTTTTTCAGGCAATACATCCCTTGCTTCTATAATAAAATACCTGCCAATATTTGCTTGTATCAAATTTGGGGAATCGACCAGTTTTTCCTCGTTTACCCACATTCTTAGCCTTTTTTTGTTTACAGCCAACGAAATATGAACCGTATTGTTCAGATAGTCGGGTATATTCCGATTTATTGTACTACCAACCCTTGTGTCAAGTTCCCCTCCAAAATTTGAAACCTTCCTAACATTAAAACCGTTATGCGAAAGTAAAATCTCTACTTCAGCCAAAGTACCCCCACGACCTCCAACGTATGCCTTTCTAGTCATGAATAGAAAATTAAGTTTACTAAATGATTTTGGTTCACCATAGCCGTTATTCGTTAAATCGAATTCTATGGTATAGTTTTCAGGAAGTGTATTTTCCATAGTAGGCAAGTAACCAGAACGTCTAACAAGTGAAAGCCATTTGTTTTGAGAGTTACTTATTGTTACCACTTCTCCAGAGCCCCCAGTTTCCCAATTGGCAGGAAAATCGCCTATGGCATCTTTTGCAAAATCGTCGTAAAACAAGAGCTTGTTTCCTGGTATAAAGGTAAACTTGCTATATACCCCAAAATTATTTTGCCCGTTTTCTTCATTTAGATTATAATTGTCTTCACTTGTTTCATCATCCTGATTACCTTTTTGTTTAGAAGATTTATTTCTTTTCTTTTTGTCTTTACTTCCTATGTTAGGATTTAAAATAGAATCCATAGCTTTTTCAGTTTCGTCGTTAACCTTTTGCTCTGTTTTTCTAATTACAGCTTCTTCAGCAGCTCTTTCTACGGATTTCTTTAACTTTTTAAAAATTTGAGCTTCCATATTTACACTACAAAGCATTAGAAGCAGAGCCATTATTTTTACAACATTCTTCATCGCATTAAAATTTTAATTATTATTTTTTATTTTCTGAAAATTAACAATGGCACCCTTTCTATTCCGACACCAAAAACCATTGCGCATCCTCAGGAACCTCATCTATTTTTGTTACCTCTGTTTTTGAAGCTGCTACTTTACCAGTTTGAGAGGTGAAAGTTTCGGTAATTTCATATTTAATGATATTCCATCCTTTTTGAAGCTCTAGATTATAAACCGTTGTGTTTATATAATTTTCATCTTCATTTCCTGTATAAGTTGGTATACTGTATAAGCCTTTTACCGAGGCTTTGTCTTCCGCAAAAAACCACCTTAGATAATATCCCTTTACCGCATCCACTTGACTGTAATGGAATAGCCAGCTTGAAAGTTGTGCTTTATTGGTAGAATATAAATAGCCATAAGTGGATGGCCCATATTTACTAACAGCCTCTAATTGCGGGAGACCAGACAAAACAATACTATCATTTTCACACACCACACCTTCTGCATTACAAGCAAAAGAAGTAGCTACGGTATTAAATTTCATTTTCCATCCTTTAGGGGCTTTTGCTTTAGCTTTTTCGGCAGCCTTTTTTTGTTGCTCTAAAAAATCATCATCTAAATCGATAGTAATTTTGCCCTGAGCCGAGATACTGCCCATTGTTATTTCTTCTCGGGATATAAAATCGCTAAATAGTAAAAGTACTTCGCCATGAGTCCAATTTTCTATATCGCCTTGAATAGCGTTTTGTGCAAAAAAAACAGGACTCGCAAAAAGAAGTAGTGTTACTATTACAATGTTGTTATTTAATGTTTTCATGGATTGTTATTTTATTTGGTTCAAATCACTAAATTATTCCCTTTAGGGTTTCCAATTCAACTTTTCCCACGGCTAGTCCATGAAAAGAAGTCTTCATGTTGTTTTGGGTAAGGCTATTCCAATTTAAAAAACGCTGCTACTTGATTGTAATCATTTACATCTATACCATTATTTTCTAGAGAAGAAAAGATGTTAGTTTTACTGTTTGCAGAAGCATTCGCGCTATTGCCAGCTATAAGTACGAATTTGAAATCTAAAAGAACAGTATTCCCAGGGTCAACTCGAAGTATCACAGAATTCAAATCTATCTTCCAAACATTAATCGTATTAAGAAAGCCAAAATAAGGTAACGAATACCATATATCACCTATTCGCATATAAACCAAAACAGCACCATGGTCTAAAATATCTTGTGTAATACCATTTACTGCAATAATGTTATCCTGGCCGCTAAGTAAACGCGTGTCTTCTACCAAAACAGTTGTTACATTGGCATTACCATCTAGACCATTTTGACCATCGGCACCATTTTGTCCGTTTGCGCCAGCTGGACCCATGGCGCCATCGTCACCACTACAAGAGATAAACAGTAACGTTAGCATTATTACAACGGCATAACTAAATTTGTTTTTAAGATTTTTACTCATAAAATTACTAGTGCTCTTTGGCTGTCCCCCGTTAAATCGAGATAGGCTGGGATTTTTCATTAAAAAGTTCATAATATTTTAGTTTTTATATTTACCTTTAGTACCTTGCTGGATCTAAATGTTAACATTAGTTTCTAAATTTTTTACATTTTTTTCTTTTGGCTTAATTATGACATACTAAATGGAAGAAAAACACATTAACTCTTTTATCCATGGAAAGCCTAAAGAGATTCAAGAACTCTATGCTGCCCATAAAAATGCTTTTCTGAACTTTGGAAAGAAGTATGGTTTAGATAACGACGATCTTATAGATATATACCAAGAAGCTTTTATCGCCTTAAGAAAACATGCCATCAATGGGAAATTAGCTAACGTAAAAAGCTCCTTAAAAACCTATCTATTTGGTATAGGGAAATTTATGATTTTTGATTTATTAAAAGAGAAAAAGAAAACCTTTACGCTAAACACAGATGTACTTTCTGAATATTCAAATATTGAAAAAGTTGATATAGAATTCGAAAACGAAGAACTTACCATAGAACAACAATTATTAAGAACTCATTTTAAAAAATTAGGAAAAAAGTGCAGAGAAGTGTTAACCTTATTCTATTATAGAGGACTAACAATTGATGATATTGTAGAACTTACGGATTACACGAGTAAAAGTGTGGTAAGAAGTCAAAAATCAAGATGTTTAAAAAGCTTGAAGGAAATGATTAAGCCCTTAAGGAATGAATAAAGACAAATTAATAGAAAAACATATACAAAATAAGCTTTCGCCACTAGAACAGGCTGAGTTTGATGCGTTACTATTAAATGATAATGCCTTTAAAAAAGAGGTCGATTTCCATATTAATTTAAAAAAAGTTACGCAACACGAAGACGATACTGCTTTTAGAGCATTACTTGCTGGTTTTGAAGCTAAGAAACCTCAAAAACGAAGAAGATTTAATATAAAATGGTTGGCTGCCGCAAGCATTGTTTTACTATTGGGCTTAACCTACTTCTTTAATGCCAACAATAACGCTAGCCCTAATGAGCTGTTTAACAATTACTTTGAACCTTATAAAAATGTTATTGCGCCTATAGAACGAGGTACAACAGAACAAAATGAAAAAACGATGGCCTTTATGGCTTATGAAAAAGGTAACTATAACGAAGCCGTAAATTTATTTACAAATTTATATACTTCCACCAAAGAACCGTATTACTTATTCTATAAAGCAAATGCATTATTAAAGTTAAATAAAGCCGAAGAAGCCTTACCCTTGTTAAAAGAACATCTTAAAACAAAGGACACCTTAACCGATAAAACACCTTGGTATATGGCCATGGCATATTTAAAACTGGAAGATAAAGCAAATGCAAAAAAGTTATTACAACATGTAATTACCGAAGAAAAATTCAACAACAAAGAAGCAAAAAAATTATTAAAAGAGTTTGAATAATTTTTTAGCCCATATTAAAATTACAGTTAGTCCAATAACACCAATAAAAGCCCACAATAGATAGTTGGTTGTTGTGAGCGCTAAAGTATTACCAGAAATTATAATACCAGACCAATAATAAGGATGTTGTAATAAAGGGTCATTGGCATTTGCAGTTAAATACTTTATTTTAGCTTGTCTTAGTGCTTCCTTTTTATTGAGACCATCACTTAAATTTTTATAAAAATTAGTCATAATGTCTGATGTACTTTGATCATTAATTTTCCATAGGGTAGTAACAATAGCGGGTACTCCAGCATAGTTAAATGCCCTTGCCAAACTCAACATACCTTCGCCTTTTTGAAGTTTTCCGAAGCCTGTTTGGCAAGCACTTAATGTGGCCATATCTGCATTAAATGTGTAATTATAGATGTCTTTTACATAAAGTAAATTCGAATTTGAGCTGTCTTTTGAAAATGCCAAATAGGAATAGTCTGGATATTCGTCATTTGCTGAAGCATGTGTTGCAAAATGAAGTAAATTATAGGCATTAACCGCATGTTGTAAATTAGAAATAGAGGCTTCATTGTTCTTAAAAATTTTTGTTGTAAAATATTGAGCTATATGTTCTGCCTCTTTGGTATTATAAAGGAGAGGTTCCATATGGGCTCGTTCTGCTTCAACAATTTGGTTTTCGTTAAATGAGGGGGCAAACACCAATAACCTATTGCCTCTTTCCTTTTTAACAGCTTGTTGTTCTTGATATAGCGTGGCTGAATTAGCATAACTTAAAGCATGCGTGTGAATTAAAAAAGATGGTTTATTACTAATTGAAGTATGTAATGCATCAAACGGTATGTAGTACAAAACATCATCTGGTAAAATTATTAAATCTGAAGCGTTGGTTTCGAGCAAGCCTGGTTCTAAAATACTTTTATAAATGGTATAACTATCGTCATAAATTGAACGATCGTTAATATCTAGTTTAGAACTTTTTCTGTATAAATTTTTTATAGAAGTCTTTATCTCATCATTAAACGGAAGTTTTAAAAATTCCTTTTTTTGATTATCTATTACGATTAAAAACAAATGCTCTTCAGCGTTTAAATAGCTCAAAAGCGCCTGATTATTTCGTAACTGCTGTTGCGTCTTATTCAGAGAAGCCACATCGGTATTATATTTCAAGGCATAATAAGTAGCATAGTTTTTTTCTATTTTTCCAATATAATTATAGTAATTGTTTTTTACAGCACTTAATGTATCTAACCGCGATTGAATCTCATCGGGAGAAGCTTTAAACACCTGCTGTTCTAGATACGAAATAGAAGCTCTGAGTTCCTGGCCTTTTACAAGAATTTCATTGGGCACGTTTCCGTATTTTGTGGCTTCAGCATTTCGATGTGCTTCTAATAACGAAATGCTTTTGCTCTTTTCTATAAAGTGAAAAGCATCATCAATATACATAGGGTTTTTAGTTGTATCGTATAATTTATAAGCTATGGAGACGGCTGTTTGAAAGGAAGGGTAGGTTTCATTGATTAGAAACTGCTTGTCTAATTTACTTTCAAATTCTGGTCGCAATACATCTAAGGTACTAATTATAATTTTAGAAGTATTATGAGCCATCTTTAAATAGTTAACCTCTTTGCTTATGCTGTAGGAAGTATTTAACGCTTCTAATTTCTCCCTTAAAACTTTGATAAATGCCGTTTTATCATCCACTTTTAAAGGATTTGGATTTAGTTCTAAATCTTTAGAATTAAACTCTTTTTCAAATTGTATCAATGCCAATTGGTAATACTGTAAACCTTTTTTGATGTCTCGCTGTGCCATATAAAGTTTTCCCAATCTGGCATAGGCAGTAGCAATGTCTTGATGTTTATTATTATTGTATTTTTTCAAAGCCTTATCGAGACTATTGCTGTAATTGGCTAATGCTTTTTCGTAATTCTTTAGTCCTAAATAACTATCTCCATAAATCAAGTCAAACTCATTTGCAAAGGGATTTTCTTTGTATTTATAACCCATTACCTCATCTAGTTTTTGTATCGCTAAAGCATGCTTACCCTGTTCACTATAATTTTTAGAAATAAGTAAATACGATGATAAAATATTATTTTTAAACCTGAGGTTATCTTGTTTTTTTTTATAAAAAGCTAACACCTCTTCTGAGATACGATTAGCCTCATTAAAGTTTTTCGTTGCTCTATATACTTGGGCAAGCAACTTTTTCGAATTATTGACGCCCGACTCCCATTCTGCAATACTGTCTCTATATTTAGTTAAATGCGCGATATCTTTTTTAAACGAATAGGAAGCCAATTCGTACTTATTAGTGTGGTGGTAGATGAGTCCTAAAAAGCTATATAAACTCGACATCATTGCTAAATCTATAGCTGTTCGTTCTGTTTTTGGGATAGCGTCTATTTTATCATACAACTCTTGAAAATAACCCTTTGAATTTACGTATTGTTTTAATTTATAATGATAATTTCCTTTATCAAAGAGTAAATAATCTTTATAAAATTGTAGCTCAGGAAAAGTAGCGACGCGATTATCTTCTAAAATAAATTCTTCTTCACGTTCTATATTTTTTTTATAGTTGGCTAAATCTAAGTAATGTCCATTCGCATTGATCAAATAAAGAAAACTTTTAAAAACATAGTTTAAATCGTTGTTTTTGTGAGCCAAATCCAGTGTTTTTTCATAATAAAAATAAGCACTATCTTTATTTGCATAATGATTTACAACAGCTTTATTAAATGTGTTTTTAATCTCTATTTCAGTATTTTGAGAAGCAACTTTCTGAAGAGAAAAAACGATTAAAATGATATATAAAATACTGTTTTTCATAAAAAAAGCTCTCGTGTAACAGAGAGCTTCAATATACATTAATAATTTTGTTTATTTAGAAATGAAAATGGGAATTTCTGATGTTATCCTGCCAAATTTGTCAGTATTTGTCGTGATTTGTAAATACCCACTTCCTTCAAATTTAGTGTCAAAAAGCATAACCATCTCACCATTGTCATTTTTTATAGTTTTGGTTTTAGTCTCTACACTATTATTTTTAGAATCTGCGATTTCCATACGTAATTCTTTAAAACTATCTTCTAGGATTATTCCGTTAACTGCAGATAAATCTCTCTTTGGGTCGCAATTAAACTCTTCAAGACAGCCTTTGGGCGGAATCCTGACTGGCGTATCTGGTAGTTTTAAAAGATACTCCTTAAAGTCATTTAACCATCGTTGGTCTTTTTGATTCTTTTCTAGCTTTTCAACCAAAGATTTGTCGCCGTTTTCAATAGCAATTAAAATTGCTTCTTTTTCTTCGTTTAAGGTATTGATTTTGCTAACGGTACTGAGATAGTGTATTTCTCGCTCATACAGATACGTATTTTCTTCTTGCGCACCTTTTTCCGTTTTAAATTGAGTTACCGCCATTTCAGGATCAATGAGCTCTTCTTGAGACGTACAAGAAAACATCATAATTAAACTAAGTACTAATGGGATTAGGTTTGTATTTTTCATTTTTAAAAAGTTTTATTTCTCTTTTGTCCATTTACTTTGGCTGATGTTAACATTTTTCTTTCAAGGATTCATGATAAGTCAGAAAAATCAACCTCATTTTACAAAACGAATGGTTTATTGCTCGTTAAAATAATAAAAAGAATCATTAATGTCCGACAAAAGACATAAGACCGCTTCGCTAATAGACATAAGAACCAAGACTTGATTCTAACTAACTGATAAACAGAAGTGCTTTAATTAACAAAATAGTTCCTTTAAATCTTAATAATTATTTCAAATAAGCAAGGTGACATTTTAAAAAACGTGCAAAGTTCTTAATTTTAAAAGGATTGACAGCATTATAATATTTTTAATCGGACACTAGTGAAAAAGAATATAAACATGCTATGTTCCTTTTAAATCTACTCTATAATTCCATACAAGATAGGCTTACTAGGCGAGGCATCATTCTCGAAAGGTGCAATTTGAAGGTTTAAAATATATGCGCCGTCTTCGACATGATTTGGGACATAAATAAGCTCGGTAATGGTGGCATCTAATCGTAATTTTCCATTGGTATTCCAGAATGCATTATGTGCTAATAATAGGCAGTCGTCCTTTTCTTTATCGATACTTGGCAAGTCTACTAACAAATGCTTGACACCTTTTTCTTTTAAGTAGATAGCAGCATCTTCTAGCAAATACGGCGGATTGGTATTAGAATATTGGGCCGATAATTTTTCGTTGGTATTTGGTATCGTTCTTAAAATAATAGCTTGGCGTTTTTTATTTCCAATAGCGAATTGCAACTGCTTTTTAGAAATCACCATATCACCATTTAACTTTTCTGGTGCTACCGTTATTACTTCAGCATAAAAGAAAAACTGCTTTAATAGCTCGTTTACAGAATGTCCTTTCTCGCTAATATGCCCTACACACTCGGTATGGGTGCCGTGGGCATGCGGATTAAAAGTTATGGTATTAAAATTTATACAAGCGCCTTCTTTTACAGCTGCAATCCAATCACCATCTTTCACAGGTTCTATAGTTGGCGGATCTACATACCAAGCGTTTACATTTTTTTTAGACGCGCGTAAAGGCATAGAAATATCGATGGGTTGCGATAAGTCTATTTTAAGCTTTTTCGATTTGAATTTTATTGTTGCAATCATATTCAAATATAATTAAATCAAAAACAATTCTGCAACCATTCCGTCAACTAAAAACATCCCTTTTGGGGTTGCCTTTAGTATTTTTATGGCATTTTGTTGCTCTTTGTCGCTTATAACGGATACTGAAAGCAGCTCTTCATCTATAAATTTCTCTGATGCTTTTTCTAAATGTACACGATACGACAGCCCAAAATCGTGCTCAATCTTATTTAAAGATACCCCCCACATGGTGCGCAAACCTATCATAACATACTCGTTGTATTGGTCGGTTATAGAAAGGGTCTCTATGGTATGAGGAAGCTCATTATTATTAATAGATTTAATGTATTTAGAGTTGTTTGAGACATTCCAACTGCGCTGGGTTTTGCTGTACGAATGCGCCGAAGGCCCAATACCTATGTAGGGTTTACCCTGCCAATAGCTCGTATTGTGTTTTGAAAAACAATTAGGTTTACCAAAGCTGGAAATCTCGTATTGCACAAAACCGTGGGCCTTTGTTTTTTCTATTAAATAATTAAAATGCTGTAAAGCCAAAGGCTCATCGATTGGGGGATAGCTTCCTTTTTTTATAAAGGCTTTCAAAGCCGTTTTTGGCTCAACGGTTAACACGTAACTCGAAATATGATTGATGCCAAAACTAAGGGCGATGTCTAAATTTTCATTCCATTTTTCTAAACTCATATTAGGAATACCGTAAATTAAATCGATAGTAATATCTTTAAAATGACGGGTGGCCTCTTGCAAACAAGCTTTAGCTTCATTGGCACTATGAGCGCGATTCATGCTTTTTAAATCGTCTTCAAAAAAGGACTGTATCCCAATACTTAATCGATTAATCCCTATAGATTTATAGGCTTGAAAAATACTCCCGGATTGTGCTTTAACCGCCATTAAATCGTCTGGATTGGCCTCTAAAGAGACCTCAGCACGATTTACGACGTTAAAATTTTTATAAACGGCATCAATTAGCACCCGCAAATCAGCAATAGCTAAAATAGAGGGTGTTCCACCGCCAAAATAAATGGTTTCTACCTGGTGGTTTTTTAATTCGTCTTTTCGCAACTCTATTTCTTTTACAAGAGCTTGAATCAATGCTTCTTTCTTTTTTAAAGATGTTGAGAAGTGGTAGTCGCAATAAAAACAAGCTTGCTTGCAAAACGGGATATGAATGTAGATGCCAGCACCAAGTGCGTTTGAGGCCTTATCATTCGTTCCTGTTGCTCTCAAGGCGTTACTGTAATCAATATTATCTTTTCTAGAATTTTTCAATGAGGTGTTTTTAGTTTTGTTACTGTAAGATGGTAACAGCTTACTTTTTAACTCGGTCTTCATTCTGCTTTACAAATGCACTCCAACCCGAATAGCTTTTACCAACAATAACGTTTCCTGAATTGTAAAAATGACAAACGGCAGCCGCCAATCCATCGGTAGCATCGAGGTTTTTAGGCAAGGTTTTTAAGCCTAACAAACTTTGCAGCATTTTAGCCACCTGTTCTTTACTCGCGTTACCGTTACCGGTAATGGCCATTTTTATTTTTTTAGGCAAGTATTCAGTAATGGGAATTTGTCTGCTTAAGCCTGCGGCCATAGCCACCCCTTGAGCGCGACCCAACTTGAGCATACTTTGCACGTTTTTTCCAAAAAAAGGAGCTTCAATCGCGATTTCGTCTGGATGATGTGTATCTATGAGTTCTATAGTACGCTCGAAAATTAGTTTCAGTTTTAAATAATGATCGCTATACTTTTTTAAATCTAACTCATTAAGTTGCAAAAACACCATATTTTTACCTACCACTTTTATAAGCCCAAAACCCATTATAGTTGTTCCTGGATCAATACCTAAAATTATTCGTTCCTTGCTCATTAATCGCAATATTTACAACCACTAAGCGAAATAGAGGCGCCAATAGTTAAGGTTAATACGTTTCCGTTAAAAGATCCAAAACCACTAGAAATAGGATCGAAATCTTTGGCAAATCCATAAATATACGACACGTCGACATACATTGAAAGCTTCTCAGAAAGGCCATAATGAAACTCGACGCCCGCCATCGCATTTAAAAACGAGGTATCGTTTTGGGGATAATTACCCAAGGGTTTTATAGCTGTATAGCCTGGCCCTGCATGTACAAAAGTGGCCATAGGCTTAGGTAAAAAACTTGTTAATCTGGACGTATTATACACCAATTGGGCATTAAACCGTGTATAGTTAACTTTAAACTCTGCTGTGTTATTTGAATTTGAAAACCGATTATATCCAAAATCCAACTTTGCCCCTAATAAGGGTTTAAACATATACTGCACACCTAAGTTAATACTGGGAAAATTAACGACTTGCGGCTCAAAGCTACTTACAAAGCCATCTAACGACGGGTTATTTACACCAAGTGCAAACTGGGCTTTAATAGTATTCGAGTCCATTTGTGAAAATCCGAAAAAACTAAAAAATGTAAAAAATATAATAAAAACAAACGATTTATTTTTTAGAGCCATATCATACTATGGATTTAAGTTAACATGATATTCCTAATGATAAGAAATACATTAGTACACAAAACTAAGCAATTATTTTTTGTGCTGTTTCAATTATCTCGTGTCGCTAATAACGATTAATTAATTTTAACAACTCAAGATTAATTTACTTTTACAATTATTGGTAATTGAAACGCTGTAGTAACTTGTTGGCCTCGTTTTATGGCCGGAAAAATATCAGGTAACGAATCTAAGCTTTTATAGAGTAAATCTTTAATATTGGGAATTTCTTGAATAGTTAAAGAATCTATTTTGGCCTGTAATAATTTTAAATCGCCAGTTTCCGACACTTGAAAATTTAAAACAATGGTATCGCTAATATCTCTTGAAACAATAATAATCTCATCTTGTAAAAACGCTGAAATATGCGTTATTAACACCTCTTGAAAACAGGCTTTCTTTTCTTCTTTACTGGCCAAGGAATCACATACAGAAAATGCTGGGTAGACATCCACCTCATTCCAATTAAAAGATTGTAGTTCCTCTTTTAAAATGGCTTCTGGAGATGTTTTTCTTACCTTAAAATTCTCGCAAGAATTAAACACTAAAAACAGTAATAAAACGTAAGCTTGCCTCATGAATTAAAAATGAAACCGAAAAATACAATTTTTTTAGATTTTAATATCTAGTTTGGCATCGATATTATGCCAAATTAAAACTACTCTACAAAGATTTAGTTATAATTTAACTAGAATAAATTCATTACCATTTATATTTTTAGATCAAAAACCTCGGCTATTCGTGTAGTTATATCTAAAAATCGCCTCCAGAAATGCTAATAACGGTGGATTGAGCCTGAATTGTAATCATTGTGTTTTTACTTTACCCACAATAACATTCTATTATTAGTACTCACATCATATTATTTAATGATCATCGATTTTTATTGTTTATTACTGTCTCTCATTTTGCAAAATAAAACGTGAGTTAAAAGTGTTAAAAACACCTTTTAAAACACTGCTTTTAAGGGCTCTAAAAACACAACAACGTGGTTAAAAATATTTTTAATGTCATGTAAAACGTATTTAAAAATAAACTAATTTAGATTAAAATATACATCGCACGTATGCCCTAATAATGAACAAGTACATTGTTGTTAATCAACCTAAAAAATGGAATTTCTCAATCGAGAACATTACCGTAATTTCATCGCAAGAATATCTTACTAACCCAGAATTTTCGCGCTTAAAAAAAGCGAGAATCTTTAATTTATGTAGAGATTACTCCTATCAATCTAAAGGTTATTATGTATCGCTTTTAGCTGAAGCACGGGGACATTTAGCTATTCCTACGGTTAAAAATATTGTGGATTTAAAAGCTCTAAAACTCGTCAGGATTGTATCAGAAGAGTTCGATGATGTTATTCAACAAAGTTTAAAAAACATTAAATCACAAAACTTTATATTAAGTATTTATTTTGGTCAGAATGTGGCTCAAAAGTATAAAGAATTGAGCGCCCTGTTTTACAAGCATTTTCAAGTGCCTTTTTTACGTGTAAAATTTAATCATAGTAACAAATGGCATGTGCAGAGCATTCGGGCTATTTCAGAATCGGAAATGCCGCCAGAACATATGTCGAGTGTGCACGAATTTGCCAATCAATATTTTGCTAAAAAACGCTACGATACACCAAAATTAACCAAATCGGATTTCGATTTAGCAATTTTAGTAAACCCTAACGATCCCGCACCACCTAGCAATGCAAAAGCACTAAAGAAGTTCATAGATATCGCAGAGAAAATGAATATCTATGCCGAAATTATCGAACCAAAAGATTTATCTCGATTATCGTCTTTTGATGCGTTATTTATACGTCAAAGTACAGAAGTAAATAACGAAGCATACGCCTTTGCCAGAAAAGCACAACAGGAAGGCATTGCTATTGTCGATTATCCCGACGCTATCTTAAAGTGTTGTAACAAAGTATATATGGCAGAAGCTTTGAGTAATGCCAATATTGATACACCAAAAACAGTAATTGTACATAAAGAAAACAGAAACGATGTAATTAAACAAGTCGGTTTGCCTTGTGTTTTAAAAGCCCCAGATTCTACTTTTTCCTTTGGTGTTAAGAAAGCAAAAACAGAAGAAGAATTTCACACGTTAGTGAATAGCATGCTACAAGAGTCCGATTTAATTATTGCACAAGAGTTTTGCCCATCAGATTACGATTGGCGTATTGGCATTATTGACCACAAACCGTTTTATGCCTGTAAATATTATATGGCTAAAGGCCATTGGCAAATTTATAATTGGGATGCAAAAAAGAAAGGCGAACAAGATGGAAATGCCGATTGCTTACCAATAGAAAAAGTCCCAAAAAAAGTATTAAATATGGCTGTAAAATCTGCTAAACTAATGGGGAAAGGCTTATACGGTATTGACATTAAAGTTATTAATAGAAAACCAATGGTTATTGAAATCAATGATAATCCTAACATTGACTTTGGTGTGGAAGATGCTTTTTATGGAGATCTTATATATACAGAGATTTTAAACGCTTTAAAAACCAGATTAGACTAATTATGAGCGCTAAAAGATATCATTTATTTGAAGTTTATGGTATTGAGTTGGAATATATGCTTGTTTCAAACACCTTAAAACCAGCCGCTATTGTGGATAAACTGCTTACTAAAAAGGCAGGTAAACTAACTTCCGATATCGAAAACGGTGCTATCGCTTGGAGTAACGAATTGGTTGCCCATGTGGTAGAATTAAAAACCAATGGACCAACGGCAGATTTAAATAGTTTGCCTGAATTATTTCATCAGAATGTAGTTGAAATCAATCAGCTATTAAAAGAGTTTGACACATATTTGTTGCCAACTGCAGCACATCCTTTGTTAAATCCTTTAACAGACACCGAACTTTGGAAACATAGTTATAGCGAGGTTTACGAACTATATAATCGCATTTTTAACTGTAAAGGGCATGGTTGGAGCAATGTACAAAGCACGCACATTAACTTGCCCTTTTATGATGATAAGGAGTTCGAAAAGTTACACGCAGCAATCCGTATTCTTTTACCGCTTATTCCTGGTTTGTGTGCAAGCTCTCCCATATTAGAAGGAAAATATACGGGTTTTAAAGATGCGCGGTTAGAATACTATAAAACAAACCAAAAAGAAATTCCAGAACTAACAGGCATGGTCATTCCAGAGCGTGTTTTTAGTAAAGACGCGTATTACCGTACAATTTTCGAACCTATAAAACGCGCAATAAAACCGCACGACACTCATAACATTTTAGATCATCATTTTCTAAATTCTAGAGGTGCAATAGCACGATTTGATAGAAATGCTATTGAAATTCGCTTGGTTGATATCCAAGAATGCCCAAAAGCAGATATTGCCATTTGCGCACTAATTATTGAAGTCTTAAAAATTTTGGTCGATGAGAAACTGTCAAGTCTGGAACAACAGAAAAATTGTTTGGAACCGGATTTATTTCATATTTTAAATACAACTATTAAGGATGCTGAAACGACGGTTATTTCAAATTTAGACTATTTACAGTTATTTAAAGTGTCAAATTCTATAGCCGTTCAGGAACTATGGCAATATCTTTTTGAATTGACAAAAAAGGACATTCACGAATCTCATCACGAGGCCTTAAGTTATATGCTGAAGGAAGGTACTTTGGCAACCCGAATTTTGAAAGCGATGAACAACAATTTTTCAGAAACACATATGGCATCGGTTTATAAGCATTTAGCAGATTGTTTAAATAAAAACAAAATGTTTAAGCCGTGAAAATAGTGTTGACGTGTGAACATGGTGGGAATATTATTCCAAAGGAATACGAATCGCTTTTTTCGAACCAAGAAGCTATTTTAAATTCCCATCGTGGTTATGACTTGGGTGCTTTGGATGTTTTTAAAACTCTAGAACCGATAGCCGATTTTTCAAAACACAGCATAACCAGTCGCTTACTAATCGAATTAAATCGTTCGTTACATCATAAATGTCTGTTTTCTGAATTTACTCAGAATCTATCAAAACCAGAGAAGAACAAAATTATAAATCAGTTTTACAAGCCTTATCGAGATGGTATTGAAGCTGAAATTTCGAAGTATATAAAACAGGGAGAAACGGTTGTACATATATCTGTGCATAGTTTTACGCCAGTTTGGAAAGGTTTACAGCGTTCAGTGGAAATTGGTTTATTATATGATTCCCGAATTCAGAAAGAAAAACAGTTCTCCAAAGCGTTAAAATTGGAGTTAATTAATCAGAGTAATTATAAAATACGATTAAATCAACCCTATTTAGGGAAATCAGACGGTTTTACTACGTATTTGAGAAAGCAATTCCCAATAAATTACATTGGAGTTGAGATTGAAATTAATCAGAAATTTTATCAAAATAACAAGATGCCACATATTTTAAAACAAACAATATTAGAATGTTTAGGCTCATTTAAACAAAAACATAGAGAGTATAATTCTGAAATAACCAATAAGATATTTTAAATTCTTTGAGAATTTACCAATACAGAAACTAGCATTTCCTTCAAATTCATGTATAACAACAGTTTTTTTTACTAAACTTTGTTTTTAATCAACGCGCATTTATCTTTTCTAAAATTTAAAACTATTTCTTGATGATGTATCGCCATCTCATAGTGGTATAAATAGCTATAAGCTGTCGCTAGCATTTCATGTATAAACATAGAAGATTCTCCTAGTTCTAATAGCTTTTCAAACCAAATAATAGCCGCTCTATACTGCTTTTGCGCATAATAATTCTGAGCTTTTAGGCTTATTAATTGTTTGTTGTTTTTATACGATGACAGACCAATATCGATGAGTTTGTTTGCCGTTTTAAACCGTCTCTTCTTCAAATGCGCTTTAGCTATTTTGTAAATGGCTTTTTGGTGTGTGCTATCCAATTCAAAAGCACTATAGAACTTATGTTGCGCGGTAGAATCGTTTAATTGCTCCAAAGCTAGCCCCAACTCATAATGAAAATTCGGGTTTTTAGAATCTGTGTAAACCAACTCTTCAAATACTTTTGATGCGCTCTTGTATTTTTTAATCTGGTATAAAAACCTAGCGAAGTCATATTTTAATAAACTGTTTTTCGGGTTTGTTTCAACAGCTTTTTTGTAGTGAACCAATGACTCGTCATAATTTCCAATGGCGATGAATGCTTTTGCCATTTTATAATAAACTTCCGGTAGATTATTGTGCGTCTTATATTGTACAATGGCTTTACTGTAATGACCATAAGCAAACAAACTATCGGCATGTTTTAAAACCGATGTTTGTGCTTGGGTTTTAAATATTACTAGTATAAAAATAACACAAAGCAATCTACTCATTGACCTCAAATACTATCGGTAAATAATAAGGAACTATTACTTTTTTACCTCGTTGCTTTCCGGGAATCATTTTTGGTAAGGATTTAATAACACGCTCGGCTTCTGCTTCTAATTCTGGTTGTGCCGCTCTTGCGCGTACACCTGTTATATAGCCGCCTGTGTCTATTTTGAATATACCGTGTATTCGCTGTCTGCCAGACAAGCCTAATTTTTTTGCCAAACCAGTATTAAAGTTTTCGTTAACATGCTTTGCTATTTTTTCTGAAAAACAATTTTTTTGGGCATCTCTTGTTAAGTTTTCGCAACCAGGAAATATTGGTGTTTCTTCAACAACTGCAAAAGGGACTTCCACCCCATTAATTGTCACTAATTCAGTTTCTTTCTTTTTAGCTTCCTCTTTAATTTCAAAAACTATTGGTAATGAATAAGCTACCGTTACTTGTTTTCCTTTATGTCTTCCTGCAATCATTTTTGGTAGCGATTTAATTACTCTATTCGCCTCCGACTCTAAAGCGGGATGTTTTGATCTGGAACGTATCTCAACGATATTTCCTTCTTTATTGACTTTAAAAATAACATTAATGCGTTGTCTTCCTTTTAAATCTAATTTTTCTGCCAAATCTACATTGTAGTTTTCACTAACATGCTTTGAAATATTTTCTGAAAAACATGTTCTCTGCTCTTCTTTTGTTAAGTTTTCGCAACCTGGGAATACGGGCACTTCTTCTACAATAGCAAAAGGTACTTCAATAGTATTGTAATCCTGTTTACTGGTTGCTGTTTGTTTTTTTTCTTTAAGATTTGTTGTTGTTTTTTCTTCTTCAACTATAACGAGCTTTGAGAATGCATCGTCTTTGGCCATCAACGCAGGTTTCGCTTTGCGATTTCCTTTAGTGTCGTCAGTTAGTTTCGTTTGTTTATAAACCATTGGTAATTTTTCTTCGAATTGTTTATCGAATAAATTTTCAATCTCTAATGGCACTAATCTATTCTCATTTGTTTTCTCTTTCGCTTGGGCGGAAGTGTATATCAACATTCCAAAAACCAATGGAACTAATACCACAAACTTTAATAAATGCACTTGTTTTGATTTTGATTTAGATAACATAACAATTCGTTTTTTGATTAATGATTGTTTGAAAAATGTATTGATGAATGATATATTTTGAGTCTTGAAAACTTGAGCCAATAAATTTTGATAATATTGTGCTTTATTGTGATGCTTTACGGCATGTGAATCGGCAATAAACTCGTGTAAGATTGCCATTCTGCTTTGATATATGTAGATGAAAGGATTAAACCAGAATACTATACGCAACACTTCAAAAAACAATAAATCAAAGATGTGCTTTTGCTGTACGTGAATGAGCTCATGCTGAAGAATAGCGTCTTTATCTTCCGCTTTAATACCCGCTCCTAAAAAAATATAATTGAAAAATGAAAAGGCGGCGCTACTATTTAATAATTCAACCAGCACGATATTGCCCCTAGTTTGTCTTGGGTTCTTTTTTGCTAAACTGTAAATTTTAAAAATTTTATAAATAAACAAGCAAAAAGCCACACATAAGCCTATAAAAAATATAAACTCCCAATTCGAAGTATTGTTCTGCTTTAAAACCACGGTATTTAAACGAATGGAATTATTCTGGGGGATAGATAATGTACCCAAAACCACCTCAGGCAATTCCATAATATAGTTTTTTGGTAAGGTGTCTTTAAACCCATTAATTTTTATAATAGGAAGTGCAAAAGACAGTATAGCAGTTGCTAAGAGATACACGCGGTTCCATCTAAAAAATGTTTCTTTTTTAAACAAAACATCGTAGGCCAATAGAAATAATAATTGGAAGACTATTGTTTGAAGAATATAATGTATCATTCGTTATCCTTTTTATTGATTTCTTTTAAAACCGATTCAAGCTCGTTTAAACTGATGTCATTTTTTTTCATAAAGAAAGACACCATACTTTTAAACGAGCCTTGAAAATAATTATCTACCAACTTATTTATAGATTGATTGCTGTATTCTTGCTGAGATATTAAAGGAAAATACAAATGTCCCTTTCCTTTTTTTTCATAATCTACAAAGCCTTTACTTTCTAAAATTCTAACAATAGTAGATACGGTATTGTAAGCTGGTTTTGGTTCCGGAAATTCTTCTACTATCGCTTTTACATTGGCTTTATTAAGTTGCCATAGTATTTGCATAATATCTTCTTCTGCTTTGGTAAGCTGTTTCATTTTTTATAGATTTTCTATATTCAACTAAACTCTTAGTAAACAAATATAACTAAAAAATTAGTTCAAACTAAGTTTTTAGTTTAAAAATTGTAACAATTTCTTTAATTTAGCGTCTAACTGTCAAACACACAACCCCTCTATATGGATATTATTTTAGTTATAGCTTCTACTCTATTTATTATTTTAGGAATTCTGGGTAGTTTTCTTCCCGTACTACCGGGACCCTTAACTAGCTGGTTGGGCTTATTACTTCTACATTTTACAGATGCGATACCAATGAATATAGATTTTGTAATTATCACATTGGTTATTGCTATCTTGATTTGGGTGCTGGATTATATCATTCCTGTTATAGGCACAAAACGTTTTGGGGGCACTAAATATGGTATGATTGGTACCACTCTAGGACTAATTGTGGGCTTAATCGCGCCTATTCCAGGGGGTATTATAATTGGACCTTTTGTTGGTGCGCTTATTGGCGAGCTATTAAACAAAGCCGATTCGAAAACCGCATTAAAAGCAGCATTTGGCTCTTTTATTGGGTTTTTAACCTCAACGTTCATCAAATTTATAGTCGCTATTATTTATCTGGGATTATTTATAGGAATGTTATGGGATTATAGAGCTCCTCTTTTTTCATTTTAGAAAAACTCTACTCATAAAACTATCGCACAAAATTCTGGCACCAGGTGACATCGCAAAACCTTTAGTGTTCTTTAATTTTTATATTGTTGACTTTACAAACTTAAGGTCGAACCGTTTTCTACCAAGCTCGTTTTTACTATTTTAGTTCTAAAATCACGCTGTTCTTTAAGTTTATCCTGACTTTGAAGACGTTCAATAAGCATTTGAGCGGCATTAGCGCCAATTTCTTTAGCATGCTGCCTAATTGTGGTTAACTTAGGCAATGAAAGCTTGGCAAAGGTTTGACTAGAAAATCCTATAACCGATATATCTTTAGGCACATTTAAGCCAAAACTTTTTGCAATATTAATGGAGGTGATTCCCGAGGTGCTATCGGCAGCAATTACGGCATCAATATTTTTATGCGCCTGTAAAAAAGCCTCTATTTTCTCATGAGCATTGTCTTCTTTTTGTATTTTTAAGGTTATTTTTTTGTTAGCGGGATGCTCTAAAATCGCCTTGTTATAGCCTTGCTCTCTTAATTTACCAACACTCAAATCAGAAATAGTACTTATAAAGGCAATGTGCTTTCTATTTTCTTTTAAAAGTTTTTGGGTGGCGCGGTAGGTGGCATCGAAATCGTCGACAATTACCTTATCGCAAAACACATCGTGAGCCACTCTATCGAACATCACAATAGGTAGGCCTTGTTTAATTATATTTTCAAAATGTTTAATTTCATTTTTAATTTGCGTCTCTTCAGAAACACATAAAATAAACCCATCGACACTCCCATTAGCCAATATCTGCAAGCTTTCTTTCTCTTTTTCTAAAGATTCATTAGAAATACAAGTCATAATATTATAGCCATGTTTTGAAGCCTCACGCTCAATTCCATATAAAACTTTGGCTAAAAAATAATTGAGAATGTCTGGTATGATAACACCAATAGTATTGGTTCGATTTTGTTTTAAACTTAAGGCTACTTTATTAGGTTTATAATTATACAATTCTGCAAGTTCTTTAACACGCTTAATCGTTTCTTTACCAATCTCCTCACTGTTATTTAAAGCTTTTGAAACGGTAGATATCGACACGTTTAACTCTTTTGCCAATTGTTTTAAGGTAACCATAATATTAACACTTTTATGTTATGAATAACGCAATTTACAAAATTACAACATCCCAGTAGTAAGACAACAAAAGATAACCCATAATAAAATCGTTACTCAGTATTTTTCTTAACAGCTAGCCAAGGTAATTATAAAGAAAAAACCTGAGAAAAAAAGATTAACAGTTCGTTGTGCTTATAAAACAATTTCAACTTGTAAAAGCGAGTAATAATTTGTAATTTGTAACGCTAAGTATGTTAACAAACTGTGCAGATTTAAGCCTAAAAACACTTTAAACTTAACATTAAGTTCCATAAAAAATCTTTAAGAGTTTAAATATTCAGGATATTCCTGACATTTACACGCAATTTGTAGTTATATTACTAAGTTTGTATATTTTTACATTTAAATTGTTCCATAATTTAATATCAAAATGATTTAGATTATGGAATTTATAATAATTAGCAAATAATTTTTAAACCAAAAACCATGAAATTACTTGAAAAGATATTAGTTCCTATAGATGTCAACATGGACTCCAAAGAACAGTTAAATACCGCTATCAAAATTGCGAGGTTGGGTAACTCCGAAATCATAATCATGCATGTTCTGCCAGAAGATGGTGTAAACGAGGCCATAAAGGATATAGTTATTAACAATGCAACAGAGGTTTTAAATAAGATCCAAGGTGTTTTTGAAAAAGAGGGCTTAAAAGTGCAAGAACAAATCATGGAATATGGCAATCCTGTAAAAACCATTCTTAAAGTCGCTACTGAAGAAAATGTCGATCTTATTCTCATGGGCTCGGGAAGTATAGACAGTAAAGACGGAAACAAACGAGGCAGCACTACCGAAAATCTTATGAGACAGTCTGAAAAACCTGTGTGGGTTGTGAAGTCTGATAGAAAAAACAAACTCTCTAAAATATTGTGTCCTGTCGATTTCTCTGAACCATCTAGTTTTGCTTTAAAAAACGCCATTTTATTAGCGAAATTCTTTAATGCCGATTTAACCATTTTAGGAGTATATGGTAAATTTTCGAGTTTGTCTGTGAGGTTTAAAGATGAAGTTGAAAAAGAAAACGCTCGAAGATTAGAAGAGATGGAGAATGAGATGAAGACATTCCTCGAAAATTTCGATTTACAAGGTTTAAACTTTACCGTAGAAATTAAATCTGGATTGGCTCATGTTCAAATTTTGAAGTCTATTAAAGAGGACGATCACGATTTACTAATTATGGGAACCCATGGCCGCTCTGGATTAAACAGATTTGTAATGGGTAGTGTCACAGAAAAAGTTACACGCGAGGTACCTTGCTCGTTTATAACCACCAGAACAGATAATATTCTTGACTTGAAATTTGATGATGAAATAAAAGATTTAGAATCCAACTATAAACAAGGTAACGCCTTGTTTGACAGTGGTGATTACAAACAAGCTATTGGTAAATATTTAATTTGTATTCAAATTAATAGCATGCATATTCCATCGTTGTATAAACTCGCCAATATTTTTAAAATTATTGACGATAAAGCCAAAGCAGAGTATTACAGTAATTTGGCAAAAGATATGTTAATAACCTTGTGGGATGAAACCATTGAGAAAGCAATCACAAAACATTACACCTCAAACAATTAATTGGTTTTTATTTAAACACATTTTAAATAAAAAAACATTAAACCTAAATAAAAGGCAACTCATAATGTTGTCTTTTATTTATTATAATCGAGGATGTATATCTTTGGCATAAAACGCATCTCAACAAAATTAAAACGTAGTTCTATCTCCAATTTTCCATAAGCCTTGAATGTTTAAAAGAAGTGTTGTTGAAGCTTTCGTTATAATGCTTCTATTCTTCAGTAGTACTCCTATAACAGTCTTATTTTTTTCAAAATAAACAGTTTAATGGTTTGAAAAATAACAGCTAAATCAAAAAAGAACACATTCATAAAATAATCTTAAACGTTTGATAACAATACCGTTTTCTTACGTAAATTGCAGCTTTTTATAAACCACTGCTTGGCGCTCAGTATGTTTTGCAAAAACAACATTTGTTGTAGTATTAATAGGTTTATATAAGCCCAGCAGAGTTTGTTGAAACCCTTATTTTAACTCAAAAAAAGTAATTTTAACCGCAGTTAACTTATAGAAATAACAGAAAAAGACCCAAAAACGCATGTTCCATAAATTCGTAGCCTTCCACAAACTAGTTTTATTTTTAATATTATCGTTTAGTATTAGTGCATTTTCGCAAGTATTCGAACCAGTACAATGGAGTACATCCATTGAAAAAATATCGGAAACTGAATACGATCTTATTGTTAATGCTACTATAGATTCTGGTTGGCATTTATACTCGCAAAACGTTCCTGAAAATGGCCCTATTCCAACCACATTTACCTTTAAAACTAATAAAGACTTCGAATTAATTGGTAAGGTTTCTGAAGGTGAAGGATATACTGTAGACGACCCCATTTTTAACATGCGTATTAAGTACTTTGATAATAAAGCAGAGTTTAAACAACGCATTAAGGTGTTAAATAATGAACTCGCTTTGGTAAAAGGTGAAGTAGAATTTATGGTTTGTGATGATTCCAGATGTTTGCCTCCCGAATACATAGATTTAGAATTTAATCTTAAAAACATCGAGCCCACGAAAACGGTTTCGGCTAGTTTTCAATTAGAAGATTCATCTTCTGAAAATCTAATAGTAGATCCGGTAAAATGGAGTACTTCCGTAGAAAAAATATCCGACAGCCACTATATTTTAATATCTAAAGCAACCATTGAAGACAGTTGGCATCTATACGCTCAAAACGTCCCAGAAAATGGTCCTATTCCAACAACATTCGATTATCAATTCGCAAAACATGCTAAGCCAATAGGTAAAACTCAAGAGCCTAAAGGTATTACTGTTATGGATAAAGTTTTTGAAATGGAAATCACCTATTTTAAAAACACAGCAGAGTTTAAACAAAAAATAGAGATTTTAAATGCAGACATTACTTCTATTCAAGCCGAAGTGGTTTATATGGCTTGTAACGATAAACAATGTACTGCTCCAACATACAAAGATTTGGTTTTCGATTTAAGCCAGGCCACAAAAGCGACCACCGATATCATAGTTGATGATGCACCATCGAAGAAGTCTGCTAATAAAGGGCTATGGGCCATCTTTTTTATCGCCTTTTTATCTGGTTTTGCAGCCTTGTTAACCCCTTGTGTTTTTCCAATGATTCCTATGACGGTGAGCTTCTTTACAAAACAAAGTAAAACAAAAGCGAAAGGTGTGAAAAACGCCATAATTTACGGTATTAGTATAATTATCATATATCTTATTTTAGGAATTGCTGTTACTGCCATTTTTGGGGCCGATGCTTTAAATGCTATGGCCACAAACGTATGGTTTAACCTTATTTTCTTTTTGTTATTAATTGTATTTGCATTGTCCTTTCTAGGTGCTTTCGAAATAGTTTTACCGAATAAATGGCTCAATAATGTAGACAAACAAGCCGATAGAGGTGGTTTAATAGGCATATTCTTTATGGCCTTGGCCTTGGCGCTAGTCTCCTTTTCTTGTACTGGACCTATTGTAGGCACACTTCTGGTTGAGGCCGCGTCTAAGGGGGGTATCGCTCCAATAGTTGGTATGTTAGGGTTTTCGTTAGCCATAGCTCTACCATTTGCCTTGTTTGCAGCTTTTCCTGGTTGGTTAAATTCTTTGCCAAAATCTGGTGGATGGTTAAATACAGTAAAAGTTGTGTTAGGATTTTTAGAAATGGCACTGGCTTTTAAGTTTTTATCACAGGCCGATTTAGTTTTACAATTACATTTTTTAGAGCGTGAGGTCTTTATAGCCATTTGGATTGCTATTTTTGGTACTTTGGCTTTATATTTATTCGGAAAAATAAAACTCCCTAACGACTCACCCCTAACGCATATATCTGTGGGTCGATTAAGCTTAGGCATGTTCGTTTTAGCCTTTACGGTTTATATGATTCCAGGGCTTTGGGGTGCTCCATTAAATTTAATTAGTGCCTTTCCACCACCGTTAGATTATGCAGAATCCCCTTATGGTGTAGGGCATTCTAAAGTAGGCGGCGGCGTGCCTAGTACAATAGAAGAAAATCTACCAGAAGGTGCGCGTTTATTAGCGCCTCATCAAATTTTAAGTTTTAATGATTACGATAAGGGTATGGCCTATGCTAAACAGGTAAATAAGCCCGTTATGCTAGATTTTACAGGATATGCCTGTGTAAATTGTCGTAAAATGGAACAAAACGTTTGGGTAAATCCTGAAATACTAAGCATGCTTAAAAACGACATCGTATTGATATCGCTTTATGTGGATGACAAACGAAAATTACCAGAAGACGAAGTCGTAGATTCTAAACTAAGACCCGGTAAGAAGTTAAAATATATCGGACAGAAATGGAGTGAGTTTCAAACCGTTAAATTCAAAACAAATACACAGCCGTTCTATGTGTTTGTAGATCTCGATGGTAAAAACATAAATGAGCCTATTGGCTATACCCCCGATGCCGAGGAATACTACAGTTGGATGAAGGCGGGAATAGATCGTTTTAATTAATTTTGGGCTGGCATTTGTCAAGAATAGGTGAACAAAAAACCACTTAATCGTGTCTTGTACCTATTTAATGTTGAAATGTTGTATGGTTAATTTGAATTATTTTTTGTGCTGATGAGATGGAAATCGCAGATTCATAAACTCCTTATTTTACTATAATATGGGCGTGAACCAAAACCAAAGCTTAGCCAAAGTTATGGTTTGATTTTAAACCAAAATTTGGACGAAAAAGAACTGCGAAGCACATCACGAACAGCTATTTACAAAATAGAAAGATGTGAGTAAACGAATTATAGGCGACATGAGGTGGTTAATTTGGTGTTAAGTGGTTTTTTTTTAGTTTACATGCTTCCCTCCGATAACCACACTTTAAAATGTACTAACGCCCATAGGCCGAAAAAGACAATTCGCTGCTTTTAGATTTCTGTATACTTCGCCGTAATTGTTAACATTTTCTCGCTTAAACTAAACAACCAACGCAGCTGTTCCCAGACTAAATGCGCCTCTTTATGAGTGTGTTCGTTAGAGGTTTCTAAAACCGTTTCTTTTGTTAGCTGTGCGGCAGAGAATTTAAAAGACCTCGATTTTTCGGCCGTATTTAAAGCTGTACTTTTTGGTGTTTCAAAATCAATCTTTTGTAATTGTTCGTAAACCCGATCTAAATTTTCGATCACCTTATCAGATATTAACTTAAAATCGCGAGATGCACTCGTTGTTTTATTATTTTGAATATAAATATTTAACGAAGATAAGGACGCCAAAAGGCTGTGATTTAAAACCACCAACTCATAAATATCATCTATATGTCTTTGTTTAGATTTTGGTTCCTGAGCCATAAGTTGAAACGCAGAACTCAAGTTAGACATTTGTAAAAACGCCTCTTTTCTATTCATTTTTAAGTCGGAAGGCACTTTACCCTTGTACTGATAATAGCTGCTAATGGATTTAAAAAAGTTAGTATTTGCCTTTAAACTGTCTTTAATATTGTCTCCGATTTTCATAAAAGACCAAGCTGGCAAAAGCCACCGCATAGCTATATAGGCTAAACCTGCTCCAACTAAAGTATCGATAACTCTAAACTGAATAATTTTTGAAATATCGGGCTGTGAAATGGCATAAATAAAAATTACGGTTAGTGTAATAAAAGTTGCTCCAGCTCGATAGTTTTTTTTTATCATAGAAAAAGCAATCACTAAACTTATTAAACCTAAAACACCGAAGATATAAGGATCTGATATGACATAAACCAAACCCGTTGCAATAGCCGCCCCTAAAAGGGTGCCTAAAATCCTGTCTTTTGTTCGGGTTTTTGTAAGACCATAGCTTGGTCGCATAATGACAATAATGCTAAGCATGATCCAATAAGGATTTTGAAAATCGAATAACAAACCTAAGCCATAGCCAAAAACTACAGTAATTGCCAATCGTAAAGAGTGTTTAAAGATCGTAGATCTCAAACTAAAATTTCTTACTAATAGTCTTAAGTCATAATCCTTAAAAACAATAAAAGGTTTTATTTTATCGTTTTTTACTAGGTCTTTAGATGATAATTCTGGATTACCAAGCAATCGTTTTATTCTTTTAAGATTTTCATATTGCTGGATTTGATAGTCTAAAAAATTTTGAAGCATTAAATAACTCTCATAATCTTCAAAACCGTGTTCCTCTTTAAGTCTCAAAATAGCCTCTTCGAGTTCGTCAATAGCCTTAACCAGCTTCTTATTAGACGGAAACAGTTTTGGTTTATTAATATTTTGACCTATAAAGCTCAATTGATTAGAGAGCTCTAAAATCAAATTCTGAAAATCGGTTTTAAATCTAGGAAGCTCTTCAAAAAGGGCATCCATTTTCTCATAATTTACGGGGTTTGCCATAGCCTTTTGAAGAATCTCTACAAATTGGATAAACACCAATAATCGTTTATCTTGATAATGAGATTTACCCGAACTTTTTCGAGATAAAATCAAAATTTCCCTCAAGGTTTGGTGATCTTCGGTCAATTCGCTCTGCACGACCATAAGTTGTGATTGAACTTCATCACGAGAAGATTGATCGCCTATAAGTTGTCTTCTTAGGTCTAAAAAATCAGCTGTGAGTTTAAAGGTATTGTTTAGTGTTTCTTCAATCTGAGCTTTCGGGTTTAAATGCTGCGTAATGGTAGATAGTATTAAATACCACAAACCTCCTAGACCAATAAGCAAAGCATATTGATAGTTTTCCAAACCACTAGAGATATGGCCAAAACTTAAAACTAAAGCCATTAGACCTGAAAAACTGATTAGCGAAGCCCTAAAACCATAAATAGAAATATAAGCAATACCAAAAGTGAGCATACCCAAAACAGGATAAAGCAGCCCATTTAAATGATGTAGATAACCTCCAATAAAGCTAACAATTACAACTAGAACTGCAGAAAAGAGGATACCTAATTGTTTTTGTTTCAAACCTCCAGTTACATCGCTAGACGAACACCAAAATGCACCAAAAGAAATCGCAAGACCAACTTCTAAATGGTTGCTGGCATTACCAATAATAACTGGTACAGCGACCGCAATACCAATTAAACTGGCTTTTAAAAAACCAGTACTCTTGAAGAATTCTATAAACTCTCTTTTTATATTTAATATGAATTTCGAAATGAAAGATTATTTAAGAATTAAAAATACAAATTATCCAAAAGAACAACGTGGTTTACTTTAACTAAATCTGATGATACATTTTTTCAATAACATATTAAACGAAAATAAACTCTAATTAAAGTACCACTATAAAAATTGAAAGATAACTCAGCTGATCTCACGTTTAGCGCTGCAAAAATTAATTATTTCATAATACGAGTAAGATGAAAAAACTTTTTGTAATCTTCTGGAATCGTATCAATATTTAGAAGCGAACCTTCTTTTACTGGCGGATAAATATCATGATAGGTTTGTACCTTATAAAGACTAACCCGTTTACTAATATGCTCGCGACAAAGCTCACTCGGATTGTTAAGACCGGCAGCTGCAACAAGCTCCAAGAAACTATGTATGGTAGCTTCGTGGTAACGCTTCACGCGTGTCGCCTTATCTTCTACCACCAACCCCTTAACTAAAGACGGATTTTGAGTAGCAACGCCCACCGGACAGGTATTCGTATTACATTGCAGGGCTTGAATACATCCCACCGAAAGCATCATAGCACGGGCGCTGTTGCAGCCATCGGCACCCAAAGCAATCGCTCTAGCCATATGAAAACCTGTAATAATCTTACCAGCCACTATCACTTTAATCTCTTTTCTCAATCCGAAGCCAATCAAGGTATCATGTACAAAAATTAAGCCTTCGCGCAGTGGCATACCCATTGAATTTGAAAACTCTACAGGCGCAGCTCCTGTACCCCCTTCACCACCATCGACCGTAATAAAATCGGGAAGAATACCGGTGTAAATCATAGCTTCACAGAAATCCATGAATTCTTGCTTTCGTCCAAGACAAAGCTTAAAGCCAACAGGTTTCCCATCAGATAGATCTCTAAGCTTTTTTATAAAATACATAAACTGTATCGGATCAGAAAACGCCGAGTGCGACGGTGGAGATTGTATCGACACGTGCGGTTTTATATGTCTGATTCGAGCAATCTCCTCGGTGTTTTTTATGGCGGGTAAAATACCTCCATGACCTGGTTTAGCCCCTTGAGATAGTTTTATTTCAATCATTTTAACCTCTGGTCTTAACGCGTTTTCTCTAAACGTTACCTCGTTAAAAGTACCATCATCCTTTCTGCATCCAAAATATCCCGTACCTATTTGCCAAATTAAATCACCGCCATGCTTTAAGTGGTATTCGCTTATAGCTCCCTCGCCCGTGTTTTGCGCAAAACCACCCATTTTAGCACCTTTATTCATGGCTAAAACCGCATTGTTGCTTAAAGAGCCAAAACTCATTGCAGAAATATTTAATAAACTTGAAGAATAGGGCTGTTTACAGTCTTTACCACCAATAATAAGTCGTGGAAACTCACCAATGTCCTGCGGATTATTTTTAGCATACATCGAATGCTCTAACCACTCGTAACCAGCGTGATAAATATTAAGTTGGGTACCAAATGGTTCGGTATCGTTAGCGCCTTTTGCTCTTCTATAAATTAAAGATCTGAGTATTCTATTTAATGGCCTGCCCTCGGTATCTGTTTCTACAAAATACTGCATAATTTCAGGACGAATAGACTCTAACATGTATCTAAAACGTCCTATAACAGGAAAGTTTCTCCTTATGGTGTGTTTCTTCTGAAGGACATCGTAAACCCCCATCAAAATTAATGGTATCACAATTAAAAACAACCATAAAATTGGCGGCCAAAACAAGGCTGTTATACTTATTGATAAAACCATTACCACCGAAATCAAAAAAAACATTTCGCGAACTTTCATACCATCTAAATTTTATTTGTGCAAAGATAACTCTAGTTAATAGAATCTCAAATAAAAGTAAAAAGTTTAATTATTTTTCAATAAAATTGGCGTGAGACAAGAATACGATTAAAATGGCGTTTACATTCACAATCGGATAGACAAAAAATAACAGCTACTAAACACCTTTCAAAGATAAAATTAGAAGGTCTAAAACACATTTCTACTAATTACATCTATTCACAAATGGCCATGCCATTCTTCTTCTATCCAATTTTAAAAAAAGGCATACTTTACTACCAATTTAATTTAGAAATGTCGCATGGGTTAATTTGGTAAAATTCATAGCAAAAAAAAGACGGTCTTTTCAGAACGTCTTTTACATATTGTTATAAAGAAATTTATTAAACCTCAAATGGTTCAACAGAAACATAAGATTTGTTATCTTTTTTCTTTTTAAACTTTACAATACCATCAACATAGGCATGTAAAGTATGATCTTTACCTTGGTATACATTTTCACCTGGGTGATGCGTATTGCCACGTTGTCTTAATATAATGTTTCCTGCAATGGCAGCCTGTCCACCAAATATCTTAACACCTAAACGTTTCGATTCTGATTCTCTACCATTCTTAGAACTACCTACTCCTTTTTTATGAGCCATTGTCTTAAGTTTTTATTTTGTTAATAATTAGGTGTTTTGCAATTAAGCTTTACCACCATCTAATTCGTCTTGCCATTTCTTTAACTCATCCCACTTACCATCTGCAGCTAATTTAGCTTGCGCTGGCCATGTATCTGTTACGTGATTTCCACGAACGTCTGCAATGATTTCAGAAATTTTTGCAGGTTCAGCTTTCGCTAAATCTGCAAATGTTACAACACCTGCAGCAACTAATGTTTCTGCTATTTTAGGACCAATACCTTCGATTTTTTTCAAATCATCAGCTTTAGTAGCCTTGGCTGCTGGTTTTGCTTTTGGTTCTGCTTTTTTTGCTTCTTTCTTTCCTCCAGAAGCAGCAATACTTTCAATTACAATTTCAGTTAAAGATTGTCTGTGTCCATTTTTAACACGGTAACCTTTACGTCTTTTCTTCTTGAAAACGATTACTTTGTCACCTTTAAGGTGTTTTAAGACTTTTGCTCCTACTTGAGCTCCGTCTATAGCGGGGGCGCCTACTGTGATTTTGTCACCATCTCCAATTAAAAGAACGTTGTCGAAAGAAACTTCCTGACCTTCTTCTGTTTGTAAACGGTTAACAAAAACTCTTTGGTCTTTTTCAACTTTAAATTGATGCCCTGCTATCTCTACAATTGCGTACATAGCGATTTTTTATTAAATTAATTTTGTTCAAAAAACGAGTGCAAATATACATCTAATTTATTAAACTACAAACGTTTTATTGGTTTTGAATATCATTTCTGTCTTTTTTTAATAATTGCATGACGGTAAAGGTAGAAACCACTGTTGTAGTTAGCCCCATTACCGCAACAATAAATGTAATTAGACCAATATCTATTTTAAACACACCACCAATTTTCTCTAACAATCTTGTTAGAAAATCTGGAGCAATCTCTGTGGTGTAAAACAAGAAAAAAACTGTAAATAAAAGCGTTGCTACAAATCCGGTGATGATACCCGTTTTAAATCCTTCGCCATAACTAAACGATTTATAATCTTCCAACTTTTTTAATCGTATAGCTTCATAAATACCAAACAAAGTGATCACAACATTAAAAAAACTGAAACCAATATTGGTGTGTTTATCAAACAAAGCAAGAATTAAGAAGTAAGCCACAAGAACAGCGCTTGTAACGAGACCGAAACGAATAGGGATTGATATTGTTTTCATTTGTTTTGATTATTAAAATGTGAATGATACCAATTTAGTTTTGAAATGTCGTATGGTTAAAATGGTATTACAACTAAGATACATTTAAAAAAAGTATAAATAGCCTATTTATACTCCAAATAAAAAAAAGCTGTTTTCACTTAAATTTAAGGGTTTAGCATGGTACATCAATAAAAAAATCTCTTGAAGTTACTAAAAAATGATTAAACTAAAAAAAATCAAAAAAAAAATCCCACTGATTTCTCAATGGGATTTTCCTATTTTAAACTGGCGGTTTAAAAAAATTAATGTTATTGAAAATACTAAGATTTAAAATAAATGATCACTTTTATAAACCAGTTTGTTATCAATTAAAAGTTGTACGATACACTTAATTTAAAGTTTCTACCTCTACCTGGATAGATTTGGTGTGTTGCTTGTTCTGATGCATAAGCTGGATCATAATAATACAAATCATCTTCAGACAGTGAATTATCAAAATACAATTCATCTGCAAGGTTTTCTATATTTAGACCTATTCTTACATTGCTTGTTGCATTGTAATATAGCGTACCATTCATAACCGTATAAGCTGGTAAACTTTGTGTGTTACTTGGATTTTGGTAAGCCTTACCAACATAGTTAACACCGAAGCCAACACCTAAACCTTTAAAATAGTTATCGAATTCATAATTAATCCATGAGTTTATTTGATGTTCTGGTGTCCAAGGCGTTTTATTTTTAGACAGGTCTGTGGTTCCTGGATCTGGTGTATATTTATCGAAATAAGCATTTGTATAAGCATAGCCTAACTTAAGGTATAAGCCTTTTACAGGTTGCGCGTCGGCATCTAATTCGATACCTGTAGACGTTGCACTTTCAACTTGACTTCTACTATTATGGCCAATAATTAAATCGTTTTTCTTAATGTAGAATCCAGACAACGTTACATTTAATTTGTCTGTTTCTTCTAACTTCACACCACCTTCTATTTGATAACCCGATTCTGGTATAAATAACTTCCCAGTTCTAGTGTCTTGAGAACGTGTAGGCTTGAAGAAACTCGATACCGAAGCGTAAGTAGTTAAAAAGTCTTTAACTGGCTGGTAAGATACTGCTACCCTGTAGCTAAAATCGGTTTTTGTATCTGAAAATGTATCTGGAGGCGTACCTATTGGATTACGATTTAAATCGTAAGTACCGCTAAAAATATCTAATCTACCTCCTAAAAGTACTTTAAATCTATCAGAAAACGTGATCCAATCTTGAAAATAAACTCCAGTCACATATTCTTTTATAGAAATTGCTCTTGCAGGTGTTACTTGTCTCACTCCCGGATTAACGAAATTATCTACAGGTAAATCTAATTCTGAGTCTCCAACAACAATATCGCCATAAATGGTTTCTCTATCTAGATAGGTAAACGACGTACCTGCAATACTTTTGTGCTTAAGCGAACCTGTATCGAAATAGAATGTGTAATCTAATTGGTTACTTAATGGCTTTGTGATATGATTAAAATGATAAGGGCCATTTCTTCTCGAGAAAGTTTCTGTTGTCGTGTTATAAAACAACACCTCATCCATTAAGTAATCCATACTATCATCGTAATAAGATAAGTTATTGGTTAAGGTTGAACCATTGTTGAAAAAATGAGTGTATTTTAATTGAAATTCTGTTTTCTCATTTGTTAAATAATCGTTTGGATTTGCAAAGTTAGTTTCTGGATTAATACCCGCTAATGGCTTACCATCTGGAGTTCCAGGAACACCTGTATCTGGTCCGTAATAGTCGTTATTATACTGTGCGTATAAGTCTAATTTGTTTCTATCGTCTATTCTATAGTCTAAATGCAAAGACATGTTGTTAGTGTTTTCTTTAACATCTTTCCAACCGTCGGTCTTACCAATACCAGCATCAAACCTATAACGAATTTTATCGGTAAGTGGCCCTCCAACACCTGCAACCATGTTGTAAGTATCGTAGCTTCCAGCTGTAAATTTAAAATTACCAGACAACTCGTTTGTCGGTTTTTTTCTAATAATATTAACAATACCACCTAAAGCAGAATGTCCAAACATTGTACTTGAAGGCCCTTTAAGCATTTCTATACGCTCTACGTTGGCAAAATTGGCAACTGGGGCACTACGGGTAATGGTATGGCGTTCGTCTCTAATACCGTCATATAATAAAACAAAATTATCAAAACCTCTAATATTAAAGAAGTGGAATCCGCCGTAACGATTTACAGAATGTAAGCCTGCAATACTTTTTGAGGCATCTTCGATATTCGTAATATCCATTTGGTCTAATAACTTAGCACTAATGGTATGCGTTGTCATAGGCGCTTCAAGATTTTTAATGTTAAGCTTGTTAACTTTTAATCGACGCTCCATTTTTATGGTAGCCTCGGTTAACTGCGTAATTTCTTCTTGCAACCTTACATTAAGCACTTGGTTTTGTTGTGCACTGATATCTTTTTTAATGGTTCTAAAACCGATAGCAGAAAATAATAGAGCTTGTCCATCTTGAGGTACTTGTAAGGTGTATTTACCGTCAAAATCTGTTGCGGTTCCAGTGGAGGTGTTTTCTAAAACAATGGAAACACCAGGAATGGGAACATTGCCTTCATCGGTAACGGTTCCAGTAATTGTAATGTTTTGCGCCATACTTGTAAGACTATACAAGCATAAAAGGACTGTAAAAAATTTGTTTTTCATTTTTGTGTTTAATTAAAAATTGGTTTTAGTTAATCTAAATAAGTATTTATGTTTAAGCATAGTAAGCCTTTCGTAAGCATTGGCATACAAATCGTCTTTACTATTAAAAGTGATAAAATTATTGGCTTCAAATTGCTTTAGCTGAACTTCAAAACCGTTTTTATTGAAAACTTTAACAATATCGTCTAAGGTGTGCAACACTAATGGCGTGTTTGCCCACTGGTCTATTTTTTCGATAAAGCGATTGAGGTTAGACAGTTTACTAAAGTCAGTAAAAGTGAAGTAATAGACACCATTCTCGTTTAAATAATTAAAAATTTGTTGTGCATGAGCCTCTAAATCTTCAATAAAAAATAAGACAGAATTACTTACTACGACATCAAATTTTTGAGGCGTTTTGTTTGCAAATTCTTCAGTTGTATAGTAGCTTACAGGTAAATTTTCTTTTCTCTGATTAGCGGTTTTAATAGCCTCTACAGATAAATCTATACCAACAGCATTTTTAAATGGGTACTTTTTGTAAAGGTGTTTTAAAAAAGCCCCCTGACTACAGCCAAAATCTAAGACTGCATAGTCTTTAAAATCTTCTGGTAGATATTCGCTAATGGTTTGTTGCCACTGGTTAAGGTGGCTGTCCTCCATTTCTTGCTCAAGTGCAGCCCCCTCTTTAGTCCATGTTGTGAATGTTTTCATTTTTCGGTTTAATTTAAATTATAAGCGATATGATTTTTACCACAAGTTTTGTGTTGGTAAACATCTACATCTATATTAAACGTGTCTTTTATTGTAGTTTTGTTAATAACATGGTTCGTGGTACCCGATGTTACAATTTGTCCTTGTTTTAAAACAACAAGGTTGTCGCAGTATAAAGCGGCAATATTAATATCGTGAATGGCAGCTAAAACAGTAACCCCTAAGTTCTTTACAATATTCATAATGCCTATTTGGTGCCCAATATCCAAATGGTTTGTAGGTTCGTCTAAAATTATAAAGTCGGCTTCTTGTGCTAAAACACGGGCAATAAGTACACGCTGTTTTTCGCCTCCCGAGAGTGTGTTAAAGAACCTATTTCTGTATGATGTTAAATTGAGTTTTTCTAAAGTTTCATCAACAATTTTCTTGTCTGCTTTAGAGTAGTTTTCTAGGGTTTTTTTATGAGGATATCTTCCCATTTCTACAACTTGCTCTACCGAAAAATCGAATTGACTACCACTTTCTTGAGCTAATACTGCAATTTTTCTAGCGCGTTCTTTTCTTGGCATTGTCAGCAGATTTTTGTTTTCGAAAAAAACACTGCCTTTATCTGGTGTGTTTACACCGTAAATACATTTTAGAAGCGTAGACTTTCCTGCTCCGTTTGGACCTAAAACACCAATGAAGGAATTTGCTTCCACATCTAAACTAATATCACTTAGAATATTAGTATTGGCAGTTTTAAAGCTTAGATTTTCTATACTTAGTTTCATGATTTACTTTTTTTAAAAGAATAGTTAGAACGTGTTAACATCCATAAAAAGAAAGGGCCTCCTATTAGCGACGTGATAATACCGATAGGAAGATCTTTTGGGTAAATAATATTTTTTGCAAAAAGATCGCAGCACAGTAAAAAAATTGCGCCTATAATACTAGATAGTATCAGGAGCTTTTTATGATTATTTCCACAAACCAATCGGGTTAAATGTGGCACAACCAGCCCCACAAAACCAATGGCACCTGTAACGGCCACTAAAACCGAGGTAAGTAGTGAGGTAAGAATAACTACTATAGATTTAATAACATTAACATTCATGCCCAACATAATGGCATTGTCGTCTCCAAAAAGCAATAAGTCTAAAGATTTTGAAATACCCACAGATAAAATTAGCGTAATTAGAAGGGCAATTAAAGGAAGTAATAAAACGCTCCAAGTCGCTCCACCAAGACTTCCCATACTCCAAAATAAAGCCGATTTAACTTGATTAGAATTTTCTGCCATAGAAATTAACAAATCGGTTAATGCCGAAAAAATTGTTGAAATGGCAAGTCCGCTTAAAATGAGTCGGGTTGTAGAAGAACTTTTGCCATATTGTGTGCCAATTACAAAAATTAAAATACTACAAACGATGGCTCCTAAAAATGCGCCACCTGTAACCGAGGCAATACCTACCGATGCACCACCTATTATGATAATAAAAACGGCTCCCGTAGAAGCCCCAGACGCTAAACCTAAAATATACGGGTCGGCTATCGGGTTTTTAGTAACACTTTGCATAAGTACACCACAAACAGATAAACCAGCTCCACAGATAATAGCAAGTAAGGCTCTTGGGATTCTAATTTCCCATATTATCGTCTCGATAAGGGGTTTCCATTCTGGATGAAAAATTTCTGAAGCAAAAATTTTATTGACACTTATCTTATATGCCATTAAAGGACTTATATTGGTTGCAAAAGCACCAATAGATAAAATAAATAGCACACAGAGTATAAGAGAAAATGTAATAATATAATATTTCATTAATTTAAACCTTGTTTATCAAATAAAGAGTGGAAACAGAAGCCAAAATGGATTTCAAAATATAAAACACTAATAACGGTAGTGGAATAAACTATTTATAAAACAATTTATTCATTTTAATAATCACATCAATATTTCTAATACCTGGCGCCACATTGGCAAGAAGCAACGCGTGTATGTTGTTGTTTTTTATTGCGCTTACGTTTTTTAATGCAGGATGACTTTTTAAAAAGTTAATTTTATCTTCACCAGAAACCCCGTCGGCGGTTACATATACAAAAATGATGTCTGGATCTTTTTCTACAATACTTTCATAAGACACCATTTCGTAGTTATTAGTGAGCTCTTTGTATATATTTACGCCATTCGCTTCTTCAATTAAATTACTCACTAAAGCACTTGCAACATAAGCTCCATTATCAAGGGTTCCCATAACAACGGCCTTAACCTTTTTGTTTTCTGGAGCGGTTTTAAAGCTGGTTTTTGCTTCTGCTAATTTATCTTTCAATTCTTTTACAAGAGTATTTGCCTGGTCTTCTACATTAAAAATTTTACCAAGTTCTATAAAGTCGCTGTATACCGTTTCTAGCGTTGCATTACTTTTAATAGAATTTAAAACATAAGGATAAATGTTATTTTGTAACAGTTCTTGAGCATCACCAGTAGTTTGTGGCTTAATGGCATCGCTCCAGCCAGAAACAAAATCGGGATTAAGTAATAAAAAGGCTTCTTTAGAGATCATGCTGTGATGCCCTTGCATTTTATTAGGTATTTTATCGTAGGCCGCTCTTAAACTTTCGTGTATTTCACCTTCAGAAGTACCTAAAATTATATTGTCTTCTAAGCCTAAGGCCAATAACATTTCTGTTAAAAATTGAGAAAAAATAACTGCGCGCTCTGGCGTTTTGCTAACTGTAACCTCAGCCTTAGTAGTGCCATTATCGAATGTGTAGCTGTAAGATGTACTGGCATTATTATTTTCAATCGAAACTTTGGTGTTTTTAGAATTTTCTTGTTTACAAGACGTTATTATTGTTAAGCAAACTAGAGCTACCAATATTCTTTTTGGTGTCATTAATAAATTTCTAAGCATTATTTTTTAGTTTATTTTAAATAAATTCATAATATTATTTGATGAATTCGTAATACCCAAGCGGTAAAAAATATATGGGTTACACCCAAATTAATAATATTTTTTTACAAATTCGTAATACTCATTGTTCAAAAAATTTTTTTAAGTGCAAATATAGAAAACAATTTACGTATGGTCGGTGCTTTTTTATAATTTTCCTTGAGAATTCTATTTTTTCTTTTAATATAAACCTTTAACCGCTTCTTTTGTTAGATTAGGCATAGCAATTAATAAAATTTATCTTGCGAAGATTTGAAAAAACAAGCGGCTCTCCTACTAGAAACTACAAAACGAGGAGTTGTTTAATTAAACAACATTCAAGTAAGATTATAAAACCGAGTGTAAATTTAAAATTACAAAACTCAGTTTTTTTGTTAAACGAATCTCTTTATTGCTTAATTTAGCCTTGATAATCAATACTCTTAAAAAAATGAAATCATTAAAAAATATTTTTATTGTCGCTGCGCTAGTTCTATTTGCTTTTAGTTGTAAAAACGAAACTAAAGCTGAGATTAAAACGGTTGAAGCAGCCACGGAAACTGCTAAAACACTAGACCCGAATGCAACTTACGCTAAAGCGGAATTTACCATAGACGGTATGACCTGCGAAATGGGATGCGCCAAGACCATCGAGAAAAAAATTGCTAAAATGGAAGGTGTAAAATCTGCCACCGTCGATTTTGAAAAAAAATTAGCTGTAGTAGAGTATAACACCGCTTTGGTTACACCTAGTAATCTTGAAGAAACCGTTACTAAAGTTGCAGATGTTTACAAAGTTAGTAATATGAAAACCATTGAAGGGCTTTAAGTAAAAAAGCCGGCGACACTAAGGATAAAAAGACCTATTGTGCCCAAAATATTCTGCCGAGAAATAAGCTTGCACTGTCCATTGCAAATAAAAGCTTGTATCGTATTTTAGCGTATAAACAGACCTGAAAAATGCTGAATTTAATTGGTGTAAACATCAAATTCAGATTTTTTTATTTATAGAACATATACTAAAGCCCTATTTTTTGTTAGAAAGGGCAATATCAAGCAAACATATAACTTCGAATACCATAAACCAATAAAAAACGGTTATACATATTTAGATGGGTTAAGCTTGAGTATAGTTCTCTCCATCTTTAAAAAACCTGAGGCAATTGCCAGCAAACCTCTAAAACATCCTTAAATTAATTAGCGCCACCTTACCGTCTCCATAATATGCTTTATGTCTTTTTGTAGATAATGGGCGGCTGGGAGAATAGAATCGTAATTAGGCTTAGCATAGAAATATAGCGAACCTGTTAGAAAATGGCGGGTACTGTCGGTCACGTAGAATTGCGCCTGTGAAGCGGCATTGCCTTCAACCTCATAAAACATACCAAAGGTATTATTTTCAGGGCTTTCATAAACAGTTTCTAAAATTCCGTCGGCTTTAATATTGTGTTTTTGGGTAAAATTTTGAGCATCACGCAAAAAAGTGATTAAATTCTTTCGATCGTTTTCAATCGCTTTATAAGTTAAAAATATGGTTCCTTTTAAGGTTGGATATTCTAGGTTAACACCATAACTGCTCGTATTAGACTCTATAGGCTTTAATGCTACCTTAGTCGCTAAGGTATTCACCTCGAATGTAAAAGGAACGTTGATATTAGAGGGCACATATTCGGCTTTGGGATAATCTAACCTTAAATACGCTTTGGGTTTAGGCACTGTAGCTTCTCGACAGGATACACTAAGGCTTAAAATTAGTAATAAATAGAAAAATTTAGCCATTATGTTCTAGTTAATTTTATACGTTTTATGCGTTTATTGTCTAAAGCTTCAATGGTAAAAACGTAGTTTTCAAAGTATATTTTACTGTTTAATTTCGGAAAGCTTTTAGAAATTTCTAAAACAAATCCTGCAATGGTTTCGGCCTCTCCTTTTTGATTTTCGAAAACACTGTCATCTTCAACTTTAACAACTTTATATAGGTCTTTTAAAGCCGTTTTCCCTTCAAAAACAAAGTTATTCTCGTCTAATTTAGAATACATTAAATCTTCATCATCAAACTCATCACTAATATCTCCAACTATTTCCTCAATAATATCTTCTAAAGAAATCAAACCCGAGGTGCCGCCGTACTCATCGACAACCACGGCCAAATGCACTTTTCGCTCTTGAAACTCTGCCATTAAATCATCTAACTTCTTGTTTTCTGGAACAAAAAAGGGCTCGCGCAGTAATGCGGTCCAATCAAACTGTTTTCTATCCAGATAGGGTAATAAGTCTTTAACATAAAGCACCCCTTCTATAGAATCAATATTATCTTTATAAACTGGGATTCTAGAATAGCCATTAGCAATTATATCGGGCATAATATCTGCATAATTAGCTTCTATATTAACGGCGAAAATATCTATTCGAGGTCGCATGACTTGCTTGGTATCGGTGTTGCCAAAAGAGACAATACCTTGTAATATTTTTTGCTCTTCTTTAGTGGTATCGTCTTCACTTGTAAGCTCTAAGGCTTGCGATAATTGATCTACACTTAAATTCGATTTTTGTTTACCTAGTTTTTTATGGATGGCCACTGTAACTCCTCGCATAGGCATACTTATAGGTGTTAAAAGTACATCTAAAACTCCCAAAGGTCTAGCCATAAAAGTGACAAATTTAAGCTTGTTACGACTTGCATATATTTTAGGTAATATTTCACCAAATAATAAAATAAGAAAAGTTACAATAATAACTTCTATGGTAAATTTTAACAAAGGAGAGGTAATGGAACTAAAAATATTTCCACCCAAATACGCAAATAGAATAACGATAGCAATATTTATAAAATTATTAGCCACCAATATAGTAGCTAATAATTTTTTAGGTCGCTCTAATAATTTTGCAATAATTTGAATACGCTTAGAGTTCGCCTCTAAACCTTCATCAATATCGGTTCTTGTAAGTGAAAACAGAGCCACTTCGGCTCCAGAAATAAGTCCAGAAGAAATTAAGAGTAAAAGCAACAGCACAAAACCACCTACAACCGAAAAATCAATTGAATTGAGTAATGCTAAAAAATTCGCGGGGTCAGGATCCAATTAAAATCGTATTAATTAAACAAATAATTATTTAAAACGGTAAATCGTCTAGTTCGTTTTCAGCAGGATTCTTGATTTCAGATGTTCTATCAGAAACTGGATTTTGTGCAGCTGATTTGTTGGCTGCATTAGAATCACTTTCTTTTTTTGTTGATAAAAACGTAAAATCTGTGCAATGCACTTCGGTCGAATATCGATCAAGTCCTTTGTCGTCTGTCCATTTTCTAGTTTTCAAGCGGCCTTCAATATAAACTTTATCGCCTTTACTCAGATATTTTTCACAAATTTCGGCACCCTTATTTCGTACCACTATATTATGCCACTCGGTATTTGTAATACGTTCGTTGGTTTGTTTACTTATATAAGTTTCGTTAGTAGCTATGGGAAAACGCCCTATACAACCTCCACCCTCAAAATAATGCATTTTAACCTCATCACCCAAATGCCCAATAAGCATCACTTTATTTAATGTTCCAGACATAATTTTATGTATTATACCAATTTAGTTTTGAATTGTCGTATTATTAATTTGAATTGTATTTTGTTCAGATGAGATACAAAATAAAAGCATAGCCGTAACTATGGTTTTATTTTATACCGAAATATGAGCGAAAAAGAAACGAATTATAGGTGACATGACATGGCTAATTTGGTATTATTTAACTAATAACTTGCAAAACTACTCTTTTGCTTTTGATAAACTTAAAATTAACAAAAAAATATGACACCCAAAATAATTGTATTAAAAATTAAAGCTTTCTATAAAATTCTCAATAACCATAGGAACAGGAAAATCTTGAATCTTCGAAATAGAAATCCCTTCAGAGTTAAGCCTTGCCACATTAACAATCCAAAATTTAGTATATAAATGCTGATGCGATAATTTATGAACAATAACCTCCTTATTATAGAGCAACAATTCAAAAGGCAGATTTTTCATATAATCTTGAGATTCTACAAGTTTTTTAAATGCGGTATAACTCTGTTCTTCTTGGGTTTCCAAAAGCGGAAATTGATATAAATTCTGCCAAATCCCTTTGCCTTTACGTTTCTCTACCACGGTTTTTTTATCGTGAGAAACAAATACCAAAAAGTTAAAGTGTTTTATTTTTGCTTTAGCCTGTTTTATTTTAACAGGTAATTCGTGCACTACATTTGTATTAAAAGCAATACAAGAGGTGTTTAGGGGACAACTAAAACACTCCGGATTCTTGGGTTTGCATTGCACAGCACCAAACTCCATTATAGCTTGGTTGTAAATCGCAGGCTTGTTTTTATCGATTAATTCTTGAGCTAGGGCTCTAAATTCTTTTGCGCCTTTACTACTATTTATAGGTGTAAACACACCAAAATACCGAGCCAGTACGCGATAAACATTCCCATCAAGCACAGCAGTTACTTCATTAAAACAAAAAGAGGCTATTGCACTAGCGGTATAATCGCCAACCCCTTTTAATTGCAAAAGCGCTTTATAAGTAGAAGGAAATTCACCGTTTAAACCATTAACAATATGCTTTGCCGTAAAATGTAGATTTCTAGCACGCGAATAATAACCAAGACCTTGCCACAACTTTAAAACCTCATTTTCTTCGGCTTTAGCCAAATCAAAAACTGTTGGATATTTTGTAATAAACGCCTCGTAATATGGCAAGCCTTGCTTCACTTGTGTCTGTTGTAATATTATTTCAGACAACCAGATATAATAAGGGTTTTTTGTCTCTCGCCAAGGAAGACTGCGCTTATTTATTGAATACCAAGATGTTATGCTTTTTGAAAAATTCATTAATTTCACAAATATAACGCACAAAAGTAAAGGTTTATATTCTTAAATTTTAATGAATTAGGTTTGAAATATTGAAAATTTAATTCCTATATTTGCATCCCTTTTATAATCTATAATATAACTATAAATAAAAAATTAAAAATGACGAAGGCTGATTTAGTAGCAAAGATTTCTGACAAGTTAGGAATTGAAAAAGGAGATGTTCAAGCAACTATTGAAACATTTATGGAAGAAGTTAAAACCTCATTACAGAGTGGAGATAACGTATACTTAAGAGGCTTTGGAAGCTTTATTATAAAAACAAGAGCAGAAAAAACGGGAAGAAATATTTCAAAAAACACAACTATTAAAATTCCTGCACACAATATCCCTGCATTTAAGCCAGCAAAAGTTTTTGTTGAAGGCGTTAAAACCAATGTAGAAGTAAAATAATAGCACATAAAAACAAATTATTAATTTAAAACACACAATTTATGCCAAGTGGTAAAAAACGCAAAAGACATAAGGTAGCAACACACAAACGTAAAAAACGTAGACGCGCTAACCGTCACAAGAAGAAAAAATAAACCCAAAAAAGTAGTTAGTTTAGCTACTTTTTTCGGTTTTAACAAAAACAAGTTCTTTGAAATGAGTTTCGTAATCATGCATTTTATATGTTTTACAAAACTCCACAGATTTTTAAAATCCTGTGAAATGCCTTATTAAAAAGTTAATCTTCAGTTATTTAGATTAATTAAGGCATCAAATTTGGTGATTAAAAGTGATTTTAATTATCAAATTTAAAAATAATGTATAATCCATCTGTCGCTTATTTTTAAAGCGATGGATTAAAATTAACGAAATGGATAAAGAGTTGATCATCCGATCTAGTTCCGACGATGTTGATTTTGCCTTATTAAAAGATGGAAAACTTATTGAATTACAAAAGGATGAAGATAGTAACGACTTTTCGGTTGGCGATGTGTTTATAGCCAAAATAAGAAAAGCCGTTCCAGGTTTAAACGCTGCATTTGTAAATGTTGGCTACGAGAAAGATGCCTTTTTGCATTATCATGACTTAGGCCCAAAGCTACCTTCCCTTTTAAAATTCACAAAACGTGTAAGCACAGGTAAACTAAACGATTTTTCTTTAAAAAATTTCCCATTTGAAAAAGATATTGAGAAAGATGGCAAAATTGCCGATGTCTTAAAATCCAATCAATCGTTATTAGTACAAATAGCCAAAGAGCCGATCTCGACTAAAGGGCCACGGATAAGTTCCGAGCTCTCTATTGCAGGTAGGTATATCGTTTTAGTCCCTTTTTCAAATCGTATTTCTATCTCACAAAAAATAGAAGATAAAGAAGAAAAAGACCGATTAAAACGCTTGGTTAAAAGCATCACACCGCAAGGTTTTGGTGTAATTGTACGTACGGTAGCACAAGGTAAAAAAGTAGCAGAACTAGATAAAGATTTACAAAATTTGCTTAGTCGCTGGACGGCAATGTGTAAAAAGCTACATAAAGCACATCATCCAAGCAAAGTACTGGGAGAAATGAACAAGGCCTCTTCTATTTTAAGAGACATCTTCAACGACACCTTTACAAGTATTTATGTTGACGATGAAGAGCTTTACTATCAAATTAAAGATTATGTGCAAGAAATTGCACCAAAAAAAGAATCGATCGTAAAATTGTATCAGTCTAAGGTTCCTATTTTTGAAAAATTTGGAATAGAAAGACAAATAAAAACCTCCTTTGGTAAAACCGTTTCTATGGCAAAAGGTGCGTATCTGGTAATAGAACATACCGAAGCCCTGCATGTTATAGATGTAAACAGCGGTAACCGCTCTAACAAAGCAAATAATCAGCAGGATACTGCACTAGAAGTCAATTTAATCGCAGCTACAGAGATTGCACGCCAATTACGACTACGTGATATGGGCGGCATTATAGTAGTCGATTTTATCGATTTAAAAAGTGCAGAAAACCGGCAAAAACTCTTTAATCACCTTCGCGATGAAATGAAGGACGATAGAGCAAAACACAAAATATTGCCTCCTAGTAAATTTGGTTTAATACAAATTACAAGACAACGTGTTCGCCCAGAAATGAATATCAAAACTCGTGAGGAAAATCCAGACGAGACTAGTAATGATACTGAGGTTGAAGCACCAATAGGATTGATACAAAAAATAAATCACGATCTAGAAAAAATATTAAAAAAAGACTACAAAAAGGTGACTTTAAACACACATCCTTTTATAGCAGCCTTCTTAACAAAAGGTTTTCCATCACCGCGTTTTAAATGGTTTTTAGAACACAAAAAATGGGTTAAAATATTACCAAGAGATGCTTACACATACTTAGAATACCACTTTTTCGATAAAGACGGTAATAAAATCAAATAATTAGAAACTGCCTTACTATTTTTTTAGTAAGGTGGTTTTGTTTTACACCATTTCTTGTTTAAAATGACTAAAAAAAGAAAATCAAGATTTTTTTCTCTATAAATAAAACTATATATTTACGTGAACTTAATATCTAATTTATTTAATGAAAAGACTCTCTTATTCTTAAATTGTTAAAAAAATTTCTGCATGATAACTTCCACTTTTAACAATGAATTGAGTATCCTAGAAACAGAATTTAAAGGGCCTATTAGTCGAAAAGAAATTATAGATTATTTAAGCAGCTTTAATAAAAAAAACTGCTACCCCAAAATATTAAAAACAATTATAGATGCAACAGAAGCATCAGCCAAATTTTCTTTTGCAGATATACAAGCATTCAATAAAGAAAAAAATAAGTTTGTAGATAACTACGATTTGCTCATAAGTGCTGTAATAATAAATAACCCTTCAACAGCTGCCATTGGCACGCTTTATGGTGCGATTGCGAGCAATCATAAATACAAATACAAAGTGTTTTCTACACATGAAGCCGCTTTATTTTGGATCAATTCTTTTAGTATTCTTATTTAAAATTCCTGGTAAATTATGCTTTTTTATTAAATGCCAAATTAGCCATGTCATGTCGTCTATAATGTGTTTACTCACATCTTTCTATTCTATAAATAAGTGTTCATGATGTGCTTTGCCGTGCTTTTTGCTCATATTTGTAATAAAAAACACTATAACCAATGCTATGCTTTGGTTTTTTATCTTATCTGATTAAAAAATAACTCAAATTAATATTGTGGTATTTCAAACCTAAACAGGTATCAAAAGAGCGCTTCATTTTTTTTAGTGTTTTTGTTAAGCTATATTTTTGAAATTGGACTATACACACAATACATGTTTTGTCTTTAAAACTCTATAAGTTGGCGCTTTTGTAAACACAATCTAAATTAGATTGGTCTCTTCTTTAATCTATAAAATCTTTTTTACACCCATTAAGCATTCGAATCATCCCAATAAAATAACCTATCTTGCTTATTAGGAATTGCATATAATAACTGTTACCGTCTATACAATTTTAACGCATCCTTATCGTTATGTTAAGTTAAAACAAACTTCATCCAATAATGAAAATTTTTAAAATCCTTTCATTTTTAACCCTAATTGCAACTTTATTGATTTTCAATATGGGTTGTCAAAGCGACGATACACCAAATAACGACTCAGAAGTACCAACTCAAGTTAATTATGTACCCCTACTCCGTTACGATATGGAAAACAGTGCTGTAGGCAACAGTTTTTTAAATTGGACCAAAAGTGTACACGACAACTCCAAATCTTTTTCAGGCGAACAAAGCATAAAAATTTCTACCAATCCGGGCGGCGTATTACCCGATTGTTCTGGTAGCCACAGATTTGCTGGCCGAACACTTTTAGATGAAAATTTACGTGTTCCCCCTGGAAAAACTATTTGGATTCGAATCATGCACTACATACCCAGTTCCTTTAGTTTTGGTTACAAATATGGAGGCGAAGGCGACCGTGCAGCCGCAGAGGCCTGCGGACAAAACAAAGATGGTAATAATCGCGTAAAGTGGTTGGTTATCTCACCTACAAACGGCACAGGTCGAGTTTATTTTAATCCGCAAGCCTATAGAAGAAGCCTGGGTGATGGTTCTGGCACCATGCGCATCATTACCGAATTTGGGCATGGCCTAACCAATCTAGAAGCCAATTTACCGCGAGACCAATGGTTTTCGCTTCAAATGGCAGTTAAAATATCTAGCGAATCCGACGGATTTATTAGAGCTTGGATAAACGATACGTTCTTAGGCGAAATGAACGGCCCAACCATGTCACCCGGATCATCCGTAAAAGATTGGGGCATTGGCGATTATTGGAACGGTGTACCTTGGACAGATGGCAAAGCCGGTCGAACCGATTTTTGGATAGACGACATAATAATTGCCAGTGATTTAGAGGGGTATGGGGCACCAAATACCCTAGACGATGGTGGAAGACCTTATATTTCCACTAAAACAAGAGTATCAGACTTTTAACCTCAATCGTTAGAATGACCAAAAACACCATCCTACTATTAATAATACTATCAATTGCTTTTCTAAATTGCTCAAGCAAAGATGACAACACTATTATAAAAGAAGAAGAACTATCTTTTACACCTTTTTTTACGATGATTTCGAGTCTTATCAAGACGGCTCATCATTATCAAACTCCAAACCTTTCGATGCCGCAGGCAACACCACGGCAAGCACCGAGCAAAGTTATTCTGGCAAAACCTCAGCTAAAATGGAAATTCGCGAAGGCAATAAAGGCGGCTTTGGTAAATGGGGCGGCATTATCCCTATTAAACCCAATATACCAAAAGGCGGAGAATTTTGGGTGAGTTTAAAAGCTTTCTGGCCAAGTAATTTCCAATTTACAGCAAGCCCGTGGATGAAGTTTTTGCGTTTACATAACAAAACAGGAACAGGCAAAAATGGCGGCTATAATGATTTGTATATCCATAAAGCCGATGGTCCCGAATCTGTTTTACGCTGTATTAAAGAAATTCATAACAAATGGAATGTTTATAATGGCGCACCTATACCAAGAGCTACTTGGGAAACTTACGAAATGTATTTGTTTATCGATAATGTACCTGTTGATGATGGCGGTAAAGGCAGAATGCGCATTTGGCGAGATGGTAAAATTATATTCGACCGTACCGATGTGCCTACCATTACAGAAGCCAATGGAGTTATAGATTATTTTTACCTGTTTACCTACTGGAACAACGAGAACCCGCCTAACAACTACATGTATATAGATGATGTAATTATAGCTACAGATGCAAACCCACCCACCAAAAAAGATGAGGATGGCAATTTATTTATAGGAAATTAAACTACATAACAATGAAAAAAAGTATAATACTATTTACAGGGATCTCTAGCTTACTATTTATGAGTTGCAACAGTGATAACGCAACAGAAAATCTAGAACAAAATCCTGAACCCGAAAATGTCCTATTTTACGATTCTTTCGAATCAGCCAATATGTTAACCACAAACGCCGATGGATTCAAGTGGGCTAATAATAACAGAACCTCAATTGTAACCAACGAGGCTGCAGTCTGGAACAATGGAGAAATTAACAATCCTAAACCCGATGGCAGAGATTGGACCCCCAAAGACGGCGCCCATAGCTTAAGATTTCACTACCCTGCAGGAAAAGAATGGGCCGAGCAGCGCTTTAGCCTAGGCGGTGCCTATCCCGAAATATGGTTTAAATATTGGCTTAGAGTGCCTACTAATTTTAAACACGGTGCCAGCAATCCCACCAACCAAAAACTATTCGCACTTTGGATGGACGGTTATTCTACAAAAGGGACAGGCCCTACGGTTATTTGGAATCCCTGGAATGATGGCCAAAATGGTAGCACACTTACTATAGTTTACAAAGAAGGTGGTGCTGGAGGTACTGGAGGACATATGCAATCACAACCTTGGATTAGCTATCCAGAAGACCAAGGCCGCTGGATGCAAATCGTGCTGCGCGCCAAAGCTTCTACAGGTAAAAATACCAACGACGCACTAATTGAAACTTACAGACGATGGGAAAGCGAAGCGGAATTTACACTAATTCATCAATTAAAAGATATCAATATGCCCTTCCCATCAACGGGCCCAAATGGCTGGGCTAAAGGCTATATTATGGGTTGGATCAACCCACCCTATGAAGAACATACAGACTGGCTTATGGATCAATTTACGGTTTCAACAAATAGTTTGTTAAAATGAAAAAACATCTAATAACGCTATGTGTCGCCGCTGCCTTACTTTCTAGTTGTGATAGCACAGAACCACCAAACAATGAGGTAGCAGAACAAGAAGATATCGGTATTATTTTTGCCGACGATTTTAGTAGTGGCGATTTTTCCTTTACTCAAGGCAATGCCAAATGGGGAAGTAAAGTAAGGGTAAGCGTAGTAGAAAAAGACGGAAACCCTGCTGCCAATTTTACATATATTGGAAGTCACGATTTAAGTGAAGATGCTTTTGCCGAATTACGTTTTGATTTAGGTACCGTATATTCTGAACTTTGGCTAAGCTACGATTTGTTTATCCCCTCTAATTATCATCATAGAGATGCCACGAGTTCCGACAATAACAAAATGCTTCGTTTATGGCATACTAAGTATGGTAATGCAGAAAAAGTAGGTGTTTCTGCTTGGCAAAATGGTAAAGGCATGTCTGTTGCCATTGCCGATTGGGCAAAACCCGGTCAAGGTGTAGGTCCGAAGGGTGAGAAAATTGAAGATTTTATCAATGCATCCGATTTAGGAAAATGGATGAGAATTAAAGTATATGCTCAAGCCGCTACAGCAAACAAAAAAGGAACTTTAAAGCTTTGGAAAAACAACAAATTATTAATGAATAATGAGGGCTTGCTGGATAATTATGCGGCGAATGAAAAACATGGCTACCGTTTTGGATATTTATTAGGCTGGTCTAATTCTGGATTCAATGAAGACACACATTTATGGATCGACAATGTTGTTTTTTCTAAGAAAGAATCTATAGATTAAACTACTCCATAGGTCGGGAGGTTAATAAGCTACCGAGAACATTGCTTTATAAACAGGATTGAACTATAAAACGAGTGTTAGGAATTACAACATTAACTAGCTCTGAATCCATAGATCTTAAAAATGTAACTCCTGGTATCCATTTTGGTCTTAATTTTGGATTAGGTTATAAATTCGAGTCTGGTTTAAACTTTGATGCACGATATAACTTAGGGCTAAGCGATATTAACGATATTGAAGGTTCTAATATTAAATCAAGTTTCTGTAGGTTACTTTTTCTAAGCAACAAACACATACATAATATAAAAAGACCAAAGCAATCGTTTTGGTCTTTTTTTGTTTGCATTATAAGAGCTATGACACAAATTTTCGTGTTATAAAACTTTTGTTTTCGCAAAAGTTAAGGCGCTGGATTGGGTATTACCGCATGCACCTCATTTATTTCAGTTAATAGATCTTCACCTAAAACCAACTCGATACTATCAATATTTTCTTTGAGTTGTTCTAAATTAGTTGCTCCAATAATATTACTAGTTACAAAGGGTTGTTGGGTTACAAAAGCCAAACTCATTTGTGCTAAAGACAAATTATGTGCTTCTGCAATTTCTAAATAACGTTTAGTCGCCTCGGTGGCTTGCGTATTAGAATAACGCGAAAACCTTGGAAACAGTTTTAAGCGCGCATTATCTGCCGCCGTTTGCTTTATGTATTTACCCGATAATACGCCAAATGCCATAGGCGAATAAGCCAATAAACCTATGTTTTCTCGGAAAGAGATTTCGGCTAAATCCCCTTCAAAGGTTCTATTTAATAAGGAATATGGATTTTGAATGGTTGCCATTCTTGGTAAATTATTAAATTTAGATTCTTCTAAAAAACGCATGGTTCCCCAAGCTTTCTCGTTTGAAATCCCGATATGACCAATTTTTCCAGCTTTAATTAATTCTTCTAGCGTGTGCAGCACTTCATTAAAATTATCTTGCCATGCCTCATCAGACTGGTGTTGGTAATCTCTTACGCCAAAATAATTGGTATCACGCTCTGGCCAATGCAATTGATACAAATCAATATAATCGGTTTGTAATCGCCTTAAACTATGGTTTACAGCATCTTTAAGGGCTTCTGGTGCAAAGCCATTGGTACGAATATGCGCTGTGTAATCCCCATTACCAGCAATTTTTGTAGCTAAAATCACCTTATCGCGGTTGCCCGTTTTTGCAAACCAATTGCCAATTATGGTTTCGGTATGCCCATATCTTTCTGGAGTTGCAGGTACAGGATACAACTCGGCAGCATCAAAAAAGTTTATACCTCGATCTAAGGCATAGTCCATTTGAGCAAAACCCTCGTCTTGTGTGTTCTGGTTTCCCCAAGTCATGGTACCTAGGCATATTTTGCTAATTTTTATATTGGTGTTTGGTAGTGTTGTGTATTTCATTTTAGTGTTTTTTAATTTGTACTTATCAGTAAGCTGTCATAATCCCACAATACCAAATTAGCCATGTCATGCCGCATATAATTTGTTTCTTTTTCGCTCATATTTCGGTATAAAATAAAACCATAACTCAGGCTATGCTTTGATTTTCTATCTCATCTGAACAAAAAATAATTCAAATTAATAATACGACATTTCAAAACTAAATTGGTATAATTTGTTACGATGCATTGACACTTTTATTTCATTATCGAAACAAATAATTATTTTTATTCAGCGAAATCAGCGAGACAGTTCACTGTTGAGCTGCTATTTATTTCCCATAGATTACAGAGACCTGACTGCAAGCAGGTAGGTCATGCAGATTTTTTAATTTTGTGGCAAAAAACGGATAAACAATTTTAATTATAGGACGCTCAGGCTTACAAACCTTTTGTAAATATAAAAAACCTTTAAAAGAATGATTAGCTTTTAAAGGTTTTTTATAGCACTATAATTTTAAAGACGAGCTCCTAAAGCAGATGGATTACCAAATAGCCTCAAAAGGTTCGTCTTCCAAATTGTTGCGGTTTTTTAATAAAACAATAGCATCTTGGTTAGAAACGCTTTACATAGTATTAAAAATACCACGATATTAATACTCTTTTAATAAATTAGAAAGCTCGTCTAATTTTGGAGTTAAAACAACTTCTATACGTCGGTTTTTTGCTTTACCCTCTGCCGTTTCATTTGTAGCGATGGGTGCATATTCCCCACGACCAGCAGCTGTTAAATTTTCTGGGTTAATAGCGCTGTTCTCTTTTAATATTTTAACGATAGCAGTAGCGCGTTTGGTTGATAAATCCCAATTACCACTTAAATTCCCACTTCCCATATAAGGGGCATTATCGGTATGACCTTCAATTAAAACTGCAATATCTGGATTGTCTGCCAAAACCGCACCTAATTGTTGTACAGCTCTTCGGCCCTCTGCACCTACGGCCCAACTTCCTGAGCTAAATAACAATTTATTTTCCATAGACACATAAACTTTTCCGTCGCGTTGTTCTACCGTTAGGCCTTTACCTTCAAAATCGGTTAGGGCTCTTGAAATGGCATTTTTTAAGGCCGTCATGGCTGCTTCTTTTGCCGCGATTAGACTTTCTAACTCTGCTACGCGATTAGAACGATCTTCTAGTTCTCTTTTTAGCTTTTCTAAGCGCGCATTTTCAGCAGACAATGCTTGCCCTTTGGCCTCTAACTGCGCTAATAACTCCCTGTTTTTCTGAGAATTTGCTGCAATAGCCGCCGAACTGTTTTTCTCTAAAGCACTATACGATGCCTTTAAATTATCTAAATTAGATTTTGTTGCGTTGTAATCGGCTTGTAATTTATCGCGTTCTGCCACAGCTTCGTCGTAAGCCAGTTGAACTTGCTTTAATTCATTTTCGGCACTGTTTTTCGCATTTAAAAGAGCTTCATTTTCCTCAGAAAGCGTTCTATTTTCCTGTTTTAGATTGGCATATTTACTTTCTAATTCTTTATATATTTTAGGTGATACACAAGAGGAAACTAGTGTTAGGGTTAATACAGCAAAAACGATTTTTTTAATCATAACTCTCAAGTTTTTAAAATTTTAAACGAAATAAATTCTATTAATTTTCAATTTCTAACAAAATTGGACAGTGGTCGCTGTGCACAGCTTCCGAAAGTATAACGGCTCTTTTGATGTTTTCTTGTAATGGATTTGATACCATAGCATAATCTAATCGCCAGCCTTTATTATTAGCCCGAGAATTGGCGCGATAGCTCCACCAACTGTATTGTTGTACATCTTTATTTAAAAATCTAAAAGAATCTATAAATCCGCTATCTATAAAGTTTCCGAGCCATTCACGCTCTTCTGGCAAGAATCCTGAAACCCCTTTCATTTTAGGATTATGGATATCAATTTCTTGATGACAAATATTGTAATCTCCACAAATAATTAAATTTGGGAAATCTTTTTTTAGTTCATTTATATAATCCTGAAACTTATCCATGTATTCAAATTTATAATCTAATCTGGCATCGTTGGTGCCCGATGGTAAATATAAACTCATTACAGAAATACCGTTAAAATCGGCTCGAATATTTCTACCTTCAAAATCCATAGATTCTATACCTGTACCGCATTCAACATGGTCGGGCTCCGTTTTACTTAAAATAGCGACGCCACTATAGCCTTTTTTTTGAGCACTAAACCAATAATGGTATTTGTACCCTGCCGCTTCAAACAAACTTAAATCTAACTGCTCCTTATTAGCCTTAATTTCTTGTAAACACACGACATCTGGACCAGCACTTTTTAACCAATCTACAAAACCTTTATTAACAGCTGCACGAATACCATTTACATTATAAGATATAATTTTCATCCCTTTATTTTTCTCGCTTCTAATAAGAAGCATTTGTTTTTTTATTATAAATTAACAATTCCATATTGCAAAAGTATTAGTATTAATACTAGTAAAATGGATTTAAGTCTGCTAAAATAATTAAATACATTAATACTATAAAATTCTGGTATTAGTATTAACAAACACAAAAAGACACAGTGATTAGACTATTTAAATGTTTGCTGAATTAAAAACACCGTATTGATGCTTAATACCAATTTAACTTTGTAATGTCGTGTAAATAAATTGAATTATTTTTTGATTAATTGAAATGAAAAATAAATAGCATAGCATCGTTACGGTAATTATTTTTGATGAAAAGTAAGCAAAAAAGAAGCTATTTATTACGACATTATATGGTTAAATTGGTATAAGATTATATTGTTGACTTTTAAAAAAAAGGAAATCCTAAAATAGATAGTGTGAGATAAAGCAAAAAAGCCCAAACTAAAGTTTGGACTTTTTAATTAATATATTGTAAAATTCCTATAAAAACTGAACGTATTAAATATTAGCTTTCATCAGTTCTCTATTCATACGCGCAATAGTGTCTAAAGAAATGCCTTTTGGGCATTCAATTTCACAAGCTCCAGTATTGGTACAATTTCCAAAACCTTCTAAATCCATTTGGGCGACCATGTTTTTAACACGATCGGGAGCTTCTACTTGTCCTTGAGGCAATAAAGCGTATTGCGATACTTTTGCACCAACAAATAACATAGCCGAAGAGTTCTTACATGTTGCTACACAAGCTCCACAGCCAATACAAACTGCTGCATCCATAGCTTCATCGGCAGCGTGTTTTGAAATTGGAATGGCATTAGCATCCTGTGTGTTTCCAGAAGTATTAACAGATATGTAACCACCAGCATGTTGAATGCGATCAAAAGACGTTCTATCTACAACTAGATCCTTTATTACAGGAAAAGCAGCTGCTCTAAACGGTTCTATTGTAATAACATCTCCATCTTTAAATGAGCGCATATGTAACTGACAAGTCGTTACACCGCGATCTGGACCATGGGCTTGCCCGTTAATATACATCGAACACATACCGCAAATGCCCTCACGACAGTCATGATCGAAAGCCACAGGTGCTTCTCCAGTGTTTATTAATTGCTCGTTTAAAACATCCATCATTTCTAAAAAAGACATGTGTTCCGATATATCAGTAACTTTATATTCGACCATTGCACCTTTTGAGCTGGCGTCTTTCTGTCTCCAAATTTTTAACGTTAAATTCATAATGTCAATCCTATTTATAAGAACGTTGTTTCAGTTCAATATCGTTAAATTCTAAGTGTTCTTTATGTAAAACCGCATCGGCCGGCTCGCCTTTATATTCCCATGCAGATACAAACGCGTATTCTTCGTCATTACGTTTTGCCTCTCCTTTTTGCTCACCCTCTAATTCTACCGATTCTTCTCTAAAGTGGCCACCACAAGATTCGTTTCTTGTTAGAGCATCTTTGGCAAATAACTCTCCTAATTCTAAAAAGTCTGCCACACGTCCAGCTTTTTCTAATTCGGCATTCATTTCGTTTGCATTTCCAGGCACATTAACGTCTTTCCAAAATTCTTCTCGCAGCGCTTTAATTTCAGCCATGGCCTCTTTCAAACCTTTTTCATTACGGGACATACCAACCTTATCCCACATTATTTTACCAAGTTTTTTATGGAAATAATCAACAGATTTTGAGCCTTTATTATTAACAAAGAATTCAATTCTTTCTTTTACTTCATTTTCAACCGCATCAAATTCTGGTGTATTTGTTGGTATTTTTCCTGTTTGGATATCATCTGCTAAATAATCACCAATAGTGTATGGTAAAACAAAGTAGCCATCTGCCAAGCCTTGCATAAGTGCGGAAGCCCCAAGACGGTTAGCGCCGTGATCTGAGAAATTCGCTTCTCCAATACAATATAACCCAGGAACGGTTGTCATTAAATTATAATCTACCCAAACCCCTCCCATGGTGTAATGTGTTGCTGGATAAATCATCATTGGTGTTTCATATGGGTTTTCGGCCACAATTTTTTCATACATCTGAAATAAATTCCCATATTTGGCTTTGATTATGTCTTGGCCCAATTTTATAATCTCTTCTTTTGAAGGATTATTTAAGCCTTTTAATTTTGCTTGTTCTTTTCCGTAGCGCTCAATAGCCGAAGCGAAATCTAAATACACCGCTTCGCCAGTTGCATTAACGCCATAACCCGCATCGCATCGTTCTTTAGCTGCTCGAGATGCCACATCACGAGGTACTAAATTTCCGAAAGCAGGATAACGTCGCTCTAGATAATAATCTCTATCTTCTTCAGGAATTTGTGTTGGTTTTAATCGTCCTTCTTGAATGGCTTTAGCATCTTCTAATTTCGCAGGCACCCATATTCTACCATCGTTACGCAGGGACTCAGACATCAAGGTTAATTTAGACTGATAGTCTCCAGAACGTGGAATACATGTGGGATGAATTTGTGTAAAGCAAGGATTGGCAAAAAACGCTCCTCTTTTATGTACTTTCCAAGCTGCAGTCACGTTAGATCCCATAGCGTTTGTAGACAAGAAATACACATTCCCGTAACCTCCAGTGGCAATAACCACAGCATGAGCAGAATGACGCTCCAGCTCTCCTGTTATTAAATTACGTGCTATAATTCCTCTAGCTTTACCATCAATTTTTACAACATCTAGCATTTCGTGACGGTTAAACATTTCTATTTTACCACGCGCTATTTGACGGTTCATTGCTGAATACGCCCCTAGTAGTAATTGCTGTCCTGTTTGCCCTTTAGCATAAAACGTACGCGATACGAGTACCCCTCCAAACGAACGATTATCAAGTAAGCCACCATAATCACGAGCAAAAGGCACGCCTTGCGCCACACACTGGTCGATAATATTACCAGAGACCTCGGCTAAACGGTACACATTAGCTTCACGGGAACGGTAGTCGCCCCCTTTAACGGTATCGTAAAACAGGCGGTAATCAGAATCACCATCGCCCATATAATTTTTTGACGCATTGATACCCCCTTGAGCAGCAATAGAATGCGCTCTACGTGGAGAATCTTGATAAGCAAACGCTTTAACATTATAACCTAATTCTGCTAAGGTAGCAGCTGCCGATCCTCCCGCCAAACCAGTACCCACCACAATAACATCGATATGACGTTTATTGGCGGGATTTACTAATTCTATATGATTTTTATAGTTTGTCCATTTATCTTTAATTGGACCTTCTGGTACTTTTGAATCTAGTGTTGCCATATCTATGATAATATGTAATTAAGGTGATGGAAAAGTGCAATAAAAATAAATCCTAATGGAATTAAAATTGAATAGATCTTTCCAATGTTTTGTAAAGTTTTCTTTCTTCCAGCTGTGACTCCCATAGATTGGAAAGCCGATGTAAAACCGTGTAATAAATGGAGTGTTAAAAACACAAAGGCCACAACGTAAGCAATAGTTCTCGCCGTGCTGTGAAATTTATGTGTTAACTCCTCGTGGTAACGAAACCCTTTGATACCTTCCATGGTTCCAGACCAATCGCCTTGAATAAATTTCGTGTTAATTTCTGGAAACCAAAAATCTATAAAATGTAAAATTATAAAGGCCAAAATGGCAAGACCACTCCAAACCATGTTTCTGCTCATCCATGAAGAATTTGCCGCCCCGTTATTTCTTGCGTAAGCCACACCTCTCGCTTTTTTATTTTTTAGCTCTAACACAAAGCCCATAACAAAGTGAAATATAACACCAAAAATTAAAACAGGCTGTAATGCAAATTGCACTACGGGATTGGTTCCCATAAAATGAGACACCTCGTTAAAAGCTTCTGCACTAAAAACAGATAAAATATTGATTGTTAAATGTTGAAGTAAAAATATCATAAGAAAAAAAGCTGAAAGTGCCATGGCTACTTTTCTTCCGATTGAAGATTTAAAAAATCCGCTCATTATTTATAAAATTAGTTTATAGTTATACAAAGGTAGCTATGGAAGGCGTTTTAGACAAATAACATTTGGTATGTTTTGCTATTTAGAATCGTTATAATCTATAGCAAGTCAGTCGATTTTAAATTGAGTGGTTTGCATCCCGATTTGTATGGTATATTCGCCTTTTGGCAAATAGTAACGTCCATTATCCGATTTAGTAATCTTCTTTCCGTTACGACTCTCATTTAATGAAGTTTTTACAGCTTCAGAAATACTTAAATCGTAGGCTACCGTATTAAATCCTTTATCTGCTTTTACTTTTATTTGATGTACCTCTAAATTGTTTTCAGATAAAATCGCAATGGTTTGCTCACCAGATTTTTTAACATAGAAATTAATATTAATTGAAGGTTCAACAACCTCAGACCACACCGTAAAACCACTTCCCCAACGGGATGAATGCTTTATATTATCTACATCGAAAAGCACCAGTGATTGTTTTATTTTTGCGACATGCATATCTTGAAAAGGCTTAATATTGGTTTTGTAAATACTTCTGCCATGTGTTCCTAAAAGCAAATCGCCTGTTTCCGGCTGAATTACCATGTCATGAACAGCCACACTTGGCAAGCCTTTGCTAAACGCCTCCCATCGATCTCCGTTATTAAAGGTAACATAAGCCCCATTGTCTGTCCCTAAATACAGAACAGATTCATTTTTAGGATCCTCCCTGATTACATTTACTGGCGAATGCGGGATGTTTGAACTAATATTTCGCCAAGTTTCTCCGTAGTTATCACTCTGGTACACGTACACCGAAAAATCGTCCCAACGGTAGCCATTTAAAGTCACATAAACTCGTTCTTTTTTATGCTGAGAGGCCACAATTCGCGACACCCATAAATTTTGTGGTAAAGTATTGGAGATATTTTCCCAGCTCCCGCCCCCGTTTTTAGTAATATGAATTAATCCGTCGTCGCTTCCTGTATAAATTAAGCCAAATTGAAAAGGCGATTCGCTAATACTCGTTAAAGTGCCATAAGCCACATTACCTTGTTTTTCGCCCTGAGTGAGATCGTTACTAATGGCAGTCCAATCATCGCCTTGATTCATAGAACGCATTAATTTATTGGCACCCAAGTATAAGATATCTTGATTATGAATTGACAACAAAATGGGGGTTTGCCAATTAAAACGGTATGGTCTTTCTCCTAATTTATGTTTGGGTTGAATGTATTTTCGGCTATGATTTGCTCTATTTATTCTAAAATAATTTCCGAATTGATATCCCGTGTAAACCGTGTTAACATCTCGATTATCGATTTGAATATGCATGCCATCGCCACCCATAATACTTTCCCAAGGATTATGCCCTGTTTGCTGCCATCGCTTATCCATAACAGCGTTGTGAGCACCAACCCAAACCCCATTATCCTGTAAACCTCCATATACATTATAGGGGGTTTCGTTATCTACATTTATGGCATAAAACTGCCCTACAGCGGTTACATTTAATTTCTCCCAACTCTCTCCATCGTCATAGCTTATGTTAACGCCGCCATCGTTTCCATTAATTAAATGCCCAGTCTTTTCAGGATTAATCCAGAGTGCATGATGATCGACATGTACATTTTCCTTATTAATCGAGCTAAAGGTTTTACCAGCATCTTTAGATTTTAAAATAGGCACACCCATGATATAAATAGCGGATTCGTTTTGGGGATCTACCCGTATTTCCCCAAAATAATACCCGTAACTATAATACAGATCTTCGATATAATTGTCGTGTGTTTTTTGCCATGTGTCGCCACCATCCATACTTTTATACACTTCGGCGCCAACAACAGGAGTATCAAAAAGTAGCGTGTTTGCGTTTTCTAAATATTTGGCCAAATCGATTGGTTTTATATGGCCACTACGCACTAATTGTTTCACATTTTCAGCTCTGTATTTTTCTTGAAAGCCATTAGTTTTTAAAAACTCGTTAAGTGTTTTATCATCTAACTTCAAAAAAGCAGTCGCGCTCATGGTTTTAAAATCCTCCTTTGTTAAATCTTGTTGTGGACTTTCTGATTTTTCTTTACTACGTCTAAACTGATTGTCGTGTAAGGCATAAATGATATTTTCACTAAAAACGGCTAAACCAATTCTACCCACACCATCGCCAGTTGGGAAACCGCTTGCTGGCGTAGAAATTTTGGTCCAAGTACTTCCCGCATCTGTACTTTTATATATGGCTGAATTGTTTCCGCTTCCTGTAAAATTCCATGCTTTCCTATCTTTGGTCCACGACGAAGCAAACATAATATTAAAATTATTGGGGACGTGTTGCACATCGATTACGCCACTTATCTCGTCGATAAAAAGGGTGTGTTGCCAAGTCTTTCCGCCATTGGTTGTTTTATAGATACCTCGATTATTATTTGAAGAATACAAGTGCCCAGTAACTCCAACAATAACCTCATCTGGATTATTTGGATTGATAAGAATACGACCAATATGATGCGAATCTAGAAGCCCGACATGATCCCAGGTTTTACCATGGTTAGACGATTTTAAAATTCCAATTCCCGCATAACTAGAGCGCGACGCATTGTTCTCTCCTGTACCTACCCAAATCGTGTTTGTTTTCCAATCTACTGCAATATCTCCAACATTTTGAGTAGCAGATGAGTCTAAAATAGGGGTAAACGCACTCCCATTATTACTGGTATGCCAAACACCACCAGAGGCATACGCCACATAAAATTCGGTGGGATCGCTCGGGTTAACATCTAAATCTACCACTCTCCCACTCATTACTGTAGGCCCGATATTTTCGAAAGCTAGGTTTTTAACGATGGAGTTTTCGGTTAAATCCTTTTTGTTCTCAAGGGCCTGCTGTATTACTTTTGGAGGGCTTGGTTTTTGTTGACTAAAGCCAACATAGAACGAAAAAATAAAGCAAACAAAAAAGTATTGTAGAATACGCATATGGACTAATTTTATATCTTTTAAAATTACGCATTCTCGTGGTTTTAACAAAACTTTTATTTAATCGCCAACCCGGAGTGTTTACATTTCACAACCAATAACCAACCTAGGCAGGTAACACCTTTAATGCTTCATCCTCAATGATCAATCTAAAACCTGTTTCGCTTCAATAATACACGAACGTTTTAAACAGAAAAAACATAAAACCCCACTTTTCATAATAAAAACAAGAAGCAAGAAAATTAATTAAAAAAAAACGAGTAGACAGAAGCAAACTACTGTCATATTCAATTCTATCAAATCATACTTATGGATATACTTATAATTATTATTACTTTTATGCACTAAAACAACTCGTATCATGAAACATCCCTATTTAAAACTTGATTTCCAAAGAAATGATTACGAGAATGGGATGTTGCATGTGACCGATAAAAAACAATAAAAATAAACACATGAAATACCAACAAATAAATTCAGAACTATTTATAAAGAACAGAAAAAATTTCGCTGACCAGATGAAATCTAACAGCTTAGCTGTTTTTAATTCTAACGACATCTATCCTATAAGTGCCGATAGCACCATGCCATTTGAGCAACATCGCGATATTTTTTATTTAAGTGGTGTAGATCAAGAAGAAAGTATTTTAGTTCTGTTTCCAGATTGCCCAAAAGAAAAGCATCGTGAAATCTTATTTTTAAAAGAAACCAATGCCCACATTGCGGTTTGGGAAGGCGAAAAATTAACTAAAGAAAAGGCTTTTGAAACTTCGGGAGTTAAAACCGTGTATTGGCTGCAAGATTTAGAGAAAATCATGTTTGAAATCATGACACAGTGCGACACCGTCTATATAAACACCAACGAGCATTACCGTGCCACCAACGAAACCGAAACCCGAGAAGATCGTTTTACAAAATGGTTAAAAGATAAGTATCCCGCTCATGCGGTTGCTAAAAGTAATCCAATTTTACAGCGTTTGCGATCGGTGAAAGACCCTATTGAAATCGACTTAATACAGCAGGCTTGTAATATTACTGAAAAAGGTTTCCGTCGTATTTTAAATTTTGTGAAACCTGGGGTTTGGGAATACAATATTGAAGCAGAATTTATGCATGAGTTTTTAAATAACCGCTCCAAAGGATTTTCTTACACACCCATTATAGCTTCTGGGAATAATGCTAATGTGCTACACTATATTGAGAACAACCAAATTTGTAAAGCGGGCGATCTTATCTTAATAGACGTTGGGGCTGAGTATGCAAATTATGCGAGTGACATGACCCGAACCATACCAGTTTCTGGTAAGTTTTCTCAAAGACAGAAAGCCGTTTACAATGCGGTTAATCGCGTAAAAAAGGAAGCAACAAAAATGCTAGTGCCTGGAACCATTTGGGCCGACTACCATGTTGAAGTGGGTAAAATTATGACTAGTGAGCTGCTAGGTTTAGGTTTACTCGATAAAGCCGATGTACATAACGAAGACCCAGAATGGCCGGCGTATAAAAAATACTTTATGCATGGTACCAGTCACCATATGGGATTAGACACTCATGATTATGGTATTTTAACAGAACCTATGCAAGCTAATATGGTGTTTACGGTAGAGCCTGGTATTTATATCCCAGATGAAGGCTTTGGAATTCGATTAGAAGACGATGTGGTCATACAAGAAAACGCTGAACCTTTTAATTTAATGCGTAACATTCCTATTGAAGCTGATGAGATTGAAGATTTAATGAACTCATAAAAAAGAATTTTAGAAGCTAGAGTCTAGATTTCTAGACTCTAGACTTTCTATTCTATAGATTCTAGGTTCTAGGTTCTAGGTTCTAGGTTCTAGGTTCTAGGTTCTAGGTTCTAGGTTCTAGGTTCTAGGTTCTAGGTTCTAGGTTCTAAAACTAAATCAAACCCCAACCCAATCAAACACATAAGTATTTAATTTTTTTAGTGTTTTTATCTTGTCGTTGGTATTAATTAGTAGGGAGATATTGTTATTACTGCCTCCATAAGAAATCATCCTAATTTTCACATCTTTTAAAATATGAAACAACTTAAAAGTATCTTGATGATTTGCAACTTCATGCCCCACTAAACACACAATACTTTGATTTTCGTCAACTTCAATCACAGCGAACTTTTGTAGCTCTGCAATGATATATTCTAAATTTTTAGCATCATCTATAGTTAGAGACACGGCAACTTCAGAGGTTGTAATCATATCTATAGCCGTTTCGTAAAGCTCAAAAACCTCAAATATCTTTCTTAAAAAGCCGTGAGCTAGCAACATACGATCAGATTTAATTTTTATCGCCGTAATACCATCTTTAACCGCCATTGCCTTTACACCATTTTCTGAGGTTTGGTAAGATATTAAAGTCCCCAAAGCCTGAGGATTAAGCGTGTTTTTTAATCGAATAGGTATATTGTGTGCCCTTACTGGTGTTACCGTTTGCGGATGTAATATTTTTGCCCCAAAATAAGCTAACTCGGCGGCTTCATCATAAGATAAATTTGAGATGGGTTTGGTGTTTTCTATAATTCTTGGATCGTTATTATGCATACCATCAATATCGGTCCATATTTGCACTTCTTCAGCCCTAATCACCGCAGCAATAATAGTGGCTGTATAATCGCTACCGCCCCGTTGTAGATTTGATATTTTAGCATCAGCATCTAAACATACAAAACCTTGAGTTATATATACATCAGAAGCTTCGGAAGCGTTAAAAACGTTTTGAAAACGCCTTTTTATATAAGGTAAATCGGGTTCTTTAGCAGCGTCTATTCGCATAAAATCTAAAGCGGGTAGTACGACCGATCGTATGCCTTCTTGAGTTAAATACGCATTAAATATAAAGGTAGAGAGCAATTCACCTTGAGCTAAGACTTCATTCTCTAAGGTTTTTGAAAAAGTTTTGTTTGTAGCCTGTATGATAAAACTAAAAATATCTGAAACGTAATGTTTCACCTCTGTATTTAAATTTTTATCGGTTAAAAGCCCATCAATTACCGGGATATAGCTATCATAAAGCTGATGAATTTCTACCATTGCAGCATCCCGTTTCTCGTCTTTAATATAATTAGAAATTGCAACGAGCTGATTTGTCGTGCCAGACATAGCCGATAAAACCACAATTTTCTTGTGGCCATCATTAATTATAGTCTTAACATTACTCATGTTTTCAATGGAACCAACCGAGGTGCCCCCAAACTTTAATACCTTCATCATTATTTATTTTAATGCGTAAAACTAAAGCTCCATTTCACAACACCAATATTTTTTATAAAATATGTTTACATTTGCACAAATTGTTATATAATTAACATGAGAACCATATCCAACTGTGTCGAAGACATTTTAATTTCGCAGCCTTTTTTAGAGGAAGCTTTATCTCGAAACATTATAAATTTTAGTGCTTTAGCCGTAGAACTCACAAAACCTATTAGCCTTATGCTTAAAAAGGAGGTTAAACCCGGTGCGATCATGATGGCATTACGGCGATATCATCCACCAGTTGCATTGTCTAATTCTGTAAAAATGCAACGAATGCTAAAGGATTTAGGCGATATTACTTTACGATCTAATTTAACCGATTTTACTGTAAAAAATTCAAATACGCTTATTCACAATCATACGAAAGTACTAGAAAAAATAGGTGATGAATCTCAATTGTTTTACACTTTTACTAGGGGTATTCACGAAAGCAATATGATTATATCGAGTAGCTTAAAGGATGATATGGCTACACATTTAAAGCAGGAAAATGTGCTTGCTGTTCAGGACAGCTTATCGGCAATCACGATAAATTTGCCTCAAAACAACTCAAAAGTAGCGGGCTTATACTACCATTTTTTTAAACGTTTAGCCTGGGAAGGTGTTGTACTTTACGAAGTGATTTCAACCACCAATGAATTTACTATTTTAGTTGAAGATGAGTATGTCGATAAAGCCTTTACAGCGATAAAACGGCTAAAACAATAGCCTTATGCTTCTTTATTGGACTTAATTGCAGCCTTTTGATACCCATTAGTTAAAATAAACGCGAAAACAGCAGCCAATACCCAACCTAAATTTAAATGGGCTAATGGTATAATATTTTTAACCTCCTCAAGACTATCGGCAGCGATTATAAACCCTAAAAAATCGGGTATACTGAAAATAAAAGTGATTAAAACAACCGCTCTAAAAACAAGCTTTGTTGCGAGATGCTCTGGAATTACATTCAATAAAATAAGCACGATACATAAAGGATAAATAAACATTAAAGCCGGAATGGCGACATCAATAATATACTTCACATCCATTTGCCCCACCAAAACCCCAATGAGGCAACATAAGGCAGCGGAAATTACATAAGCCTTTTTAGACCCATTAAAATAGTCTTTAAAAAAATCGGATACACTTACCGTAATGCCCACAGCGGTTGTAAAACAAGCTAAAGCCACAAGAATACCTAAAAAAACAGCACCAAAACTACCTAATGTTTTAGTGGCTAAACCAGCGAGTAAGCCCGTTCTAGTAATGTCTGTATCAAACTGCTGGTTATAAAACGCCCCAATAGCAATTAAGCCCGCATAAACGATAAACAAGCCAAGCATAGCGATAGCACCAGACTTCATAATCACTTGTCGTTTTTCAATAAAAGATAAATTGCTTTTTGAGTTATTGATGGACACTAAAACAACACCTCCCATGATTAAACCCGCTACGGCATCGTAGGTTTGGTACCCCTCTAGTAGTCCACTTACTATGGGACGTTCGAATGTTGAAGGCCTCATAGTTCCGCCAGAAGAAAAAACACCAATAACCACAATAGCCAATATGATTGACACAATTATTGGAGTTAAATATTTGCCTAACACATCTAAAACATTGTTTCTATTCATCACGAAAATAAAAACAAGCAAAAAATAAACAATGCTAGTTAATAAGGTGCTTGAATTAAAAAATGGAGCTATAGCCATTTCATGGGTTACAGCTGCCGTTCTAGGAGAAGGTAAGGCAACCGCAATGGCATAAACACACAAGCAGAATATCAGACTAAAAAACGGAGATACTTTTTTACCAAAATCTAACATGGTACCTTGTAATCTCGCATGACCCAAAACAGCAAAAAAGGGTATTAAAATAGCAGAAGCCACAAACCCCATAGTAACCCACATCCAATCGGCCCCCGATTTAAAGCCTAATAAAGGCGGCAAAATTAAATTTCCCGCACCAAAAAAACCTGCAAATAATGCAAAACCAAATACAAGTGTTTCCCTTGTTTTACTCATAGCTTACGTATATTTGCGCAAGATAGTATAATTATGATTTTAGCTTACAAAGGCATCGATATTTTTTATAAAGATGAAGGCAAAGGACAAGCTATTGTGATGCTGCATGGTTTTTTAGAAAACAGCACCATGTGGCAGGCTTTTTTGCCGGAATTAACTAAAAAAAACAGAGTGATTTGTATTGATTTATTAGGTCATGGCAAAACAGGGTGTTTAGGACACGTTCATTCCATGGAACTTATGGCAGATGCCGTTAAAGCTGTATTAAATCATTTGAATATTAAACCATGCCTCTTAATAGGACATTCCATGGGAGGCTATGTTGCCCTCGCTTTCGCGGAAGCCTATCCAAACGCCGTAACGCGTTTGTGTTTAATAAACTCTACTGCCAAGGCAGATTCGAACAGCAAAAAAGCACAACGAGACCGTAGCATTCAGGTTGTAAAACACAATCATAAACTATTTATTAGGCTCGCAATTAGCAATTTGTTTACTAAAAAAAACAGAACTGTTTTTAAAGAAGACATTAAATATTGTATCGAGCAAGCCTTAAAAACACCATTACAGGGCATTATCGCCGCCTTAGAAGGCATGAAAATTAGACCTAATAGAGAAAAAATACTGCACGCTTTTAAACATAATGTCACTATGATGATAAGTTTAAATGATCCCTTATTAAACTCCCAGGACCTCATAACAGAAGCAAAATCTGCCCAAGCTAATATAGTCGTTTTTCAAGATGGCCACATGGCGCCTATTGAAAATAAGGTAGAACTTTTACCTCAACTCATGCATTTCATCGAATATTAATGCGTTTTGTCGTTTTAGTTTATAAAATTTATTATGTTTATAGTCTAAAATCAAAATTTTATGCGTAAAACTACCAACAAACCTACTTTTATTCCAAAAATGTACTGCGCCCTTTTTGGACACGATTTTCGAGTTACCAAAAAAGTAACTTACCACGTTAAAGAATATGCTTGTAAACACTGTAAAAAAGAACTTACTACAAATAGTAACGGTGCTTTAATAGAACTAACTCCAAAATTTAGAGGGATAAACGCCATTTTAAGTCGTATTCACCATTCAAAAACCAGACGCCTAAGAACACATCCTTAAGTTACTGCAACTTTTACAAAAAAGACAACTTACACCGGTTATACTTGAAATCGCTCAGGGTTATAGCTTTTACCCTAGTTTTCCTCATTGAAATATTTCCATCCTTGTGCTTTTATAGGTATTCTGGACTCTCCACGAGTCACTAAATGCATACCAGCACTTTCCTCTTTCATAAACCCAATCACGCTAAAGTTAGGATTACCTTTTAATTTAGGATAATCGTCTTGAGCGATGGTAAACAGAAGCTCGTAATCCTCACCCCCATTTAAAGCAACTGTCGTACTATCGATATTAAACTCTTCACAGGTAGAGATAACTTGTGGGTCTAAAGGAATTTTTTCTTCAAATACATCGCAACCTACCTTGCTATGCTTACAAATATGTATAATTTCAGAAGACAAACCATCACTAATATCAATCATAGACGTTGGTTTTATTTTTAAATCCTTCAATAATTTAACAACGTCTTTCCGAGCCTCTGGTTTTAACTGTCGCTCTATAATATAAGAGTAAGGTTCTAAATCTGGTTGATTTTTTGGGTTTACTTTATAGACTTCGTTCTCGCGTTCAAGCACCTGTAAACCCATGTAAGCACCACCTAAATCGCCAGAAACCACTAATAAATCATTTGGTTTAGCTCCACTCCTAAACACCTCATCTCCGTCTTCAAACTGCCCAATTGCAGTAACCGTAATAAGTAAGCCTGTTAAAGACGAGGTAGTATCTCCACCAACCACATCAATATTGTAAATGTTTGCAGCTGTTTGAATACCAGCATACAGCTCCTCAAGCGCCTCAAGCGGAAATCTGTTAGATACAGCAATAGAAACCGTAATTTGTGTAGCCATGGCATTCATGGCGTAAATATCAGACAAATTAACAACTACAGCTTTGTAACCCAAATGCTTAAGCGGCATATAACTCAAATTAAAATGCACGCCTTCAACCAAAAAATCGGTAGTAACTGCAATTTTTTTGCCTTTAAAATCCAATACAGCAGCATCGTCGCCAATGCCTTTGACCGTAGATTTATGCTTAATTTTGAAATCCTTAGTTAAATGGTCAATTAATGCAAATTCTCCTAAAGTACTTAACGGTGTACTTTGTTGATTTTTATCTTCTATCATATTGCAAAAATAAGAAGCTATTTTGATTTATCAATAGGCTTTCCCCATATAATGTGCTTATAAACATCTAACTTATTTTTTCCAAGGTTTCGCAACATACTTCATTTTTATAATTCTGAAAAATAAAACTCGAGGCCCGAAAACCTAAATATTTATAAAAATACCGACAGAAGCATTTTCTTTTTACCATTTTTTCACTTCTAAGACGCCAATATCGCAAACAAGATTACTCAATAAAGAAAACCTATAAAACCATATAAGAATATAATGTGATCTTGTACCAAAAACCATGAGTTATATCGTATATTTGTGGTCTATTTAGAAACCTTCTTAATAAAAATATGTTTCAATTTTTGAAATAACCATCTTTTATTAAGTAGTTTGCATGTCATAAATAGAAGTATTGCATGATTAATTCTGATTAAAATTTATGATAAAAGTATCTGAGAAAGCTAAGAAAAAAGTTTTTGAACTTATGGAAGAAGATGGCTATAACACAGCTATCGATTTTGTGCGCGTATCGGTAAAAAGCGGTGGATGTTCTGGTTTATCATATGATTTAAAGTTTGATAAACAACAACAAGACGACGATAAAGTTTTTGAAGATAACGGCGTGAAAATTATTGTCGATAAAAAAAGTTTTTTATACTTAATAGGCACCACACTCGAATATTCTGGGGGGCTTAACGGCACTGGATTTGTTTTTAATAATCCTAATGCCAACCGCACTTGTGGCTGCGGTGAAAGCTTTTCCCTATAACATTATTAACTAAAAAATTGATGAGCAAATATACAGAAGACGATTTACGCGAAGAGCTAAAAACTAAAGAATACGAATACGGATTTTATACCGATATAGAGTCTGATACATTTCCTGTAGGTTTAAATGAAGACGTTGTGCGTGCCATTTCTAAGAAGAAAGAAGAACCACAATGGATGACCGATTGGCGACTTGAGGCTTTTAAAGTTTGGAAAGAAATGACCGAACCAGATTGGGCTAATGTAACCTACGAAAAACCAGATTTTCAGGCTATTTCGTACTATTCGGCTCCCAACAGCAAACCTAAGTACAACAGTTTAGATGAAGTTGACCCCGAATTATTAGCCACTTTTGAAAAGTTAGGTATTTCTATTGACGAGCAAAAAAAATTGGCCAACGTTGCTATGGATGTCGTTGTCGACTCCGTTTCGGTAGCCACCACATTCAAAGAAACCCTTGCCGAAAAAGGCATCATTTTTATGAGTATTTCTGAAGCTATTAAAGAGCACCCAGAGCTTGTCAAGAAATATATTGGTACCATTGTGCCTACTAAAGATAATTTTTACGCAGCCTTAAACTCGGCTGTATTTAGTGATGGCTCGTTTTGCTACATTCCAAAAGGTGTACGCTGCCCAATGGAGCTTTCTACCTACTTCAGAATTAATCAAGCCGGTACCGGTCAGTTTGAGCGCACGCTTGTTATTGCCGACGAAGGTAGTTATGTATCGTATCTCGAGGGCTGTACAGCCCCTAGTCGAGACGAAAACCAATTACATGCCGCCGTTGTAGAGCTAATTGCTTTAGAAGATGCCGAGATAAAATACTCGACCGTACAAAACTGGTTTCCAGGCAACGCCGAGGGCAAAGGTGGGGTATTTAACTTTGTTACCAAAAGAGGTTTGTGTGAGAAGAATGCTAAAATTTCGTGGACACAAGTTGAAACAGGCTCTGCTGTAACCTGGAAATACCCATCGTGTATTTTAAAAGGTGATAATTCGGTTGGCGAATTTTACTCTATTGCAGTTACCAACAACCATCAGCAAGCCGATACCGGAACTAAGATGATTCATTTAGGCAAAAACACGAAATCTACTATCATTTCAAAAGGTATTTCTGCAGGGAAATCGCAAAACTCGTATCGCGGATTGGTACAGATAAACTCTAGAGCAGAAAACGCACGTAATTTTTCACAATGTGATAGTTTACTAATGGGTAACGAATGTGGCGCGCATACCTTCCCCTATATTGAAGCTAAAAACAAATCGGCTAAAATAGAGCACGAGGCCACAACCAGTAAAATTGGTGAAGACCAAATTTTTTACTGTAATCAACGTGGTATAGATACCGAAAAAGCGATTGCCTTAATTGTAAATGGTTTTAGTAAAGAAGTTTTAAATAAACTGCCTATGGAATTTGCCGTTGAAGCGCAAAAACTGTTAGAAATAAGCTTAGAAGGCAGCGTAGGATAAGCAACAACACTTCAGGGATTAAATCAAGTCTTACCATTTAAAAAGACCGCACAAAAACCCTGTTTTGAGAAATAAAAAAGATTAAAAAAACAAGAAAAAATTAAATATGTTAAAAATAAATAACTTACACGCAAGTGTTGACGATAAAGCCATTTTAAGAGGTATTAATCTTGAGGTTAAACCCGGAGAAGTACATGCTATCATGGGGCCAAATGGCTCTGGAAAAAGTACATTGGCATCTGTTATTGCTGGAAAAGAGGAATATGAAGTTGATGAAGGCGAAATCTATTTACACAATGAAAACATAGAAGAACTTTCGGCCGAAGAACGTGCGCACAAAGGCATTTTCCTTTCGTTTCAATATCCTGTAGAAATTCCGGGCGTATCGGTGACTAACTTTATAAAAACAGCCATCAACGAAACGAGAAAAGCTAAGGGTCTTGAAGACATGCCTGCCAAAGACATGTTAAAACTCATTCGTGAGAAGGCCGATTTATTAGAAATTGATAGAAAATTTTTATCGCGTTCACTTAACGAAGGTTTTTCTGGTGGTGAGAAAAAACGAAACGAAATTTTTCAAATGGCCATGCTAGATCCAAAATTAGCCATTCTTGATGAAACCGATTCTGGATTAGATATCGATGCCCTACGCATTGTTGCCAATGGTGTAAATAAGCTTAAATCTAAAGACAACGCTGTAATTGTTATCACACATTACCAACGTTTATTAGATTATATCGTGCCAGATTTTGTACATGTCATTCACGAAGGTCGTATTGTTAAGTCTGGAGATGCTTCACTAGCACACGAACTTGAAGAAAAAGGATACGATTGGGTTAAAGAAGAAGTTGGTGCCTAGAGCATTATCTCGTAATAGTTGACAAATGCTCAACCATTACTTACACAAAATATTAAAAACGTAAAAGTTTGTGGTTTAGCCGCTAATCTTATAGAGACTAAACCTAGCAAATGAAATCTGAAAAACATGGATTTAAAAGAAAAATTAGTATCATCTTTTCTAGTATCTGAAGACTACGCCGAGGCCGATTCTTACCTACAGGACCTTAGAAACGATGCCATAAACATATTTAAAGCCTCTGGCTTCCCTTCTAAAAAAGAAGAAGCATGGAAATACACCGCTTTAAATACCATCTTAAAAGAAGATTATTGTTTATTTCCAAAAAAGGAAGGAGATTTAGATTATAACGACATTAAAAAGTATTTTATCCATAATATAGACAGCTATAAAATTGTGTTTATAGATGGTAAATACTCCTCACACCTATCTGAAACCACGCACGATGGTGTAGATGTGTGCCTAATGTCTGCAGCCCTATCAAAACCAAAATACCGTTTGGTTATTGAAAACTACTTCAATAAAGCTGCAACAAAAGACAGCTTGCCGTCGCTTAACACCGCTTTTTCTAAAGAAGGTGCCTATATTCACATACCAAAAAATAAAATAGTAGGCAAACCCATTCAGCTTATACATTTGGCCACAGGAAATGAAGCCGCTACCATGTTGCAACCACGTAATTTAATTGTGGTTGAGGAGAACGCGCATGTACAAATTATTGAGCGCCACCAAAGCTTAACCGATAATCCTGTTTTAACCAACAGCGTTACCGAAATTTTTACCAAAAAACGTGCTATTGTCGATTATTACAAGTTACAAAACGATAAAGCTAACGCTTCGTTAATAGACAATACTTTTGTTAAACAACACCGCGAGAGTGTGGCATCGGTACACACCTTCTCTTTTGGTGGTAAATTAACACGTAACAACCTTAACTTTTATCAAGAAGGCGAGCGCATTAATTCCATCTTAAAAGGGGTGACTATTATTGGTGATAAACAACATGTAGATCACAATACCTTAGTTAATCATATCGAGCCTAATTGTGAGAGTCATCAAGATTATAAAGGCATTTTTGGCGAGAATGCTACAGGTGTATTTAACGGTAAAATTATAGTAGAAAAAGAAGCTCAAAAAACCAATGCGTTTCAAGCGAATAACAACATTTTAATTAGCGATAAGGCCACTATTAACACCAAACCGCAATTAGAAATTTTTGCTGATGATGTAAAATGCTCACACGGCTGTACTATTGGTCAATTAGACGAAAGTGCCATGTTCTACATGCGTTCGCGCGGTATTCCCGAAAAAGAAGCCAAAGCCCTTTTAATGTTTGCCTTTAGTAATGATGTTTTAAAATCGGTTAAAATTCCTGAAATTAAACAACGTATTACCAAAATAATTGCAAACAAATTAGGAGTAAATATGGGCTTCGATTTATAATTGTAATTTGAAGCTAATTCCCGCCATACACCATTTCTTTCTTGAAAAACAAAAAAATTTAAGGCTAATAAAACAGCCGAATGGCGAATACAGTGCTAAAAAAAAACTATGTTCAACGTAAACGATATTAGGCAAGATTTCCCAATACTTTCTCGAAAAGTAAATGGGAAACCTTTGGTGTATTTAGATAATGCGGCCACCTCGCAAACCCCACAACAGGTTATGGATGTTATTGTAGACTATTACTCTAATTACAATGCTAATATTCATCGTGGCGTACATACGCTAAGTCAAGAAGCGACCGATTTGTACGAACAAGCACGCTTAAAAATACAAACCCATTTTAATGCCCAATTTTCGCACGAAATCATATTTACCGCAGGCACCACACATAGTATAAATATAGTGGCTAGTGGGTTTACAAGTCTGTTAAAAAAGGGCGACGAGATTATCGTCTCTGCATTAGAGCATCATAGCAATATTGTACCCTGGCAAATGCTTTGTGAACGCACGGGTGCAATTCTAAAAGTTATACCCATGAGCGAAGATGGCGAATTGCTAATGGACGTTTATAAGGAACTGCTTTCAGAAAAAACAAAACTCGTATTTGTAAATCATATTTCGAATGCGCTAGGCACTTTAAATCCTATCGAATATATTATAGACCAAGCGCATCGCGTTGGTGCGGCCGTTTTAATTGATGGGGCGCAAGCCTGTCCGCACCTAAAACCAGATGTGCAGAAATTAGATGTCGATTTTTATGTGACCTCAGCTCATAAAATTTGTGGCCCAACAGGAGTTGGTATGCTGTATGGCAAAGAAGCATGGCTAAATAAATTACCCCCTTACCAAGGTGGCGGCGAAATGATCGATCAGGTCACTTTCGAGAAAACCACCTATGCCAATTTGCCTCATAAATTTGAAGCGGGAACCCCAAACATATCTGGAGGTATCGCTTTTGGAGCTGCTCTAGACTATATGAACGGTATTGGGTTTGATAACATTCACGCCTACGAACAAGATTTGTTGCACTATGCGACAGCCCAACTTTTAGAAATTGAAGGCTTGAAAATCTACGGCACATCTAAAAATAAAACCTCGGTGATTTCATTTAATTTAAAAGGTATTCACCCTTACGATGTGGGCACCATTTTAGATAAACTTGGTATTGCCGTACGTACAGGACATCATTGCGCACAACCCATTATGGATTTTTATAAAATACCAGGAACCGTTCGCGCTTCTTTTGCTTTTTACAATACCAAAGCCGAAATTGACGTTTTAGTAGAAGGTATTAAAAAAGCCAAAATGATGCTTTCTTAAAGTCCGAATAAACTTTAAAACCACTTTAGAAACAACATGAAGTATCTTTTTATAATGTTCACTTTGCTGGTTACCGATAATGGCTGTTCAAATTCTAAAATAAATCAAGAAGCCATTACTTTAGAGTATACCACACAGGGAAAAAGTGCTTATAAAAGTATTACCATACAAAAAAAACGGGTTTCAAAAATAAACAAGCACGGTGCCAAGCCCGTTAATAATGTACTAAGCGAAAAGGATTGGACGAAGCTCATGGCCATATTAAAAACCATTGACGTAAAAAACATACCCCATTTAAAAGCACCGTCTCAAGACCGTTTTTTTGATGGTGCCGCCATTGGGAAATTAAAAATTAAATACCATAATAACACTTACGAGTCGCAAAGTTTCGATCATGGCAATCCGCCAAAAGAAATCGCTGCCCTTGTTAAAGAAATCTTATCAATTTCTAAAAATAAAGAATAGAAAGATTTCTTATTGTATTTTTGTATAAAACCTGTTACTGTGACTATTGAAAGTATTCAAAACGAAATTATAGAAGAGTTCGCCATGTTTGAAGACTGGGAAGAACGCTACCAATACATGATTGATTTAGGCAAAGACCTGCCCTTAATTGACCCGAAATACAAAACCGACAGCAATATTATTAAAGGCTGCCAAAGTAAAGTATGGGTACATGCCGAGATGGTAGATAATAAATTAGTATTCACGGCCGATAGTGATGCCATCATTACAAAAGGGATAATCGCTATTTTAATTCGTGCATTCTCAAATCAACACCCCAAAGATATTATCGATGCCAATACCGATTTTATCGATAAAATTGGCTTAAAAGAACATTTGTCACCAACACGTGCCAACGGCTTAGTAAGTATGGTAAAACAACTTAAAATGTACGCCATAGCCTACCAAACCCAGCTTAATTAGCTACTATGTTTGCTGTAATGTTGTTCTTATAAGAACCGACTAAACAACAAACCAAGTTTAATCTGTTTTCGCTTTCGCGGAAAGAAAAAAATAAAATTATGAGTAAAACCACTATAGATGTACACGCTTTAGGCGAAAAAATAGTAAACGTTATAAAAACCATTTACGATCCAGAAATTCCAGTGGATATATACGAACTGGGTTTAATTTACGATGTTTTTGTAAACGAAGATTACGACGTTAAAATTTTAATGACACTAACAACGCCTAATTGCCCGGTAGCCGAAACCTTACCCTTGGAAGTTGAAGAGAAAGTAAAATCTATAAACGAAGTAAAAAGTGCCGAGGTAGAAATTACTTTCGACCCACCATGGTCTCAAGATTTAATGAGTGAAGAAGCGAAATTGGAATTGGGGATGCTTTAAACTTCTGGCTTTCCATATTTTTATAAAACCATATAGAGCGGTATAATTTTATAATTAAATCGCTCTATATGTTTTAAAGTCATGACAGCCAAATGCTTTTTGCTCATGGGCTGAGCCAAAGACAAAACATTCGCGCAGGCTCTCAGAGGTTTCTCACTCTTTTTTAAACCATCTAAAAGCCTCCTTTAATCCGTCCCATTTATTTGTTGATGTTGGTGCTTTGCCTGTTTGTTTGTATTCTTTTAATTGATAATACGAGCCCCAAAACAACAAAATAGTCATTAAAACACTAACAATAATCATAATATACCCAAACACTATAGTAGCGTACTTTCTAAAATAGGGGATGCTCCCTTTAATGTTCTCTCCATTTAAGGCCAGATAATCGGGTTGAGGGTCTTTATTGTTATATTGCACATAAAGTACATCTAATGCATTAATAAAAGCTAAATCTTCTTTATTGTAATGCTTATGAATTTTACTGCGAAAATCTTCTTTGTTTTTAAGCAAACCGTTTTCATAGAGAAATTGTAACAACCGCTCATGGTTGTTTTCATAAAGCCTAAACTGCAATGCAATAGTATCTTGATTCGAAATAAAACCGACATTTACAAGTTGTACAACCCTTGTATTTGGTGGAAATGGCTTAATATACATGGCATCAACCTGAGTATAGGTAAAGGGTTTGTTTTTATTTGCTTTCCTTTTGAAACCATTTGAGGCCCGAGCATTATAGCCATAAGCGGAAGCGCAATTAAATAAAAAATAAAATTTACTATAAATTTACCTAATTTCATCACACGTGTTCTTGTTTTCTAACTTCATAAATATGTAAAGTATCTTTATTATCAATAAGGCATAAATAAGGTTCAAAATATTTTATGGGTCTAGATGCAGGAAAACCTGTTGCATTTTCTTCGGTATAGAACCAATCATACTGTTGGGTTTCCATATTAAAAGCGCCTATGCGGTTGCTATAAAAATCGGTAGTGATAATATGGTTGTCTATGATTACAAAATTGTCGCGTTCAGATGAGAAAAAACCTGGTTCGTTAAAAGCTTCATACGGGGCAAATTCTACTCTACGATAAACACCTGTTTGTATATCTGTTTCAAAATAACTTGTAATAGAAATGCCTCTTAACTTACCATCATTGTCCATTAACAGATTTTGATTATTGGTTTTTTTAACAGACCATAATAGCTCACCCGTATCTACATCGTATCCAGCTAGCGTAGTATCTTTTATTGCCATAACTAATACCTTATTATAAACCGTTAAAAAGTTATAGCCTGTGCTTTCAGGAAAGTCATCGGTTATTGTTTTATCCCATAGAACTTCTCCTGTTTCTATGTTGCGGGCTTTGAAATTTGATTTTTTTCTACTGAAACAGTAATCACCAATAACACATAGTGAAATATTCTCTAAGCTCCACAATATTTGCTTTTTTGTTAAAGAATAAATGCTATTCTTTTGATACTCTATATCGCCTTGATATAAGACTATATAATTCTTTACTTTTAAACTATCGACACACAAAAATTCATTTAAAAAAGGAACTATCTCATTTTTAATTTGAACAAATAACTTACTTCGTGTGCTAATGAAATAATAGTTTGAGTGATGTTTGATTGTATCAATTACACTTATGTTTTCTTCGATTTTGAATTTTAATGTTAGATTATCAAATTGATGATAGTTTAAAATACCTTTCTTATCAGAGACCAGTAAAGAGGTGTCCAATTGAACAATCGAATAAACATTTTTAATTTCCTTAAGTTTTAGCAACTCCATACTAACGTACCCAGTTTATATAGTTAACTAATGTTCCTTTTTCTGCAAGCTGGACTAAATTTTCAGAGCTTTTTATAATTTCTGAATCCAAAGACTTAAATAATTCAGGATTTAAATTCCATAACTCTTTTGCTTTTTCTGAGTTTTTAAATATATTTTGAAAGGCCAGTTTCGCTTCGGCTGTATTTTCATTAAAATTATATCTAAACTCTTTTTTACTTTTTATGTATTGATAAAACTGACTTTTTTCATCTGCAGCAATGCTTGTTACTTTTTTCCAGTTTTTAAGTTCTATAGCTCGCTGAAGGTTATCCGAAGAATTTCTAAATAATAAATCTAGTTTATATGCTGTTTCTAAACTAAAAACAGGCGTACTTGTGGCTGCACTTAGTGCAAAACCCCACAGGCTTACAATGATTAATAGGTGTCTTTTATTCATAATTTTTAGTTATGATTTGTTTTTTCTTTTCTTAATTTTTCTTCCATTTCAATTGGCTTATGCTCTCTTACTTACTCCTGTACGGTAAGAACCTAGCGCTCGCACTAGCAGGGATAAAAAACGGTATATGCTATAAATTTACTTTTTATCATTACACTACTTGTTTATCTTTTTTAACTTCATAAATATGTAAAGTATCTTTATTATCAATAAGGCATAAATAAGGTTCAAAATACTTTATGGGTCTAGATGCAGGAAAACCTGTTGCATTTTCTTCAGTATAGAACCAATCATACTGTTGGGTTTCCATATTAAAAGCACCAATGCGGTTGCTGAAGAAATCAGTGGTAATAATATGGTTGTCCACAATCACAAAATTGTCACGTTGCGAATCAAACCAATTCGGCTTGTTAATTGCCTCAATAGGCGCAAATTCTAATCTACGATGATTGCCTGTTGCAATATCTGTTTCAAAATATCCTGTAGAGGTTACTCCTTTTAACTTACCATCAATGTCAACTAACAAATTTCTGTTATTAGTTTTCTTAACAGACCATAATAATTCACCCGTATCAACATCGTATCCAGCCAGCGTAGTATTTTTTATTGCCATAACTAGTACTTTATTATAAACCGTTAAAAATTTATAGCCTGTGCTTTCAGGAAAGTCATCGGTTATTGTTTTACTCCATAGAACTTCTCCAGTTTCTATGTTGCGGGCTTTGAAATTCGATTTTTTTCTACTAAAACAGTAATCACCAATAATATCTAAAGGTTCATCAAGTTCCCATAGAATTTGTTTTTTTGATAAGGAATATACTGAGTATTTTTGATTAAATATTTTTCCTTTGTACAAAACGATATTCTCTATAATTTGAGGTACATTTAAGCGAATGCGTTCTTTTAAAAATGGAGTAATGTATCTCTCTGCTTGCGTAAATAAATCGTTTCTAGTGCTTATATAATAAATTGAAGAGTCAAATTTAAATGTATCCAAAATTTGTATTTCGCATTCTAATTGCTGCTCCAATTCTAAATTGCTATTATAATAGCTTATAGTTTTATTAGTGCTAGAAACTAACAGCTTGCCCTGTGCTTTTATAACAGAATATATTTCATTAATCATTTTAACCTTTTCCAGCTCCATATTAATACACCCAATTTATATAGTTAATTAATTTTCCTGTTTCAGCTAGCTCAACAAGACTTTCAAAATCCTCTATTATGTTTTTGTCTAAAGACTTAAACAAATCTGGATTTAATTCCCATAACTCTTTCGCCCTTTTTGGATTTTTAAATATATTTTGAAAGGCCAGTTTCGCTTCGGCTGTATTTTCATTAAAATAATATCTAAACTCTTTTTTACTTTGAAAAAATAATTTACTTCGTGTACTAATGAAATAGAAGTTTGAGTGATGTTTGATTGTATTAATTAAAATTATATTTTCTTTAAGTTTGTTTAGTTTCATTAAAAATTTAAGTCGTTTCTTTATCCGTGAAATATACAAAATCTTAAGATTACAACAAAAACTGAATGAACAATACCATAACATTAAGCGTCATTAAAATTTTGGATACGCTGCTCAGTAGAATGTATTTTATTTATATCAAATTAATAAGAGAATTACGGACAAAATATATTTAACTAAAAAAACAATAAGGAGATCAATTTTATATTGATAAATAACGAAAGCTAAAAGCATTGTGCTAAATATCTCTAGTGTATAAATATCATATTTTTTAAATAACTTTGTTAAAAATAAATATATGTCGAACAAAATTATAAATCGCGTAGCGAACAGCAAATTAGTCACCATAAACCTTGAAGATTATTATCCTGAGGGTAAACGCCTCTTGTTTGACCTAAAAGATTGGTTACACGAAGGTCTTGTGCTACGAGAAAAAGAGTTTAGAAACCAAATTTTAGCGCACGACTGGTCGCAATATAAAAACACCTATGTTGCGTTAATGTGCAGTACAGACGCTATAATTCCAGGTTGGGCCTATACTTTATTAAGCCTTCAACTAGAGCCATTTGCAAAAAAAATAATGATTGGTGATCTTGAACTTTTAGAAACCTCTATATTTCAAGATATTATTAACACCCTTGATGTGCTTGAGTTTAAAGATCAATCTCTAATTATTAAGGGTTGTACCAATAAGCCCATACCACAAAATGCTTATATTATGCTGGCCACTAAACTAAAACCGGTTGCCAAGTCCATTATGTATGGCGAGGCCTGTTCTTCGGTGCCGCTCTACAAAAACAAGTAGTATCTGCTTAACATTTACTAATTGAACACTAAAATAAACCTAAGGATTTTAGTATCTTTAGATGCCCCACAATATTTGAGACCGTTTTGTGAAACTTAAAATTGTTCAAAAAAATGAAAAAAACTATATTATTATTCACGTTATTTATCGGTATGATTTCGATAAATGCACAGACTAAGGAAGAATTACAAGCACAAAAAGCGGAAAAGCAGGCTATAGCCGATGCTGCACAAGCTGAAGCCAATGCGTTACAAGCACAAATTGATGCCCTACCGGGATGGAGAAAAGGAGCTTTTGGTACTATTGGCGGAAGCTTATCTCATTTTAATAATTGGTACTCACAAGGCTCGCCAAATAATGTATCTGGAAATATAGGTATAACCATTAATGCTTATGCCAATTTAATTGAAGACAAGTTTTTCTGGAGAAATGCGCTAACCACCAATTTAAACTGGGTAAAATTAGACAATAAAGATATTGATACCGACGACGATAGCTTTAAACCTACTACCGATGTGTTTAATATCTCGTCTTTATACGGTAGAAATATTACTAAAACCCTAGCAGCCTCTGGATTGGTGGAGTACAGAACAACACTTTTAGACAATTTTAACGATCCTGGCTATTTAGATGTTGGTATTGGTGCTACGTGGACGCCAATTGAAAATTTAATCGTTGTTGTACACCCGTTAAACTACAACTTTGTATTTAGCGACAATGATCTTGTTTTCGACTCGTCTTTAGGTGCAAAGATTGTTGCAGATTACACCAGACAAATTGGGGCTATTAATTTTAAAACGAACTTCTCTACCTTCCAAAGTTATAAAAGTAGTGATTTATCGAACTTTACATGGACCAATTCTTTTAGCTACACCTTGTGGAAAATGATTGGTATTGGGTTTGATTTCGGGTTGAGAAGCAATAAACAAGAAGCCTTAAATTATGCTTCTATCGCTTATCAAAACTTAACACCTGCTGAACAATTAAATGAGACTGAGCCAACTTTTGACAATGTAGATAATAAATTACAAACTTATTATACTGTAGGGTTGAGCTATAAGTTCTAAAAACATTTTTGGTCTTCAAAAAAAATAAAATGCACTTCTTTTCGGAAGTGCATTTTATTTTATCGGTAGTACATATTAAAGGTCTTTTTTAGATTTACATAACGTATATTTTGTAGGCTTTTAAGAATTTCCGATTCCATTGTTATCAAGTCTTGATTCTTCATTCTTCATTCTAAAAGCACAACGGTCTTTCGTCGTCAATCATCCGTTTTAAATTTTTTCTTCTTATTTTTTCTTCCGAAAAGGCGTTTAAAAAAATTATCCCGTTTTTCTGGATTACAGTCTAAATCCTCTAAAACTGAAGCTGACGGGGTTTCAAATTTGGCTTTAGTAATGTGGTTGAAAGCAACATCGGTATTCAATTTCTGATAAAACTTAGCAAAAATGGGCAAAGCAGAATTTGCACCTTGACCTATGCTTGTAGATTTAAACCCAATACTATGGTTGTCATTCCCTACCCAACTCACCGTTACTAAATTGGGGGTAATACCCACAAACCAACCATCTTTATTGTTTTGCGTTGTTCCAGTTTTGCCAGCCATGTCATTTTTTAGATTATAGGTAGTTCGCAATCTGGCAGCTGTCCCATTATTAACCGTAGATTTCATAATTTGCAACAACACTTGTCTTGTATAATCACTATAAGCTGGAGCTTCCATAATTTGAGGCTCGAAACTTGCAATTGTATTGCCATTTTTGTCTTCAATTTTGGTTATAGCGTAGGGTTTTACACCTTTACTATGGTTTACATAACTTGCAAAAGCACCTGTAAGTTGTTTTAAGTTAATCTCTGCCACGCCTAAAGCCAACGAAGGCTCTCTAGGAAGCGTTTTTGCAATACCCAACTTTTCTACTTGTTGTATCACATTTTCAATGCCCACTTCATTTAGAACCTTTACGGCTATGGTGTTTATCGAGTTGCTTAAAGCCATTTCTAAATTATAATTGAGGTGAGGGTCTTCCTCGTTTGCTCCAGAGTTCGTGGGTGTCCAATTATCGAAATTGGTGTAAGTCACTTCCTTTAACGGGAAATAAGTGCATGGTTTCATGCCGTTTTCAATAGCTGCTGTATAAACAAAAGGCTTAAAAGTAGAGCCCACTTGACGCTCACTTTGCGAAATATGGTCGTATTTAAAATACCTGTAATCAATACCTCCTACATAGCTTTTTATGGCGCCTGTTTGGGGCTCGATAGCTAGCATGCCCGTATTTAAAAACTTTAAGTGGTGTTTTAAACTGTCTATAGCCGAGATATTCATGATGGTATCGCCCGACCAGTTAAACAATTCTGTTTTCCGTTTAACGGAAAGACTATCTAATATTTGTGCTTGGGTTAATCCCGCTTCTTGATACGCCTTATATTGTGGCAGATTTTTAATGGCGGACTCTATTATGCGCTTGTTTGTAAGCCACGGCGCATTTTTACCAAACGATTTTTCGTGAACTTGTTGTAAAGCCTTGAGATGTTCTTTCATGGCTTGTTCGGCAATCGCTTGCATGCTAGAATCTAATGTCGTGTAAACTTTTAAACCATCTCGGTATAAATCGTAAGCACTGCCGTCTGGCTTCTTTATAGAATCTAAAATTACGGCCAATTCCTTTTTTACCTGAGCCCGAAAATAAGGTGCCAAACCTACATCGTGATTAAACGACTTATAATTTAAAACGAGATCTTGATTTTTTAAAACGGCCACAGAATCTTCTGAAAGATAACCGTATTTATACATTTGCTGAAAAACAACATTTCGTCTGGATTGACTGCGTTTTAAATGAAGCCGCGGATTAAAATAAGTAGTTGCCTTAAGCGTGCCCACTAAAGTTGAAGCTTCTGTAAGCGATAATTGCGATGCAGACTTATTAAAAAATTTACGTGCTGCGCTTTCAATGCCATAGGTGTTATCTGGAAAGGGTACCGTATTTAAGTACAGCGTAAGAATATCGTTTTTAGAGTAGATGTTTTCAATCCGTTTGGCAATAATAGATTCTTTAAATTTATTAATTAACATACTGAACATCAGATAATTTTTACGACCATAGAGATTTTTAGCTAATTGCAAGGTAATGGTGCTCCCCCCTCCGGCCGACTTATCTCGAAGCATACTATTTTTAACAAATACGCGTAATAAGCTTACGTTATCAACGCCATCGTGACTGTAAAACCGGATATCTTCGGTGGCAATTAAGGCGTCGATTAGATGCTTCGGAAAGTCTTCAAATTTTAAAGGCTGCCTATCGTAAACATAATATTTTCCAATTAATTTTCCATTTTCATCAAGTACCTGTGTGGCTTCAGCTTGTGTAATAGAGCTTAAATCTTTAGCCGTAGGCAGTTTTCCAAAAAACCCTAAAAACACACTGATATAAATAACACCAAAAAACAGAACTACGGCTGCGCCAGCCCTTAAGGACCACTTAATCCATTTGTTTTTAAGTATTAACGATATGCGTTTCATTTGAATCTCTGGCATTTAAATCATTTATAGTAAATCAAAAAAAAATTATACAATATTTCTGTGGGTAGAAATTTTTATTTATTGAATTTCACATAGTACGGAAGGATCTAAAACTCTCGATTGATGAAAATGCGATACATCCATTAATCCTAAATAAAAAACTATTACCACTAATATTATAGTCTTATTGTCCTAAGTCATATAGTCTTAAGTCATACAGTCTGGCATATCGAAATTTAGTTCCCTTTATACGCGTGGAAGAACCAAAAAAATAATTTAATTTTTTTGATGAAGTCACACTTCTAAACTCATATTACTCTTGAGCCTCTTTATAATCTGGATAAAGAAAATGGTTGTAAGGAAAACGTGTAATATGGATATCTCGTACCTCATCGTAAATGCGGGCCTTAAAATCCTCTATATTTTCTTTATTTAATGCCGAAATAAACAAAGCATTGTTGCCCACTTTATTCATCCATGTTTTTTTCCATTCTTCAAGAGAATAGTGCATAGAGGTGCGCTCTGTTTCTAAATCGTCTGCTTCAAAAGGCTCTGCTTCATAAGCATCAATTTTATTAAACACCATAATGGTTGGCTTATCACCACAATCTATTTCACCTAAAATTTTCTCAACCGATTCGATATGCTCTTCAAAATTATGATGCGAAATATCGACAACATGCAGGAGTAAATCGGCTTCTCTAACCTCGTCTAAGGTACTTTTAAAACTATCTACCAATTGTGTTGGCAGTTTTCTAATAAAACCTACGGTATCGGTTAATAAAAAGGGCAGGTTTTTAATCACCACTTTTCTAACCGTGGTATCTAGCGTGGCGAACAATTTGTTTTCGGCAAAGACATCGCTTTTACTTATCACATTCATTAAGGTCGATTTCCCAACATTGGTATAACCCACCAAAGCCACGCGCACCATTTTACCCCGATTACCACGCTGCACAGCCATTTGTTTATCGATAGTTTTTATGCGTTCTTTTAATAAGGTGATTTTATCGCGCACTATACGTCTATCGGTCTCAATCTCGGTTTCACCAGGACCACGCATACCAATACCACCTCTTTGGCGCTCAAGGTGCGTCCACATCCCTTTTAAGCGTGGTAGCAAATATTCGCATTGTGCTAATTCTACCTGTGTTCTGGCATAACTGGTTTTGGCGCGTTGAGCAAAAATATCGAGTATTAAATTGGTTCTATCAAGTACCTTTACATTAAGTATTTTACTGATGTTGCGCTCTTGTGCGGCAGACAATTCGTCATCAAAAATAGCCGTACCAATATCATTATCTTCAATAAATTGACGCACTTCTTCCATCTTGCCGGTTCCTATAAAGGTTTTAGGATTTGGCATGTCCATTTTTTGCGTAAAGCGTTTTATGGCGTTTCCTCCAGCGGTAAAGGTTAAAAACTCTAGTTCGTCTAAATACTCTTTAGATTTTTCTTCGTTTTGTTCTTTGGTTATCACACCTATTAAAACAGCTCTTTCTAAATTTAAGTCTATCTCTTCTATCATGTTGCAAAGTTACGTAATTGCCGTCATTTTTGTTAAAAAAGAATGCTTTGATCGGTTTTATATCGTTTGCATTACATTTGACGTATTTATATATACGGAAGACAACGGGATAAAATCTATCTTTTAAGATTTTTAAATCTATTTTTGAAGTATGACTCACCCTTTTGATGATAACTCGATTAAACACAACACACAAACTGTGGCCTTTTATAATTGTGAAAATTTATTTGATTTTAGAACGAATGTCCATGCAAACCATCAGTATTTTTCGCCAACCGTCTTAAAAAACTGGACAGCCAAACGCTACCAAGATAAAATTGAAAAATTAGGCTTTAGCATTTCTAAAATAGGGCGAAAAGAAACCGGAAAACATCCAGCGATTGTTGGATTGTGCGAAGTTGGAAGCGATAGTGTTTTAAAAGATTTAATAACATCGAAGCATTTGAAGCATTTAAATTACAAATATATTCACAACAATTCTTTAGACCAACGTGGTATTGATGTCGCTTTATTATACAACGCTAATGTTTTTGATGTTGCTACCTCTAAAACATTTACTATTAAACTACCCCATACAGACGGCTTAACTAATTACACTCGAGATATTTTGTTGGTTTCTGGTGTACTTGATGGGGAGTCTATTCATGTTATCGTGAATCATTGGCCCTCTAGGCGTGAAGGCGAAAAAGAAACGGAGCCCAAGCGCATAGCTTCTTCAAATAAATTAGGTGAAATTATTAATATATTACGCTTAGCAAATGATAACTCAAAAATTATTCTTGTTGGCGATTTTAATGACGAGCCGCATAACCATAGCGTAAAACAATTGGTAAATACCTTTGATTTTTACAATCCTATGGAAACCCTGCGCACTTTTAGCCGAGGGTCTACCTATTACAGAAGACAATGGTATTTATTTGATCAAATTTTGATTTCGAACCATTTTCTTAAAACTTCAGATGAATTTTTTGAATATGATACCGCCAATATTTTTGATGAAGATTTTTTAAAGGTTTTAGATGGCAAATTTAAAGGGACGCCATTTAGAACCTATATCGGTAAAAAATACCAAGGCGGTTACAGCGATCATTTTCCAGTCTACATCGTCTTTAAGCGTTGATTTTAATGCGTTTTAATACCAATTTAGTTTTGAAATGTCGTATTATTAATTTGAATTATTTTTTGTTCAGATGAGATAGAAATCGCAGATTCACGAACTCATTATTTTAAAATAATAGAAGCGTGAGCTAAAATCAAAGCATAGCCTGAGTTATGGTTTTATTTTATACCGAAATATGGGCGAAAAAGAACTGCGAAGCACATCATGAACACCTATTTATAACATAGAAAAATGTGAGTAAACAAATTATATGCGGCATGACATGGCTAATTTGGTATAACCAACAAGAAGCCCAATGGTTTAAAGATAACAATACCTATTGCTATCTGGTTTTCAAAATTCTAACTAAATGGCTTGAAGCATAACAAAAGCCAAGGCTAAGGCAATAATAGGTAAAGCCCAAAGCAAGCCAATGTTAGTCTGTGGTTTTTTCTTTTTCACCATTTTGGCGTTTATCATCATTCGTTTTTTGCCGGTGTATTGGATCCAGTTTTTAAAATGAATCCCAATAGAAGCTATAGCAAATAAAGTCCATGCACTGGTGCTGGACATGGTATCGGCATGCATTTGACTAAAAAAAGCGGCCGAAAAACACCCCAAAAGCAACAATAAACTTATTTGAAGCATAGAGACGTAAACCAAAGCCATAGTATTGGCTTTTTGCTTGTAGCGTTTTTTGTAAAACGAAAATACAGAATAGTAAAACTGATCGAAAACTGTCATTTGGCGAATTTACTGTTTTATTAAATACTTTCTGCGATTCTAATAACTGAACCTAATTAGTTAGTTACAATTTAAAACAATCTTCCCAATCTATCATTAAGCGGAATTGCCAAGTCAATAAACTCAAAGTTTAAATTATGTGATATCCCTAAAGGTTCAATCATTTTAGCTAAAGATTTTCTATCCTTTGTGATATAAGCGTCAATTTTTCTATTATGAATTTGTGAAAACAATTTAATATCGTTGATTATTACTTTTCTTTGTTCAGATTCTCTGAGACCCTCATTTTCTTTGAGCTCTAAAAAAAAACTTCCAGCAGTTTTGGCATCAGCATAATCAAATTCCAATAATCTGAATGCATTTAAAGAAAGTAAATTATCTGGATTATCACCAACTGCATATTCACTGACTACAATAGTAGAAAGGTACATCTCAATTCCATTTTCTAGAAAGTGCTCAAAATAATTTATAGCATTTTGGTGGTAGTCATCATCGGATTTTAGTAATCGAATACAAAAAGAATTATCTAAAAGAACACTTCTTATACCTTTCATATCCCATCTGTTTTTAAGTCATCAACCCAAGCATCGACATTTGTTATTTTACTTAAGTTGACAGATGCTTTTTCAATGACCTTTTCTAACAGAGATTTGTTAAAAACAGGTTTATATTGAATGAATTCAATTAATTCTAAATCAGATAATTTATCATCTTCAAAACTTTTTTTTCCTCGAACTTTAATTCCGTAAGGCTTATATGTTTTTTTCTCTCCATCCATTATCTGCTCTTTGGTAGCAGCAATTGTGAGATTACCATACTTATTAGTGCTTATATGTAAATTCGGGTTTTTACCCCCTTCTTGATAGATTTCACCATAAAGATAAAACTCACTTTCATAAAAAGCTGGGGCAATCATCTCGAAATTTGTAGTATAATCTATAACTAAAGTGGTTTTTTTTGAAATCGAATTATTAAACTCAATTATATACCCTTCTTTAATGGCCTTTTTTTGAAATTTATCAATTATAGATTGTCTTTTGTAATCTAAAAAATCAAGATTGTTTCTGTTTTTTATTTCACTAGTTAATCCATTAAATAATATTACAGCGGTTATTGGCAAAAAGAATTTATGCTTGGCTGAACCTTCTTCTATATCATAGGATATATGTGGTCGATTTTGTTTCTCTTTCCGATTTGGGTACAAGAAGGATTCTACATTCGATATAAAGTCTATTACTTCGTTTAAATCAATGTCTTTAGGACTTAAGGTATTATCCTTATTACTAACCTTTAACTCTATGTAACCTTGCTCTTCCACGTTTCTAAAATACAAATTTACTCAATATAAAAAAATTACTGCCAACAACGTAAATATTTTAATAATAGTGCCATCCTAATTGCGAAAATCATTGTACTATTAAATACTACCCACCTTTTGGTAAAACAGGTACTAACAATTTTCTATTTTAACTCATCACGTCATAATTAAATTTATTAACACGACATTACTCAACTAAATTGGTGTTACTCAACATAATCAATACGAATATCATCCAATTCATACACCCCATCAAAAGTATCTTGTCCGCTTCCTGTATATTTAAATGCAATGTGCATAATACCTGTAGCACAAGATAAATCGACAGTTCCAGAGTTAAACCACGGTACGAAAGAGTCGGTGTTTTTCACAACATAAGCCGCAGATAATACACCCCAAGTGGCACTTGTAATAGTGGCTTCATCTCCATTCCAATCTAGTGAATATAAGACTTCCATAAAACTACTATCTGCCATACTGTTTGAGGTTTTAAAACGCAGTGTTTCGCCTTCTTGAGCATCTAAATTAATGGCTGGGGTAATTAACCATCCAATATTACTAAGATCTCCAGAACTAGCGGGTTGAAACCTTGCAGAGCGCCCCAAAGATGCATTCGATGAAGTTGACGAGTAGCCTTCCCAAGCAACTGTGCCTGTTTCCATATAATTGGTCCAACCTGCAATAACTATAGGCTTGTTGTTTTTTTGAGACTCAAAGTCTTCCATGAGTAAATTCCCCGTACCAACAGTTGTAGCTAAACCGCAGTCCAGTTCTATGGGATCGCAACGCACTTCACCATCTAGGCTAATATCTTGAGTACTGTTAATAATTAACACATTATAGTTATCACGAAAATCCCGACTAAAAACACCAGTAACCGTGCCTTGCCCTTGCGGAACGATTAAAGATTTAAAATCGGCAAAGGTACTGGTTTGCAAAACCATTGAAATACCAGAATCGCAGCTTTCCAGTAAACGATCACCATCAAATTCGTCAATAGATTCGCTGGCGTAGGTGGCTCCCATTTGAAACCGATTTAACTGCATATTATTTAATTGGATCAAGGTGTTTTCATCCCATGCATTTAAATCTGATAAGGCCGCAACTTTTGGGCTTATACTTGCAATGTCGTTGCTTCGTATTACAATATCTTTATATTCTGCTTCCTGTATTTGTTTTACCGTTACCGCATCACCTTTGCCTAGGGTTAAAACGCCGTTACTTTCACCCACGGTTAAGCCGGCAAGTTTTACGTAAACTTTTTGCCCAAATTGATAAGTGTCGGATAAGTTATTGGCATTTATACTAATTTTAAAACCCAATCTAGGGTCGTTATCTGGACTACTCCCATCGGTTTTATTTTGAATGATAAGCTCTTCAAAAAAATTACCCGATTTATCTGAAGAAATTACATAACCTTGTATATACAACGGGTTGTCATCATCTAAAATAACGGTGGCATTACCATTATTTTTGGCTTGTTCGTAAAGCGATTTAATAGCATTAAAGGTTGTTATTTTATCTTGAGGGATTTCAGGTTCGGTTATTGAAACATCTGGGACTTTAAAATCGTCGTCCTTTACGCAAGACATAATGAACAAAAGCGTTAAAACAACACTTAGTACTATTTTTAATTTGCTGAAGTTTTTCATAATGAATACATTTAAAATCTAACATTTAAATTCAAGAAATAAGTCGTGCCACGGCCGTACCAATATTTTGATCCGAAAATGGGTTTGTCTAACGCTTTATCATCTCTTAATTCTCTATAATTTGCATTCCTGCCTTGTTCGAAACCACCAGTTTTATAAACTTCGTCTAAAAGATTATTGATGCTTGCAAAAAGACCGACATAATAGTTACCAATTTTCCAAGATTTTCCGCCCACCAAATTAATAACCATATAATCGTCGAAGCGTTCTTGTTTTAATAATGTTCTTGCTAAATCTTCATCAAAATCATTAAAAGGGTTACCATCAAAATCTGTTGTAAAATTGGACGATCGTGTTAAGGGATTGACATCTACATATATCTTAGAGAAAAAATTGGCGGTGGCACCAAACCACCAAAAATCGGGGTCGCGGTAATCAAACCCAACCGAATAAGCGTTTTGCGGCCCAGATGCGAGTTTATAGTTTTTTAAATTAGATACTCCAAAATCTTTAAAACCATCTACAAATCCCGCTGCAATCGCTTCGGCGTCGGGTTCTGTAGATAAAAATAAATTCGGGTTATTATCATAAGTAAACTGTCCAACAGATGCCACACCCCGCAAAGTAATGGTTGGTGTCACTTGAGCCTCTATACCTAATTCGACTCCTAAATGTTTTTTGTCAATGCCCTGTAAAATTTCTTGAACAAAAACAGCATTATCACCACCAACACCATCGGCAAAATAAAACCCAATGTCACTGGCATCCTCTATTTTGGTATAATACCCTGTTAATTTTGTTTTTAATATTGATGATCTAAAAATATAACTGACATCGGTACTTAATATTTTTTCTTCTGAAATTTGAGGCACTACATTATGATTTTCCCTTGCGTTAGAAAATGTGTTTTGAATGGAAGGTGCTCTAGAAATATAGCCTGCATTTCCATCAATTATATGGTTACCTGCAAGTTTATAAGTGATGCCAGTTTTGGCTCCAAAGCCTGTAAATGTTAATTTATCACCTTTTCCTAAGGAATTATCTGGAAAACCTCCATTTTGATAGACACCCTCTCTTTGGTATTGCGTATTTTTTACACTTCCAGACACATAAAAATCAACCTTTCTATATTTAAATTGCGCTTGAAGGTAGGCACTCATTTCGTTAGCCAATATATTGTAATTGTATTTAAAACGATCCCCTTCGCTAACCAGTCTATTAGGATTTAATAGGTTGTTTTGAGCCTCATCGATATCTGTGGCGAAACCATCAATATCTAAGTAGGTAGTTGCGCCCAAAAGATCTAAAACTTGTGCGAAATTTTCAGATTTTAAAGTTTTGTAGTTTACAGCGGCATTAATTGTGGTATGGGAATTCAATTCGGTATTAAAAATAGAATTAAATGAGATTTGTGTGTCATCCACGCGATCTTCATACAAGGCGTAAATAGCATTTCCCCCTTGTTGGGCATTATTAATATTGGCGCTGTACATGGCATTCCAATCTATTTGGCCATCCTCTAAAAACTGGTTTAAAGCCACATAAGCAAACTGTAAATCGTTTGGGAAGTTGCGTTCAAAGTAACTCGGTAGTTTTTGATAATAGACCGGGCTGGGATTTGCACCCCCGCCTTGTGGAAAGCCATTAACCAAATCGGTGCCATTATAATCCAATCGGCTATTGCCAAGTTTTCCAAATTGATAGCCAATATTCGTATTTAAGCTCGTTCTGCTGTTAAAATCCCAATAATGATTTAACATGATTATGGGCTCGTTAACTTCTTTAATTCTGGAGTTGCGTTTATCGCCATCTTGAAATCCCCAATATTCGTTATATTTTATACCTTTTAAATTGTAAACCTCTTGTGTGTTTGGCGACGATTTCCCTCTGCGATTTGGTGTGTAAATGGCCGTTACATTTAAACTATGGGCATCGCTAATTTTCTTTTCGACGGCAGTAAAAAACGAATTGGCTTTATAATGTGTTGCTTCTTGATACCCCTCATTTCCCCAACGTCTTCCCACCGAAATGGTGTACGCCCAATTATTCTTTAACAAACCAGAGGCATAGGTTGCCATCAACCTATGGGTATAACTGCGATTAGATGAGGAATAGGTTACGCGACCACCAGCTCTAGCTTCGGAGGCTCTAGTATTAATATTCACAGCACCCAAAACGCCACCAAAAGTATAGCTGGACGGCGATAAATTGGCTGCCAATTCTTGATTTCGAAGCACATCGTTTATACCACCCCAATTACTCCATTGCGGCCGCCCATTGTAGATTTTATTCATCTCCAATCCATTAATTAAAACAGAACTGTGGTTGGAATCCATGCCTCTAACTCTGAAAAATGAAGCACTAAACTCGAAAGCTGCTGTGCGCTGGAACACATCTAGAGATGAAGCCAGTAATCCTGAGATATTATCAGATGCGCTAGTATCGTCATTTAACTCATCGTCGGTAAGTGTTATGGTAAATAAATCTTGATTTCTAGAGGCTGCTGTTTCAAGAGTCATATCGGTAATATTCACCGTTTCGTTCTCATAGACAACTATGGGATATCTTTTGGAGATATAACCTATTTTAGAAATTCTTAAAACCTGTTCTCCCAGAGGTACATTAAAATTAAAAGCAAATTCCCCTAAGGCATTGGTTTGGGTTGATTGTTTGGTGTCTTCTATAGCAACCGTTACATTGGCTATTGGTTTTTTAGCTATAGCATCTTTTACGCTACCTTTAATCGTTGTTTGTTGTCCGAAAATTGAGCACACTGAAAAAAACCCAAATAAAAAAACTAAGGCATATTTCTCCATATTTACTTAGAGTTAAGTTGTTACAATAGATGCGTGTGTAAATCAAAAAAACCCATTCATTTAACAAACTTTGGCTTAGGTTTTGTAATATAGCCTTAGTAAACCTTTAGTTAATTATTACATGAATATTTTAAGACTTAGTATTTCGATTTTATTTCTGAGCATTATTACAACTGTAAATTCTCAAGAAAAAAAATACAAAATCCACACTATAGGGTTCTACAATTTAGAAAATTTATTCGACACTATCAACGATCCAAATAAATTTGATGAGTTCAGTCCCATAATGACCATAAAAAACGAGCGTGGTCGTGTTTATCAAAAGAAAATAAAAAATATGGCGCGGGTAATAGCAGACATTGGTAAAGATATCACCAATAATAGCCCAGCGATTATAGGCGTTTCTGAGGTTGAAAACAGAGCTGTTCTTGAAGATTTGGTTAACGATTCTTTATTAGTGTCTCAGGATTATGGGATTGTACATTACGACTCGCCCGACACACGCGGAATTGATGTCGCCTTGCTTTATCAGAAAAAAATATTTACACCTACACATACCAGTAGCCATACGCTAAAAATTTATGACGATGCCAGTAAAGAGCGTGTTTACACTAGAGACCAATTGTTGGTTAGTGGTGATTTAGATGGTGAAACCATTCATGTTATGGTTAACCATTGGCCATCAAGAAGAGGTGGAGAAGCAAGAAGCCGTCCAAAGCGCATGGCGGCTGCCAAATTAAGTAAACGTTTGATAGATTCCCTACAATCGACCGACCCCTATGCTAAAATTTTTATTATGGGTGATTTAAATGATAATCCAACCGATGCGAGTGTGAAAACTATTTTAAAAGCTGAAAAAGATAGATTAAAAGTAGGATTAAAAGGCATCTACAATCCTTTTGAAAAACTTTATAAGGCAGGCTTGGGAACCAATGCTTTTAGAGATAATTGGTTTCTATTTGACCAGATTATGATGACTAAACCCTTACTAGAAAAAGATTTTTCTTCCTTTAGGTTTTACAAAGCCGGTATTTTTAATAAAAATTATTTAACCAATAAAAAAGGAAAGTACGAGGGTTATCCTTTTAGAAGTTTTTCCAGCAATACATTTACGGGTGGTTTTAGCGACCATTATCCCGTTTATGTTTATGTGATAAAAGAAGTTTCTAATCTTAAAAACTAATCGCCCATAGCATTATACCAATTTAGTTTTGAAATGTCGTTTTATTAATTTGAATTATTTTTTGTTCAGATGAGATAGAAATCGCAGATTCACGAACTCATTATTTTACAATAATAGAAGCGTGAGCTAAAATCAAAGCATAGCCTGAGTTATGGTTTTATTTTATACCGAAATATGGGCGAAAAAGAACTGCGAAGCACATCATGAACACCTATTTTATAAAATAGAAAGATGTGAGTAAACGAATTATATACGGCATGACATGGCTAATTTGGTATTATATATTAAAGCCAAGTGCTCCATGGGATTCTTGATAAAAACAACACCAAGGCAATGGTATAAAAAATAGCTAGTGTTTTTAGCTTGTACCCAGAGGTCAATTTCTTTTTATGCTTAGAATACCCAATAGTAATTAATGCGACAGCTATTATATTAGTTAAAGGATGTTCTACAAGGTATAACCGCGCTAAAGAATTCCCCATAACACCTGCACCCAACTCACTCCACAAGGCCAATCTAGGTGAAACAAAATACAATATCAAACCAATTAACAACTGTATATGCGATAAAATTAAGGTGAAAAGTGATATTCTAAAATCTTTAGCGGTGTACTCTTTAGCGCCAAAAGTTTTAAATAGTGCATTTGCTACCGCTATAATTAAAACGATTAAAATGACATATGCTAAATAAGAATGTAGGTTTAGTATAGTTTTATACATGGTTCATTTTTTTTTAATACTTTGATTAAATACCAAATGGCTATTATAGGGTTGGTATCAAACTTGGTTTTACAAATGTAATAATAAAAGGCATAAAAAAACCGCTTCGTATGAAGCGGTTTTTAAATTGTTATATTCTATGTTTTTTAGAAGTTGTAACGAATACTAGCATTCCAAGTTCTTCCTATGCCTAAGTAATAACCAAAAGCGTTCTTTTGATTAATATAAGCTTCATTAAATAAGTTGTAAACATTACCTCTAAAGGTTATATTATTTTCACCTAATTTAAATTTATAAGTTATACCTGCATCTGCTAAGGTGTATGCCGGTAGTCTAACAGACTCGTACTTCCCACCAGCTAATGCCGCACTAGCAACATCTTCTGGATCCACAAATTCGTATAAACTACTGTAAATGTTGTAGGCCCCATCAACAGATAAGTTATCTAAGATATCAACATTTAAACCAAAGCCAAAAGAAGTGTGCGGCGCACTACCAATTTTAACATCTGTTAAATCTATAGTCTCATTTGTAATAAGGAAATCGCCCGTTTCATCATTTTGTAAATTATAAGGCGTAGTTCCATCGTACTTCCAGTTTCCAATCGATCCGTAACCTCTTAAGCTCCAATTCGCAGTAAGGGGTCTGTATTCAAAATCGAACTCTACACCAGTGTGCACTTGAGTAACATCGGTTAACCTATAAGTACTGGTCTCATCGCCTGGCTGTCGAGGGCCTGCAAAGGATAAAAATCTGTTACCCCACTCGGTAGAATAAACGTCCACGTTTAATCTTAAAACGTTATTTTTAAAACGGTACCCACCTTCAATACTCGTGATTTCTTCATTGTCAACATCTGGTTCTGCCAATCTGTTATCATATCTAATATCGGCAAAAATATTATCTAAAAATGGTTGGCGAGAAAATTGCCCAACATTAGCAAATACAGAATGCTGCTCGTTAAATTTATAAGCTGCACCTCCTTTTATTTGATATCCTACTTTATCAACTTTTTTAGACTTTCCTAAACCGTTACCTCTTCCAGAAAAGAAACCTTCCCTTTGGTATGATTGTGTCGATAATGCCCCTTGAACAAATGCAGAAAAATTATCATTTTTATATTCAGCTTGTCCAAAAGTTCCTAAATAGTTTATAACCTCTTCATAGTTGTAATCATATCTTTGGTCGTCATCAGCAAAATCGAATAAAGCAGACCATGGATTTGCCTTAAAAGTTTCGGTTATTACATAATCGTTTGGACGATCGGTTCTAAAGTTATCGTTATAACCATTCAAACCAAGTTTATCAACAAGTTGTCTAAAGTGAACACCATTATAAGTTCTACCATCTACACCTACGTTTAAAGACCAGTTTTCATCAACATCATAATTCAAGTTAGAAAGGAAGCCATACCAGTTATGAGCATTAACCGACGCTCTTCTTAAATATGAACTACCAAAACTTCCGTTATTATTTGCATCAGCGTTCGCTATATTATTTGCTTCAATAGCATCAAAATTTATTTCTTGCTCATTTAGACCGAATATACCAACGTCCTGATTTCGTATTCTGCTTGATCCAGTTCGATCCGGCCCTACAGCACCCGTTCCACCACCGCGGCCCCAAGATGCATATAAAACACTAGAAAGTTCTAGTTTTTCGTTGATATCAAAATCCCAGTTTAAGTTAGCTACAGGCTTATGGTAGTAATTTCTTCTTTCGGTAAAACGCTCTCCTTTATAGAATCCTGAGTTATCGTTAGCTTTTTCGCCATATTGCTCATAAAACTCCAAATCTTGAGAAAAGTTTTGATCGTGCCACTGTGGTGCACCTGTTAATAAGAAATTAAATGAGTGTTTATCGTTAGGCTTGTAACCTACAGAGAACAAATAGTTTTGTCCTTGACCCGCAGTACCTATGGAGTATTTTCTATGTGCCTGCCAATGATCTACTAGTACCGAAAATGCCCAGCCCTTATCGTTCAAACCTGTATCGTAAGCAAATGTGCCTTTCATGTAGCTGTCGTTACCTCCTAAAAATCTAACAAAGCCACCTTCATTTCTGTCTGTAGTTTTAGACACAATGTTTACAGTACCACCTACAGAAGATATTGCCAGTTTTGAAGCACCTAAACCACGTTGTATTTGTACCGCGTTAGCCACATCACTCATACCAGACCAGTTTGACCAGTACATTCTACCATCTTCCATACCGTTGATTGGCTGACCGTTTAAAAGGTATGCTGTGTTTGTTTGATCGAATCCTCTTAAGAAAATCTGACTATCGCCAAAACCTCCCGCTTGATTAGAAACATAAACCGATGGTGTGTTTTTTAAAGCTTCACCAAACTCAACATTACCTGCTGATTTCATTTGAATATCGGCACCTTGAATTGTAGAAACAGCTACTGGAGTTTCTCTACCTTCTGCCAAATCAATAATTCCAGTTCCAATAATTACTATTTCGTCTAATGTATTATCAGGATTTAAAGCAATATTTCCTAAATCTGAATTACCGCTAAAAGACACCGTTTTTGGTGCATAACCAACAAAAGAGATCACAACTTGTCCAGAAGATGCTGTTGTTGTTAGAGTGAAATTCCCGTCAAAATCTGAAGAAACCCCATTTGCAGTTCCTTTTTCGACAATATTTGCACCTGGTAGTGGCGCATTAATTTCGGCATCCATTATGGTACCTCTCAAGGTACTCTGTGCCATAATAACCGTAGAGAACAAAAACGCTACAGCTAACATTAAAAACTTAGTAGTTCTTTTCATAATTTAAATTAATTATATGGAAATTAGTCGCTGCAAAAGTACATATAATTAAGCGATTAACATTAACTTAATGTTAAGAAATTTAACAAGTACACCTAAACTTAAAAAACACGATATTAGTAATAATTATCTTTTTAAAGGCAATTGCCGTCTAAAAACCAATAAACTACTTAAATTTCTTATAATAATCTAATAAATTCGCAGTTGAAGAATCATGATTGCTAACCGCACTATTGTTAAATTCTCTTAAAATTTTATTGGCTAATTGTTTTCCTAATTCAACTCCAAATTGATCGTAACTAAAAATATTCCAAATAATTCCTTGCACAAATATTTTGTGCTCGTACATAGCGATTAACTTCCCTAAACTTTCTGGTGTAAGCTTCTTTATAAAAATAGTATTTGTTGGTTTATTTCCTTTAAATACTTTGAATGGAATAATTTCTTTTGAAGTGCCCTCTGCAATAACTTCTTCTTTAGTTTTACCGTTTAAAAGCGCTTCGGTTTGGGCTAAAAAATTAGATATTAATTTATCATGATGTTCCTCATTACCATGTAAAGATTCTACAAAGCCTATAAAATCTGCGGGAATTAATTTAGTGCCTTGATGTATAAGTTGAAAAAAGGCATGTTGGGAGTTGGTTCCTGGTTCTCCCCAAATTAAAGTTCCGGTTTCATAATCGATAGCCTCACCGTTTCTATCGATGCTTTTACCATTACTTTCCATAATACCTTGCTGCAAATAAGTTGCAAACTGGTTTAAATATTGCGAATACCCGATAACGGCCTCACTTTCGGCTTTAAAAAAATTGTTATACCAGACACTAATTAAAGCTAAAACTACGGGGATATTGGTTTTAAAATCTTCGGCTTTAAAATGAGTATCCATTTTATGTGCGCCTTTTAATAGGCTGTCGAAATTATTGTATCCTACCGCCAAGCTTATAGACAAACCAACAGCACTCCAAAGTGAAAAACGACCACCAACCCAGTCCCACATCGGGAAAATATTGGCTTTATCTATTCCGAAATTTTTAACACTTTCTGTATTCGTAGAGACCGCAACAAAATGCTTGGCAATGGCATCTTTTGGTGCCGATTGTAAAAACCACGTTTTAAGGGTATTGGCGTTCGACAAAGTTTCTTGTGTCGTAAAGGTTTTTGATACTACAACAAATAGCGTTGTTTCTGCATTTAATTTTTTTATAACTTCATTAACATGATCGCCATCTACATTGCTTACAAAATGGACGTTTAGGTGATTTTTATAGTACTGTAGCGACTCTACAACCATGGCAGGGCCTAGGTCTGAGCCCCCAATACCAATATTTACCACATCGGTAAATGGTTTTCCTGTAAAGCCTTTTTTTTGGCCGCTAACTATCGAGTTTGTAAAGTTTTCTATTTTTTGTTTTACTTGGTATATTTCTGGCATGACATGACGGCCATCAACAAAAAATTGTGCATCTTTTGGTGCGCGTAAGGCGGTGTGCAATACGGCTCTTTCTTCGGTTTGGTTAATTTTCTCGCCAGAAAACTGACTTTTAATGGCGTCTTTTAACTTTACCTCATCTGCTAATTCTAGTAAATATTTAAAAGTGTCTTCAGTTATTCTGTTTTTAGAAAAATCGACATAAAAATCTTCCCATTTTATGGTAAATTTATTGGCACGCTCTGCGTCCTGAGCAAATAAATTTTTCATGTGTTCATGCTTGATGTTTTTATAATGAACACGAAGTTTTTCCCAAGCTTTTGTTGTGGTTGGGTTTACAGATGGTAATGGCATATTTATGTAGTTGACTGTCTTATTACAGGTTGTTCCGGATACTGATTTTCAGGAATTTCAGGTTCGTATAAAATATTGTCTAACTGATATTTTATGGGCTTAATATGCTCCAAAAATTTTAGTTTAAGAGAATCTGAAATAGGTTTAGCTTCTGGAAGTTTTTGTTTAAAGGGATCGACTTGTCTGCCATTTTTCCAGAAACGATAACACACATGTGGTCCACTGGTATTACCGGTCATGCCTATCCACCCAATAACGTCGCCTTGCTTCACAAAGTCACCTACTTTTACTTTTCGTTTTTGCATGTGTAGGTATTGCGTTTCGTAAGTGGCGTTATGTCGAATTTTTACATAGTTACCATTCCCGCCTTTTCGTCTTGATTCTGTAACGGTTCCGTTTGCTGTTGCCCGAATAGGAGTTCCTATGGGAGCCGCAAAATCGGTTCCTTTATGAGCACGAACACTATAACCGTACAGAGCGATACGTCGATTGAGGTTATACCTTGATGAGATTCGAGCAAACTCCACTGGTGCTTTTAAAAAAGCACGACGTAAATTTTTAGCCTCTTCGTTAAAATAATCGATAATACCTTTTAGTGAATCGGTTTGAAATCTAAAAGCATAAAAGGGTTCGTTTTTATGCTCAAAAAGCACCGCTTTCACATCGTGTACGCCACCGTAAATACTGTCGTCTATGTATTTATCGGTATATATCACCTTAAAACGATCGCCTTTTTGAAGACGATTAAAATCGATGGTCCAAGCGTATATGTTATCTGCTAATTTATTAGTTAACACTGGGCTAACACCCTTTTCATCCAGAGTTTCAGAAATACTGCTGGTTATAATACCCGATATGGTTTTTTCAACATAGGTTATAGGCTTACTACTTTTGTAAGCATGAATGGAATCCTTGAAATTTATCACTACATAATCTTCTTTTGTAGGCTGATAAATAAAACTTTCTGGTATTTTTATAGAGTCCTTAGAATCTTTAGAATACATTAAAGCATAAGGCTTACCTACTTGAAGTTTTCGAATGTTAAAGGTGTCTTTAGCCTTTTCGGCAATATGGAAAATCTTTGGATAGCCTATATTATTGCGTTCTAAAATTTTTCCGAAGCTATCCCCATTTTTTATCGTGTCTCGTTTAACGATATAGTCATTCAAATTAAAGCCAAACTCCAAAACTTCTTTTGGAGCTTCAACTATAGCAACATCTTCTTGAGGTATTATTGACTCTGGTTTTTCGTTTTTACAAGCAATACCAGTTATTGCTAAAACAGCAAGAACTACACATTTGTTCCCCATTCTTTTAATTCTTTTTCTGTCCATAATTCTGGAAAAAATATTCTTTTTTGATATTTCGGGTGCATATATTTTGTCCACTCACTCCCTCCTGTGGCTTCGGCAGGTTTTCCACCAATGTTTAAATAATGATTTGCGGTATTGTAGTGCGCCATTACCCATTTTATGTTTACCGTATAATCGTAATGTCGCATGGCTTTAATTAAGTTCTCATCTTCTCTTACGACTTTAGGAAGTGCTTTAAATTTTGACCATAGATTATGTGTATTATAAAACTCTGTAAATTGGATAAGCTCTGCTTTATATTTTTTTTCAAAAGCTGCTAAAGTATAATTTTTTTTTCCTGTTTTATAATCTTTTCCTGCAGCTTGCCAATATAAGTGCTCGAAAGCATGTTCGTAAGACGTATTTCTATCTATGGTGTCTCTAAAACGTTTATCTATTAAATTAATAAGCTCTGTAGAGGCAAATTCAATTTTCCTGTACTGTGCACTTTGAAAGCCACTGGCTGGTGTTAATGTTGTTCTAAACTTGTTGTATTGCTCGACATCCATACCGTCCCTCATAATAGAAAACGACGAGGTTAACATATCGAAATAACGACTAATACGCATTAGTTTTGAGCTAAACAATTCTGCATTTACATGGTCTTGTTTCGCAACCTGTTCAATTTCGCCAAGCACCATTTTAAACAACAACTCATTTATTTGATGATATAGTATAAAAACCATCTCGTCTGGCAAAGTGCTGCGTTGTGTTTGAAGATTTAATAAGGCATCGGTTTGAATATAATCCCAATAATTTAAAGGCTTACTATACAACAAACCTTCTAAATGAACCTCTAGATCTTGGTCCAATAGATTATATTTTTCTTTAAGTTTATCGTGTATACTCAATTTTAAAATGCCTTTAATTATCAAAAATTATAGTAAACGGATGTTTTAACCCCTTAAAAGCCTCTAAATCTGACCTTAGCGAACCCACCGCTAAATCTGCTTTAATTCGCAAAGGTACTTTATTTTTGTCTTTAGATACCCAAAGCGTTAAACTTTCTTCTTCTTTAAAAACACGCCCCGCCATAACATACGGTCTAAATTTAAGCGTCTTCACTCTACCAAACTTCGTAGTAATAATTTCTTCTCCCAAATACTTTAATTTAAAACCGTAGTTTTCTTCATCGAAAAACATATAGGTTTTAATCTCGTCACCAATTTTTAAGGTATTTATATCAATTTTGTTTCTTAAATAATAGTACGTAGACACCATATCTTGAATATTCGGCTTGGTATCTATGACCGTTTGTTTATTGTGTTTTTTATCGTTAACGTGTGCTTTGTGGTTTCTTTGGTCGAATTCTATTTCAATATCTTTCGTGTGGCCGCCTTCGTTAATATCTCTAATAAATTTATAGGGCAATATGGTCTTTTTGTCAAAAAAACTTTCATAACGATCCTTAACCTTAAAAAACCATTTTATCATTCCGGTTGTTTTGCCTTTACCTACGACATGATATACCTCTTTGTTCTTTAATTTAGTTTCTTTAACTGTAAGTGTAGCTTCGCCCGCCTTTAGCCAATTACTATAACTCATTCTAAATTTAAACCATTCGCCATCGGCAAATGCTGACTCTTGCTGAGCAAAGGACAGCTGTATAAAGATTAACGACAAAAATATTATGGTGTTTTTCATGCTATAATGGGTCGTAGATATGCTAACTTGTTTAGTCTACTTTTATTGTTAAATATTACGACAAACAATTACCGTTCCAAAAATATGAAATTTCTTTTTAGCGATTCCATAATAATTGTTAAGACCAATTTGCGTTTGTAAATTTAAAAAGATAAACTGCAGCATTTTAAGAGGTATTCAAATTAAAGCATTCATTAAGCAATCAATAACAACAATGGCTTTCAATTAGTAAATAACAACACGCTTACAAAACTGTAAACGTGTCGTATAACCAGATTATAAAAGGATATTTTTATTAAAGCGTTCCTCTGTTAGCTTGTTCGCGCTCAATAGATTCGAAAAGCGCTTTAAAGTTTCCAGCTCCAAAACCACGTGCCCCCATACGTTGTATGATTTCAAAAAACAGGGTTGGACGATCTTGTAAAGGTTTTGTGAATATTTGCAATAAATACCCCTCTTCATCGGCATCAATCATGATGCCTAAATTTTTAAGCATCTCGATGTCTTCTCTTAATTTATGACTGTAAGTTTCTAAACGCCCTGGCACGGCTTTGTAGTAAGCTTCTGGTGGTTTAGACAAGAATTCAATACCCCGAGCTCTTAATTGGGTTACCGTTTCAATAATGTCGTCTGTAGCCACAGCGATGTGTTGCACACCTGGGCCTTCATAAAAATCAAGATACTCTTCAATTTGCGATTTCTTTTTTCCTTTAGCTGGTTCGTTAATTGGAAATTTTATACGTCCATTCCCATTACTCATTACTTTACTCATAAGTGCAGAATATTCGGTATGGATTTGCTTATCGTCAAAAGACAAGAAATTCTCAAAACCCATAACATCTTCATACCATTTCACCCAAGTATTCATTTCTCCCCAGCCCACATTACCTACCATATGGTCTATATACTTTAAACCGACGGCGGTTGGATTATAATCGGATTTCCACTCGCCAAAACCGGGCAAAAATACGCCCTTATAATGTTTACGCTCAACAAATATATGCACGGTTTCACCGTAAGTATAAATGCCAGAGCGCACCACTTCGCCGTGTTCATCTTTTTCTACCACGGGTTCCATATATGATTTCGCACCTCTACTAGTGGTTTCTTTATACGCTTTTGTAGCATCATCTACCCAAAGTGCAATAACCTTTACACCATCGCCATGCTTTACAATATGATTGTTTAGCGGAGATTTACTGTGTAATGGAGAGGTTAATACTAAACGGATTTTATCTTGTTTTAACACGTAACTCACCGTGTCTTTAGAACCAGTCTCTAATCCTTTATAAGCGTAAGATTGAAAACCAAATGCCGTTTTATAAAAATGCGCCGCTTGTTTAGCATTGCCTACATAAAACTCTACATAGTCTGTTCCTAAAAGTGGCAAAAAGTCTTTCGCGCCTTCAAATATTTTTTCTAAACCGTAGTTTACTGATTTTATGTTTTTACTCATTGTTATTGAATAGAGAAGTTAGAATAGAGAGGAAAGACTGGGTTTGTTTTGAAAACCCATTGTCCTATTTTAAAACTCTGCTATTTTTCCTTCGGGTTTGTTTCATTATTTTTTTAAGTAAACAACAAACGCTTAGCGCACAAACACCGCGCTATTGGTTTGTTATATTTTATTCTTGCGAAGACCTAACAGATTTTAAAACCCGTTAGGCCTAGGTCTTGATTCGCAGCTCTAAATTACTCCAGCCATGATTTATAGTAGCTTTCATCGGCAATTTTCATGCCTTCTTCGGTAACCATCAAAGGTTTAAACGTATCGACCATTACAGCGAGCTCGTCGGTTTTTGTTTTGCCAATACTACGCTCTGTTGCTCCTGGATGAGGCCCATGTGGTATGCCGGCCGGATGAAGCGAAATATGTCCAGCTTCAACGTCGTTACGGCTCATAAAATCGCCGTCTACATAATACAAAACCTCATCGCTATCAATATTACTGTGATTGTACGGTGCTGGGATAGATAGCGGGTGGTAATCGTACAAACGCGGAACAAAACTACAAACCACAAAAGCGCTGGTCTCGAAGGTTTGATGCACTGGTGGCGGTTGATGGATACGTCCTGTAATGGGCTCGAAATCGTGTATTGAAAAAGCGTAAGGATAGTTAAACCCATCGTAGCCCACAACGTCGAAGGGGTGCGATGCATAAACCATCTCGATTATATCGTCTTGCTTTTTTACTTTTATAAGGAAATCGCCATTTTCGTTATAGGTTTCTAATTCTTGAGGCTGGCGAATATCCCGCTCACAAAATGGGGCGTGTTCAAGAAGTTGCCCAAACCAATTTCGATAGCGTTTTGGCGTGTAAATAGGATGGCGCGACTCGACTATAAAAAGTCTGTTGTCTTCGGTATCAAAATCAATTTTATAAATAATACCGCGCGGAATTAGAAGATAATCGCCATATTTAAAATCGAGATTCCCCAACATAGTACGCAATTTCCCAGTGCCTTTATGGATAAAAATGAGCTCGTCTGCATCGGTGTTTTTATAAAAATAAGATTGAGTTAATTGTTTTGGTGCGGCTAAAATAATAGCACAATCGCTGTTTATTAATATGGTTTTTCGACTTTCTAAATAATCGTTTTCTGGCTTAACTTGAAATCCTTTTAGCCGGTATGATTTTATATTATTTTTTAATGCAATTTTTGGGGCTACACTGTATTGTTTTCTAATTTCTTTTACCTGGGTTGGGCGTTGCTCGTGATAACTGTTTGTAGACATACCGTCGAAACCAATTGTTCCAAAGAGTTGCTCGGCATACAAACTACCATCTGGTTTTCTAAATTGTGTGTGGCGCTTGGGCGGAATGTTTCCTAGTTTATGATAAAAGGGCATCTTTTTGTATTTTAAAAATTATTCGCTTACACCTGTAAATCGCTATAAGCCTGAGTTAAAGATACAAAATACTTATTTATTAAAGATTTCTTTTTTTAGAAAAAAGTAAGCCCACATCTACACAAAGGTTTTTTAAGACTGTCTTCTCAAGAGAAACCTAATTATAAGCGTTTTTAAAACCAGAATCCCAGATTGAGAAACCAAACGCTATCTTTAGTGTCTGGCGAATAACTATACTTGGCTTGAATGGGACCTATTAGCGTGTCTACAGAATAACCCAAAGCATAACCATTATAATCTGGAAGTGAGAACCACTCCTTATTTTCAAAAATATCATTACTAATATTGGCCCAGTTTCCTTCTACAGATATATAATGATTTTTAAAAACCTCGTAATTTCCACCTAAATATGCTTTTACGTAACTATTGCCTGTTAAGGTCAAGAAATCGTAGCCCAAAAAAGGTATAAAATTATTTATTAAATTATTGCCATAACCTCCAAGAACGAAATCTAAAGATTGAGTCGATTTATCCCCTATTTTAAACCCCCCACTGGTTGTGAGTTGTAATGCGAACTTATCGGTAATACTAAAAGCATAACCCATATTGGCTTTAACTATAGAAAACTTATCAAATTCGATATTAAATTTAGAGGCATGTAGGTACATGTGCAAATTCCCATCAAAATACACACCTCTTTTAGGAAAATACTTATTATCGTAAGTATCTAGTTTTATATTGCCAAATACGCTAAAATAATCGGTGTTATCCAATTTAAACTCTTCGTTATTTGTTAAAATTGTCTCAGACTTTATTTTAAGGCGCTTATGCTCTAGACCCATACTTAAGGCAAAATATTTTTTAAGCAGTGTTTGTAAATATACCTGATTAGTTTGGTCCTGATAATCGATATCAATCTTGTTTAATCCTGTGGTAGTTATTTCAGTTTCATCAAAAAACAACTTGGCATTTACGTTTTTACTAAATTTATTTAATCTAGAACGTATGCCTACACTCCAATAAAATCCATTATCAATTAAGTATTCGAAATTATAGCGAATATTATCGCCCAATACTAAGTCTAAAGACGACACATCGTTATCTACGAATAAGCGTTTTTTAGTGACATTAATCAAAGCCCCACTTTTATACAAGCGATCGTAATGTACTGCTAATTTTAAAAAGGTCGTATTATCGGTCTCTTTTACTGTGGTAGACAAATTGAGTGCCTTATTATTATCGGAGGTACTAAATTTATATTGTACCGAGTGAAAATTATTGGTTGCAATTAAATTATCGACGCCCTTATAAAAATCTTTTACAGCAATCTTTTCGTTTAATTTTAACCTCAACTTTCCCAGAATATAAGCGCGAGTATACCGGTTATTTCCGTGTAATGAAAACGAATTAATGGTTATAGAATCACGCTTTTGGAGATGTTTCCTATATGAAGGCTTTATTGTGTTGTATTTGGGTAATTGCTCTAACAATTCTATTTTCGAACTGGCAGCCGCAACGCCACTCTCTATAATTTGCTTCCCATCTCCAAAAGAAACTACCGAAAAATCTGAAATTTCAGGCTTTATATAAACGTCGGTTTTCTCGGCCTTTTGTTGCATATCTTTAATTGTTCGAAAATTACTAATCTGCATGAGTATACTGGGCGCCGAGACCAATTGGTCTCTATTGGCCAAATTAGACTGCACATCCACACCAACAATAACATCCATTCCCTTTGCTCTTAATTCGTCTATTGGGTAGTTGTTGGTTACACCCCCATCAACTAACACTTGGTCGCCCACTATTATAGGTTGAAATAAAGAAGGTAGGGTCGCGCTGGCCATTACTGCCTGTGTTAAATCGCCTTGATCTAACATAACAGTAGCCCCCGTTTCAATATTAGTACCGATACAAAAAAAAGGAATTGGCAACTTACTAAAATCGTTTATATCGCTTACATGCAAGGTTAAGCGTGAGAGGAGACTGTAGGTATTTTGACCTCTAGAAAGTGCAGATGGTAATGCAATTTTAAACCTATCAAAAGGTAGTGTTACAGCGTATTTTTCTGAGTTCTCACGCTCGTATAAAGCTTTAGAAGAGCGGGGTAAATTATCGCTTAGTATCTTATCAAAATCAACCTCTTTAAAGATAGAATCTAGTTGCTTGCCCGAGTATCCCACAGCATATAGCGACCCTATAATGGCCCCCATACTTGTGCCCGCAACATAATCTACTTTTACACCTAAACTATCGATAACCTTAAGTACGCCAATATGAGCTAGCCCCTTAGCGCCACCCCCACTTAAAACCAAGCCTACTTTTGCCTGGTTAGGCACGCTATCTTTATTTTGCGCTTTCGCGGAAAAAAAACAAAGCAAAAACCAAATCAATAAAATTGTTGTTTTTTTTTGCACGCGACTAACTGTTTTTTATTTGTAATTAAATTTTAAACTACCTGATAGTAACACTGTAATTATTCCTGCCACAATACATCTTTAATAATTTTAAAAAATTGGACTTTCATAATTTATAAAATTACAAATCATTCATACAATTAAAAAATATTATGGTCACCTCTTCATAAAAAATATTGTAGCTAAACTTTAAAGGCTCTCACGTTTAGGCATTTTCTACGATAAGCAAAAACCACAGTATTCTAAAAAGATAAATTTCTTAATCTGTTTATTTATAATGACTCCTTGTGAAAATAATTGTAAATCTTTTTGGCTCTCGACACGCCAATAACAGCTTCCAATTCATCTAACTTAGCATTTGCCACACGTTTGGCTGACTTAAAGTGTTTTAATAATTCTAAAACCGTTTTTTGGCCAATACCATCAATAGTTTCAAGCTCGGTATTTAAGGCCGTTTTACTGCGTCTATTCCTGTGGTGCTCAATACCAAATCGATGTGCTTCATTTCGTAAATGCTGAATAATTTTTAAGGTCTCACTTTTTTTATCTAAATACAACGGAATGGGATCGTCTGGATAAAACAGCTCTTCTAAACGCTTGGCGATACCTATAATTGCAATTTTTCCTCTTAAGCCCAGTGCATCTAAACTTTTTAAAGCCGACGATAACTGCCCTTTACCACCATCGATAATAATTAATTGCGGTAGTGGTTGGTTTTCATCACGTAAGCGCTTATATCGTCTGTAAACCACTTCTTCCATCGATGCAAAATCGTCTGGCCCTTCTACGGTTTTTATATTAAAATGTCTGTAATCTTTTTTGCTGGGCTTCCCGTTTTTAAACACCACACAAGCGGCCACAGGATGCGTGCCTTGTATATTACTATTATCGAAACACTCAATATGACGGGGCTCTTCAGAGAGTCGCAAATCGGCTTTCATTTGCGCCATAATTCGATTAACATGCCTATCTGGATCTACTATTTTATCTTGTTTAAAACGCTCCATTCTAAAGTACTTCGCATTTCGTATAGATAAGTCTAAGATGTGTTTTTTATCTCCTAATTTTGGTACCGTTACCTTAATATCGCTTCCTAAATTCACTTTAAAAGGCACGTAAACTTCCTTAGACTTAGAGTGAAAACGCTGTCGTATTTCTGTAATGGCGAGCTCTAATAATTGCAAATCGGTTTCGTCTAGCTTCTTTTTAATCTCTAAGGTGTGCGACCGAATAATAGCACCGTAAGACAGTTGTAAAAAATTAATATAACCATAGCTCTCGTCGCTAATAATAGAAAACACATCGACATTACTTATATTGGGGTTTACGACAGTAGACTTGGCTTGGTAGTTTTCTAAAACCTCAATTTTTTCTTTTATTTTTTGAGCTTCTTCAAATTGCAAGTCAACAGCTAACTGTTTCATTTGCGCTTTAAACTGCTGTAATGAATCTTTAAAATTACCTTTTAATATTTCCCGAATGGCTTTAATATTCGTGTTGTATTCCTGCTCGGTTTCCAAACCTTCACAAGGCCCTTTGCAATTCCCTAAATGATATTCTAAACAAACTTTATACTTGTTGGCATCAATCTTCTCTTCAGATAAATGATAATTACAGGTTCGTAAACTGTAGAGACCTCGTATTAAATCTAGCAAGGTATTTACGGTTTTGCGACTTGTGTACGGTCCAAAATACTCGCCACCACCTTTATACACGCGTCGTGTAGAAAACACTCTAGGAAAGCGTTCGTTTTTTATGCAAATCCACGGGTAGGACTTATCGTCCTTTAACAGCACATTGTACCGTGGTTTATGCTTTTTTATTAAATTATTTTCAAGCAATAAGGCATCGGTCTCCGTCTTGACAACAATGTGTTTTATATGGGCAATTTTTTTTACCAACACTCGGGTTTTACCATTGTCGTGCGTTTTAGTAAAGTATGAGCTCACTCTTTTTTTTAAGTTTTTCGCTTTACCTACATATATAATGGTATCGTCTGCATCAAAGTATTGATATACCCCTGGAGATTCTGGTAGTGTTTTTAATTGTATTTCTAAACTTGGTTTGCTCATTGCCTCAAAGGTAGTAATTACTATTAAAAAGTCATCTCATAAATGTAGTTTATCGTTACCTTGCAGCCCTATAATTGTTTGGAATAATGAAAAAAATAATTGGTCGAACAGACCTCATAGATTTTCCAGAGTTAGATCTTTGGAATATTGGTGCAAAAATTGATTCCGGAGCCTATACTTCTGCCATACACTGCTCAGAAATTATTGAAGAGCACGATGCTTTAAAATGTACGTTTAGCAGTAAAAAGCACCCCAATTTTAATAGTAAGAACATTGTTTTTAAGACCTTCTCCCGTACCGTTGTAAAAAGCAGTAACGGCCAGAAAGAGCAGCGTTATAAAATAAAAACAAAAACCGTATTATTTGGTAAAACATATACCATTTATTTAACGCTTACCACAAGAGACAACATGAAATACCCAGTACTTATAGGTCGGCAATTTTTAAGTAAAAAGTTTCTTATAGATGTTGATGCTGTAAATGAATCTTATAAAAACAAACTAAAATGAATATCGTAATTTTATCAAGAAACGCCTCCCTATACTCTACAAAGCGTCTTGTTGAAGCGGCTGAAAACAGAGGTCATAAAGTTGAAATTATCGACCCTTTAAAATGTGATATTATCATAGAAAAGGAAAAGCCTTCTATTTATTATAAAGACCGATACCTTGATTATGTAGATGCCATTATTCCAAGAATTGGTGCATCTATCACCTTTTATGGTTGTGCTGTAGTTAGACAGTTTGAAGAAATGGGCGTTTTTACCATTTCTCCATCAGATTCTATTTTAAAATCTAGAGATAAACTACGCAGCTTACAAAGCCTAAGTAAAGCTGGAATAGGCATGCCTAAAACCGTATTTACAAACTATTCTAGAGATATTGAAGAAGTTATAGAGCATGTTGGAGGGACACCTTTAATTATAAAACTATTGGAGGGCACCCAAGGCTTAGGGGTGGTTTTAGCCGAAACTCAAAATGCCGCGCAATCTGTTTTAGAAGCCTTTAATGGTTTACAAGCTAGAGTGATTGTGCAAGAGTTTATAAAAGAAGCAAAAGGTGCAGATTTACGTGCTTTAGTTGTAGATGGTCAAGTTGTTGGCGCTATGAAACGCCAAGGTAAAGCAGGTGAATTTCGATCTAATTTACACCGCGGTGGTTCGGCAAATATTATTACATTAGACGACGAAGAACTAAAAGTCGCTTTAAGTGCTGCTAAAGTTTTAAAACTGCCTGTTTGCGGTGTAGACATGCTACAATCGGCACGTGGCCCTTTATTGTTGGAAGTTAACTCTACACCAGGACTGGAAGGTATTGAAGACGCTACAGGTAAAGATATTGCCGCATCGATTATTCGTTTTATTGAGCGCAACACGAATTAAATTTAAATAACTTTAGATTGTTTTTATGAGTACCGCTAATAATACACTAAACATTTTAGGCCATGAGATTAAGCCTGGAGAAAGTAAAGAAGTAGATTTTGATGTCGCCCATTTACACACAGCATCTGCTGTAAATGTCCCTATTATTATAGAGCGTTCTAAAACCCCTGGACCCACCGTATTGTTTACGGCAGGGGTTCATGGCGACGAAGTTAATGGTGTAGAAATTGTTAGACAGCTTATTGCTAAAGGCATTAATAAACCTAAATCTGGAACCATTATCTGTATCCCCATTATAAATATTTTCGGATTTTTAAATTTAAAACGAGAATTTCCAGACGGCCGTGATTTAAACCGGGTTTTTCCCGGCTCTAAAAACGGATCTTTAGCAAGTCGGGTAGCATATAAATTAATGACCGAAATTATACCACATGTCGATTATATCATAGATTTTCACACCGGTGGTTCTGGTCGCTTTAATGCACCCCAAATACGTATTGAAAAATCAGATAGTCAACTCAATACTCTAGCAAGAGTTTTTGGGGCACCATTTATATTACATTCAAAATATATTAAAAAATCGTTTAGAAGCTCCTGCAATAAATTAGGAAAACCTTTGTTGCTTTTTGAAGGTGGTAAATCTATTCATATAGACGAGGTTATAACCAACCACGGTGTTGTTGGTTCTAAACGTGTACTGGACCATTTAGGCATGTTAAACTCGAAGTTTGTCGTATTTGCACCAAAAACCGATTGTGTTATGATTGCCGAAAGCAAATGGATTCGCGCTAAATACTCGGGCATGTTTAAAGTCGCTGTTAATATAGGTTCTAAAGCACTAAAAGGAGATCTTTTGGGCTACATAACCGACCCTTATGGCAAAATGAATTATTTTGTAAAAGCAGACGTTTCTGGCTATGTTATTACTATTAACGAATCTCCAACAGTTTATCAAGGTGATGCCCTTTTTAATATATCCACCAAACTGGAAGCCTAAATATTTAAATTTTAGCATTTCTAAAAACTATATACCATATGACTAAGGCCGAATTAAGAAAAAAATATAAGACACTACGAAAAAATTTATCGCAAAAGCAAATAGATGATTTAAGTATAGCTATTGCAAACCAAACACTTGAACTTCCGGTTTGGAACGTTTTGAATTATCATATTTTTTTAACGATTGAAGAACATACAGAAATTAATACGGGTTATATATTAAGCATTATAACAGGTAAGGACAAAAACGCAGTTATTTCTAAATCTAATTTTACCAACAACTCACTAACTCATTTTTTATTAACCGACAATACGATAATAAAGAAGAACAGCTGGGGTATTCCTGAGCCTGTTGATGGTATAGAAATGGACGACAAGAAAATTGATGTGGTTTTTGTACCGCTTCTAGCCTTCGATAAAACAGGCCATCGCGTAGGTTATGGCAAAGGATTTTATGATGATTTTTTAGCAAAATGCAGACCCCAAACCATAAAAATAGGGCTCTCGTTTTTTGATGCTGAAGATCATATTGAAGACATTCACCAAGGAGACATTCCGCTGGATTATTGTATTACGCCAAATAAAATTTATAAGTTTTAATCCTTACAGTTCTCGCAAAATGTTTTTCTAAGATAATCGTCTTCTAATAACTGAAAAGTCACCCCACCATTTTCGACACTATTAAACAAATTACAAAAACGCGTTTTATTCATGTTTATGGCGTTTAACATGATGGTTCTGTAATCCAACTTTTTTGTTAAGGTCTTATTTACCAATGTTAAATTCAAATAATAGAATAATAAATCTTCATCGATATCTATAGTTCTAGCCTTCTTTCCTAATAGCTTTGCAGCCAAATCAGAATTACCATAAATAGAAAAAAACTGAGCTAAACTGGAATAATCATAATCTGACAAAGGAAAATTCTTATGGTTTTTATCCACATAAAATACGCGTTTATCCTTTTTATCAAAGTCTCCAGCTCTCATTAGTCTATGAGCTAACACCATATTGTAATTCACCAGCATTCTTGAAACGAGACTTTCAGGGATTCCATCGTCTTCTAACTGACGGATTTTTTTTAATAATTTCGAGTCCTCAATGTCTAATGCGTTATAGCGCCATAACAACAATTCAATGGCTAAAATGTTATACTTTAAATTGGTGTTATTTGGAACTAATTCTTGAATATCCAACAATTCAGCATGAACATTTAGGGCGTCTCTGTCGTCTAACATATATTTATACGCTGCATTTTTAATTAAAAACTCGGCGTACTTAGCCTGTCTTGGAATATTCATTTTTTGTAAAACATCTACAGACTCTTCTCCAGCATCTATTTTTTTGAAAATTGAATTTTGCTTCGTATTCGCCACTTCCCATTGACGTTGAGTAATGGCCTTATTAAATTCGGCTAGAATAAGACTCGTAGCCTTATTATTTTTTTCTTTATGTTCCAATTCTAGCTCAACAACCGCTTTACGGTGATTTTCAAGAATATACTCCATTTCTCTAGAAACCGCTCCAGCAATGGCCTCTTTAACTTCATTTTTACTACAGGAGTTTAAATACTCAAATTTAGTTCCTTCAATATCATTAAAAAACTCTACCCAGTTTTCTGAGGTTGAAACTGTAGTCTTAATGGTTGGCTTTTGATAGGTTTGTAAAGCATTAACGACACTGTTAGCACGCTCTTCTTGCAACTCGAAATTACGTTTCGAAATCCCTTCAATAGAAGAATACGCCTTAATATTCAATCTTACAATATCGTAATTTGTTAATCTTAAAGAATCGTAAAGCGGTTTAATGGAGGCTTGAGAATACTTAGATTTATTCTTTTTAAAGGGTATAATAAATTTTAATTTTTTGTTTTTTACAACATATTCAGCCTTATCTGTCGATTGTATTTTTTTTACATCATAAGTTAAATCGTCTAAATACATCCCCATATCTAGTAAATCCCAGGAGTAATAATCTAAGTCGTAGGTCACTAAGTACTGACAAAGATTTTTATTTCCAATAAGTAATATATTGTATTCCACATCTTGATTAAGAAGATGATTGGGCACTTTTCCTAGTTTAACCTTGTAAATATTGTCTGCAAGTTGCCTTAGCCCCTGTTTTAATTCTTGGGCATATATCGGTTTAAGTAAATGCCCTTTTATTTGAGTTTTATTAATAGACTCTAAAATGCATTTGTATCGTGTTTTTGAAACAATATCTATGGCGATACCATCATCTGGATTTTTAAACACATTATTAAACCAGTCTCTATCGTTTATGCTTAGATAAAGATAGCCATCCATTTCTTTAATAGCATATCTTACGCCATTAGAGCGTTTATTAAACGCACGAGTACAGGGTTTACACTTTTGGTCTCTGTCCTGTGCATTAAAAATAATACCGAAGGTCTCCTGTGTAAAGGCCTTTATAGAAACAAATACTGAACAAATTACTAACAACAAATACTTTACTTTCATGGATCAGGCTTTTAGAATTCGCTTCATCCATAAAGTTAACCAATTTGTATCACATAGAAAAATACTTACACATAATTATCGTGATTTTATCTAATTTTTAGGAAATGCCTTTCTGTTAAAAATAATTAGCATTAAAAAGCCTGTACTTATAGCCATATCCGCAATATTAAAAACAGGCTCGAAAAAGGTAAAGTAGTCCCCTCCTACAAAAGGTATCCATTCTGGTAAATACCCAGACCACAGTGGAAAATATAACATATCTACAACTTTACCATATAAAAGCGAGTCGTACCCCCCTGATTGAGGTAAAAATGTAGCAACTTGGCCAAAGCTATCGTTAAACAAAACACCATAAAAAACAGAGTCGATAATATTACCCAAAGCACCGGCAAAAATTAAAGCAATGGCCACGATTAGTACTTTAGCGCTTTTCTTTTTGGTAGCCTCTAGAAGCCAATAACCAATACCAAAAATAGCAACCATTCTAAATAAAGTTAAGGCCACTTTGGCCGCTCTATCGTTTAGAGATGGTAAAAAATCGCTTATTTTAGTACCCCATGCCATCCCATCGTTTTCAATAAAGTAGATTTTAAACCATTTAAAAACCTCAATACTGTCCTGGAGTGCAAAATGAGTTTTAATATAAAATTTACTTACTTGATCGATAAGTAAAATTATTACTATCAGTAAAACGGTTTTTTTTAATGGCATTTTTAAAAAATTACTTGATAAGATACATTACTATAGCACTGGCCCGCATGGTATTATACCAAATTAACAATACGACATTTCAAAATTACATTGGTATTATTTTCAGCAGATTTGCTTCGCCAGTTCGCTGTTGCAAGGGTCGCAGACAATCACAGATTTTTAAATTTTATGGCAAAAAACGGATCCACAATTACCAGACAACCATTACAGTAAATAAAAAAAACGTCTCGATTTAAATCGAGACGTTCAAATTTAAAATATTTTATCTATTACTGCATATTTTTAGCCTCAATACTTAAAGTTGCATGAGGTACTAATTTTAAACGCTCTTTATTAATAAGCTTGCCAGTAACTCTACAAACGCCATAGCTTTTGTTTTCAATTCTAATTAAGGCATTTTTTAAATCGCGAATAAATTTTTCTTGACGAATAGCCAATTGGGAATTCGATTCTTTGCTCATCACGTTACTCCCCTCTTCAAAAGCTTTAAATTGTGGGGCAGTGTCTTCGGTACCATTGTTATGGTCGTTCATGTATGCGCTCTGGATAAGCTCTAAATCGCGTTTTGCTTTCTCAATTTTTTCTAAGATTAGCACTTTAAATTCAGATAAATCTTTATCTGAATACTTTACTGTATCTAAGTTCATAATTTTAGTGTTTTTTAATAAACAATTTGGTATTTACATTATCAAAAACAATTTCTATACCACTCTCTACTCGGTCAATAAATTCAAGGTTTTCTGTTAGGGTTTCTGTTTTAATATAATCAATATTATTAATTACTGCATTTTCAATATTACGGTCTTTTTGAAGCTTAACTTCAATTCTATCTGTTACTTCATATCCAGAATCTTTTCGTAGGTTCTGTATTCGATTTACAAGTTCTCTTGCCACCCCTTCATTTCTAAGGTCTTCAGAAATCGTAACATCTAAAGCTACTGTTAGTGCCCCCTCATTGGCCACTAACCAGCCCTCAATATCTTGCGATGTAATCTCTACATCTCCCAACTCTAAAATAATCATTTTTCCGTTAACTTCAACCTCTAAATGACCATTTTGCTCAATTTTGTCAATATCCTTTGCACCAAACTGGTTTACCACACTTGCTATGGCTTTCATATCTTTACCAAAACGTGGCCCAAGCACTTTAAAATTGGGTTTTATTTGCTTCACTAAAATTTCTGAGGCATCTTCTAAAAGCTCAATATCTTTAACGTTTACCTCGTGCTTGATTAAATTTGAAACGGCTAAAAGTTCCTCTTTTTGTTGTGCATTAGTAACCGGTATCATAATTTTTTGCAGCGGCTGTCTCACTTTTATCTTTTCTTTAGCTCTTAACGATAAAACTAAAGACGATATTGTTTGAGCGGCTTCCATTTTACGCTCCAAGCTTTTATCGACAAAGGCGGGATCGAAAACAGGGAAATCGGTTAGGTGGACACTCTCAAAAGTCTCTTTTTTGGTTACCAAATTGAGATCTAAATACAACTTATCCATAAAGAAAGGTGCTATTGGTGCACTTAACTTTGCAATGGTCTCCATACAGTTGTAGAGCGTTTGGTATGCCGAAATTTTATCTTGCCCGTAATCGCCTTTCCAGAAACGCCTTCTGCTTAAACGCACAAACCAATTGCTTACATAATCTTGGGTAAAGTTTGAAATGGCACGTGCTGCCTTTGTAGGCTCATAGTCGGCGTAGTAGGCATCTACTTTTTCAATTAGAGTATGCAATTCAGAAAGGATCCAGCGGTCTATTTCTGGTCGTTCTTCCAGAGGAATATCAGCTTCAGCATAGGTAAAATTATCTAAATTGGCGTACAACTGAAAAAAAGAATAGGTATTGTAAAGCGTTCCAAAGAACTTGCGTTTTACTTCCTCAATACCCTCTAAATCAAATTTTAAATTATCCCAAGGGTTGGCGTTACTAATCATGTACCAACGTGTGGCATCGGCGCCATAATCTGCTAAGGTTTCAAACGGATCGACAGCATTACCTAAACGTTTCGACATTTTTTGTCCGTTTTTATCCAATACTAACCCGTTAGACACCACGTTTTTATAGGCCACAGAATCGAATACCATAGTGGCTATAGCGTGCAAGGTATAAAACCAGCCCCTTGTTTGGTCGACACCTTCGGCAATAAAATCGGCCGGAAATGTAATACCTTTATCGATTAGATCACTGTTTTCGAATGGATAATGCCACTGTGCATAAGGCATACTGCCAGAATCGAACCAAACATCGATTAAATCGCTTTCGCGGAACATTTTTTGACCCGTTTCAGACACGAGAACAATGTCATCTACAATATTTTTATGCAAATCGATTTTGGCGTAATTTTCATCAGAAAGGTTTCCTATTTCAAAATCTTCAAATATATCTTTATCAAGAACACCGGCTACAATCGCCTTTTGCATTTCATTCTTTAACTCTTCAACCGAACCGATACAAATCTCTTCCTTACCATCTTCGGTCCTCCAAATTGGCAACGGGATTCCCCAGTACCGAGAACGAGATAAATTCCAATCGTTTGCATTGGCTAACCAGTTTCCAAAACGACCCTCACCTGTACTTTTTGGTTTCCAATTTATAGTTTGGTTTAACGCGTACATGCGATCTTTAACCTCTGTAATTTTAATAAACCAAGAATCTAAAGGATAGTACAGAATAGGTTTATCGGTACGCCAACAATTTGGATAGCTGTGTTTATATTTTTCAACCTTAAAGGCTTTGTTTTCGGTTTTTAATTGAATGGCCAACTCGACATCTACCGAACGCTCGGGTGCTTCTCCTTCGTCGTAATACTCATTCTTTACGTATTTGCCAGCATAGTCGCCCATTTCTGGACGAAAACGACCTTGTAAATCTACTAAAGGCACCAAATTACCTTGTGCATCTTTTACCAACATAGGAGGCACTTCTGGAGTGGCTTGTTTAGCTACCAAAGCATCATCGGCTCCAAAAGTTGGTGCGGTATGTACTATACCCGTACCATCTTCAGTCGTTACGAAATCTCCAGAAATTACACGAAAGGCATTTTCTGGGTTATCATTTGGAAGTGCAAATTTTAAAAGTTGCTCGTAAGTTATTCCTACTAAATCTTTTCCTTTAAATTCTTTAACTATTCTGTAGGGTATTTTTTTATCTTCAGATTTATAGCTTAAAACTTCCGATTTTTCTTGAACTTCAACAAATTTTCCTGCAAACTGTTTGGCAACCAATGCTTTGGCCAAAACCACATGTATAGGCTCGAAAGTGTATTGATTATAAGTTTCAACCAAAACATAATCAATTTTTGGCCCCACGGTTAAAGCGGTGTTACTAGGCAACGTCCAAGGTGTGGTTGTCCATGCTAAGAAATAAATATCGCCTTCATTTTTTAAGAACTCTGGCAACGAATTTTCATTCGCTTTAAATTGGGCAACAACCGTTGTATCGGTAACATCTTGATAGGTTCCTGGTTGATTTAACTCATGCGAGCTTAATCCTGTTCCAGCTTTTGGAGAATATGGCTGTATGGTATAACCTTTATAAATTAACGATTTGTTATAAATTTGTTTTAAAAGCCACCAAACAGACTCCATATATTTAGGCTCGTAGGTGATGTACGGATTATCCATATCTACCCAATAGCCCATTTTTTTTGTTAGGTCGTTCCAAACATCGGTATAACGCATCACGGCTTTACGACAAGCAGCATTGTAATCTTCTACCGAAATGGTTTTGCCAATATCTTCTTTAGTTATTCCCAGTTCTTTTTCTACACCCAACTCTATAGGTAAACCATGCGTATCCCAACCTGCTTTACGTTTAACTTGGTAGCCTTTCATGGTTTTATATCGTGGAAAAATATCTTTAATGGCACGTGCTAAAACATGATGCACTCCAGGAAGCCCGTTTGCAGAAGGAGGCCCTTCATAAAACACATATGGTTTTTTACCTTCTCTAGTAGAAACACTTTTTTCAAAAATGTTGTTTTCTTGCCAGTACTGCAATATTTCGTTTGCTACTTTTGTTAAGTCAAGTCCTTTGTATTCAGGAAATTTAGCGCTCATTTATTATCGTTTCTTATCAGTTCGCGAATTTACATAATTTTAGGAAAATAGCGGTGCGATTACGTCGAAAAAGCTGAAGTATGCTGAAGTTAAAATACAAACCCTTGACCTTTTGTTTATTCTAGCTCAACATTTTATAATTTTCACAAGGCTAAACAGCATAATACAACCACAATATGGGGAATGTATTTCACTAAACATCGGTGTTGTTTCTAATTTTATTACAGTCTTTTCTGATGATTTTGAGACCGAATTAGAAGTCGTGATTTATTAAGAGACGACAAGAAAATCTCTTAAATTAAACTTTTACCTCGTAATATTGATGACTATTGTTAAGGTAGCCAAGTTTAGAAGACCGCAAATCTGCTCCTATAGTCTTCTGCCCGCAAATAGAAAACACCATAAAAGTGTCTCGAAGGTTTTACAATATTATTTTAACCAAACTCACAAAATAGCAAAAACCCAGATTAATTACGGATTTATGGAAGATCTATTTATCATGAACGTGTACATCTTCCCCTTGATTCCAATGGGTTAAAATATCTGTAGCCACATGGGCACCACTCCCAGATGCTATAGCAAATTGACTACGCCATCCCGCAAGTGTTCCTGCGACGTACAGGTTTTCTTTAATACGATGGTCTTGGTTTCTCAACCAAACGCGTTTCTTTTTAGGGGTTGCTCGAGGGTGTGGCTCAATGTAGGCTTCTAAGCCTTTAATACGAAGTAAACTGGTGTAACCCACAGCAATAACAACACATTTAATTTTGTACGTGTTTTTATTGGTTTCTACTTTAAAACCTTCTGTAAGATTTGAGATCGCAGTGACTTTTTCGTTCTCAATCTGGTTAATGTGCGCATAAAGACTTTGTAATTGTTGCTTACCGTTTTCTAAAATAGATTTACCCGTTGTACCTGGTTTTAATCCTAAAACATTATTAAAAACAGCGGTTTGCAAATGTGAGGCCCTTTGATGCATTATAATTGCAATACGCTTATTTTCGGCAAAAGGTTTATTTTTAGCCGAACCTAAAACCAAAGCACAAGACATACCTGCCGCACCCCCTCCTAATATTAAGACATCCAGCACTATTTATTTTGATTTACTTTTTGCTCAATACGTTTAGAAATTTGTAAAATACGCATCATTAAGATAACACATAAAGAGGCGACAATAGTAATTAAAGCCACTATACTATCGCCCTCTAAAGGCGCATTAAAATCGAGTTTTGTGGCATTAAAAACAATAAATCCTAAAGCTATAAGGCTTAATACTAAGGTTAATATTTTCATATTTTTTATTTCAAGACCTGTAAATATAACAAGAATAAAATTATTTCTTGTTACACCAAAACCAATTTAGTGTTTATAATTACAAGTCTAAGAGAAAATATGTTTTCTAAAATGATTGTTCCTAAAGTATTTTAAATTCATCATTTATTGCGATATAGGGGCTCTTCTATTTCATTAACGAAAACAAATTTTTGTTTTCATTCTGCGTAAATCGACGTGATTTGTGGAACAATTCTCTACTGTATTATCATACCAAATTAACCATATAATATCGCATATAATTGGTTTACTCACATCTTTCTATTTTATAAATAGGTGTTCGTGATGTGCTTCGCAGTTCTTTTTCGCAGATTACGCAGACCTGCCTGCAGACAGGCAGGTAACGCAGATTTTTATCTTGTAAGACTAAAAACGGATGTACAATTTCTAATCTTATTTAGTCTTAGCTAAAAAATAATTTAACAAATGCAATAAAGCCTTAAAAACGGCATTGCGTTTAAACTATTTTTTTAAAAATCACACCAGATCAAAAAGCGCTTTAATATTATGAGCAAATAATTTTACTGCAATAGCCAATAATATCACACCAAATATTTTACGGATAATATTTATACCGTTTTTCCCCAAAAGGCGCTCTATTCTAGAAGAGGTTTTAAGCACAATATAAATGATTATAACATTTAACAACACGGCCACAATAATATTTTCTATACTAAACTCTGCCCTTAATGAAAGTAAGGTGGTTAAACTTCCTGGTCCTGCAATAAGCGGAAATGCCAAAGGAAATACCGCAGTTGTCATAGAGTCGTGATCCTCCTGTTTGTATAGTGTAATACCTAAAATCATTTCTAAGGCGATAAAAAATAAGATAAAAGCACCAGCTACCGCAAACGAATTGACATCGATACCAATTAAATTAAGGATGCTAGTTCCTAAAAAAAGAAATAAAATTAAAATAAAACCAGCAATAATAGCGGCTTTTTCACTTTGTATATGACCTGCTTTTTTTCGTAAATCGATTATAATTGGGATGTTCCCAATAATATCAATTACCGCAAATAGCACCATAAAAGCGGTGAAAATCTCTTTTAAATCGAATTGCATTTTTTGTAAATTTTAAAGGTTTAACAGTTCTAGCTGTGTTAATTGATTTTTTCAATATTCTCACAAAAGCGAGCCTTTTAAAAAAAATAAAAGCTCATAATATTGAAATTCTTAATTTTTCGGCAAAAGTAGATGATTAATAATTATTTCTAACATAAATTTGAGTAAAAGTTTGTCTATTTTTGCAAACGCAATTTAGTGCTTAAATAATCTGATATATTAGAGCGTTGAATTACGGCTTAAACTGTAAAACTACAATACACTAAGTGGTATTTTAATTATGCGTTATTAAGCACGAATATTTTAGAAGTAATAAAGTATGTTTCAAATAGGAAAAACCATAGTATCGGAAGATATTATAAAAAAAGATTTTGTATGTAACTTATCGGCCTGTAAAGGGGCCTGTTGTATTGATGGCGACGCTGGAGCTCCGCTTGATGAGCAAGAGATTCAAATTCTAAATTCTGTTTATCCCAAAGTAAAACCTTTTTTAAGACCAGCGGGAATTGATGCTATTGAGCAACAAGGCACTTATATTACGACAGATTTTGGAGAGTTCGAAACGCCTTTAATTGATGGTGCCGATTGTGCTTACGTTATTTTTGATGATAAAAACACAGCCCTTTGCGCCATTGAAGAAGCTTATAATCAGGGTGAGATTTCTTGGAAAAAACCAGTGTCTTGCCATTTGTACCCCATTCGAATTAAGGAATACTCCGAATTTTCGGCCGTGAATTACGATAAATGGGACATCTGTGATGATGCTTGCTCTCTAGGAAAAGAACTGCAAGTGCCGGTTTATAAGTTTGTGAAAGAGGCTTTAATACGCAAGTTTGGAGAAGACTGGTATTTAGAATTAGAAAAAGTTGCAGACAAACTATAAGACATAGAACACGAGTTGTTGTAGTCCAGAGATAAATTAAAAAGCACCTAGATTGAGGTGCTTTTTAATTTGTTTATGATTAATGTCCGACAAAAGACATAAGACCGCTTCGCTAATAGACATAAGAACCAAGACTTGATTCTAACTAACTGATAAACAGAAGTGCTTTAATTAACAAAATAGCTCCTTTAAATCTTAATAATTATTTCAAATAAGCAAGGTGACATTTTAAAAAACGTGCAAAGCTCTTAATTTTAAAAGGATTGACAGCATTATAATATTTTTAATCGGACACTAGTGTTTGTTTATGATTTTCTCTAAGCTTCACAACTCACACAATCCTTCTTTTGCTTAAATTTTTGTGCGGCGTTCATGCTATGCTGGTAGTAAAGTGACTTTAAGCCCAGTTTCCAGGCTGTAACATACAACTTATTAATATCCTTTACTGGCATATCCGGATGTACCATAATGTTTAAAGACTGCCCTTGGTCTATGTGGTTTTGCCTATTTGCGGCTTGATAAATAATACTCATTTGATCGATTTCAGAATAGGTTTTAAATACCTCACGTTCGTGATCGGTGAGCTCTTCTAAATGCTGAACAGAACCATCGTAATCGCGAATACTCTTCCAAATAGCACTTGTATTTAATCCTTTTTCTTCTAACAAGTTTTCTAAAAACGGATTTTTTATCGTCGTTTTTATTTTTGCAATATCTTTTACATAGCTGTTAGACCAAATAGGCTCAATACCTTGAGACACTTGTCCTAAAATAAACGCTGAAGAGGTTGTTGGTGCCACAGCATTTACTGTAGTGTTACGTCTTCCGTACCCCTTTAATACTTCAGGCTCACCAAATAGTTTTGCTAATTCTTCTGAAGCTTTTTTAGATTTCTCGTGTATTGTTTTAAATATCTCACTGTTTAAATTAAAAGCCTCTTGACTATCGAAAGCTAGCATTTTAGACTGTAATAAAGAGTGCCATCCCAGAGCACCCAAACCTAGAGCTCTGTTCTCTTTCGCAAAATTATAAGCCTTTTCCATAAATAGAAAAGTTTGTTTATCGTCTCTGTTTGTAGAATCTCTATACGCTTCTAATTTGGTAACAAATTCTTCTAAAACAGCGTCTAAAAAGTACACCATGGTCTCTACAGCATCTGTATCTTTCCATTTATCATAATGCAGTAAATTTATTGAAGATAGCACACACACGAAAGACCACCTATTGTTAGTAGGAAGCATGATTTCTGTGCATAAGTTACTGGCATAAATCTCCATGTTTTTGTCTTTATAAACATCTGCCGCATTATTATTCGCATTATCTTTAAAGAAAATATAAGGATAGCCAATCTCACCACGACGTTGTAATACTTTTGCCCAAATAGCTCTTTTATCTTGGTCGCCATCTATCATGTCTTGCATCCACTGGTTTCCAACGGTCACCCCATGGGTTAATTCTTGAATTGGATTCCCTTCGGTCCCAATTTCTAAAAACTCATGAATATCTTTATGATCAATTGGTAAATACGGTGAAAAACGACCACGCCTAACAGAACCCTGACTAACAACATCGACCATCTTCTCAAAAAGTTGCATAATATGAACCGCCCCAGACGATTCTCCATTATTTTTCACGGGAGCTCCTCTATGTCTTAATTTGCCAAAGTACCCAGAAGTACCTCCTCCTAATTTAGACATCATACCAACTTCAGATTGGCCATATAATATATCGCCCATATCATCGTCAATATGAGAACCAAAACAGCTAATTGGCAGGCCTCTTTTTTTACCAAAGTTAGACCAAACAGGAGAAGCTAACGAGTAATAACCCGCGGCCATATAGCCATAAAACTTATCGGCAAAACCATCTATTTTTAAAATTTCTTCGGCTCTATCGGCTATTTCTCTTATCCTAACCTCTGGTGTTGTTCCTTCAGTAAGATATCCAGAAGATAAAAATTTACGACTATTTTCTGTGAGCCATTCTATTTCGGGCTTTTTAGCAGCTTCGCCTCTGGCTTCATGTCTAGCCTTAATCATTTCGTCGTAATTTGACGCTTTACTCTGTTGACTTAAGTCTTCTTCGCTGTGGTGTTTTGTGTAATTGCTCATATTAAAATAGATCGTCGCTGGTTATACTTTTTGTTCTTTTACTGTAGTTTATAGAGCGCTTCACAAAGAAATCGCCATGTTTTGTTCCGATAATTTCATCGTCAAACCATTCTGTTTTTTCAACTAATTCTTGGTTAACCTCAAATACTTTTTCAATACCAATACTTTCTAAAGAATTATTAAAGCGATTCTTAATAAACTCATTAATAACATCTTTTGGCAAGAAGTCTAATTCTCCTTCTTCAAAAATCCAATCGATAATCTCACTTTCAGACTGAAAGGCATCCCGACATAAATTCTGTACTAAAATGGTGTGATCCTCATCAAACCAAGTCGGGTTTTCATCTTTTATTATTTTAATCACGTCGATACCAAAATCCCCATGAATTTGCTCCTCCTTAGATGTAGCCTCTACCACATTAGAAATTCCTTTAAGCATGTTTTTATGCTTGTTAAAAGCCATTATGATTAAAAACTGAGAAAACAAAGACACATGTTCAATAAATAACGAGAATAATAAAATGGACTCTGCAAACTCCTTATTATCTTCACTTTTAGCGTTTTTTAAAGCCGTTTCCAAATAATGAACACGACGCATAATAACGGGTTGCTTTTTTAAATTTTTAAACTCATTGTTCAACCCGAGAATTTCTAACAAATGGGAATAAGCATCGTGATGACGCACTTCACTTTCAGCAAAAGTTGCCCCTACAGAGCCAATTTCTGGTTTAGGCATTTTATTGTACAAATCGCCCCAAAACGTTTTAACCGCCACCTCAATCTGCGAAATAGCAAGCATCGTGTTTTTAATAGCATTTTGTTCTTGAGTTGTGAGCTTTGTTTTAAAATCTTGAATATCGCTCGTAAAATTAAACTCCGAGTGGATCCAATACGAATGCCTAATGGCATCTACATATTCATTAAGCGCCGGGTACTCGTAAGGTTTTAAATTTATACGCTTTTCAAAAATATTAGTTCTTCTATTTCTTGCTTGCTCGTCCCTGTATAAAATATAGGCCTTAGCAACATCATGAAATGCGCTTTGCATGAGTTTCTCCTCAACAAGATCTTGAACCTGCTCTACTGTTGGTGTATAATTATTATCTTTTTGTTTTCTATCCAACAAGGCATTTAAAACGTTAATTGAAATTAAGTTGGCGTCTTCTTTTGTTCCATTACCAACAGAAAGCATTGCTTTTTCTATAGCTTTAGAGATCTTGTTTAAAACAAAAGGACTTGTTTCATAATCTCTTTTAATAATTTGTGTAATTTGCATAACTTCTGATTTGTTTTTAGCTAATTGTGTGACACGCTTTTAGACACACGACAACTGTTAAGGGAAAAGTCGGTGACTACAAATAAACTACAAACTATCTCTAGCGCATGTCTTGCAGAAATAGCAGTTTTACCATCTAAAATACACACAAATATTGTTAATTCTTATCACAAAAATAACGGTGTTCTAAAAAGATTATGAACAAGTTTTCAACAAATAAATTATATCGCTTAGAACTAGAAGTTTACAGATATTTTTTATAAAACATTGACAAACAGTATTTTGTTTATTGAGGTGCCGTGAAAAGTTTACAAAAAATTTAGAGTTTAAAAGAGCACTAAAACACGTGTAATCAATGATTTTGAAATGATTTTTGACCCTAAAACTAGTGTTAAACTTATTTCTGTACATTAAACAAAACGAAAAATACCGACGATAAAACCTTATAACATAAGAACTATGAAACCCCAGATTATCACATATTAGTGACAAAAAAATAACGATATAATTATCAGAACAAAAACATCTGTAAAGCTGCGTTATAACATTGGAAAATAAAATGACGGATACGTAAATATCTCGTAAATTAAACCTAATTTTAGAACGTCTAGTTTAAGCTATTGCGTTCTTGCCAAAAGTATGTACATTATAGTATAATCCCTATGGCTTGTTAATAACTCAATAAAATAAAACAATACATGAAAACTTATAAATCGAAAGCACTCACTCTTTTTAAACCCGAAATTTTAAAAAATTCTGGAGCAGCATTTTTTGATACTGGAATTTCGGCTGGCTTTCCATCACCAGCAGATGATTTTAGTGAACATCGTTTATCTCTAGACCATACACTTGTTAAAAATAAAGAAACCACGTTTTTTGCACGGGTAAGCGGACAATCGATGATTGGTGCCGGTCTCAATGATAATGACTTATTGGTAATTGATCGCAGCTTAGAGCCCGCGCACAATAAAATAGCAGTATGTTTTCTAGATGGAGAATTTACCGTAAAACGATTAAAAGTTAATGCTGAAGGCATCTGGCTACAACCCGAAAATACGGATTATCCTATTATAAAAATTACTAACCAGAATGATTTTGTTATCTGGGGTATTGTTACCAACGTGATTAAAAAAGTATGATGTTTTAAAATATTCATGTTTTATATTATAAAAAAGCCGCCTCATTTAGTTCAATGAGGCGGCTTTTTTTATTCTGTATAAGGAGATCGTTTAATCGACTAAAACTATGGCCTTATTATCAATCATTTCTAAAACCCCAGAGCTAATAGGTAACCATGTCACCTTATCGCTAGGTTTGGTAAACTTAGACGCTATTTCCTCATCTAGGGAAATAGACCCGTAAATTTTAACGTTACCTTCAGTTAAAAGTGATATTATAGGTGCGTGATTTTTAAGCATCTCGAACTCACCGTTTACCCCAGGAACCGCTATACTTGTTACTTCTCCACTAAATAAAGTGGCTTCGGGCGATACTATTTCTAAATACATAGTTAAACTTGTTTAACTACCCTGAATTTAATTCAGGGTCTTTTTATTATTTATCTTAACTCCATTGGGATGCCTACTGATATAAGTTCGGCACTAGTAAATACTAGGCCTCAGCTAACATTCTTTCTCCAGCTTCAATAGCTTCTTCGATAGTTCCTTTTAGGTTGAATGCGGCTTCTGGTAAGTGATCTAATTCACCATCCATAATCATATTAAACCCTCTAATTGTTTCTTTAATATCTACTAAAACACCTTTAAGTCCAGTAAACTGCTCTGCCACGTGGAAAGGCTGAGACAAGAAACGCTGTACACGTCTTGCTCGACTTACAGCCAATTTATCTTCCTCAGACAATTCTTCCATACCAAGTATGGCAATAATATCTTGCAATTCTTTATAACGTTGTAATAACTCTTTTACTCGCTGTGCACAGTTGTAGTGTTCGTCTCCTAAAATCTCTGCGGTTAAAATACGAGATGTAGAATCTAAAGGATCTACAGCAGGATAAATACCCAGCTCGGCAATTTTACGCGATAAAACCGTTGTCGCATCTAAATGCGCAAAAGTTGTTGCTGGTGCAGGATCTGTTAAATCATCTGCAGGCACATAAACCGCTTGCACCGAGGTAATCGACCCTCTTTTAGTTGAAGTAATACGCTCTTGCATAGCTCCCATTTCTGTTGCTAATGTAGGCTGATAACCTACAGCAGACGGCATACGACCCAATAAAGCCGATACTTCTGATCCTGCTTGGGTAAAACGGAATATATTATCTACGAAGAAAAGAACATCTTTTCCTTGTCCTTCTCCAGCACCATCGCGAAAATACTCAGCAATAGTTAAACCAGATAGGGCTACACGTGCACGTGCTCCAGGAGGCTCATTCATCTGACCAAACACAAAAGTAGCTTTCGACTCTTTCATTATAGCCTTATCCACCTTGGTTAAATCCCATCCGCCTTCTTCCATAGAATCCATAAAATCGTCACCATAACGAATAATTCCAGACTCTAACATCTCACGTAGTAAATCGTTTCCTTCACGAGTTCTTTCTCCAACGCCTGCGAAAACTGAAAGACCACCATGTCCTTTAGCAATATTATTAATTAACTCTTGAATTAATACGGTTTTACCAACACCAGCACCACCAAACAAACCAATTTTACCACCTTTTGCATAAGGTTCGATTAAATCGATAACTTTTATCCCTGTGAATAACACTTCAGTAGATGTTGATAAATCTTCAAACTTAGGCGACTTTCTATGAATTGGTAATCCAGCATCTCCCTCTTTAGGTAAATCTCCTAATCCATCGATAGCATCTCCAACAACATTGAAAAGACGACCATAAACATCATCACCAATAGGCATTTGAATAGGTGCACCGGTAGAGATCACTTCCATTCCTCTACTTAAACCATCAGAAGAATCCATAGCAATAGTACGCACAGAATTTTCACCAATGTGAGATTGAACTTCAAGTACTAGAACAGAACCATCAGGCTTGTTAATTTCTAACGAATCATAGATTTTTGGAAGTGTGGCACCAAATTCGAATTCGACATCGATAACTGGACCAACTATTTGAGCAACTTTACCTGTAACTTTAGACATTACTTATGTGTTTAATATTATGCGTTTTACTTGTATGAAAACACTTGAAGTTTTCGCGTGCAAATATAGAAGATTTAATTTAAATAAGAAAGTTGTTTATCAAGCTTTTTTAAGCATAAAAAAACACGCTCTTTCCGAGCGTGTTTTTCTTTATAATATAAAACGGTATATTATGGTAGTGTTGGGCTATAATTTGTAGGATAATCTCCCGCCTTTGGTAAATTACCTGAGGCTTCAAAGTTACTACCATAAGTAGCATCTATAGCTTTTAAGAAACTACTGGCCATTAAGGCATACCCTCTAGACGTTGGGTGTACGCCATCGAGACTAATAAGACCGCCAGTTACTAAATCTGTAGTCATAACATAGGCATCAAACTGAATACCTGTTGTAGAAGCTTCGACTAAAATAGCATTTAAATCTACTAGTGCTAAACCGTGATTGGCTGCTACGTCAGATATACTAGCATTATAGGCCTGAGTTGCCATGGCAATTTCTTGTTGCTCTTCGGGTGTTAAAACCCATTTGTCTTCTAATTGAATTTGAGTCCCATAGCCTTGAGGTATTAAAGCCGAAAGTGGCAGTACAAATAAATCATTTTCAGTCGCTTGTCTAAATTTAGGTAATCCAGAAAAAGCAGGGTTAATTGCTCCCAAGTCGGTTAAGTTTTCGTCTATAATCACTAGAGCGTTGTTTGTGCCAGCAGCAAAAGTTATGGTTCTTGCTGCCGCTTCCTCAGCTGTAAATAATCCTGTGCCAGCCAAGGCAGCAAGCGCCTGTTGAATGCCTCCATTATATTGCGCATACCCTTGATTAAGAGCTCCAGCTGTTGCAGCGTCTAAAGGCACTGGGTTATGTGGCACTGTTGTAAAGTGCGATAAACTTGTAATATTTGGTAAGTTACCAATGGCACCTTTAGCGCCATTCGCCGTTAGGCCGTCTACTATGGCATTAAGAGCGGCATCAAACTGTGGTGTTGGTGTAATTGGATTTGTACCATCGCCACCAGAAAGGGCATAACCTAAAACATCGTTTCCTCCAACTTCAGATAAGGTAAAAAATGTTGGATTTTGGGCCACAGCATCACTTAATACCGTTGCAGATCCAGAAGATGCCACTCGAGCATAAAAAGGGTTCGCAGCTGCATAACCAGGAGCTGTTAAATGAAAACTTTTGGCTCCAGGGATACCGAAATTATTAAAGTCGCTTCCTATATTTACTCCAGCCTCGGTTGTTATTGGTGGCACGGGTGCACTTATACTGGTTAAAAAGACATCTAAAGGAACGGGACCAGAACCTCCAAAAACCAATCTATGTCCTCTAGCCACTGTGCCGCCAACAAGAATACCACCCGTATTATCGCTCATTAATGGCTGGGAAAAACCGGCGTTTCCTACGCCTTCAAATTTTTTGGCTAAGATACTAGGAAACGAGTTTTCTTGACCAGCAATAAACAGTCCGCCATCGGTATAACCCGCGGTAAACGATGCCCCTACAGCAACATAATTAGAAAAATCTGCCGTACCAGCTGTGAGCTCTGGCAAGGCTATTTCTTGAGTTGGGTTGTCTAATAATTCTTCAAAATCTGCTTCATCATTACAGGCCGTAAATCCTATTAGAACAGCAGATAGTAATATGTATTTTATATTATTCTTCATTTTGCTAATTTTATAAGTTGTTAATGGTCCAAGAAGCGTAATACATTGAGCCTATAAAGCCTGAACCAAATACCGTGAAATATTCTTTACCCCCTATGTTTGTCCCTCCTATTTTAAAGACAGATTTTAAACTTGGAATTTTATAATTAATTTGTGCATCGACCGTATGAAATTCTGGAACAATACCATCACCGAAGGTGGCTTGCCAGAAAAAATCATCACTAAATCTGTACGACACATTAAAGCCTAAATTCTTAACCAATTCGGTATTCCCAAAAGAGGCTTTAAATTTATGCTCTGGGGTATTAAAGTTAGTCTCAAAATTTGGATTTGCCGCTTGATCAAAATCTTGCTTGGTAAAGGTATAGCTTCCTCCTAGGTCAAAATCTCCAAATATTTTTGTTGACAAGCCTATAGACGCTCCATAAGAATTTACATTAACATCAGAATTAGTATAAGCACTATAAGTTTTAAAATCGCCTGTAGCAATTGCCGGAATTGCAGAACCATCGGTTACCGAACCATATAATGGTGCAATAACAACTTCTGAAGAAATAAAATCTTTGTAACTATTGTAATAAGTACTAAAGTCTACAATAATATTACTAAACTTACCACGATATCCTATCTCTACCGATGTTACTTTTTCTGGCGTTACAAGGTTTGGATTAGCCACTTCTAAAACAGTTGGGTCTCCAGTTGCAGCCAATTGTTGTACAGAAGATGCTGTATATGAATTGTTATATGCCGCTGCACCCGTTTGCGTGTAAATTGTACCGTTAGCAGCTTCAAATTCACGTGAGTATCGATCTAAATTATCTGGTGCCGAACCTACTAATATGGCTCTTCCAGCATCTAAACCAATAAATAAATCTTGTGTGGTTGGGTTTCTGAATCCGGTTTGTGCCGAAGCTCGAATGTTATGATTTTCGTTTAGAGTTAATCCTAAAGACAATCTAGGCGACACAAAACCTTTAAAAAACTCCGATTTATCGTAACGCGCTGAAGCCGTTATTTTTAAATCCATAATGTCATTTAACTCCACATCTTTCTGTATTTGTGTATAAACACCAAACTCGTTGTAATTGATATTTCCATCGTAATCTGTATAAATAGATCCAAAAGAGTTCAAATCGTATTGTCTAAAAGATCCACCAACTTGAATGTCTGCAAAGTCTATTAAATGGCTAAAGTTGTAGTTCCCATCGGCATGATAATACTTAGAGGCATCTTGGAATTTTGAGCCTGAAGCCAAATCTGGATTACCAATAACCCTATTGAAAGCATTTTCAAACTCGGCGGTGCCTGGCACGAGTCTACCCGTATCGGCTGTCGCTCTGGCAATGGCATGTGCTTCGTCTTGAGTAGCGCCTCCAAGTGTCGCATTTATTAATGCTCCTGTGTATTCACCAAACCAAACATTATCAGGTTTCCAAGACCTGTTAATATTAATTCCAGTAAATACCATATCGTAAGAGTCGCCCGCTTTATCTGAAACTACATAACCTCTTACAAAATAATTATCGTTTTTAAATTCTAGTTTATGTTGTTCTTGAAAGAAGCGATCTATATTGTAACGGTTGGTACCTTGATATATGGTTGTACCAGTACCTACTTTACCAACATAAGACACTTCAAAATTACTATCTGTTATAGGGCGGTAATACAATCCCCAATCTGCTTTGATACTTTGGGCTTTATTGTCGGTTAAGAATTTTTCGTTGTAACCCGTTCTACTCACATTAACTAAAGGCACCAAACTCACTAGAGCTGGATTAGGTAATTGTGCTAAAAAATCAGGATTTTCAATTACCGCTCTAAGATTCGTAGACACCTCATCTCCGTAAACATTAATTCCATTGTAATTTGTATTGGTAGCTCTTGTACCTCCAAACCTGTCGCTATCTACCTCGCTAGTTGCCGCCCAATCGGTACCGTCTAAGTAGCCAAAATTGACCTTACCTGCAAACTTATCGCTAAATTTATAAGCAGCACGAATACTAACATCTGTATAAGGATTATCGCCCGCAGCCTCCTGAGATGTGATTCCCTGTTTGATGGAAGCACTAATACCTTGATGATCGAAAGGGTTTTTACTACGCATAAAAAGAATACCATTAAAGGCATTAGCTCCATATAAAGCTGAAGATGCTCCTGGGAGTAATTCTACACTTAAAACATCGGTTTCTGTTAAACCCACTAAATTACCTATTGGAAAGTTTAGGGCCGGTGTGGAATTATCCATACCATCTACAAGCTGCATAAAACGGGTGTTAGCCGTTGTCGCAAAACCCCTAGTGTTTACAGAATTAAAGGTTAAACTACTCGTATTTACATCCACGCCTTTTAAATTGGCTAAACCACCATAAAAATTAGAGGATGCTGTATTTCGAATTTCTTTTAATCCAAAACGCTCTACCGTTACTGGCGATTCGAAAATACGTTCTGGGGTTCTAGATGCAGATATTACTACCTCATCTAGTGCTGTTCCCTCTTTGAGAACAAAATTTAATACCTGATTGTTTCTGGTAACGGTAATACTAACAGTTTCAAAACCAACCATACTGGCTTGTACAGTAAAGGGTAGGCTTTGATTTACGTTAAGTGTAAATCTACCGTCAAAATCGGTTACAGTTCCTATAGAGGTGTTAGCAACAATAAGGTTTGCTCCGGGAAGCGGCTGGCCACTATCGTCGTTAACTGATCCGGATATTGTAGTTTGGGAATAAGACAATCCAAAACATAACAATAGTAAATACGGGAGTATAGTTTTCATTTAATAAGATTTAATTTAATTGGTTAAGTAAGCAATATAAAAATATAAAATATGATTTCCTCATGAAATCATAAAAAAATATGCAATAAATTTAGATGAATTTGACATATACTAATAAATATTAAAATTATGGTCTTGAAAAAATTACGGACTAAAGAGGGCATCTCATCAAAAATAAGTGTCCAGCATCAAATCCAAGATTGCCCGAGAATTTTAATTATTCAACCGTTACAGATTTAGCCAAATTTCTAGGCTGATCCACATTACAATTACGCATTACGGCAATATAATAGGATATTAATTGTAAAGGTATGGTCGCTAATAGCGGTGATAGTGCCTCTTCGGTATCTGGAATTTCAATAACATGATCGGCAATTTCTTTTACCGCTGTATCCCCTTCGGTTACAATGGCAATAATTTTACCTTTTCTGGATTTAATCTCTTGAATATTACTAACCACTTTCTCGTAATGCCCTTTACTAGGTGCAATGACAATTACGGGCATTCTATCGTCAATTAAAGCAATAGGACCGTGTTTCATTTCGGCTGCAGGATAGCCTTCAGCATGTATGTAAGATATCTCCTTTAATTTTAGGGCGCCTTCGAGAGCCACCGGAAAGTTATAACCTCTACCCAAGTATAAACAATTGGTAGAAAGCAAATATTGTTTAGCTATGTTTTTTACGTGCTCGTCAACCTTTAAAAGTTCTTCAATTTTTTGAGGAATAAGTTCTAATTCGTATAAATAACTTCTAAAAACTGAACTAGACATGGTGCCTTTAGCTCGAGCTAAACGCAAAGCCATAAGCGTTAACACCGTAATTTGAGTTGTGAACGCTTTAGTTGAGGCTACACCAATTTCTGGACCAGCATGGGTATATGCCCCAGCATGTGTTTCTCTAGCAATAGAAGATCCCACAACATTACAAACTCCGAAAACAAAAGCCCCTTTAGATTTTGCTAATTTAATAGCCGCTAAGGTATCGGCCGTTTCACCCGATTGTGATATGGCAATAACCACATCATTTTCATAAATTACAGGATTTCTGTAACGAAACTCAGACGCATACTCTACTTCTACTGGAATTCTCGTAAATTCTTCAAAAATATACTCGGCAACCAACCCGGCATGCCAAGAGGTTCCGCAGGCTATTATGATGATTCGATTGGCGTTTAAAAAGGTTTTCATGTTATCTTCAACACCAGCCATTTTTATAATGCCCTCATTACTCAATAATCGACCTCTGTAAGTATCCCTTATCGCTCTTGGTTGTTCGTGAATTTCTTTTAACATGAAATGCTCGTAACCCCCTTTTTCAATTTCCTCAAGATTCATTTGAAGCTCTTGTACGTAAGGCACAACTAAGGAATCATCTTTAATTTTTCTAACCTTTATTTCCTTTCCTGGTCTAACAATGGCCATTTCTTCATCTTCTAGATAAATGGCATTTTTAGTATATTCTAAAAACGGGGAGGCATCACTTGCAATAAAAAACTCGTCCTTTCCAATCCCAACAGCTAAGGGACTACCTAAGCGTGCAATAACAAATTCGTTGGGTTTGTTTTTATCGAAAACAACAATGGCATAGGCACCTATTACTTGATTTAGGGCAATCTGCACAGCCTTGCCTAATTTTACGTTTTCCTTCTTTTTTACGTCTTCAATTAAATTAATTAAAACCTCGGTATCTGTATCCGATTTAAAAGTATAACCTCGGGCCATCAGCTCCTTTTTAAGGCCTTCGTAATTTTCAATAATACCGTTATGAACGATAACCAAATCGCCCGAATTTGAAGCGTGCGGATGTGAGTTTACATCGTTTGGAGCACCATGGGTTGCCCATCTTGTATGACCAATACCAATAGATCCTGTCTTAGTAATTTCTTTTGAGGATTTTTCTATAAGATCTGAGACTTTACCTTTTGTTTTAGCGACTTTAAGATCATTACCATCATATAATGCAATTCCAGCACTATCATACCCTCTGTACTCTAAACGCTTAAGCCCCGAAATAATAATAGGGTAAGCCTCTCTATGTCCTATATATCCAACAATTCCACACATAACAAAAATTTAATTTTATTTAAAACTTAACAAATATCTGATAAAATTAAGAACTAATAACAAAATAGCACAGGAACTTCATGTTTTTTATAACGCACCTCAGCGCTTTTTAACGTATGAGAACCTAAATGGTTTGTTTTAAAAACACCATAACAAAAACAAAAAAACCTTTTACAGAGTTTTCAATGCAGAAAATTTACTGTAAAAGGTTTTTGTATTTCACGCGATAACCAGGTTATTATTTATCATTAACAAACCCTTTTCAAAGTCCGCCAATGTACAATATGAAAATAACCTATTGGTAATCTTGACTTATTATAAGTTTGGCTCTGTAAAAAAGATTTCAAGTCTCATTTTTTTCGATTCATTTGGCGCAGCCACATTCGAACCGTACAAAATAGTTCCTCTAGGTGCTAACAACGCCGTAGAAGGCACTTGAGTAACCTCATCTTGACTATCCAGAATATTGACTGTACGCGTTACATTAACATTTGTAGATAACACCAATCCCAGCTTTGTATTGGTTGAATCTTTTAATAAAATGTTATTTAAATGCTCTGTAAGTCGTATTTTATATCTAAAATTATCGTTTTCATCTTTTGAACGAACCCCCAGACTTTGGAATTTAGAAAATAAAGGGTTAGACGTATCTTCCGTCTCGTCGAAAAGCGCGTAATCGATAGTTGGAATGTTGTTTTTAATATCGTAAGCATATATCCTGTCGTACTTATGAAAATCAGAATCTCCGCCAGTGGCCATAGTTTCATCTTCATAAATTACAAGATTCGCTTCGTTTATAAGTCTTTTAATAGGATAGTTTCCGTTTTCCTTAGGTAAATAGTTTCCGTTGTCATCCAATTTTCTGTAAGTTTTTTTAAAACAATCAAGTGCTGTTTCTAAAGTACCATTACAATCTACCATACCTCCAAACAGGTCTACTACAGCCATTGATCCTTCGGTGCCTTTTAAATACAGCTTGTTGTCGCCTAAGTTTTTATCACCATCGGCTAGCGTTATATTAAAATTATTTATAAAGGTATTTAAGCGTATTACAGACGTACTGTTACTAACAAAGTTTAACACATAGGTATCTTGATCTCGCTCACCACTTACAGCCGAATCTTTGGAGTAATAGATAGTAATATTGGCATTCGCAAAATTTAAAAGCATCATACTACCAGAGCCATTGACTGCCTCGGTTTTAAAATACAATCCTCTAAAATAATCTTTAAAATTATTTGCACTACTTAAAAAAGGTGAATTTTCTTGATCTAAAATTACAGTTTTCCAGTAGGAATTGTCTAATAACGTTCTAAACGCCGGTGCCGACCGCTCATTTACGCTATCAGCACCTGTTCCCGTTGTGGTAATAATGGGTGCAGAACTTGGGGTAAAAACGGTATCTTTTAAAGTTGCCAAAATATGGTCGTCAAAATTTACCGTACTGGTACCATCAAGGACATAGTTTACCGAGCTACTCGCATTGGAATAGTAGTTTTGAGGATCGTTAAACTGTGAGTTCGGATCGAAATCCCTCAAAAAATAATTACTCCTGTAAATAGTTAATTTAACGGGATCACTCCCATAAACAGAATCTTTTATTGAATATATGGCATTAGAAGTCCCTGTTTCAAAACCCACTTCTTTGCTGTAATACGGTATGTTTAAAACTACAGAGTCAATAACCGGATTAGTTCCAAAATTAGGACTTGTTGAGGCAGGAATCACTTGGGTAATAACACTTGCAGCAGTTTGACCATAAGCAGGATCGTTAAAAACACCAAGCAAGTTGGACGACAAGTCGTTAATTTTCAGGGCGGCTAATTTCTTGTTGTATGCCACTATGGGATAATCTAACGTATTGGTGTTAAAATTAGCATTGTTTTTACCTAAAACATCACTTTCAATACTGTTAAACTCTTCATCGCAGGCAAGAAACAGTGCCATAACTAGTAATAAAATGCCAGAAACTCTTAGGTTTTTAAATGTTTTTTTCATTAATTTTAGTATATTACTGTGACGTTTTTTCGTGTTTAATTATCTATTTTACCGTATCGAGTTCAGGTTTCTAAACACAAACCTCTGTATTAAAAAAAGCGGTGTAAGCATCGCCAAATTCATCTTTACTTTTATACTCTAAAACAGGTTTTTCTGAAGCTTTTATATGAGATGCAATGTTTTCAGGAATATCTTCAGAACCAATAATAACAGCATCAGAATGATCAATTGCAATTTTCATCAAATTGTTATACGTTGGATCTTTTAAAGTTTTAATAACGGCTTCATCAATTTTATCAAACTTAATTTTGTTAATCATGTCTTTGTTTAACGAACCTTCGAAGCTTTGATTGTATACCGAGGTCACAATTTTACTTTCGGTAAAGAGAGGTTCGTCTTTATAAAACTGTTTTAAATAGAGCGGCAATAGCGAGGCTAACCACCCATGAACGTGAATAACATCTGGTGCCCAATTTAATTTTTTTACGGTCTCTACAACGCCTTTTGCGAAGAAAATAGCGCGCTCGTCGTTATCTGGAAATAACTCCCCATTCTCGTCCGTTAGTGTAGCTTTGCGCTTAAAATACTCGTCGTTATCAATAAAATAAACTTGAATACGCTCTTTTGGTATTGAGGCCACCTTAATAATAAGTGGCATATCTAGGTCGTTAATCACAAGATTTATACCAGATAATCTAATAACTTCGTGTAACTGGTGTCTTCTTTCATTTATATTACCGTACCTAGGCATAAAAATTCTAATTTGCCCTCCTTGTTGGTTTACTAATCTAGGCGCCTCAAAAGACATTGAAGAAATTTCAGTCTCTGGCAAATAAGGCACTACTTCAGATGATACGTACAATACCCTCTTATCTTTCATATTTAAGTTTTTGATGTTTTTTTAATGGCTACATTATTGAGTAGCTTTTGAAAATTCAAAATAAAAAACACGCAAAAATACAAAATTTTATGCTAATTGCCAGTAAAATATTAAGTTTGCACCCGTTAAACTTTTATTAAACCATGAAGCTTTTTGCTAAAAAATCAGAAATCACAGCTGCCCTAAACCACTTAAAAAACAAGCAACTCTCGGTAGGTCTAGTGCCAACCATGGGTGCCCTTCATCAAGGCCATTTAGCTTTGGTACAAAAAGCTTTAAACGAAAATGATGTCGTTGTTGTAAGTATTTTTGTAAATCCAACTCAATTTGATAATAAAGACGATTTAACAAACTACCCAAGGACATTAGACAGCGATATTGCCTTGTTAAAAACACTGTCTGAAGATAAAATTGTAGTATACGCCCCAACGATACAAGATATTTACCAGAACGATATCGTAGCACAAAACTTTGATTTTGACGGTTTAGAGCTCGAAATGGAAGGCAAATTTAGAACCGGACATTTTGATGGTGTGGGCACTATAGTAAAACGTTTATTCGACATTATAAAACCAGATAGGGCTTATTTTGGCGAAAAAGACTATCAGCAATTAGCGATTATAAAAAAATTAGTAGAAAAACACCATATTCCTGTCACTATAATAGGGTGTCCAATTTATCGAGAGGCTAGCGGTCTGGCCATGAGCTCAAGAAATACATTATTAGAGCAAGACTATCAAAACGCTGCGCCTTTTATTTATAAAACTTTATTAGAAGCTAAAAACGAGTTTGGCACAAAAAGTGCAGATAAAATTATTGAGGGCGTTGAAAAAGCCTTTGCCAATCATGACTTATTAAAATTAGAATATTTCACTATTGCAGACATCGAGACCTTAAAACCTATAACTAAAACAACAAACAAAAAAACATATAGAGCATTTATAGCTGTGTATGCCGGCGATATTAGATTAATAGATAATATTGCTCTAAATTAATTATCTTTACACATGCAAATTCAAGTCGTAAAATCTAAAATTCACAGAGTTAAGTGCACGGGAGCCGAACTTAACTACATTGGAAGCATCACTATTGACGAAGATTTAATGGATGCTGCCAACATTATACAAGGCGAAAAAGTCCAAATTGTTAACAACGATAATGGCGAACGTTTAGAAACCTATTGTATTCCTGGGCCTCGCAATAGCGGAGAAATCACCTTAAACGGTGCTGCTGCTAGAAAGGTTTCGGTTGGCGACACGCTAATTTTAATCACCTATGCCACCATGGACATAGAAGAAGCGAAAGGCTTTAAACCCGCCTTAGTGTTTCCAAATGAAGCTACAAACTTGTTAAACTAAAGCTTTGAGCGCAAAGACAAAAAGAATACTAAAAACATTACTCCCACTAATTCTGGGAGTTTTTTTAGTCTGGTATTCATTGTCTAAAGTCTCTGTGAAAGAGCTATTAATTTACGCCCAAAACTCCAATTACACCTATATAGTTCTAGGTTTATTTTTAGGCCTTTTAAGTCATTTGTCGCGTGCCTATCGTTGGCGCTTTCAATTGGAACCCTTAGGTTACAACATTAAATTAGGCAATAGTATTATGGCCGTTTTTGTTACCTATTTAATTAATTATACCATTCCAAGAGCTGGTGAAGTGGCCAGAGCATCTTTGCTTACAAATTATGAAAATGTGCCCTTCGAAAAAGGTTTTGGCACCATTGTGGCCGAACGAGTTGCAGACACCCTAGTCATGCTATGCATTATTGCGATTACACTTTTTCTTGAATTCGATTTTATATATAATTTCCTATTCGCAAAATTTAATTTCCTAAAAACCAGCATCATTCTGGCAGGATTTCTAATTTTAGTCCTAGTTTTTTTTAGATATGTAAAAAGAAGCCAATCAAAACTAGCACAAAAGATTAAAGGCTTTGTAAACGGTCTATTTGAAGGTGCCTTAAGCATTTTTAAGATGAAAAAAAAATGGGCGTTTATTTTTCATACCCTGTTTATATGGTCGATGTATGTCTTAATGTTTTATGTGACATCTTTTTCACTAGAAGACACCAAAAATATTCCGTTTACAGCTCTGCTAATAGGATTTATTGCAGCCAGTTTTAGTATTGCAGCTACCAATGGCGGTATTGGCTCTTATCCCCTAGCCATATACGCTGCCTTTTCAATTTTCGGTATTGCCGAAGCACCGAGTATTGCTTTTGGTTGGATTATGTGGTCGTCTCAAACCCTAATGATTATAGTTTTTGGTGGCTTATCTTTAATTTACTTGCCTATTTACAACAGAATTACGGTTTTAAAAGAAGACGAAGACGACAGTTAAAAATTAGCTTCTATTTTTCTGAACATTAAAAAGTATCGAGAACAGCTTTTTAAAGGTTCTCTTAATTTATTACCTTGCAAGCTCAAACCCCAAACCTACTTAAAATGAAAAAATCAACTATTTTTTTATTAATACTACTTATTATAAATTCTATTAACGCACAAGTAAAATACGAAAGCTTTGAATCGACTAAACTAAAAGAAACTCGCGAACTTAAAATACAATTACCGAGGAGCTACTCCTATAATGACGATAAATCATACCCAATATTTATTGTCTTAGACGGCGACTACTTATTTGAAGCCGTTGCTGGAAATGTAGATTATTACGCCTATTGGGAAGAAATGCCCGAGGCCATTGTTGTTGGTGTTAATCAACTGGATAAACGATATGACGACTGTATGTATTCCGAGCAAAACTCACTACCAATCGATACTGGAGCAGCCTTTTACGAGTTTATAGGCCTCGAACTTATTCCATACATCGAAAAAACATATAGAACCGCCAATTTTAAAGTAGCCATTGGCCACGACGAAACCGCCAATTTTATTAACTATTTTTTATTAAAACCACAACCCCTATTTCAAGCCTATGTGGTAATTAGCCCAGAATTAGCACCAGACATGCTCAATTACATCCCACAGCGATTAAAAGAAATAGAGTCTAAAACCTTTTATTATTTAGCCCATACGGCCAAAGATAGGCCTGCAGTAACAGTAATGACAAAGGCCTTACATAAAGAGATATCGGCTTTAAAAAACGAAAATATACTTTACAGCTATAATAGTTTCGATAACCCATCGCATTACGCCGTTCCAACATATGCTTTACCCAAAGCCTTAGAGCACATTTTTTATGCCTACCAGCCCATAAGTAAAAAAGAATATTTAGAGGTTATTCTTAAATTAGAGTCGTCCCCTGTGGCCTATCTTCAAGAAAAATATCAAAATATTACAGACGTCTATAGAATTGAAAAGCCAATACTTGTTAACGATTTTAATGCGATTTCTGCAGCCATAGAAAAAAACCAAAGCTTTGAATATTATGAAGATCTCGCAAAAATGGCAGGTCAAGAATATCCTAAAACAATATTAAGTCATTATTACTTAGGGCGCTTTTACGAGGAAACGGGAAAGCCTAAAAAAGCGATGCACATCTATCAGTCGGCTTATTCGCTAAGTGAAATTGGAGGTATTACGCAAGAATTACTGCTAGAAAAAGCCGATTTAATAAAAACCGATTTTGGCTATTAATTAAAAACAATAACGCTTTCGCGGAAAATAAATATGGCAAAACTAAAAACAACATTTTTCTGTCAAAGTTGTGGCAACCAATTTGCAAAGTGGCAAGGCCAATGTACCGTGTGCAAAGCATGGAATACGATTGTTGAAGAAGTGTTACAAAAGCCTGAAAAAAGCGATTGGAAAACACCAACATCAACTAAAAAACGTGCGGCCGTACCATTACGAATTAACGACATAGACAGCACAAAAGAAGCTAGGTTAGATACTTTTGATGGCGAATTAAATCGTGTTTTAGGTGGCGGTATTGTACCGGGATCCTTAACACTTTTAGGGGGTGAACCTGGTATTGGAAAAAGTACCTTAATGCTTCAAATATCCTTAAAACTCCCTTATAAAACCTTATATGTTTCGGGTGAAGAAAGCCAGAAACAAATAAAAATGCGTGCAGAACGCATTAATCCCAGTAATAGTAATTGCTACATTCTAACAGAAACCAAGACTCAAAACATATTTAAACAAATTGAAAATTTAGAACCGGATATTGTTATTATAGATTCTATTCAAACGCTTCATAGCGATTATATTGAAGCTTCCGCGGGAAGTATTTCACAAATAAAAGAATGCACCACCGAGCTTATAAAATTTGCCAAAGAAACCTCGACCCCCGTACTATTAATAGGCCACATCACAAAAGACGGTCATATTGCAGGCCCAAAAATATTAGAACATATGGTCGACACGGTTTTACAATTTGAAGGTGATCGCAATCATGTATTTAGAATTTTACGAGCACACAAAAACCGCTTTGGATCTACCAACGAACTCGGCATTTACGAAATGCAAGGCTCGGGGCTACGCGAAGTTTCAAATCCTTCCGAATTGTTAATTTCCCAAAAAGACGAAGAGCTATCTGGAAACGCTATTGCAGCCACTCTGGAGGGCATGCGCCCTTTAATGATCGAGGTTCAAGCCTTGGTAAGTACCGCAGTTTATGGCACACCACAACGAAGTGCCACAGGTTTTAATGCCAAACGATTAAACATGCTATTGGCTGTTCTAGAAAAAAGAGCTGGTTTTAAACTTGGTGCAAAAGATGTGTTTTTAAACATTACCGGAGGGATTACCGTAGACGACCCAGCAATCGATTTGGCAGTGGTCGCTGCTATTTTATCCTCTAATGAAGATATGGCTCTTCAAAAAGACTTTTGCTTTGCTGCCGAGGTTGGTCTATCTGGTGAAATTAGACCGGTACAGCGTGTAGAACAACGTATCCTAGAGGCCGAAAAACTAGGGTTTTCAACTATTTTTGTGTCTAAATACAATAAAATCTCTCTTAAAAACACCACTATTAAAATTCAATTAATTTCTAAAATTGAGGATTTGGTTGGCTTTGTGGTGTAACAAATCTCGAATCTTCTTGAGCTTATAACTTGCTACCATGGTCAGCAATTAAATTAACGCGATAAAAGTTTTTTAATCGGATTTGCTGGTCTATTCTATTTTGTTTTAACGTGTTTATCGTTTAAAGCATAAAACAGACCTCGACTATTTTGATGTCATGTCGTTTAGCATAATATTTATAAAATGCTTAAATTACCTTCCTATTACTCCAAAAACTTATGGTTTGTTTAGAATGCTATGCAAAAAATATAGTAAACACACCAAAGTTGAGAGTGAAATCAGGCTAAAACAAATGAAGGATTTTATTACCATGTGAAATGAGCAACTACAACGGAAAATCCATTGGAATTATAGGAGGTGTTGGACCTTATGCAGGTCTAGATTTAATGTCTAAAATACTTAAACAAACTAGTATTAAAACAGAGCAAGACCATCTCCCAATTACCCTTTTATCTTATGCCAATACTATTCCTGACAGAACAGAATATTTACTCGAACATATTAAAGAAAACCCAGCCGATGCTCTATTTCATGTTATCGAGCGCATGGCCAAAGTAGGTGTTTCAGTTGCTGCAATTGCTTGTAATACCGCTCATGTTCCCAAAATATATTCCGCTGTAAAAGAAAAGTTGTTAAATTCCGGATTCCAAATAAAATTGGTGCACATTGTTGAGGCTACCATAAATTTCATCAAAGAATGTCATCCTCATTTGAATAAAGTGGGGGTTTTATCTACCAGTGGGACTTATACGTTTCAATTGTATGAGAAATTTATTAAAAATGCGGGATTAAAAGCTATTCGGATGCCAAAAGCATGGCAAGAATCGTTAGTTCATGCTAGTATTTATAATCCGGAATATGGCATAAAAATAACCAGTCCAGAAATACATCCAATAGCGACTAAAAAGCTTAAAAAGGCCTTAAATATGCTTATAGCAGAAGGCGCTGAGGTTATCATTTTAGGATGTACAGAGATACCATTGGCTATAACAGAAAAACAAATTGGAAACACCGTTTTAATCGATCCCAATTGGGTGTTAGCAAGAGCATTAATCCTTGAATTCGATAAAAATAAACTACAATAACTATGAAATATTTCAATTCAGCAAGTCGCTTCTTCGGTAAAAATCTTATTCTATTTAGCCTGCTTATTTTTAGTCAGACTTGCCCTGCTCAAACAGAAATAGAAGCGCGCAAGAGAGTGAGAGATTATGGAATAAAGCCTGGAATTCTAACGCCAGGAAAATGGAATAATATAACCGATGTAAAAGGCGTTACTGTAGGTCATTCATCGGTGATAGAAGGCGATTCCATTAGAACAGGAGTTACGGTAATAAAACCACATGGAGGAAATATTTTTCAAGAGAAAGTACCTGCTGCCATTTTTGTAGGCAATGGTTTTGGTAAAGCTATTGGCACAACTCAAATTAAAGAATTGGGCAATATTGAAACACCTATTGCCTTAACAAACACCTTAAACGCACCTAAAGTTGCAGATGCTCTATCAGATTATATGCTATCGCTAAAGGGCAATGAAGAAGTAGGCTCTATAAATCCGGTAGTTGGTGAAACCAATGATGGTTGGCTAAATGACATAAGAGGCAAACACGTAGAAAAACAACATGTATATTACGCATTAGAAAACAGTAAAAGCGGGATTGTAGAAGAAGGTTGTGTTGGTGCAGGTGTAGGCACAAAATGCCTAGGTTTTAAAGGAGGCATTGGGAGCTCATCGAGAGTCCTACCTGAAAAAGATGGCGGCTATACCATAGGGGTATTAGTACAGTCAAATTTTGGTGGTATTTTAACCATTAATGGTGCACCCGTGGGCGAAGAAATGAAAAATCATTATATGGCAACTCATGTGCCTTACGATGTAGATGGATCTATTATGGTTATTGTAGCTACAGATGCGCCTTTATCTTCAAGAAATTTAGAGCGTTTATCAAAACGTGCTTTTATGGCCTTAGCGCGAGTGGGATCGTTTGCCTCAAATGGAAGTGGCGATTATGTGATTGCTTTTAGCACAAACGCCGATTGTAGAATATCCAATACCAATGACATGCTCGTAAGTTTAAAGCCCGATTTAAAAAACAGTGCTATGTCACCGCTATTTTTAGCGGTTGTAGAAGCTACTGAAGAAGCCATATATAATTCGTTATTTATGGCCACAGATACCAAAGGAAAACAAGGTCGAGAAATGAAAGCTTTACCTATTGATGCCACTTTAAAGATTTTAAAGCAATATAACGCGCTTAATTAGTATGTAAATATATTAATGTCCGATAAAAGACATAAGAACGCTTCGCTTTTAGACATTAGAACCAAGACTAGATTATAACTAACTGATTGGCAGAAGTGAATTGATTAATAAAACATCTCATCGAACGCGTTATAAACGTTTTAGAAAAATAAAGTGTCATTTTAAAAGAGGTGTATAGTTCTTTATTTTAAAGAAATTGATGATGCTAAAACGTTTTTGTCGGACACAAATGATATGAACCTAATAAGAAATCAATTCGTTTGGAAGCATTGTTGTAAATATGACTGCTACTACAAGCCATGGTGCCTCTATGAACATATTTCAAAATGCAATTTCGAGAGTTAATTTATCTTTTAAAGTTTGATATAACTTGAGTGAGCAAAGTATATGTTTTAGTAAAATCCTTATATTTGGTAAACAACTAAACTTCTTTACTATGCGTCCTATAAAATTATTTTCGGTTGTTCTACTCACTCTTTTCAGTTTAAATAGTTACACACAAACCTTTGAGGAATCTCATTATGAGGCTTTGGAATACAGGCTCGTAGGTCCCTTTCGTGGTGGCCGAAGTGCTACTGTAACAGGGGTACCAAACCAACCCAATTTATATTATTTTGGCGCTACTGGTGGTGGCATTTGGAAAACAACCAATGGCGGTCGTGAATGGGAAAACATTTCTGATGGCTATTTTGGCGGAAGTATTGGTGCAATAAGTGTGTCTAAAAGTGATCCCAACGTCATTTATGTAGGTGGCGGCGAAAAAACCGTTCGTGGTAACGTATCGTCGGGTTATGGCATCTGGAAAAGTGTAGATGCTGGTAAAACATGGACAGCATCGGGTTTAGAAAACTCCAGACATGTGCCACGCATTGCTATTCACCCAACGAATCACAATATGGTTTACGCTGCGGTTATGGGAAATATCTATAAACCCACTCAAGAGCGTGGTGTTTATAAAAGTATTGACGGCGGTAAATCATGGAAAAAAACACTATTTGTAAACCCACATGCGGGTGTGGTCGATTTAATAATGGATCCCACAAATCCACGTATTCTTTACGCCTCTACCTGGCGGGTTAATAGGACACCTTACAGCTTAAATTCTGGTGGTGAAGGTTCTGCCCTATGGAAAAGTACCGATAGTGGCGAAACTTGGACAGAAATCTCGACAAACAAAGGTTTCCCAGAGGGTATTCTCGGTATTATGGGCATTACCGTATCACCGCTTAATAACCAACGGCTTTGGGCCATTGTAGAAAATAAAGAGGCTGGCGGACTGTACCGTAGTGATGATGGTGGAGCCTCATGGGTAGAAGTGAATAACGAACGTAAACTGCGCCAACGTGCATGGTACTATACACGTGTGTATGCCGACACCGAAGATGTAAACACTGTTTATGTTTTAAATGTAAGTTACCACAAAAGTACCGATGGCGGAGAAACGTTTAAAAGCTTCAATGCACCACATGTCGATCATCACGATTTATGGATTGCCCCTGAAAATCCAAAACGTATGATTATTGGCGACGACGGTGGTGCTCAAGTGAGTTACGACGGTGGCGAAACTTGGAGCACCTACCACAACCAACCCACAGCTCAATTTTATCGCGTCACTACAGACAATGCGTTCCCGTATCGCATTTATGTTGCCCAGCAAGATAACTCTACGCTAAGAATTTCACACCGAACGGATGGCAGCGCCATTACCGAAGACGACTGGGAAAGTACAGCTGGAGGTGAATCGGCACATATTGCTGTAGATCCGAAAAATAATGACATTGTTTACGGCGGAAGTTATCACGGTTTTTTAACCCGAAAAAATCATAAAACAGGAACGGTTAGAGCCATAAACGTTTGGCCGGACAACCCCATGGGGCATGGTGCCGAAGGCATGAAATACCGCTTCCAATGGAATTTCCCTATTATGTTTTCAAAACACAATCCAAATAAACTTTACACTTTCTCTCAACACGTTCATGTTACTGAAAACGAAGGACAATCTTGGAAAATTATTAGCCCAGATTTAACAAGAAACGACCCCGAAAAGCTAAAATCGTCGGGAGGTCCCATTACTCAAGATAATACCTCGGTAGAATATTACTGTACTATTTTTGCGGCTAACGAATCCCCATTACAAGAAGGTTTACTCTGGGTGGGTAGCGACGATGGGTTAATTCACCTAACCAAAGATGGCGGTAAAACATGGGACAACGTAACGCCCAAAGGCATGCCAGATTGGATGATGATTAACAGTATTGAGCCTAGTGCTTTTGATAAAGGCACTTGCTACGTGGCTGGAACAAAATACAAAACAGGTGATTTTGAACCCTATTTATACAAAACCACCAATTATGGTAAAACTTGGACAAAAATAACCAACGGTATTCACAAGGAGCACTTTACACGTGTGCTTCGGGAAGACCCAAAGCGAAAAGGTCTATTGTATGCAGGTACAGAAACTGGCATGTATATTTCCTTTAATGACGGTAAAGACTGGAAACCATTTCAGTTAAATTTACCCATTGTACCCATTACAGATTTAACTATTAAAGAAGACAATCTTATTGTGGCTACACAAGGGCGAAGCATCTGGATGATAGATGACTTAACAGTTATGCATCAATTGTACAATGCCGATTTGAGTCAGGATGTTTTGTTTAAGCCAAAAGACTCTTACAGAATGCGAGGCAGTAGCAAAAAAGCTAGCAAAACTGAGGGTACAAACCATCCAAATGGGGTTATAACCTATTTCAATTTAAAAGATTTAAAAGAAAACGACAAAGTGTCTTTAACCTATTTCGATGCGAAAGGAGACACTATTAAAACCTTTACAAACGCCGATAAAAAGAACAAACTTACCGTTAAAAAAGGCGGCAATCAATTTGTGTGGGATATGACATATGATGGCGCAGAGCGTTTACCAGGCATGATTTTATGGTGGGCAAGTTTAAAAGGCCCTAAAGCAGTTCCAGGAGATTATAAGGTAAGTTTAAAAATTGAAGATTCATTGTCGCTTAATACAGTTGAACTCTCGCAGCCCTTTAAAATACTAGCAGACCCAAGAGCAGAAAGCACATTGGCAGATATGCAAACGCAATTTGATTTCATACAAGACGTAAACAAAACTATGGACCAAGCCCATAAGTCCATTAAAAAAATAAGACGTATAAATAAACAATTAGGCGCATTTCAAAAACAATATAAAGGTGACAATCAGGTTAAGGCATTGTTAGAAAAGGCTAAAGCTCTAGAAGAGCAGCTGTCTAATATTGAAAAGAAATTATACCAAACTAAAAACCGAAGCGCCCAAGACCCTTTAAATTTCCCGATAAAGTTAACCAACAAATTAGGACATTTAAATGCTTTAGTGGCCATGGGTGATTTTGCTCCAACAGAACAAGATATTGCTGTAAAAAATGAATTAACCGCTAAAATTGAAAAGCAGCTCACCACCTTTAATACCATTTTAAGTGAAGAGGTTAAAGCTTTTAATATCACTTTTAATGCTAAGCAATTAAATTATTTGTTTGTTGAAGACTAAGCGAGAAAACTAAATTGGGTTTGTTCATTAAAATAATTGAAATAACAAACATTCTCTCTCAAAAAACAAAAAGGAAGCGCTACAACAACGCTTCCTTTTGTATTGGAAGTAAAGCACAAAGAAATAAAAACATGAAAAACGTATCTTTAGTATTGTCAGGTGGAGGAGCAAGAGGTCTTGCACACATAGGAGTTATTGAAGCCTTAGAGAACCAAAACTATAACATACACGCCATTACAGGCACCTCAATGGGTGCTTTAATAGGTGGCGTTTACGCCGCAGGAAATTTAAAGGCCTTTAAAGAATGGATAATCAATCTTGACAAAGTCGATGTGTTTAAACTCATAGATTTTACGTTAATTGGTAACGGATTTGTTAAAGGAGATAGAGTTTTTAATGAACTAAAAACATTTATACCAGATATTAATATCGAAGACTTAGATATTAAATATGCGGCAACAGCAACCGACATAACAAACAGGCAAGAAATTGTCTTTACAGAAGGTAATTTATTAAGCGCTATTAGAGCATCGGTATCGATACCTAGCGTTTTTACTCCCGTAAAAAACAACGATGCTATTCTTGTTGATGGAGGCGTCGTTAATAACATCCCTATTAATCATGCCAAACGAATTGCCGAAGATGTTTTAATCGCAGTTAATGTTAACGCCAATGTTCCTATTCCGAAGAAAAACGAGCCTGAAGTAAAGGAAGACTTTAAATACCAAAATCTTTTAAATAGTTTTAATAAGAGCATACACAAATTACTACCAACAGATAATAAGAATAGCTTGGGCTATTTCGACATAATGAACAAATCTTACGAAATGATGAGAGATCAATTGGTTAAGCTTTACCTTGAAATTGATCCTCCAGATGTTTTAATCGAAATATCTCGCAATTTCTGTAATATTTACGACTTCTACAGAGCTGAAGATTTAATTGTTTTGGGCTATGAAACAACACGAAATCGCATTGCTAAAAATAATTTCAACGTGTAGAAAGTCTAATTCTCTAAAGCCATAAATTGAGTTCTACACCAGGATATTCTGTTTATAAACGACCTATAAGCTCTGACATAATTTTTAAAAAAATTAGTTTTAAAAAGCTATCTATTGTATTTTTTAGAAGTGTTTATTTTGAGCCTTTATGCCAAATTAACAATACGGCATTTCAAAATTAAATTGGTATTATTCTTCTAGGGCAAACCCTTCTTTACAGTTTATTTAGCTTATCCTCATAACAAAAACACCACTTGACTAACTCATTAATTTTAAGTACCTTAGCTTCTCTATAATTCCGTTAATTATGAAAACCTTTTTAGGATTTTTATTGTTTTTTACAAGCATGTATACTTCAACTCAAAATATAAAACAAAAAGCCATTCCGTTAGAAGGGAGTGCGAGCTTAGATCAGCTAATTTCAGCTGCTGCAAACAAAGAATTGGTGTTATTAGGAGAGGCCAGTCACGGTACTCACGAATACTACTTTTGGCGAGATAAAATAAGTAGGCGCCTAATAACAGAGCACCATTTTAGTTTTATTGCAGTAGAGGGCGATTTCGCTAGTTTATATCACCTTAATCGTTATGTAAAAAATCTAGACGGTGCAGGATCATCTGCAAAGGAGGTTTTGTTAAAACTCGACAGGTGGCCCACTTGGATGTGGGCCAATGAAGAGGTAGTAGTGCTAGCGGAATGGCTTCGTAAGCACAACGACTCATTATCACAAGACAAAAAAGTAGGCTTTTATGGCATGGATGTTTACGATGAATGGAACTCTAAAAAAGTGGTTTTAGAACTACTTGAATCAACCAATAGAACAGCTTACACCTACGTTAAAGAGCAATACCGTTGCTTTGATCCTCATAAAGGTGATAGTTGGCGGTATGCTCATGCCGTTAAAGCTGGAAAAAAAGATTGTGCCTCCGCGACTCTAAACGTTGTGAATTTTGTTAAAAACAATCGAAATAACTTCCCAGAACTTAATGACGATGATTATTTTTACTTACTACAAAATACTATTGTAGTACATCATGCCGAAGAATTTTACAGGGAGAGTGTGCTCTCAAAAAGCTCGGTATCGTGGAATTCTAGAGTAAATCATATGCACGGTACTGTTCAAAATTTATTAGAACTTTATGGTGACAATTCAAAAGGTATTGTTTGGGCACATAATACCCATATTGGAGATGCAGAATATACCAACATGCGAAATAGTGGTAATGAAAATATTGGCCAGCTTACACGGAATGAGCTTGGAGAAAACAATGTTTTTTTAGTGGGTTTTACAACCTATGAAGGCCAAGTTATGGCGGGCTCTAGTTGGGGCGCTCCTATGAGAAAAATGACCATCCCTCCAGCCATTCCAAATAGTATAGAATACAAATTGAATGAAATTAATGAGGATAAATTCTATCTCATATTCAATCCAGAAGATCGAAAAGGCAAAAACCTAAAACCCATAGGCAATAGAGCCGTTGGTGTCGTGTACAACCCGAGAAGAGATCAAAGACAATTTGTACCCACTATTGTCCCATTGCGTTACGACGCCTTATTCTTTTTTAAAAACACCACTGCCTTACGTGTTTTAAAAAAATAAAACAAAGCCATTTAAAAAGCAGCTGTATTCCCTTCTTATGGTATTTAACTCCAGTAGTTAAACGTGTTTTTTGGTACTCCGAGACCACAAACAAGGGGTTTTCCAGCATCTTTAAACACTTATGTTTTACACTTCTTTTTCAATGAAAGGCGTTTCGATATCACAAATTTCAACAATGAGCTTCTTAAGTTGCTCACTGAACATTTTTAAAGTCTCTTCAGTTATTAACACCTCTTTTTTAGCAGAATTACCAGACTTTTCTTTTTTAGCGAATTTTAAAAAACCACTACTTAAATTTTTGAACGAAAAAATTCCAGCCTCCACAGCCCCTTTTATTTCTCCAGATTGCTGCATCAATAGAGCATAACTAAGTACCTGAAAACTTTTACTGTATTTCTTGTAGTCTGTGGTAATAGCATCCCAATCTACTACTTCTACATTGGCTTGGGTAACCTGACCCGTTTTGTAATCAATAATTCTCGTTACCCCATTGTATTCATCAACTCTGTCTACTTTTCCAGTTAATTTAACAGGAAAATTTAATTCAGGTATATCCAATACAATGCTGTTTTCTGTCTCAATAGATAAAATTTTTATGTCGTTACCTGCACGTAGTTCTTCTAGTTCTAAATTTAAAAAATTGGTGACAAAACGCTTTGCTATTTCAAAAATTATAAGGTTTTTACCACTGGTTATATCACCCTCTTTATATTCATTAGAAAAGTGGTACCCCACTCTTTCACTAATTTTTGATTTCAAATTTTGAAGCTTTTCCACCGTTAAAAATGTACCGATAAAGGGTCTATAAAAATCTTCTAGTGTATTATGCACAACGGTACCCAAGGTATTGGCTGCTACGGTTTCTTCAGCCTCATCATGCTCCTTAATTTTTAAAATTTTCTGATAATAAAAAACTATAGGATTTCTAATGTAATTGGTAAGTGAGGACGGTGAAAACCCTTTATTTGCCACCGCAGCAATTTCATTTAAAAGCTCAGGTGTTTTGTCTATTGCTTTTAAAGTAGGTGGTATTACAGGCACTTGAGGTGTTATTAAACAATGGTTTATATCGTGCTTATTCCTTAAAAGTAATTGTGTTATAAATCTACTTTTTTCGCCACCAGTTAAAACATCGGCTTCTGTATTATATAAAATATAAACGCGTTTTGCGCGTTGCAACAGCCTGTAAAAATGATAGGTATAAACGGCATCTTTCTCTTTATACGTTGGTAAGTTATTCTCCACTTTCACATCAAAAGGAATAAAAGAATTGTTACTTTTTCCAGACGGCAAGATACCTTCGTTTACAGACGAAATAATTACGGTTTCAAAATCCAAAACACGAGACTCCAACATCCCCATAACTTGCAAGCCTTGTAAGGGCTCGCCTTGAAAATCGAGAGTTTCACTACTTAAAAGCTCTTTGTAAACAGTAAATAAAGTTGAAACATCTTTAATATGATTATACGCACTGTTTAAACGAATTAACTCATTAAATAAGCTGTTAAAACGAAATAAATACTCTAAAGATAAAACATTTGAAGCCTTATTTTTACTCAGATCGTTTTTGATTATTACAATTAATTGCCCACAATTATCTAAAACTTTATCTATCGAAACATCCCAATCTGTAAAAAGTACATCTATAATATGATGACATTTATTAGCGATTTCTTTTAATCTAACCTCATTTAAGTATATAATATTATTAGTTTGGATGGTTTCGATTATTACAGATGCATAATCTGTAGCATCACCATAAAATAATGGTCGTATAAAAGGGTGCGAAATGATATTTATTACCTCTTTATAATAAAAAGATTTTGAGGGGTTTTTATGCAGATTAAATAAGCTTTCAAAAAGCGATGCCAAGGGAATAGATTTTAGTGGAAAACCCATTGTAATATTAAGTGCGTCGATGTTTGAAGGCAGCGAATTTAACACTGGTATAAGCAGGTTCTCATCGCCTAAAACAACAGCTGTACTTTTTAAAGACTTATCTTCTTCACTTAATTGCTTTAAAAGTGTACCAATATGTTTTGATTGCCCGATATTTTTTGGAACCCCAAAAATGGAAATGCTTTTATCTTCAGCATAGTGATTGGTAATCCAATTAAAAGGATTGGTATCGAAATAATTCCAGTTGGTCTTGTGTTGTCTAAGAAACCAAGCTGCGTCGTGTTTTAAATCGTTAAAAAAATGGGTGTCGATATCCCAATAAATATCTGCCGTGTTATGTTCAAGTAAGTACTGTATTATGGTTTCTTCAGCGGTATTAAGGGCATTAAAACCCAAAAACACGTAGTTATTTTCTCTGTTACTCTGGGCATAAGACTCCAAATTAACAACGGCCTCCCGGTATATTAAACCTTGATAACCCAGGTTTTTAGCTTTAAGCCGCTTAGAGAAATGGTTGTAGTACTCATGGAGTTTAGACCAAAATTTCAAATAGTTTTTAACAAAATCTGTTTTCTCTTTTTCTAAATACCAATGATTTACCTCTTGAATTTCACCCAGATAATTAAAAATTTTTTCTTGAGGAATAAGGTATCGATCTATCTCATTAAAATCTTGTAATAGTATTTGCGCCCATTTGGAAAACGATTCGAAAGACTCGACGTTTTCTTTATCGGTCATGCTTAAATAGCTGTTATAAAACTCAAATAAAAGCTCGGTATTCGAAATTGGTGTAAGCTGAGCAATGTCTTGAACAAACTCTTCTATACTAATAATTTGAGGCGCAAAAATTGTTTGCTGACTGACTTTATAAAGTTGATTTTTTAAGAACAAACCAGCTCTTTTGCTGGGTAATATAAAGGTGATTTCGGAGAATGGTTTATTTTTCTTTTGAAGATCTTTTAAAACATCGAAAATAAAAGTAGACATACTGAGACGTGGGCTTTGGTGTAATTTGGTATGTTATAAAAATAAAAAACGCTTCGGAATTTCCGAAGCGTTTTTGGCTTTTGTTTGAAACTATTATAAAGTATTTACTTTACTAAGTTAATTTCAACACGTCTGTTATTAGCTCTACCTTTTCTAGTTTTGTTAGTGTCGATAGGTCTATCTTTTCCATATCCAAGCGCAGATAATCTAAATTCATCAATACCATTATTTACTAGGTATTCTTTCACAGAAAGAGCTCTAGCTTCTGATAATGTTTGATTTAATTTTGCACTACCCGTACTATCTGTATGTCCTTCAACGGTAAACTTAGCATTAGTATACTCTTTTAAGATTGCAGTAATATCGTTTAAAACCTGAGCCGACTCGGCCTTGATTGAAGATTTACCGGTATCAAATAAAATCGTTTTAGCGTACTCGTTAAGTGTTTTTTGAACAGCCTCAGATACTTCTGGACATCCGTTGTTAGCAACAGTACCTTTTACATCTGGACAGTTATCATCCTTATCTGGAACACCATCACCATCTCTATCTGGCCATGGGCAACCGTTGTTAGCTGCAGGACCTGCTTCGTTAGGACATTTATCTAAATGATCTGGAACACCGTCACCATCAGCATCAGGACAACCGTTTAAGGCTTTTAAACCAAACACTGTAGGACACTCATCTAAATGATCTGGAATACCATCTCCATCGGTATCAGGACAACCGTTAAACTCAGCTAAACCAGCAACATCTGGACAATCATCTAAGTGATCTGGAATACCATCACCATCGGTGTCTGGACAACCGTTAAACTCAGCTAAACCAGGAACGTCTGGACACTCATCATCTTTATCATAGATGCCATCGCCATCTGTATCTTTTCCACCAAATTTGATAGAAATACCAGCCGAATGTTGGAAGTGAGAATCTAAGTAATCTTCGAAAGCGTGCTTGTAACCTGTTTGAAGGGTTAAGGCAATGTTATCGTTAAACCAAACATTTAAACCTAAAGTACCATTTAAAGTACCAGCACCAATTTCATCAATCCAAGTGTAACCACCACCTGCACCTAAGTACGGATCTAAAGTTTTGGTGTTAAGTATATCTCTAAAGCTGTATTTAACTGTACCATCTAAACCATAGTAAGACAAATCGTCTACCGTATTAGTTACATCTGGGCCTTTACTACTATCTCCCCACTTATCGATTTTGTTAAGAGATCCTGTAACACCAAGAGAGAAACCATCTCCTAAATATCTAGATACTGTAATGGTAGATAACGAAGGTAGAATGTTCCAGTGATCTTCAGCGTTAAAATATTCGTCAAAAATAGTTTCGCTAAATAAACCACCATCACCGTTTGGATAGGCATCTACAGCGTTAACTCCAATGGTAATTTGCCATGGATTGTTTTCGTCTTGTGCGTTTACGTTGCTAAAACCGAGTACTAGCAACATAGCGAACAATAATCTGCTAAGATTTTTCATATTTAAAAAGTTTAAGTTTTAAAAGTTTATAAATGCAAAAGTAAGTTGTTAAATTATAATAACAAAGCCAAATGTATAAAATATTAAGCGTTCTGTCAGGTTCATTCCATGAATAAATTAACTCATTTGCTTAACCGATTTTTTTTATATGATTTTTAATTCTTTTCCTACCTCAGTAAAGGCAGTAATAGCCTGATCTAGCTGACTTTTTGTATGAGCTGCAGATAACTGAACTCGAATTCTAGCCTGCCCTTTTGGAACCACTGGAAAAAAGAATCCTATAACATAAATACCTTTTTTTAATAACATATTTGCCATGTTCTGCGACAATTTGGCATCATAAAGCATTACCGGTACTATGGCCGATTCTCCATCAATAATATCAAAACCAGCTGCCTTTATTCCTTTTTTAAAATACTTGGTATTCCATTCCAGTTGGTCTCTAAGTTCAGTATTGTTTTCAAGCATTTCAAAAACTTTAATAGCTCCGCCAACAAGGGCAGGCGCTAAGGAATTTGAAAACAGATAAGGTCTTGATCGCTGGCGTAGCATTTGAATGATTTCTTTTTTACCTGTGGTATACCCACCCATAGCGCCTCCTAAGGCTTTTCCTAAAGTACCTGTAATAATATCTATACGATTCATGACGTTTTTTTCTTCAAGAGTACCCCGTCCTGTCTTGCCTATAAATCCTGTGGCGTGGCACTCATCTATCATAACTAAAGCATCGTACTTATCGGCTAAATCGCATATCTTGTCAAGTGGCGCCACTAAGCCATCCATTGAAAACACACCATCTGTAACTATTAACTTAAAACGTGCACCATTCTTATTGCCTTCGATAAGTTGATTTTCTAAATCTTGCATGTCATTATTTTGGTATCGATAACGGGCTGCTTTGCACAACCGTACACCATCTATAATTGAGGCATGATTTAATGAGTCTGAAATAATAGCGTCTTCTTTAGTTAACAAAGGCTCAAAAACACCACCATTAGCATCAAAAGCTGCTGCGTATAAAATGGTATCTTCGGTTTGGTAAAAATCTGCAATTTTTTTCTCTAAAGTTTTATGAATGTCTTGGGTTCCGCAAATAAAACGTACCGAAGACATACCAAAACCGTGAGTATCCATAACATCTTTTGCCGCTTGAATAACATCGGGATGCGACGATAAACCCAAATAATTATTAGCGCAAAAATTTAAAACGGTTTCCCCAGTATTTAAGGTGATCTCTGTACCTTGAGCTGAAGTTATAATGCGCTCCTCCTTATAAAGCCCTTGGTCTTTAATGTCCTCAATTTCTCTTTTTAAATGTGCTATTAAATCACTTTTCATAATTTTAATTTTTTAATTTAAATGTCTTTTACTTCAATATCATCATTAATATATACGATAAACTTTTTTATCACTTTTAAGTGCATAGCTTCTAATACCGTTTGGTAAGCTTGCAATTGTTCGTGATGCTTATAATCTTCGAACCCCGTTTTATAATCTATAATTACGGCTTCATTTTTAGGCGTGACAACCACGCGATCTGGACGTAAAATATCACCATTACTTGTGATGATATCGCGTTCGTTATACACCGCACCTATTGGACTGTAATAGTTTTTTAATTGTGGATGATTAACAATTCTATGTATACTTTCTTGTAACATTTCGGCCTGTTCTTTATTTATAGAAGATGCCACTAAAAACTCGTTCACTGCTGCATCGACATCGTCGCTTATCTCAATTTTAGACATGATATCATGTATAAGATTTCCTTTCTCGATGGCGTCTTGTTGACTGGTATCCCAGAGTAAACCCGATTTTGTAACCACTTTTATATGATGTATTTCTTTTGCTGTGGATATAAATTGTTGCTGTATTTGAGTCTTGTCTTTTATAGTTGCTTTTTTAAACGTTCTTTTTGCATTGCCAAAACTATACGTTAATTCTGAATCTTTCCAGATGTTAATACGCTTTAAATATTCAATAAATAATCCAGAATATCTTTTTGTATTAACTTCGCCTTTTGAAGAGATGTCTTTCGTAGTAATTACATGCAATTGCTCTATAGCTCTTGTTAAAGTTACATAAAGTAAATTAATGCTATCTAACTCTTGTTCTGCGGTGTGGGTTTTAAAAATACGCAAGCCTTCGTCTCCATAAAACTCAAAATCTTTATTGTAATTTAAAAGTGCATAAGAAAAGCCATTATATTTTTCTTGATTGGTTGCAAACCACTCTTTAGGTTCAATATCTTCGTAAATATTTAAATCGGCATAAGGAAAAATAACCACAGGAAATTCCAAGCCTTTAGATTTGTGGATGGTCATAATCTGGACGGCGTTTTGACCTTGTGGCGAAACGACACTTAAATTTTCCTGTTTCTTATCGAAATACTCTAAAAACCCGGAAACATCAGAGCCTTTTTTCTGAGAAAAATCTAAAACGACATCTAAATAAAATTGAATATAAGCATTAGATTTTTCGACTAAGTTAAAACTTCTCACTACAGTTTCTGCTAAGTCGTAAAGTGGCAGCTGTAATAGGGCTGCACTACTTAAATAGATATTAAAAACTTCGAAGCTTTTAAAAAGTTCTGGCACTGCTAATTGAATGTGATTTGTAAAAAACTCGTGTTTATTTTCAATATTAAACAGCGTTGTTAGATGTTCTAAAACCGCCATTTTTGTTTCGTTGTTGTTTGGCTGAACTAAAAGTGCTAAAACATTATTTATAAAATTAACTTCGGGCGCGTTTTTTAACAATAAACCATCAGCAGAAATTATTTTGATATCTTTTTGAGTACCTAGAAATTTAGCTAAAGCTTTTTCGTCTTTTTTCTTACGCACTAAAATACAAATGTCTGCCAGATCGAAACCGTTTTCTAAACACTGTCTAATGGCTTCTAGAGTGTATTGCGAAAATACCTCATCCCTATCTTCATCTTTTTCAATTTCTAAAAAGTTTAACGACACATAGCCAGTTTCTGTTTTCGTGCTGTTTTGGTGCGCGTTTTCGTAAAGCGTTTTATAAGCTTCGGCGGTAAAAACTTGATGTGATACGAACTTAAAAAAGCCATTATTAAAATCTACAATATCCTTATAACTCCTATAATTCTCCTCTAGCGTTTTAACCTCTTGTTTACAATGAAACGGTTGTGTTTTTTGATCAAACAAATCTATAAACTGTTCTGCTTTGCCACCACGCCAGCGGTAAATAGCTTGTTTAGCATCGCCAACAATCATGGCGCTGCCATTTTGGGAAGCGAGCGCATTTTCTATAAGCGGAATTAAATTCTCCCATTGCATTTTTGAGGTGTCTTGAAACTCATCAATAAAATAATGATTAAATTTTTCTCCGATGCGTTCGTATATAAACGGCGTAGGCTGGTCTTTTATCTCTTTGCTAATTATAGAATTAAACTCTGAAATTAGCATTTTATTCTGTTCTGCTTTTAAGGCGTTTAATTCCATATTTATGGCATTTAAAACAGAAAGTGGGGTAACATTTTTATAAAACGCTTTTAAAAATTTAATATGAAAAACAGCGTTTTTTGTGGTAGAAAAAGCCTTGGCGAGCTGTGGCTGAATACTATCAATAATAGCTGCAACCTCTTCACTAACACGTTTCGGGTAAAGCCCATTACCCTCTAAAAGATCGATTTGCCAAACCAAGTCAAACTTAATTCCGTAATTTTTAATAGCCAGATTTTTAAAATGCTTTGGTAGCGAGCCTCTGGAGAAATCGTTTGGCGCTAAGCCCGCCTCTTCGATTAAGGTTAAAACGCCTTCTGCACCTTCGGTTAATGTATTTTCAACCAGAGTGATTTCTTTCTGTAACAGTGATTTAAGTGTACTAAAATCTTTTAAACTTTTACCCTTTAAGCTTTCAATAAACGGCTTATCGTTCTCGTTAACCAATAATTTTGCAATTTTATTAAAATCGAGAGCGACATCCCAGCTTTTATCATCGTCTGCCTTTTCAATCGCAAAATCGACTAAAACTCGCGTTAAGGCTGTGTCTGTTCCCGCTTTAGCAATTAAACGGTCTACGGCTTGATTTAAAAGGGAATCCTGGTCTAATTCGACTTCGAAATTTAAGGGTATTTTCAAATCGTAGGCAAAAGTGCGTATCAGTTTATGTGTAAAACCATCAATCGTGCTAATATCAAAAGCGGCATAATTGTGCAAAATGGTGTTTAACAGTTTTCCTGACTTCTCAAAAAGCACTTCAGGTGCCATGTTGATGTCTTCACAAATGTCATAAAACATACTGTTGTCTTCAGACTCTAAAACACTTTTATCTGAAAAGGCTTTTAACATTTCAATAATACGATCTTTCATTTCGGCAACCGCTTTATTAGTAAATGTGATGGCCAAAATGTTTTTAAAAAGATAGGGATTATCCGAATTAAAAAGGATTTTTAAATAGGCCTTTACTAGAGTGTAGGTTTTTCCACTTCCGGCAGAAGCATTATAGATAGTAAAAGGATGTTTAGTCTGCATAAAGACAAATTTAAACACAATATAAAAACTATCAATCATTTCATAAGTATATATTATTTTTAATTGATGTGTTTTATCCGTAAATTTGGAATACTATTAATTTAAAAAAAATAAAACTATGGCTTTCGAATTACCGAAATTACAATATGCTTACGATGCTTTAGAGCCTCATATCGATGCTCGTACTATGGAAATACACCATACCAAGCACCATCAAGGTTATACAAACAACTTAAATAATGCTATTAAAGGCACAGATTTAGAAGGGAAATCTATTGAAGATATTCTAACAAATTTGGACATGGATAATACAGCCGTAAGAAACAATGGTGGTGGATATTACAATCACAATTTGTTTTGGACCGTTATGAACCCAGAAGATAGAGGGTATTTGTCTGGAGAGTTAAAAGATGCTATAGAAGCGGCTTACGGCTCTAAAGACGAGTTTATTACTGCATTTAGTAAAGCTGCGGCCACACGCTTTGGCTCTGGTTGGGCTTGGCTGTGTGTGCATAAAGATGGAACGGTTAAAATTTGTTCGACACCAAATCAAGACAACCCATTAATGCCAGGAGTAGGTTGTGGCGGTGTACCCATTTTAGGTTTAGATGTTTGGGAGCACGCTTATTACCTGAATTACCAAAACCGTCGTCCAGATTATATTAATGCCTTTTTTAACGTAATTAACTGGAATGAGGTAGAAAGACGTTACGCCGAAGCGAAATAAGCGTTTTTTATTTAATACATACCAAAGCAAATCCTGAAAAGGGTTTGCTTTTTTGTTTCATCACGTTGCTATAGGGATTATATTTGAGTTGTTTAAAGTTAGGCAAAACCTTTAGATAGATATTATAACTCTAAAAACCAACTTAGTTTTAAAACTTTCGTTAAAATGAAAAAGGTGAACTTTCGTTCACCTTCTTACCCCAAATCTACCATGAACTTAACCTACTTATGTTATGGTTTTACTAAAGTAGATGTAATTTGTAGAAAAAAAATATTTTTTAGATAAACTACTTCTTTATTCGTCAAAACGCCGCATATCCCAATAATTACGCCGAAAAGGGTTCTAAAATTTTAATACGCACGTTCTTTATTACCCTCGTAAAAGTTTATAAAAGCTCTATTTACTACTCTATTTCCTCCAGCTGTTGGGTAATTCCCAGTAAAATACCAGTCGCCAATGTGTTCTGGACAGGCTTTGTGTAAATTTTCAACAGATTGAAAAATAATTTTTACTTCGGCCTTTAAGGTACTATCACTTAACAACTCTGAAGCTTTATCTGAAATCTCTTCATCTGTAAAAGGATCGTATATTTCTTTAACAAAATTCTTTACATCTTTATCGTCTAACGCGGTTTGACTTAAACATTTGTTATAAACCTCTTCTACTATATGATACATACCTCTATCCTTTAATAGTGCTAATGCCGATTTAAAGGCTATTAAAGTTTCAAGATTTGCCATATCAATGCCATAACAATCTGGGTAGCGAATTTGAGGCGCCGAGGACACTACAATTATTTTTTTAGGATGCAGTCGATCTAGCATTTTAAGAATACTCTTTTCAAGTGTTGTACCGCGCACAATACTATCGTCTATAATTACCAAATTATCGGTGGGCTTTATAACACCATAGGTTACATCGTAAACATGAGCTACCAAATCGTCTCTACTACTATCTTCTGTAATAAAAGTTCGTAATTTTACATCTTTAATGGCAATTTTCTCTATTCGTGGTCGTTCTTCTAAAATTCTGGTAACTTTCTCGGCAGACATTTTTCCACCTCCATTTAAAATAGCTTCTGTTTTCTTTTCGTTTAAATAGTCTTCAACAGTTTCTATCATCCCGAAAAACGACGATTCGGCAGTATTTGGAATGTACGAAAAGACCGTGTTTTTTGTATCACAATCAATAGCCTTAAGAACTTTAGGCATTAATAATTTACCTAACATTTTACGTTCTTGATATATTTGAGCATCACTTCCACGAGAGAAATAAATACGTTCGAAAGAGCAGGACTTTTTCTCTAAAGGTTCCAATATTTTTTTTATACTAACCTTACCAGATTTTTTGGTAATTAAAGCATGTCCAGGTTTTAATTCCTTAACATCTTCAAAATTCACATTAAAAACGGTCTGTATTACTGGTCGCTCTGAAGCTACAACCACCACTTCGTCGTCTTTGTAGTAATACGTAGGACGAATCCCTGCTGGATCCCTTAAAACAAAAGCATCGCCATGCCCAACAAGACCAGCCATGGCATAACCACCATCCCAATTTTTGGCAGCACGTCGTAATATTTTGGCGATATTAAGTCGCTTTTCAATTAGTGGCGAGGCTTCTTTTTTGGAAAAACCCTCTTTCTTTAAATCTTTGTAAATTTTACTAACAGCATCATCTAAAAAATGCCCGATTTTCTCCATAATGGTAATAGTATCGGTATATTCTTTAGGGTGTTGCCCTAAATCTATCAAACTGCTAAATAACTCTTTAACGTTTGTCATATTAAAGTTACCAGCCATTATTAAGTTTCTGTGCATCCAATTGTTTTGCCTTAAAAAGGGATGTACACTTTCCACACTATTTTTTCCAAATGTACCATAACGGACGTGCCCTAAAAGCACTTCGCCAATATATGGTATATTCTTTTTTTGCGCAGCCACATCATCAACATACTCCGGATGCGCAACAAACTCTTTATTAATACGTTGGTTAATTTGTGAAAAAATATCTTGAATGGGTTGTTGGGCTATAGAGCGCACACGGCTTATATAGCGTTCGCCAGGCTTCGTATCTAGCTTAATGCTTGCAAAACCAGCGCCATCTTGACCGCGGTTATGCTGCTTTTCCATCATTAAATACATTTTATTCACTCCATAAAATGCACTTCCATATTTTTCTTTATAATATTCTAGTGGTTTTAAAAGTCTAATTACTGCTATTCCACATTCGTGCTTTAATGCATCACTCATAATTATAAAAGGTTATCGCTTTAGTTCTTATTTTTAAATATTTTGAATTCCTACCTTAGCAGTATTATTAAAATTAAAAACGCACTCTAAATAAGAGCGCGTTAATTTATGACAATTCTATTTCAAATTGCGTTAATTGCTTAAATTGTAATAAGCGTTTACGCACCTCTTCACTTTGTAAATTAACCATGCGTTCTGTACCAAATTTTTCTACACAAAACGAGGCTAAAGTAGAGCCAAATATAACCGCATTTTTCATGTTTTCGAACGAGGTGTCTCCAGTTTGAGCCATATACCCCGCGAAGCCCCCTGCAAACGTATCGCCTGCTCCTGTAGGATCAAAAACTTCTTTAAGTGGTAAAGCTGGAGCATAAAACACTTGGTCGTTATTAAATAACAAAGCACCGTGCTCGCCTTTTTTAATAACCACATATTTTGGTCCCATTTTATGAATTTTTTTAGCCGCCACTACTAGGGAATATTCCCCGGTTAACTGCCTGGCCTCCTCGTCGTTTATAGTTATCACATCGACGCGTTTAATAACATTTAAGAGGTCGTCTAGAGCAGAATCCATCCAGAAATTCATCGTATCTAAAACAACCAATTTGGGCTTGGTTTGCATTTGATCTAACACAGCAGACTGCACTATGGGGTGCAAATTACCCAACATAACCACCTCGGCATCTTGATAAGCTTCTGGAACAACGGGATTAAAATGGGCCAAGGTATTAAGCTCTGTAATTAAAGTGTCGCGAGAATTCATGTCGTTATGATAGCGACCGCTCCAAAAAAAGGTTTTACCATCTTTAACAATTTCTACGCCTGAGAGATCAATATTTTTATTTGATAACAAATCTAAATACTCTTGAGGAAAATCGCCACCTACAATTGAAACGGCTGCGGCATCGATATCGAAATGAGAGGCTGCAAGCCCAATAAAAGTAGCTGCGCCACCAAGAATTTTATCGGTTTTTCCGAAAGGTGTCTCAATAGCATCGAAAGCCATTGTACCTACTATCACTAATTTACCCATACTGGTGTTCTAATTTTTGCAAATATAAGTGTTTTAAAAACGAAGACAATAATATTTTTTTATGACTATATGATAACTATCATATTAATAATTATATCTGTATGTCCCTTTTTTCGTCATACGACGAAAAAATCTGCGTCCATCTGCGAAATCAGCGAGAAAACAAATATTAGATAAGGGATAATTACCCCGCAGATTTACGCGGAATAAAAATAAATATCTATTGTCGTTTCGGCACAAAGATGTCATCATAAGTTACTAATTTATAGGTTTATGACATATAAAGGACAATTAATTATAAAATATAGCAAAAGAAAAAAAGCGTTTTCCTCAAAATTTAATCAATTTACTATTTTTAAACATTAGTGTCCGACTAAAAACGTTTTATAATCGTTAATCTCTTTTAAATAAAGAACTTGACGCGTCTTTTAAAATGATACCTTGTTTATATAAAACAATTATAAAGAGTGCGATGAGATGTTTTATTATTCAATTCACTTCTGCCAATCAGCTAGTTAGAATCTAGCCTTGGTTCTAACGTCTAAAAGCGAAGCGGTCTTATGTCTTTTATCGGACATTAATGATTTTTAAATAAGTTGCTCATAGAATTTAAAAACAGACCTTTATGTATGAAGAGAATAACGTACCAATGCCCTCTTCGTATTTCTAAATCAACACGAGTTTTAAGGCTCAATTCTATTTTAGAAAGATGCCACACGTTATTTTCGTCCAAAATCTGCAGGAATTTCTCCCCAAGCCTTAGTTTCCCATTTTACAATAACGGTAGAATAGCTGTTGTTTTTTAGCCATTCGACAGCTCTATCCACAAGATCAAAAAGCGCTTTGTTCTTTTCGTTACGCTCTAATTTTGTATTACACTTTTTATTTTTAACCCAGCTCATGGCCGTTTTAGAATCGGTATATATAATTCGGTCACTATTATTATTTTTCAGCAATGCTAAACCATGAACAAGTGCTAGAAATTCGCCTATATTATTGGTGCCCTGCTCGAATGGACCCTGAATAAAGAGTTGTTTTTTTGTTTTGGTATCTACACCTCTATACTCCATAATACCAGGGTTTCCGCTAGAAGCGGCATCAACCGAAATAGAATTGTAATTGGGCTGTCCTATTCTCTTTAATTGCTCGGCAGATAAATCACTTTTAAACTTCGAGGCTTTACCAATATAATCTTTATAATGTCCTTTAAATGCCTTTTGTGCTTCATTAAAAGTTGGAAACGATTTATATAGAGCACCTTGATAATCTTGAATTTGGGCTTTACATGCATTCCAAGATTCAAAAACACCAGTTTTATGGCCTTTCCAGACGGTATAATATTTTTTCTTTTTTTTACTCATTTTTTTTTCCGCTAAAGCGGAAATCTTTTAAATATAAATTCTAAGTTTCTTTAAGGATTAGTTGCTCAACCACTCTAGGAAAATGCGCCATCTCTAATTCATGGATTTTAGCCGCAACATCTTGAGCAGAATCATTTGAGTTTACCTCGCATTTGGCCTGGAAAATGATGGCGCCTTCATCATAATGTTCATTTACATAATGAATGGTTATGCCTGTTTCAGTTTCGTTATTTGCTACAACCGCCTCATGTACATGCATGCCATACATCCCTTTTCCGCCGTATTTAGGCAATAAGGCCGGGTGTACGTTAATTACCTTATTAGGAAATGCCTGCAAAATATTTTCTGGAAATTTCCATAAAAAACCCGCCAAAACAATAATATCTGGATTTGATGCTTTTAAAATATTTAAAACATCATCGGTTTCTGTAAAAGCTATTTTATTAAAACTTAACGCACTAACCTTTAGTTTTTTGCAACGCTCTAAAACTTTGGCCTGCGGATTATTGGTAAGCACCTGAACAACAGAGGCTTTATTGCTGTTTTTAAAAAAGGTAATTAAGTTTTCGGCATTCGTCCCGCTTCCAGAGGCAAAAATTACAATACGTTTCATAAATTTAGTGTATATTATAGCATTTAATATGTTTTGTAAACCACTAATCCGTTTTAAAAACAGGGGCTCACAAAACAATTAAATGTGTTTTGTTTTAGCCCGAAAAGACCAGTTTTATGTAAATAAATAAAAAAATAACAAACAATTTAAGTGCGAAAATATAAATACTTACAACCATTTTTAGTAAATTACCAACACATTTTTCAAGTAAAGGTGTTTATTATAATAAAGTTTTTTATTTTTGCGACTTAATTAAAACTTAAAATTAAGAAATTATGTCAGACATTGCATCAAGAGTAAAAGCTATTATCGTTGATAAATTAGGCGTTGACGAGAATGAAGTTGTTACAGAAGCAAGCTTCACTAACGATTTAGGAGCAGACTCATTAGACACTGTAGAACTAATTATGGAGTTCGAAAAAGAATTCGATATCCAAATTCCAGACGACCAAGCTGAAAATATTGCTACAGTAGGTCAAGCTATATCTTATATAGAAGCTGCAAAATAAGCAAAAATTTATGGAAATAAAGCGAGTTGTAGTCACAGGATTAGGGGCTTTAACACCAATAGGAAATACCAAAGACGAATTTTGGGAAGGCCTCATTAGTGGTAAAAGTGGTGCTGCGCCTATAACATATTATGACACCGAAAAGTTTAAAACGAAATTCGCTTGCGAATTAAAAAACTTTAACGCTACCGATTTTCTCGATAGAAAGGAGGCTCGAAAAATGGACAAGTTTGCGCAATATGCTATGGTAGCAGCAGACGAGGCTATTGAAGACTCGAATTTAGATCTGGATAAGGTTGATAAGTTGCGTGTTGGTGTTATATGGGGCTCAGGTATTGGTGGCTTAGAAACCTTCCAGCAAGAAGTATTAAATTTTGCTGCGGGCGATGGTACACCAAGATTTAACCCGTTCTTTATACCTAAGATGATATCGGACATTGCGCCTGCAAACATCTCCATAAAACATGGTTTTATGGGACCCAATTACACGACAGTTTCTGCTTGTGCTTCTTCAGCCAATGCTATATTCGACGCTCTAAACTCTATACGTTTAGGCTATTGCGATGTTATAGTAACTGGAGGAAGTGAAGCCGCAGTAACCATTGCTGGAATGGGAGGATTTAACGCTATGCATGCCCTATCTACTAGAAATGAGAGTCCAGCAACTGCTTCTCGCCCCTTCGACAGTACCCGTGATGGTTTTGTTTTAGGCGAAGGTGGTGGCGCTTTAATTCTAGAAGAGTACGAACATGCCAAAGCAAGAGGTGCTAAAATTTACGCTGAGGTTTTAGGAGGTGGATTATCTTCTGATGCCCATCACATGACGGCCCCTCACCCAGAAGGTGTTGGCGTTGTTACCGTTATGGAAAATTGTTTAAGGGACGCAGGGCTTAAGCCAGAAGATATAGACCATATTAACACGCATGGTACTTCTACACCTTTAGGTGATGTGGCAGAGCTTAAAGCCATCTCAAAAGTATTTGGCGACCACGCGAAAAATATAAATATTAATTCGACCAAATCGATGACAGGGCACTTGTTAGGTGCAGCAGGAGCTGTTGAAGCTATTTCGGTTATATTGGCTATGGAGCACGGTATCGTACCTCCAACGATTAACCATACCACTGCAGATGAAAACATTGATCCAGAATTAAATTTAACTTTAAACAAGGCTCAAAAGCGAGATGTTAAAGTAGCCATGAGTAATACATTTGGATTTGGCGGACACAATGCTTGTGTATTATTTAGAAAAATGGATTAAATCCTGAATGCAATAAACCTTAACGATAAATTAATTTTTACAGTAAAATGAAACAAGGTTTATTACATCTGACATTTCAATAATTATATTAACCATCAGATGAAAAGCATTCGTAACATATTAAATTCCCGTTTTAAAGGTAACGGGAATTTTTTTTTACAATTAACTAAAATTCTCGGGTTTAAACCTAAGCATGTCAAGTTTTATAGCACAGCCTTTACACACCGTTCTATGAACATTAAAGACAGTAAAGGTCATGCTATTAATTACGAACGCCTAGAGTTTTTAGGCGATGCTATGTTAAGTGCTGTTATTGCATCGCATTTATATCTTGAAGTTCCTAGCGGCGACGAAGGTTATCTTACAAAAATGCGCTCTAAAATTGTAAGTAGAGCACATTTAAACCAGCTTGGTAAAGACCTAAATTTAATAGATTTTGTAGAAAGCAAAATACCTACTGGACAATTTGGAGACAACATTCACGGTAATTTGTTTGAGGCTTTAGTAGGTGCTATCTTTCTTGATAGAGGCTATAAGTATTGTGAAAAATTTATTTTTAAGCGTGTTATAATTCCCTATGTAGATATTGCCACTTTAGAAGGTAAGGTTATAAGCTATAAAAGTTTGCTAATTGAGTGGTGCCAAAAAGAAAAGAAAACCTTCGATTATAAAGTGTATGAAGACACGGGTAAAGATGAGGTTAGGCATTTTTCAGTCAAGCTATCTATCGATAACAAGGTGGTTTCTAAGGCTAGAGGCACCTCTAAGAAAAAGGCCGAAGAAAAAGCCTCTAAACGTGCTTTCTTTGCTTTTCAAGATAAAATATCAAGGGAAATTTAGTGGTTAACCAATTCCTTTGTTTTGAATATTTCATCTGTTTTTAGTCATTCACTAGTCATTGCTAATCTCCGTAACATGGTATTGAATATCGGTTATTTCTAATTTTAACCATGTCCATTCACCCTCCTTTAAGGCCCAACTCGCTTCACATTCTACTGGTATTTTTATGCCATTCCGCTCCTCTGTCTTTGTTGCAACTACCGTCCATCTAGTAGCTTCACTGGCCTTTGAATCTTGATAACGCATAGCAACGAATTTTATAAAATTCCCGTTTTCATCAAAATAAAATTCTCCAGATCCTATTGTTCCTTTATACGCCATAGTAGCTTTAGCAGAATGGCTATCTATGCTCTCCCACTTAATATACGAGCTTAAAGATGCTGAGGGCAACCAAACTATTTCTGCCAAGTATCGTTGTAGTGCGGCTTGATTTAATTTTTTGTCATTTTTAGCTTGTGCAACTGGAATAAGTGATAATAATTTAATGGTCATTTCCCCCTTGCCATTTTCAAATTTATCGCGACCAGCAACTTTTAAAACAGGGTTCATCTGAGTAGTAATACTCCAATTAAATCCGGGAGGTTCCACTGTAATATATTGTTCGGCTCTACCCGTGTACCATGCCGCTTGTTCGGGCTTCATCTTTAGTTTCAATTCCTGAACCAAGTGCACGCTAGAAATATACGGTTTACCAATCACTCCACTGTGAGTTAACCATTTCTGAACAACAGGTGGTAAGTTTACCAACGCCTCTTTGGTAACCATATCATCTTTTGTGGGTTCTAAGTTTTTAAAAAGTGCTATTCTCTCTTTTTTAATGGTACTCTTAAAACTAAAATTTGAATAGGCCACTATTATCGCCATAGATATAAATAGGTTTGCTATCGTGCCAAATTTTGCATCACTCCAATGATTTATAATTACAAATTGAGAGATAATTACACCCATCATGCCCATGATAAACCAGTAATTCGATTGTGCGATTAAAAGCACTACGGTAATAGCGAACAATACAAAACCTAACAGCCATAGCAAGCCTAATGTTTTGGAAATAGGTTGAGAAATCGCACTAAATTCGAATATACCAAACGATTTAAAAAACCCAAACAAATGGATAATTGCATGTATTCCAATCCATATAATTAAAGCTAATCGCATAACACTTTCTATTTGTGGTTAAACCAAGAACACAATCTACCTATTTAAGCGGAGTTCCTACTCGCATTAATATTTCCGAAAAGCGAACGGGTAACTAATTTTTCATAAATTTTCTTTTCATTATTATCTTTACCCACCCCATTTTTTTCTAACTCTTGAATTTTTTTAAGAGCATACTGTTGTATGGTAAGCAAAGGCAAAACAATGGCTTCTCGCATATCAATAGAAGCTTTTCCTGTAGGCTCGTTCTCCATTAAGTTGGCATAACCCGTTAGTTTTAAAAGCAAGCTTTTAGTAATTTCATATTCGTTGTAAATAATTCGCCAAAATTCGCCAAACTCTTCATCTTTAGCCATGTATTTCGTTAAATCGAAAAACGATTTTGTTAAAGACATCATACTGTTTTCTATTAAAGTTTTAAAGAATTTCGAGTTGTTATATAACTGTTTTACTTTATCTAGCTCGCCAGCATCTTCATATTTTTTAAGTGCCGTACCCACCCCATAAAAACCAGGTACATTTTGTTTTAGTTGACTCCACGAGCCCACAAAAGGTATGGCTCTTAAATCTGAAAATACTAATCTATCTGAATTCCCTCTTTTAGATGGCCGACTTCCAATATTAGTTTTAGAATAGTATTTAAGCGTACTTATGCGTTCTAAATACGGTAAAAACATAGGGTGACTTTTAAAATTTTTATAGGTTTGATAACTGGTTTCAGCCAAATCTGTCATCACTACTCTATCGGCATCAGATAACTCATTACGATTTACAAAAATTCTATTTCCAACGCCAGAACTAATAAGCTGCTCTAAGTTGTATTGCGACGATTCTAGTGTGCCAAAATTAGAGCTAATGGTTTGTCCTTGTATGGTAAGCTGTACCTCTTTATCTTCAATAGTTGATCCTAAAGACGAATAAAATTGATGAGTCTTGCCGCCACCTCTAGCTGGAGGGCCACCACGACCATCAAAAAATATGGCCGTAACATCGTATTTTCTAGAGATTTCTGTTAATAATTCTTTAGCTCGAAAAATACCCCAATTGGCCATCAAATACCCGCCATCTTTTGTGCCATCGGAAAAACCAAGCATGATGGTTTGTTTGTTTCCCCGACTTTGTAAATGGGCTTTATAGGCCAGATTAGTGTACAACTGCTCCATAACCGCAGGCGCATTTTCTAAATCGTCAATAGTTTCAAAAAGCGGTACAACATCTACCGTTAAGTTATCGTTAAAGGCAACCATTTTAAGCATGGCAAACAATTGCATCACATTTAAAGCGGTTTGGTTATTACTAATAATATACCTGTTGGCACCACGCTCGCCATTAGTGACCTGAATGGTTTTAATGGCTTGCATGCTTTTTAAAGTGTTTCTAACCATTTCATCTTCAAAAGCATTAACATCAATAGGGGCACCACCAACCTCAGACAATATTTTTATTTGTTCACTTTCAGACAAATCATTGTAGTTCTCAGGAAATACATCACTTCCGTTTTCAATTAAACTGTTTATAACGGTGTTAAAAACACTGTTGTGAATTCTGCTGTCTTGTCTAATATCAAGAGTGGCAAAATGATAACCAAAAAGTTGGACTCTGTTTAATAAACTGTTAATTTCCTTAACGTATAAGGACTGGTGTTCCTCGACAATAAAATCTCTAATGCTAACTAACTCCGTTGTTAACTCCTGTAAAGAAATGGGATTTGCCGTATTTAAATTAATGCTAAAATCGTAAAGGCGAGTTTCTAATTTTATAACTCTATCTTCTACACCTCTAAAGGTAAGTTTGCGTCTTAGAGCTTTTAAATCCTGATAATACTTTTTTAGAACAGCCGTCTTTAATTTCTTAGCTACTTTTATAGTTGTTTTTGGCTTTACATACGGATTTCCATCGCGATCGCCACCTGGCCAGAAACCAATATTTATAATTTCGTTATGCTTTTTATTATCGGTGTATATATTTTGTTGTATATAATTATAAATCTTTCCAAACGAGGTGTAAAACACATTTTCTAAGTACCAAATAAGACTTTTTGCTTCGTCTAGGGGTGTAGGTTTCTCACGTTTAAAGAACGGCGTTTTACCCAATTGGGCGAACAAATTATTTATTTCATTTAAGTTATTGTCCTTTATAGCTTCAGTTAAATCGGTAATAATCCCTAAAACAGAACCCGGATAAAACTGTGTAGGATGCGCGGTTAAAACAATACGTACCTTAAATTCTTCAAGATAAGCACGTAAATCTTCCATTTTATTTTGAGACATTGCGGTTTCCTTAAGGTTTCGCAATGTGCCTAAGCCTTCCATATTATTAATAATTGGAAAAGCAGCATCTTCAACAGCATCAAACAAAACAACCTGTCTTTCAATGTATTGAATAAAGCGGAATAATAAATTAATCTGACTTTCTTTGTTTCGTCGGGCTTGGTATTTACTAAAAAACGTATCTACTATGGTTATGGGATCGTCGCCACTGGCAAAACCTTTTTTACAAGTTTCGTGAAATAAGGGAAGTAATACGCCGGTTTTGGTTATAGAATCAAAAGGCAATGTCATAAATATACTGTTGTATATTTGAAATTTAGACAATACGTTTTGATTAAAGCGCGTTAATTTTGGTTCTACAGACATAAAAAATAAGGTTGCTAAAAAGTGAAACGTAAAAATACTAAAGCTTTAACGAATCAACTTAACTGTGTTTCAGTTTTATTGATTTTGCGGATTTACTAAATTTCTTTTAAGAATAATTAACTAATAACTCATCTTATTGCTATATAATTTATTCTAAATTTATAAAATATGTTTACAATACGTTAAAACGCTCACAGATGATGCAGTCTACAGAAAATGAGTATATTTGCAGATTAATTATGTAACCAATATGAAAAAAACACACTCTTTCCACATTCCAGTTATGGGTATTGGATTTACAATAGATTCGCCACTAAAAGTAGCGCAATATGGTATGGACTCTGTAATTTCTTTAGTTGATGATATTTTACTTGAGAAGTTGAGGAAAATGTATAGCGAAAAATTTAAAATTCCTTACACTGAGATTACAGATAAAATAGAAGATTTTAGAGCAAAAAGAATCACATCATACTTAAATTTAATAAACGATTTAGCCGAAGAGAAATTCGAATCTTTAAAGCAAATGGCTAATAATAAAAGTGATGATTTACAAGCCTATATTAATATGCTGCCAGACGGCTCTAAATTAAAGGCTGAATTTAAAAAACTAACATCTAAAGAATTCGATTTTTCTGAGATTAGAAAATGGGCGAACAATAATTTATATATGGGCAGTATAGATGTGAATATCATGACTAAGCTGGATCGAGAAAATTATGTTAAGAAAGAAAAATTACCCACAGAGTACAACGATGCACATGCGGCTTTACGAGGCTTTGCAGAAAGTAAATTAAATTCTTCGATTGTACTTTCTGCAGGTATGAATCCGAGGCTTTACACCTATATGTCTCAGTTTAAAGACTTCTTCCCTGATGAAAATGGGGTCTTTAAAAAGAAACTAATCTTAAAAGTTAGTGATTACAGATCGGCATTAATACAAGGAAAGTTTTTAGCTAAAAAAGGCCTTTGGGTGTCTGAGTATAGAATTGAGTCTGGACTAAATTGTGGCGGCCATGCTTTTGCCACAGACGGCTACCTTTTAGGTCCTGTTTTAGCCGAGTTTAAAGAGAAGAAAGAAGAACTTCAAACAACCATTGAAGCCCTTTTAAAGCAAGAGCTTTTAAACCAAAACAAAGTGGTTCCTAATGCGCTATCTTTCGAAATAACAGCTCAAGGTGGTGTGGGTACAAACGAAGAACATGAGTTTTTATTAGAGCATTACAATCTTGACGCTGTGGGTTGGGGAACGCCATTTTTACTTGTACCCGAAGCCACTACGGTTGATGATGCTACCATACAGAAATTGGTTGATGCTGAAGAAAAAGACTTGTATTTAAGTGACATCTCACCATTAGGCGTGCCATTTAACAGCTTAAAAGGCAATACCAAAGATTTAGAAAAACAGGTGTTAATCGACAAAAATAGGCCAGGAAGTTCGTGCCCTAAAAAGTTTGTTGCCTTGAACAAAGAATTTAAAGAAACTGGTATTTGTACGGCCTCTAGAGAGTTTCAACACTTAAAGATAAAAGCTCTAAAAGAACAAGAACTCCCTAAAGAAGAATATGAGAAAGCTTATCATAAAATTATAGAGAAGTCCTGTACCTGTGTTGGTTTAGGCACGTCGGCCTTATTAAAATACAACTTAGATACTAAAGTTGAAGGTGCAGGTGTTTCTATTTGTCCAGGTCCAAACATGGCGTATTACTCTAAGGTTATGAGTTTAAAGGAAATGACCGACCATATCTACGGAAGAGCGAACATGATAACCCGTCAAGATCGTCCAAATCTATTTATCAAAGAGCTGGATATTTATATTGATTATTTAAAAAATAAGTTAGAAGAAGCCAAAGCTTCCTTTAATAAAAAAGAAGAAAAATACCTCGTTAACTTTACCAATAATATGAAAGAAGGCGTGTTGTATTATCAAAATCTATTTAAAAGCGTAAAAGGTGTATTTGAAGATATAAAAATTTCGGCTTTAAAGGAATTGGAAAAAAGCGAATTAACCTTAAACGAAATTCATGTAGAAATTAAAAAATTATCTGCTGTAGCTGCTTAGTAACCGTTTTTAAATTAAGATTAAAAATAAATTTTAGTATAACATGATTATAATTGGGATAGCCTCTAAGTAATTGATAGAGCTATCCCTTGTTTTAATTTTAAAAATATTAAAAGCCATGGATCTAGTAAAAGAAATAAATCGGCTTAAAAAGGAAAAGAATGCTGTTATTCTTGCCCATTATTATCAAGTACCAGAAATTCAAGATATTGCAGACTATGTTGGTGATAGCTTAGGATTATCACAAAAAGCTGCCGAAACCGATGCTGATATCATCGTTTTTGCGGGAGTCCATTTTATGGCAGAAACTGCAAAAATTTTAAGTCCTGATAAAATAGTGGTTCTACCCGATTTAAATGCAGGATGCTCTCTAGCAGACTCTTGTCCGCCAGAGGCTTTCGAGAAGTTCACAAAAGCACACCCAGACCATGTGGTGATTACTTATGTAAACTGCTCGGCAGAAATCAAAGCACTAAGCGATATTGTATGTACCTCATCTAACGCTTTAAAAATTGTAAATTCTATTCCTAAAGACACCCCAATTATTTTTGCACCCGACAAAAACCTTGGGGCTTATATCATTAAAGAAACGGGACGCGATATGTTGCTCTGGGATGGTAGTTGTGTGGTGCACGAAGCATTTTCGATGGATAAGCTTATTGCCCTTCATAAAAAATATCCAGATTACAAAATTATTGCCCATCCAGAATCTGAGGAGCATATTTTAAATACCGCGACTTATATAGGCTCTACAGCAGGTATGATTAATTATGTAAAACAGCATCAAGATCATAAATTTATTGTGGCCACCGAAGCTGGTATTCTGCACAAAATGAAAGAGGAAATGCCGAATACCGAATTAATTCCTGCGCCTGCTAAAGAAGATAATACCTGTGCCTGCAGTGAATGCCATTTTATGAAAATGAATACGCTTCAAAAATTACACGATTGCTTGCTTAACGAATCGCCTCAAATAGAAGTGGATAAGGCTATTATTGATCGTGCTTTATTGCCTATTGAGCGCATGTTAGAATTATCAAAATAACCCAAATGACTACAAACTATTTAGTTATTGGTTCTGGGATTGCAGGTTTAACGTTTTCGGTTAAAATTGCCGAAAAATTTCCAGATAGAACCGTAACTATAATCACGAAGTCTAACGAAGAAGAATCTAACACCAAATACGCACAAGGTGGTGTAGCTGTGGTATTAAATTCTGAAAAGGACTCGTTTAAGAAACACATCCAAGACACTCTAAATGCTGGCGACGGACTTTGTGACCCTACTATAGTAGAAATGGTTGTAAAGGAAGGCCCAAAACGCTTGGAAGAACTGATAACTTGGGGCGCTAATTTTGATTTTGATACCAGCGGAAATTTAGATTTAGGCAAAGAAGGTGGCCACTCAGAAAATCGTGTGGTACACCATAAAGATATTACAGGATTTGAAATTGAGCGGGCCTTATTAACTAAGGCACATCAATTGGAAAACATTCGTATTTTACCCCATCATTTCGCTATAGATTTAATTACAAATCACCACTTAACAGAGGTGAAACCAAAAATTGATGCCTGCTATGGGGCTTATGTTTTAGACCAAAAAACCGAAACCATTTTAACCATAAAAGCACAGCATACCGTTTTGGCTTCAGGTGGTATTGGTTGGGTTTACGGGCATACAACAAACCCAGTAATTGCTACTGGCGATGGCATTGCAATGGCTTACAGAGCTAAGGCAAAAATAGCCGATATGGAGTTTGTGCAGTTTCACCCAACAGCCATGTACAATGCGCTGGGCAATCAATCTTCATTTTTAATATCGGAAGCGGTTAGAGGCTTTGGCGCCTATTTACGAAATAAAGCAGGCGAACGCTTTATGCCCAAATACAGTGAAAAAGCAGAATTGGCTTCCCGAGATATCGTATCGCAAAGTATAGATAGTGAATTAAAAAAAACGGGAGATACGCATGTGTTTTTAGATTGCACCCATTTGGATATAACAGCGTTTAAAAAGCACTTTCCCAACATTTATAATAAGTGCAAATCACATAATATTAGCATAGAAACCGATTGGATTCCAGTGGTGCCAGCCGCGCATTATTTGTGTGGTGGTATTCATGTGGATAAAAACGGAAAAACCTCTATACCCCATCTATTTGCTTGCGGCGAATGTGCAAGAACAGGATTGCATGGTGCGAACCGCTTGGCTTCAAATTCTTTATTAGAAGCTTTAGTTTATGCTCATAATATTTTTAAATATTTAAGTGAAGATCGCTCTCAAACTTTAAATTTGAATATTCCCGTTTGGAATGATGCAGGTACCATGACCCCTAAAGAGCATATTTTAATTCAACACAACCTGCAACAATTACAAGCTTTAATGCGCAATTATGTGGGTATTGTTAGAAGCAACGACAGGTTAACAAAAGCCATAAAGCACCTGGATTTAATTTATAACGAGGTGGAAGATTTTTATAAAACATCAAAACTATCGACCCCACTTTGCGAATTGCGCAATATGATAAATGTGGCGCATTTAATTATCAATCAGTCTTTGAGTAGAAAAGAAAATAAGGGTGGTTATTTTAATGTGGATAATGTTGTTAATTAAGTAATCTGTTTGGAATATTTTGGCTTGATTTTTTTATAATCCTGTTTAAAACCTCTAAGTTTGATTTTTATAGTTTCCCAAAAAGCTGTAAAAGTATTTTACTACATGCTGAAAAGATTCGTTATTTGAGTATAATTCATTAAATCAAAGATTAGAGCTAAATCCAATGATGAAATTTCATTAGAGGAAATAACTAAAGAAGTTGAGCAAGCGAGAAAATCACGATATGAAAAATAAGAAAATAATCCGCGATACAAATCTTTGGATTAGCTTTCTAATTACAAAAAAATTCAGTGAAATTAACTAACTAACTAAAAGCAAGAGCTTTATATTAATTTTTTTCTAGCGAATTACTCGAAGAATCTATGGATGTTGTAAGTGGTCCAAAATTTAAAAAGTACTTCTCGAAAAAAGATATTGAGAAAATCCTTAAGCACCTTGGCCAATTTGGAGAATTAATAGAAGTTAAATCTGATATTAAGATTTGTCGAGATGAAAAAGACAACTTTTTACTTAACTATCTGTAGCTTCCAAAGCTGAATATTTAATTACTGAAGATAAGGACTTATTGATACTTGAAAAAATCGAGAACAACAAGATTTTAATTTTTTCAGAAAGTATTGAGCGTATTGAATAAATGTAACTCCTACAAGAAGTCCTGTAATTAACCCAGCAGATAGGTTTGCTAATTTAGTACTTTAATCATGCAACCAATCATACAAGCACATTATAAGTCATACTCAAATAAAGTACCGATATTATATTAATAACTCAATTTTATTCATATTTTAATCAAAAGTCATACCTCTCAAAAAATAAAAATGAATAACTAAAATAATTTAAAGGTTGTTATTTGTTTTTTAAAGACTTTTATAAAAATGATAGCATCAAATCAATGGGTAACCTACATGTGGATTTTATTGGCAGTTTACGCTGTAGTCATTTTATATTTTGTTGTGCGTGGCGCTCGCAAAAACACGAGTATAAAAGATTATGCCGTTGGTAATCTTGGCTTTCCTGCTTGGGTAGTAGGTTTGTCTTTAGCGGCGTCTATGACTAGTGCTGCGACATTTATTATTAACCCAGGGTTTATAGCACTTTACGGACTTTCTGGCGTGATTTCTTTTGCTGTTGTGTTGCCCATTGCTGCTTTTATTTCCCTTATTGTTTTTACAAAAGGCTTTGTTAAACAAGGAAATGCGGTAAAAGCAACAACCATGGCGCAATGGATAGGAAAACGTTACAAAAGTAAAACTTACGCGTTTTTCTTTGGTATTATAGCGCTATTACTCATTACATTTATAGTGCTTATTAATGTCGGGCTCACACAAGTAATATCCAAATCCCTTAACGCCGATCCTTTTTATGTGCTTATGGCAATTACCATATTTGTATTCGGATATATGATGTTTGGAGGCGCTAACTCGATGGTGTATACCAACACCATTCAAGCTATAATTATGTGTGTCGTGGCTCTTATTTTAATTGGCTCAGGTTACCATTATTTTTCTGAAGGAATAACTGGTTTTATAGATAAATTAAACGCCATAGATCCTAATTTAACCAAACCAACAAACGCCTCTAGTTTTTTGTTTCGCGATTATTTTGAAATTATTGTGGCTCAAGTAGTCATTGGAGTAGCTATCGTTTGCCAACCACACATTATTACAAAATCTTTACTATTAAAAGACCCTAGCAAGATAAACACCTACTTATTTAGTGGTATCTCGTTTATGATTATTTTCTTTTTAGTGGTGGTAGTGGGTTTGTATGCCCGAATTAGTTTTCCAGATTTTATGGTTAACGACGAAAAACTAAGAATGGACGAAATAATACCAACCTATGTGGTCACTAAATTTTCTGTTGGTATTGGATTGGTTATTGTAGTGGGTTTAATCTCTGCTGGGCTTTCTACTTTAGAGAGTTTAATACAATCGCTATCCATTACCATTACATCAGATATTATTAACCCCTTATTTAAAAATAAATATAACAAAAACACAATTGCCATTAATAAAGGCGTGATAATTGTGTTGGGGCTGATAAGCTTTTTGCTCAGCTGGCAGCAAATTCAAAACCCCAACGTTAGCGTTGCCATATTTGCTCAAAATGGCGTATACGCCTACTTTGCAGCCGCTTTTGTGCCCGTTCTTTTTGGCACCTTCCTAAAAAATGTGTCAACACGATCGGTTTTTATAGCCAGCATCACGGCCATTGTGGTACATTTTGGGGTTTATTACGGCCGGATAACACCTTATATGCAAGAGCCCGTAAACAATCCTGGGGTTTCGGCTGCTATTGGTATTGTTTGTTCTGTGCTAGTTGGTTATATATTTTATAAATTAGATGCTAAAAATAAAACGTGGGTACACTAGATTGGATAGCGAAATGGGCAGATTATACGCCAGACAAAATTGCTATTACCTCGTATGACACCAATACGAGTTATACCTACAGCAATCTACACCACTATGCCAATCGTTTAATACAAAAATTTAAAACCTTAGATTTACAAGAAGGCGATAGAATAGCCGTTTTATCAGAACACCGTTTAGAATATATCGTGCTTTTTGTAGTCTGCCAACGTATGGGGATTATTATGGTCCCATTAAACTATCGTTTATCTGTAAACGAAACTTCTAAACTTATTTTAGATTGTACACCAAGTTTACTTGTATACAGTACAACGCATGAAGCCAAAGTTAAATTGCTACCCCATACTAATTTTAAAAAAATCACTTTTAAAACTCTAAAACACCATTATAACAACGCTCAAGAATCAGCAGTGAAAACCTTTCAGATAAAAGCAAATAACCCCTTATTTATTTTCTATACCTCTGGAACTACGGGCAAGCCAAAAGGGGTGATTTACACCAATAAGATGCTGTTCTGGAATAGCCTAAACACCTCTATGCAACTAGGCATAACCTTTAGAGATTCTACCATAAATACCCTACCGCCTTACCATACATCTGGTTGGAATATTTTTGTAACTCCTCTGTTGCACAAAGGTGCACACATTGGTTTGTTAGAAAAATTTGATGCCGAAAAAATACTGTGTTTATTAGAACTTAACAGAACCACATTATTTATGGCTTTACCTACCATGCTCCTCATGATGCAAAAAACAGCTGTTTTTAAAGCCGTAAACCTAAAAAAATTGCGCTATATTATTTCTGGGGGCGAAAAAGTACCACAAGAATTGGTGTCGTTTTGGAAAAGTAAAAAAAATATTTATATCCGCCCAGGTTACGGTTTAACCGAAGCAGGACCAAGCATCACCTCACTGCATCATAAAATGGCTCAATTAAAACCCAACTCGATTGGTAAACCTAATTTTTATTTAGAAACTAAAATTGTAAACCAAAAAGGCGTTCGTGTGAAACCAAATGAGGTAGGCGAATTATGTATAAAAGGCCCTATTGTAACCCCTGGTTACTGGAACAACTCGGTTAAAACAAACGAAAAAATTAAAAAGGGCTGGCTGTTTACGGGCGATTATGTAACTCGCGATGGCGATGGTTTTTTATATATGAAAGGACGAAAAGACGATATGTACATTTCGGGGGGCGAGAACATTTATCCGCAAGAAATAGAAACACAATTAGAAGCCCTAAAAGGTATTAAAAAAGCCGTCGTGTTAAGCACCACACATAACACTTGGGGACAATGCGGCATAGCCTTTGTAACCAGTTCTAAAAAAGACATGTCGGTAGCAAAAATACGTGCGTTTTTAAAAACAAACTTAGCGCCTTATAAACACCCCAAATATATTTTTATTTTAGATAAGATTCCTTTAACATCTTTAGGTAAAGTGTCTAGAAAACAACTTTACAATTACTTTAATTCTATAACATCTGAACAATGAAACGATTAGCATTTCTGTGTATCCTCATATTAACCAACACGACTCTATTCTCGCAAAATCCAGAAAAACTTATGAAAGACATACTTTCTCCTTACCATTTTAAGAACCATACCGCCATAATTGATAGCTTAGAAATAAGTTATATTAAAGAAGGTTCTGGTAAAACAACCTTACTGTTTGTACACGGTTTAAGCAGTAATGCCGATGCCTGGTACAAAAACATCGAAACCTTAAAACAAACCTATACCTGCATTGCTTTAGACCTCCCTGGCTACGGGAAATCGTCTAAGCCCAAAGCAGATTACACCCCCTCTTATTTTGCCGATCATCTAAATAAATTTATTGAGAAATTAGATTTAAACCAAGTTGTCCTTGTAGGACATTCTATGGGCGGACAAGCTAGTGTAAAGCTGGCCGTAAATTATCCAGAAGCCATAGAAAAACTAATTCTTGTGGCCCCTGCGGGTCTCGAACAGTTTTCTGAGATTAATGCAGGTATTTTAAAGGGCTTTTTTACCCCAGAAGTGATAAAAAATACCACAGACCAGCAGATAGAAAAAAACTATGCCCTTAATTTTTATGTACAGCCAAAAGAAGCTTTTAAGATGATTAACGATAGAAAACAAATTACCTTAGCCTCAGATTTTAATGCCCATTGCCAAGCCATTGTAAAGAGTATTTCTGGAATGCTAGACGATCCTGTAAATGAGGATTTAAGTAAAATAACACAACCCACGCTCGTCATTTTCGGGGATAAAGATATGTTAATACCTAATCGTTACCTTAATCCTGGTTTAACCGTTAAAAGTGTGGCTAATAGCACTTCAGGAAAAATAAAACAGGTAAAACTTGCCTTTGTTGAAGATGCAGGTCATTTTGTTCAATTTGAAAAACCTCTTGAAGTAAACCAATTAATTCAGCAATTTGTTGATTTTAAACAATGAAAACCAAGCTTAAAAAATTTACCGAATTTAGTAAAACTATATTACCAAACGAGGCCAAATATCTAAAAGACAGCTACCGATTTACCGATCCTGAAAAACTCCAAATCGTGGAATTGTTAATTGCTAATGCACTGTCTCAAAACAGGTTTCAGGACTTCGACACATCCATCAACAAACGCAAATATTCTTATATTAAAGACTGGGTTGAAAACAAATTAACTAAGCTTGATGTCGATAATACAATTAATTGGTTGATGTCGTTAACAAAAAAGATTCTTACCGATGCCATTACTTCCCATGAAGAAAAAGAGTTCCTAAACTATATTCAAGATTATAAAAATCCAGACTTCAGTTTTCAGGTTTTGTTTGAACTGGCTAAAGAATACAAACCTTATCTCTTAGTGAGAATGCGTTATAAGGACCATCAAATCATAGCCGATTTTTTAGAAACTTATAAACAAGATTATGCCCAAGCTATAACCATTAAGGAGAAACTCTATCGAGCAACTACAGAAATTACAAACCAATACACACTCCATAACAACGAAACCAAACATTTAGAAAATTGGTTGCTTGAAGTGTTTAACAATAAAAATATTGATGGTAAAAACAGATACCAAGCCTTTGTTTTAGTAGCTTTTATGTATACCAATTACAACGAGCATGATAAGTTAAAAGTGGTTTTTGATCAAATTGACGATTACTTTAGTCAAGGCGAAATGTACTCCAGACGTTTGCTCTCTAACTATTATGCCAGCCGGGTATTGTTGCATTCCAAACAAGATGAGCTTAAAGAAGCCGAGTACTATGGCTATTTATCGATTAGGCAATACAATAACGATGTTTTAATGTATTTAAATAATTTGGTAGCTATTTTATTACGAAATAACAAACCAGAAAAAGCCTATAAACTCCTAGAAGACTATCAAGATTTATACGTCGAGACACATAATTACCATCAAAAAATTGGCTACTGTTCATACCAAATACGTGTGTTATCCGAACTTAAAAAAAATACCCTTGCTGAAAATACAGCAAAAACATTTTTGCGAAAATATAAAAAGGAGGTGTTTAAACACCGATGGCATCATTTTTTTACGTCTTTTATTAACGTCTTAATTATTGAAGAAAAATACAACGAAGTTTTAAAGCTTTCAGCAAAATATAATTTGACTGAAAAAGAGATTGAACGACAAAAACAAAGTAATTATGTACCTAATATCTCTTGGAGCATATCGCTTTCCAGATATATGGAAGGCAAGATAAATACCTCACGCTTATTAGATGAGATAAAAGCACCTCTAATAGGTATTGAGCCCACAAAAAATCAAAAACAACTCATGATTCGGGTTATCGATACCCTTTCCAATAATTTACCAGAGGCCTTTTTAAAACTAAAGTCACACATCAATTAAAATCGCTTTATAGTACTATAAATAAAGTAAAACTATTTATTGCTCTTTAAAAATTACAATTAAAGTCATACTTCGTATTAAGATTTTTTTTAAGCACTGCTTTCCTTTTTCATAATAGATTGCCATATAAATTGAACTTAAATCCTATTTGTGTCATGAAAAAATTATGCTCTTTATTTATATTATTTAGTTCTCTGGTTGTAAGTGCTCAAACCACTGGAAGTATTCAGGGAAAAATTACAGATACATCGGGCCTGCCCCTCGTTGGAGCCACAGTATATATCCAAAATTTAGACCAAGGAAGCGTTACCGATTACGACGGAAATTTTAGTCTTGATAACCTTGAAGAAGGCACCTACAATGTGTCTGTATCTTTTATTGGTTACGGCACTTTAAATAAAAGTGTTTCTGTAACTTCTGGGAGCGTAACGCAATTAAATGCCCAGTTAAGCGAGTCTAATAGCATTTTAGATGAGGTAATTTTAACGGCAAGCAAAACCCCACAAAAAATCACCGATGTACCCGCCACGGTAAATGTCATTTCGGCAAGAGATATTGAGGAATTCCCAAGCTTTAATATAGGAGAACTGGCGGCTAGACAAAAAGGTGTCGATTTTGTAAGAAGCGGTGTTTTGGGCACAGGAATAAATATTAGAGGTTTTAACTCGGCTTTTAATTCTAAAAACTTACAAGTTACCGACGACAGGTTGTCAACCTTAATCGCTACAGGATTACCAATGGGTTCTTTCTCTACGGTTACAAAAGATGATATTTCGCGTGTTGAAATATTACTAGGGCCAAATGGCACACTCTATGGTCCAAACGCACATAATGGTCTGGTAAGCACCATTACTAAAAACCCAAGACAATCTGAAGGTACAACTTTTGCCATAGGTGCGGGAAACCAAAATGTGCTCACGGCTAGGCTGAGACATGCCCAAGTAATAAACGATAAATTCGCCTATAAATTTCATTTTGAAAGGTCTCAAGGTACAGAATTTAACTACACCGATAGCGTATATGTGGGAACCACAGCTTATAAAGAATTAGATTTAGATCGCGATTTCGATTCTCAAAAATATGGAGCGTCATTATACTTTAAGCCAAGTGATGATTCTGAGATTATTGGATATTACGGCCATAGTAACAACAACAATTTAGGGGTTACCAATGCCGGTAGAAACCAAATAAAAGATTGGAGTATTGACGTGGCGCAATTAAAATTTGTGTCGAAAAACTTTTTTGCTAACACCTATTACACCTGGAGTAAAACAGAAGACACC